>NZ_DS560015.1:25051-670558 GCF_000154825.1 Anaerofustis stercorihominis DSM 17244 | reverse complement strand
ATTTACTGATTAAAACCATTAAAATATTTCTTGTAACAATATAAATATTTTCTTGGGTTCTAAGGGTTTTACTACTATATAATAAATTTAAATGATTAGGAATAAGAGAGTGCATTTATATTCAAACTAAATTACAATATATATTGTTAAAATTTTAAGACTTATTATAATGATGCATGTTTTTTAAAAAATAAAAAATCCTCGGATTATTCCGAGGATTTGATTATTTAAGTTTTATAAGACTCTCTTTGACTTCCTCCATCAAAGACTGATACTTCTTAAGTTTTTCTCTTTCTCCTTCAACTACCTTTTCGGGAGCCTTGTCGGTGAAATTCTTGTTCGAAAGTTTCTTTTCAAGTCTGGAAATTTCTCCGTTAAGTTTCTTTTCTTCGTTTTTAAGTCTTTCGATTTCTTTTTCCCTGTCGATAAGTTCTCCCATAGGGATAAAGATCTTACCGCCCTCTACTACTACACAAAGAGATTCTTCCTTATCATATTCACCGTCAATGAAGTTTATATCCTTAAAGCTAGCAAGTTTAATAAGGATGTCCTTGCTTGAAGAAAATACTTCTTTCATTTCTTTCGAGCTGGGGAATATATATCCGTCGGCTTTCTTTGAAGGAGGTATATCCATATTTGCTCTGGCGTTCCTTACAGTCCTTAAAGCCTCTACGATTATGGTTATATCCTCTTCTTCCTTAGGGAAGTCGTATTCTTCTTTGTATTCAGGATATTCAGCAGCGATAAGCATATCCTCTCTGCCCGGCATGAAAGAATAAATATGCTCTGTAATGAAAGGCATATAAGGGTGAAGCATTTTAAGGATATTCATGAACACTAAGTTAAGAGTATACTGAGTGTTGAACCTGTCCTCTTTATTATCACTGTTCAGGCTCGGTTTGGCAAATTCGATATAAAGGTCGCAGAACTCGTTCCATATGAATGTATAAAGTTTTTCCGCTGCGATACCGAATTCGTATTTTTCTATATTTGCAGTGACCTCTTTGACCATTTGATTAGTTCTCGAGATAATCCATTTATCAGTATTATGAAGCTTAGGCAAATCCGCTTTTTTATTCTCGTCAAAATCTTCGAGGTTCATAAGTATAAATCTTGCGGCATTGTTTATTTTGTTTGCAAAGTTCCTGTTTGCTTCTACTTTGCTTTCCTGCCACCTTGTATCGTTGCCGGCTTTATTCCCCGTAACGAGAGAGAAACGAAGTACGTCTGCTCCGTACTTGTCTATTACTTCAAGAGGGTCTATACCATTTCCGAGAGATTTACTCATCTTTCTTCCCTGAGAGTCTCGAACCAAACCATGTATATATACATGGTGGAAAGGAGGTTCTCCCATTTGTTCTATACCTGAAAAAACCATTCTCGCAACCCAGAAGAAAATTATATCAAATCCGGTAACGAGGACATCGTTAGGATAGAATTTTTTGAGGTCTTCGGTTTCCTTCGGCCAGCCTAAAGTAGAAAAAGGCCAAAGTGCGGAAGAGAACCATGTATCAAGAGCGTCTTCGTCCTGTTTGAAAGACGTACATCCGCATTTCTCGCACTTAGCGGGCATTTCCTTTGAAACTACCATTTCACCGCACTCTTCGCAGTAATAAGCAGGTATCCTGTGTCCCCACCAAAGCTGTCTTGATATACACCAGTCCTTTATATTTTCCATCCAGTTGAAGTAAATCTTCTTAAATCTGTCAGGAACGAAATTTACTTCCTTTTCATTTACAGCGTCTATTGCGGGTTTTGCAAGAGGCTCCATTTTTACGAACCACTGAAGTGATGTAAGAGGTTCTACCGTTGCATGACATCTGTAGCATGTACCTACATTATGCATATGGTCTTCTATTTTTTCCAGTAACCCAAGTTCTTCAAGGTCTTTAACTATTTCTTTTCTTGCCTGTTTTGTCGTAAGCCCTTGGTATTTTCCGCCAAGCTCGTTTATGGTACCGTCATCATTGAAAACTCTTATCTGTTCAAGGTCGTGTCTAAGCCCCACTTCAAAGTCATTAGGGTCGTGGCAAGGAGTTATCTTAACACACCCCGTACCGAACTGTTTATCCACGTATTCATCGAATACTATAGGTATTTCTTTGTTCACGAGAGGAAGTATCAAACTCTTGCCTTTAAGGTGGAAATATCTTTCGTCATCGGGATTTATAGCGACTGCAGTATCTCCAAGCATAGTTTCGGGTCTTGTTGTCGCAATCACGACAAATTCATCGCTGTCTTTTATAGGATATTTTATATGCCATAAATGTCCGGCTTGTTCTTCATATTCAACTTCCGCATCGCTTAAAGCGGTCTTACAGCTGGGACACCAGTTTATTATCCTGTTACCACGGTAAATAAGACCTTTTTTATAGAGCCTGATAAAAGTTTCCTTAACCGCTTCGCTAACGCCCTCATCCATTGTAAAGCGTTCTCTCGACCAGTCGCATGAAGAACCCAGCTTCCTTACCTGATTTGCTATTTCTTTTCTGTAAGTCTTCGCCCAGTTCCACGCTTCTTTTAGAAACTTCTCTCTTCCGAGATCCTGTTTTGTTTTTCCCGTTTCTTCTTTTATCTTATCGACTACTTTTACTTCCGTAGCGATACTCGCATGGTCTTCTCCCGGAACCCATAGTGCGGCGTAGCCTTTCATCCTCTTATAACGGATAAGTATATCCTGAAGAGTATCATCGAAGGCATGTCCGATATGAAGCTTTCCGGTGATGTTAGGAGGAGGCATTATAATGGTAAAAGGCTTTCCGTCCTTATTTATTTCGGGTTTGAAATATCCGCCCTTTTCCCATTTTTCGTATATCTTACCTTCTATCTTACCGGGATCGTACTGTTTATCAAGTATGTTCTCGCTCATCATTTACCCCCTTATTTTTATTTTAACCTATTTGTATAAGTGTAGCCATTATAACCATGATACCCATAGGAATGGCAAAAATACTCACGATTTTCTTATATCTTTCATCGGGATCGTTTTGATCGAATTTCGGAAGGAAATATGCACCTGCCGCAACCATTAAAATCCCTATTAATCTTACTATCCAAATCTTCATTTTATATACCCTTTCATGTGTAAAATTATAACAAATATGATAACAAAATTCGGATTTTTTGTCAATGAAAGTATTAAGGGGCTCTGCCCCTAAAACCTTTTATAAGGAACGGAGTCCCATATAAAGTAAAAGTATAGGAAATTATTTTTAATAAATAAAAAAGACAGGCATTACGCCTGTCCTTTTTTTATAAAGTTCAGTGGCAGTAATTTAAGTAAACTTTGCGACTTAGGTTTGGTAGGATTTCCCGAAAATATACAAAAACGTCGCCGTAATTGCGGTTTCCCTTTCAATATTTCCCTGCCTCATTACTGCGGGCAGAACCAAATCCCCACTTAGTTCACACTGTAATCCCCAAATTACCATCGTTAGAAACAGCCTAGGAGCTTTCCTCAGCGATTTTACTATGATCTAGTTTCTTTTGCAACATAGGTTTCATAAGCAATACTTTTTTATCTTAGAGCTCACTCGATAAAAAGTTGGTTCCGTATTTCCCCCTATATCACTCAAAACAGGCTACACTACTTCAACAGCAGTGGCGGATTTACCACCGCACTGCCACATCCATAGGTTTCTCCCATAGAGAATAAATCTCTATGAGCCTCCGCGGAAGTAGGGTCTACGCCTGCATGCCGTTGCAGATCGCCCCAGCTTCCTTACTTCCTGAAAGAACCCCTTACTGGGCGTAAGAAGCCCAAACAAGAAACTTCATCGATATGCCCTTTGACGGATTTTTAGCCCCGCCTTCAACCATAGCGAAACCGACTAGGATACTGCGCCACTGTTCATATTATATCATACCCCAATATTTCTTACAATAATACTTTTTCTTTTTCCAAGAAACAAACATTTAGGGGCTCTGCCCCTTACACCCCGGCACTTTTTGACTGACTGAAAACTCTTTTGGAGTTTTAGGTCAGTCACAGAATGGACAAAACGACCCCGCTGGGCGCGGTTCCTTAGCCTTCGTGGGAGGGATATTAAACTTACCTAAGTCATTCATCCGCATATTACCTAAAAGATTTATTACATTTAATATAATATAAAACTTTTTATACAAGAGGGGTGGGATAGTGACTGTTCCCAGAAAATCGGGTAGATTTTCTGAGGAAATCCAGTCACTATAAGCCTCCGCGGCTAGAGCGGAGATTTTTTGGTACTTTTTAATCTTTTAAAAAGTGCCGGGGTGTAAGGGGCAGAGCCCCTAAATGTTTGTTTCTTGGAAAAAGAAAATGTTATCAACAGGTTATCCACGGAAATTTAGAAAGTGTGTTCTAAAAAGATTAAAATTACCAAAAAACATTAAAAAAAATCCATTTTTAGTTGCGTAAGGTGGTATATAGTGGTAAAATAAACACATAAATTGGTACAGAGTGGTAAGAATTATGCTATCAGGAGAATATAATCATTCAGTCGACACAAAAGGAAGAATAAATGTACCCGCCAAATTCAGATGTGAGCTTGGTGATTCTTTTATTATGTGCAAAGGTCTTGATAAGTGTATCTCGGTTTACCCGAAATCAGCTTGGGACGAGCTTGCCGCGAAGATTAAAAGTCTTCCTACCACTGACAGGAATGCCAGACGTTTTTCAAGGTTTATCCTCGGCAGTGCCCTTGAATGTACTCCCGATAAACAGGGGAGAACAAAGGTTTCCGCTTCTTTGATGGAATATGCGGGGATAGAAAAGGATATAGTTGTCGTAGGTGTTGAAACCAAGGTTGAAATTTGGGACAGCAAGGAATGGGCTAAATACAATGACGTATCCGATGACTGCATGGAAGATGTGGCACAGGAAATGTTTGAAGCGGGGATAACTCTATAATGAAACACATCAGCGTTTTATATCAGGAAACAATAGATATGTTAAATATAAAAGAAGATGGGATATACGTTGACGGTACCATGGGCGGTGCGGGGCACAGTTTGGGAATATGTAAAAAATTATCCGAAGAAGGTATATTTATCGGTATCGATCAAGATGATTTTGTATTTGACAGAGCTAAAGTAAGGCTTGAAAGTACGGATTGTAAAAAAGAATTTGTGAAGGGTAATTTTCATGATATCAAAGAGATATTAATGGATCTCGGTATAGATAAAATAGACGGGATGATGGCAGACCTGGGGGTCTCTTCGTTTCAAATAGACGATGAAACAAGAGGCTTTTCTTTTAAAAAGGACGGACCTCTCGATATGAGGATGGATAAATCCAAAAGCTTTTCTGCAAAGGAACTTGTAAATACTTATTCTTACGAAGATTTAAGAAGGGTAATAAGCGAGTACGGGGAAGAGCAGTTTGCGGGAAACATAGCCAAACACATATTAAAAAACAGGGAAGAAAAACCGATTGAGACTACATATGAACTTGTAGAGATAATCAAAAATGCAATTCCAAAGAAGTTTCATCAAATGAAACATCCCGCAAAGAAAACATTTCAGGCTATAAGGATAGAAGTAAATGACGAAATCGACGCTTTGAAGCAGTCGGTGGAAGATATGATAGATGTCCTTGATAAAGGGGGAAGGCTTGCGGTAATAACTTTCCATTCTCTCGAAGACAGGATAGTAAAAAAAGTATTTTCGGAGTACGCAAAAGGGTGTACATGCCCAAAGGAATTTCCCGTATGTGTATGCGGGAATACACCTAAGGTAAAGGTGCTTACGAGAAAGCCCCTTTTACCGACAGAGGAAGAAATAGAAGCAAATCCTCGTTCAAGAAGTGCAAAGCTTAGAGTTATAGAAAAACTTTAAGTAATAATAAGATAAATTTTAAAATATAATTTAAGGAGCAGCAAATGACAAGAGAAAAACAAAGTGCTAGATATGAACAGAAAAAAAATGAAAAAGTATTTACTTTCGATACGGTTTTGTTTCTATGTCTTATTGCCGCGATTTTATTATCTGTTATTACTTGGCAAAGTTATAGGATAAACAGGACGGATATTGAGATATCCAAGCTTGAAAATCAATTAAAAGATGCTAAAATGTTAAATGATAGTTTAGAGGGTAAACTACTTGCCAAGAGGGACTTGAACAAAGTCCAAAAGGTAGCGACAGAAAAATATGGTATGATTAAGCCGGGGAACAGTTACTTTGTTGCCGTCAATGTACAAAACGAAGACGAAGCTCTCAGTGACAGTAAAAGTGCCAGTGCACAAAATACAAAAGGCGACAGCGCACTCTCTAAGTTATTTAGTGGTTTCGCCGGCAATTAGTAAAGGTGGTCACTTTTGAAAACTTTTTTAGATCTCAGACAAAAGAAAAGAATATTATTTATATTTGCTTTTGTATGTATATTATTTATAGCACTTGTTTTAAAACTGGTGTACATACAAGGCTTTAAAGCAGTTGAATACGGAAATAAACAATCAGCCATGTTGATGCAGCGTCTTCCCATAACGGCGTCCAGGGGAGATATCTATGACAGAAACATGGCTTTACTTGCGAAAGACGCGACTTGTTCGAGTATATATGTTTCTCCCGCAAGCGTGGATAAAGACAAGAAAAAGGAAGTAAGCGAATATCTTGCAAAAATGCTTAGTCTCAAATATGAAGATGTATATAAAAAGGTAAGCAATGCTTCTTCAAATAACGAACTGATAAAAAGGAAAGTGGATAACTCTATAGGTCTTAAAATAAAGAATAAGGGCTATAACGGAGTATCCGTTACCGAAGATAAAAAAAGATATTATTCAAACGGTAAATTCGCTTCTCATCTATTGGGTTTCACAGGTGTGGATCATCAGGGGCTTTACGGTTTGGAAGCTAGCTATAACGATGTGCTTGCGGGAAAAGACGGAGTAGTCCTCTATCAAACCGACGGAAGCGGAAGAAAGATAGCTTCGGGCAGTGAAGTAAGACAGGAAGCGACAAACGGAAGCAACCTTGTCCTTTCCATAGACAGCGTTATTCAGATGTACGCAGAAAATGCCTTAGAGACGGGTATTAAGAAAACAGGTTCCAAGAGAGTTACGGCTATTGCTGTAGACCCTTCTACGGGCGAGATACTCGCAATGGCGGCAAATCCAAGTTATAACCTAAACGACCCATGGAAACTGGATAATTCCTTTAAAAAGAAATTTTCTTCGGAGTTCTATACCACGACAAAAAGCGGTAAGAAAAAGAAGATGACTGACAGTCAAAAGCTTGCTTTGATGTGGGATAATCCAAATATAAGTTTAAACTACGAGCCTGGCTCCACATTCAAGCCCGTAACGGTTTCTTCGGCACTTGAAGAAGGCTCCATAGATAAATCTTCAAGATTTTACTGTAAGGGATATAAAGTCGTTGCGGGAACGAAAATCAGATGCAGTGTTTATCCAAACGGACACGGCAGTCAGTCTCTCGGAGAGACTCTTGCCAACTCCTGTAACCCCGCTATGATGGAAATCGGTATGCGTATGGGTCCCGACACATTCTACGATTATATATATAACTTCGGTTTCGGTTCAAAGACGGGTATCGCTTTGGGCGGAGAAGAAGGCGGGATAGTCCCTCCTAATCAGGATGTAAATGTAGTCGACTTTGTAACGAAGGCTTTCGGGCAGGGGATATCCACAACACCTATCCAGATGACTATGGCTCTTTCTTCGGTTGTCAACGGAGGTTATTTATTAAAACCTCAGCTTGTAAAATACGTTACGGAAGGAGAAGACAATGCCGTTACCACGACTTATGAAAAAGAAGTGGTAAGACAGATAATATCAAAAGATACTTCTTCGACCATGCGTAAGTATTTAAGAGGCGTTATAACAAAGTCCGAAGTACTTAAAAAGTATGATACGAAATCTTTAAAAATGGGCGGTAAGACAGGTACTGCTCAAAAGATAGTCGACGGAAAATATTCACATTCCAAATATGTATGTTCATTCTTTGGTTTTGCACCTTACAATGACCCTAAAATCGCGGTCATAGTCCTTTGTGACGAGCCCACCAACGGACGTTACGGAAGTACGACTGCGGCACCTATCGCAGCGGAAATACTCAAGAACTCAGTGAATTACTTAAAGACAAAGAGTGAAGATAATTCAAAGGATATCAAGACACTCAGCACAAAAGTCGTAGTTCCCGATGTAAGAGGGGAAAGCCTTACCGACGCAAAGAGTCTGCTTGATACATTAAAGATAAAATATAAGGTAAATTATAAAAATAAGAAAGTCAGTGATAATAATGCGGTGGTCGTAAGTCAGACCAACGTTCAGGAAACATACTCGAAGACGATAACTCTGACTGTAGACGATTCTTCTTTGGAAAATGTGACCATGCCTGATTTAACGGGTATGAGTGTACAAAGTGCAAACGAAGCATTGACCAAGATAGGTCTTACCATGGAAATAAAAGGCGGAGGTATCGCTCAGGCGCAAAGTGTAAAGGCAGGCGCAAGTGTTAAAAAGGGAACTAAGGTAACCGTTACATTTAAATATGTCAAGTAATTGCTCATAAAATGTTTTTATTAAACGCAAAAAGTGATATAATAAGACAGATATTAAAAATATATGAGGTAATGTATGAATAGTATAGGTATAGATACACTATCGAAGATGATAAACGGGAAAATCATTCGTTGGGGAAAAGAAAATGAAGTCAGCGGAGTGGTGATAGACAGCAGACTTGCAAAAAAAAGAAGCGTGTTTTTTGCTCTCGACGGGACTGAAATGAACGGACATGATTTTGCTTTGAGCGCTTATAAAAACGGTGCTTGTGCGGTAGTCGTAAAAAGAGAAATAGAAGGGGCGGATTGTTTTCAAATCAAGGTTGAAGATACTTTAAAAGCCCTTTACGATATGGCAAAAAGCTATAAGGATAGATTTGATATACCCTTTGTAGCACTTACCGGAAGTGCGGGAAAGACCACCACAAAGGATATGACGGCAAGTGTGCTTAGTAAAAAATATAAAACGATGAAGACCATAGGGAATTTCAATTCCACCACGGGAGTGCCTCTGACTCTTTTCAATCTTGAACAGGGGGATGAAATAGCCGTAGTGGAAATGGGGATGAACCATAAAGGCGAAATTGAAAAAATAAGCGAACTGGTAGAGCCCGACCTTGCAATGATAACTAATGTCGGGGTCACTCATATCGAAAATTTGGGAAGCAAAGAAAATATCTTTAAAGCAAAGACGGAAATAACAAAAGGACTTAAAAAAGGCGGAACTCTTCTTGTTAACGGAGACGACGAATTTTTTAAGGATTATACAAACGACGAATTCAACGTCGTCAAAGTCGGTATCAACCACGGGGATTTTAGAGCTGCCGATATCTTATATAGCTCAAAGGGAGCGAAGTTTATGGTGGATTACAATGGTAAAAACTATACTTTCTGCACTAAAATCCCCGCTAAATACAGCGTTTACAACGCACTGTTTGCAATATACACGGGATTTCACTTTGGACTCAACTACGAACAAATAAAAGAAGGATTGGACGATTTTATGCCTACAGGTAACAGAATGAAGATAGAAGAAGTAAACGGGATAACATTGATAGATGATACTTATAATTCAAACCCGGAAGCTTTAAAGGAAGCTTTAGGTTTACTAAACAGGATCGGCGGTAATAATAGAAAAGTAGCCGTTCTCGGTGATATGCTCGAACTCGGCGAAAAAAGCGAAGAAGAGCACGAAGCATGCGGTAAAGCCGCTGCGGAAAACGGAGTCGAGCTGCTGCTTGCATGCGGAGACTATGCTATGCACTACATCAAAGGTGCGGGAGAAAACGGTATGGATCCGGGCAAAGCATTATACTTTTTCGAGAAAAATTATTTGGTCGAAGAAGTATTCGATTTTCTAAAAGAAGGTGATTTTGTGTTGGTAAAGGCTTCGAGAGGAATGAAGTTTGAAGACGTTGTCGATGCAATCAAAAAAGGAGGAGTATTTTAATGGTATATTCGATTCTTGCTACCCTTATTTCATTTGCGGTAGTAATTTTACTTACACCAAAATTCATACCTTTCCTGCAAAGACTTAAAATGGGTCAGACGATCAGGGAACTGGGACCCAAGAGCCACTATAAGAAAGCCGGTACGCCTACCATGGGCGGGCTTGTAATGATGCTCGGCATACTTGTCACATGCATCATTTTCTTTTCCAAAGCGGATGGAGATCTTGTCTTCGCTCTTTTCGTGACTCTTATATTCGGACTTATAGGTTTCCTTGACGATTATATAAAAATGGTTCAAAAAAACAGACTTAACTCGGAAGGGGGCGTTCTCGTTCCTTATCTTGGTATGCTTCCGATACAAAAGCTTTTGCTTCAGTTCTCGGCTGCGGGTGCCGTTGCGGTTTATGCGGCTTTTCACCCTTCCATAGGAACAAGTATAGTAGTTCCTTTTACGGATCTTAACTGGGACCTAGGATGGCTTTATATCCCTTTTGTTATAATAGCGATAGTAGCGGTGGTAAATGCGGCTAACCTTACGGACGGACTAGACGGGCTTGCCTGCGGAGTAACTATGATAATAGTATTTTTCTTCCTTGTATTTTCCCTTGCAAACGGATTTACATCCATGAATATATTCTCTGCAAGCGTGATAGGTGTATGTCTCGGGTTCTTATGCTATAACGCACATCCCGCTTCAATATTCATGGGGGACACTGGGTCTATGGCTCTCGGCGGAGCCGTGGTAATAATCTCCATATTTACAAGGTCCGAACTGTTCATATTGATAGCAGGGGGAGTATACTTCGTAGAAGCACTTTCCGTACTTTTGCAGGTTGGATACTTCAAAAAGACCGGAGGGAAAAGACTGTTTAAAATGGCTCCGATACATCATCACTTTGAACTTCTCGGACACCATGAAACCAAGATAGTGACTTGTTTTTGGATAACTACGGCAGTGCTTGTGATGATTTCACTTTTATCACTTCCTATAATGTTTAACTGATAAGGAGTAAGAAATGGATTTAAAAGACGGCATATATATGGTTGTGGGCGGCGGCAGGAGCGGCGTTTCAACAGCTAAATTTTTAAGCGGTAAAAATAAAAAAGTATACCTTACGGACACAAAGGAATATGAAGATATAGTTCCTTTGGGATTTGGGATAGATACAATAAAAGATGATAAAAACATAACATTCATACTCGGCAGACAGCCTAAGGAAGAAGAAATAAAAGAATGTGAAATGATGATAGTTTCACCTTCGGTTCCTCCTAAGGCTTTTCCTATAGTTACGGCTAAAAAGAATGACATACCCTTATATTCGGAATTTGAATTTGCGAATTCTTTCTGCAAAGGATACGAAATAGCTATAACGGGGACCAACGGAAAAACCACGACCACGACTTTGGTCGGAGAGATTTTCAAAAACGCCGGATATGATACTTATGTAAACGGGAATATCGGAAATTCATTCATAAACGACGCAGAAAAGGGTGATGATAACAGCGTATATGCTTTGGAAGTAAGCTCTTATCAGCTTGAGCTCAACGATAAATTTAAACCCGATATCGCTATTATGACGAACATCACTCCCGACCACCTTGAAAGACACTCTACATTTGAAGAGTATGTAAGGGTAAAAGGGAATGTATTCGTAAATCAGGATGAAAATGATTATCTCATAGTAAATAAAGAAGATAAGATACTTACGGGGCTAAGCGAAAATGCAAAAAGCAAAGTGCTTACATTCACTGTTAAAGAAGATAAAAACGCCAATGCTTATTTAAAAGATGAAAATATAATCATTGATTTTAAAGGGGAAGTATATCCTTTGATCGATATAAACGAGCTGAAGCTTTACGGACTTCACAATGTGATGAACGTTATGGCGGCTTCTTTGGCGGCGGTAGTAAAAGGTGTTGAAAAAGAAACCCTTATTAACACTCTTAAAAATTTTAAGAGTGTTGAACACAGAATCGAGTATGTTGATACCGTTGACGGCATAGAATATATAAATGACTCAAAAGGTACGAACGTAGACGCTACCGTGACCGCTATGAAAGCGATGAAGAAGAAGACTGTACTTATGCTGGGCGGATATGATAAAATGACACCTTTCGACGAATTAGTCAAAAGTATTAATGATAATATTAAATGTATTGTTTTGTACGGAGCAGTACAAAATAAGATAAAAGATACTTTGGATAAATATGATTATAAAAATTATCATATGGTACAAGGCGGATTTGACGAAGTTTGCATAAAAGCTACATCGCTTGCGGATAAAGGAGAGTGTGTACTCCTTTCTCCCGCGACTTCAAGCTTTGACATGTTTGACGACTACGAACAAAGGGGAAGAGCGTTTAAGTCATACGTAAAAAATTTGAAAGGATAAGTTAAATGAACGAAGGAAGAAAAAGAAAAAGGACAATGGATTACTGGCTGCTCCTTACTATAATGGGGCTGACCATATTCGGGATAGTATCTATTTTTTCTGCCAGTATGTATAACTCGGGAATAAGCGGAAGTCCTTTTTCCTATTTTACCAAACAGCTTATTTTTGCTATCATCGGAACTATTTTGATGATAACTATTTCAAATATAGACTATCGTAAAACAAAGCAGTTTGCTCCCATTGTAATGATAGGAGTTATAATAATGCTTGTCCTTGTTTTATTCATAGGTACTAATGTAAACGGAGCGAAAAGGTGGATAAGGATAGGAAGTCTCGGAACGATACAGCCCAGTGAGTTTACAAAAATAGCTCTTATCCTTTTCCTTGCTTATTACATCGAAAGGAAAAAAGAGCTTATAAGGAGTTTCCGTTACGGTATATTGCCTGTCATAGGTCTTGCACTTATAGTATGCGGACTTATTGCTTTGGAGCCTAATCTTTCTACCGCGACTATCATAGGTGCACTTATAGTAGGTATGCTCATAATCGGAGGTATGAACCTAAAATATTTCATACCCGTCGTAATAGCGGGTGTGGGAGGGATAGTATTCATGATAATAAGTACCCCGTGGAGACTTACGAGAATGCTTACTTTCCTTGACCCTTGGGCTGATATAAAAGGTGCAGGCTGGCAGATCTGTCAGTCGCTTATGGCACTGGGTTCGGGAGGACTTTTAGGACGAGGTTTCGGTCAGGGGAAAGCAAAGCTGTTATTCATGCCCGAACCTCAGAATGACTTTATATTTGCTCATATCGGTGAAGAAATGGGACTTATTTTCGGGATAATACTCATTGCTGTTTACTTATTCCTTATTTGGAGATGTGTTATTATCGCTCTCAATGCGCCTGACAGCTTTTCCATGCTGTTCTGCGGAGGAATGGCGGGACTTCTCGGATTACAGGTATTTATAAATATAGGTGTTGCGACGGCACTTATACCCGTAACCGGTATGCCTCTTCCATTCGTCAGTGCGGGAGCTTCCTCCCTTATATCTCTGATGTGCGGTATGGGGGTAGTGCTCAATATATCCAAACATTGTAATATTTGATTCGCCCAAAAGGGCGAACCATAATTCTGTAAGGCTCTGCCTTACAAACCGCCCTTTTTTGTCCGAAGAAACAAAAAAGGAGTAAAAGTTTTTCCACTGCGTGGTGCTAAGAGCTTCGCTAAAAAAGATATTAAACTTATTTAAGTCATTCACTCGCATATTACCTAAAAAATTTATTAGCTTTAATACAAGGCAAAATTTTTATTTATATGGGGTAGGGGATGCGACTGTTTTACAAAATGCGGGCAGCATTTTGTAGAAAATCCAGTCGTTATAAGCCACCGCGGCTTGAGCGGAGATTTTTTGGTACTTTTTAATCTTTTAAAAAGTGCCGGGGTTTTAGGGGCAGAGCCCCTAGGAAGTTGTTTCTTTATAAAAGAAATAAAAAAAACCAATAACTTAATTGCAATTTTATTCTTTTATTAGGATAGATTTGCAGCTAAGTTATTTCGATTATTGACTAAAATAATCGGTAGTTAGCTTAGAATGTTTATATACATATATTAAATATTATACTTAAAATAAAACCTTGCTAAAATTAGGGAGGGGTAGCAACTGTTCAAAATTTTCGAGCGGAAAAATTAAGTAAATCCAGTTGCGTATATAGCCACCGCGGTAAGCGGAGCCCTTTGTTCTAAAACTTTGAGTGAACAAAGATTTAGCAGGGTGTAAGGGACGGAGTCCCTTGACTGTTTGTTTCTTTAAAGGAAAAGGAGAAGACTATGAAAATTTTAATCGCCGGCGGCGGTACCGGAGGTCATATATATCCGGCCGTTGCAATTGCAAATCAAATAAAATACGAACATCCCGACGCTGAAATAATGTTCGGCGGAAGAATGGACTGCATGGAAGCGGATATAGTTCCAAAAGCGGGGTATAAACTGAGCAGTATACGAATTTACGGTTTTGAAAGATATTATTCCAAACTTCAAAAGGCGGGAGTTTTCATTAAGATGTTTCGCGGATTTAACGACGCCAGAAAGCTTGTTAAAGAATTTGACCCCGATGTCGTTATCGGTACGGGAGGTTTCGTAAGCGGTCCCGTAGTCCTTGCGGGAGCTTTAAAGGGTAAGCCTACTCTTATCCATGAGCAGAACGCAACACCCGGGTTTACCACAAAGACACTTTCAAAATGGGCAAATGTGGTTTGTTCGAGCTTTGAAAACACCAAGGAATTCGTGAAATATCCCGACAGAGTGGTTCATACCGGTAACCCCGTAAGAAGAGAGTTCGGGCTTTATAACCGTGAAATTGCCAGAAAGACGCTGGAAGTGGATAAAAACAGAAGAGTGATAGTCTGTTTCGGAGGAAGTCTGGGAGCAAAAAACTTAAACGACTCTATGCTTTATTTGATAGATAAATATAAAAACAGAGATGACGTTTATATTTATCACGTAACGGGAAAAGCCGGATATGACGAGTTTATGGAAAATGCAAGTAATCAGGGTATAAACTTCGGAGAGATACATAATGTGGAGATAAAAGACTATGTATACGATATGCCTTTGCTTTTAAATGCCGCAGACCTTGTTATTGCAAGGAGCGGTGCGGGAGCTATTGCGGAAATCACATACGTCGGACTTGCCGGTATCTATATCCCTTATCCTCTTGCAGCCGATGACCACCAAAGGAAGAATGCCGAGGAAGTCGAAAAGGCGGGAGCGGGGATAATGATTTTGGATAAAGATTTGAGTGCTGTCAAGCTCGCGGGAGAGGTGGACAAGATACTTGATAATGAAGAGCTTTTAAAGCAGATGAGCTATAGAGCAAAACTCCTTTCCAACCGCAACAGCGCGGAGATGATAGTTGATGAAATCGAAAAGCTCCTATAAGGGCTGTCTGCCCTTAAAAAACCGACCATTCTGTGACTGACCTAAAACTCTTTTGGAGTTTTAGGTCAGTCACAGAATGGAAGAAAGGACCCGCTGGGCGAGGTGCCTAAGGCTTCGCCAAAAGGGATCTTTAACTTACTGAAGTCATTCATCCGTTATTTACCTAAAAGAGTTATTACTCTATAATAAAAATAAATTTTAAATTTAAGAGGGCGGAGTAGTGACTGTTCCCTGAAAATCGGGTAGATTTTCAGAGGAAATTCAGTCACGTTAATAGCCACCACGGCGATTGAGTGGAGCCCTTTATTTTATCTTTGGGCGAACAAAGATAAATGGGGTTTGGGGCAAAGCCCCGAAAAGAGTCTTCGGGACACTTCCCGAGGAAGCAGGACGAAGTCCTGCAAATAAGCTTCACCGGTGCAGTGGACAAGTCTTAAAAAGTGTATTGAAAAAATCTTTGGACAAGCAAAGAATGGCGGGCTATGGGGCAGAGCCCCTTATATATTTATTTTTTGTAGAAGAAAGGTCTTAGGACTGTGTCCTAAAAAGCTATGCCCTTTCGGGCAGAATAAAATACCTCTCACAATATAGTCTTAGTTTGAATAATATAGACTATATAGGTATGGGAGGAAAGTAAATGGACAGTTTCGTTATTGAAGGCGGCAGAAAATTAGACGGCGATATAAACTTGCAGGGCTGTAAAAATGCGGCTTTACCGATTTTGGCAGCATCTATATTAAGCAAATCCGAAAGTATTATACATAATGTACCGGGTATCGAAGATGTAGGTATAATGATAAAATTACTTAAAGACCTTGGATGTAAGGTGATAAAAGAAGGAAACACCATATCGGTAAATTCCGAGGATTTAAATAAGACGAGCCTTAATGAAGGCTTACTCAGAAAAATGCGATCTTCCATCATGTTGATGGGGGCGGTTCTTTCTCTTAATAAGGAATGCAGTTTTTCTATGCCCGGCGGGTGTGATATCGGACTCAGACCGATAGACATGCATATCAAAGCATTAAAAGAGCTGGGCTGTGAAATGAGTGAAGAAAATGGTATCATAACTCTTAAAGGGGAACATTTAAAGGGAAAGAATATCCAGCTTGATTTTCCCAGTGTAGGTGTTACGGAAAATATTATGCTTGCTTCCGTATTGGCAGAGGGTGTGACCTCTATAGGTAATCCCGCAAAGGAACCGGAAATAATCGACCTTCAAAATTTCCTTAATTCCATGGGGGCGAGAGTATACGGAGCCGGTACAAATACCGTTTATATCGAAGGGGTCAAAGAGCTTCACAGCTGTGAATATACCGTCATGAGCGACAGGATAGCATGCGGGACATTTATGTGTCTTGCGAATATGACGGGCAGCAGTATATATTTAAAAGACGCAAAAGTAGATACGATGAAAGCCGTCTACTATAAATTGATGGAAAGCGGTGCCAGGTTCAAGATATACAGCGACGGGATATTGATAAAGGGCGCCGATAAGATAAAAGCCATAGATTCTCTTATTACACTTCCTTATCCCGGATTTCCCACGGATATGCAGTCTCAGTTCGGTGCGATGCTCTCTCTTGCAGAGGGAGTAAGTATAATAAACGAAACCATATTTGAAAACAGGTTCAAATATACATGCGAGCTTACCAGAATGGGTGCAAACATGAATGTAAACGGGACTACCCTCGTTATAAACGGAGTAGATAAGTTAAGCGGTGCAAATATGTACGCCGAGGATTTAAGAGGCGGCGCCAGTCTTGTGATAGCCGCACTTGCCGCAGAGGGCAAAAGTAATATTTACGATATATATCATATCGACAGAGGATATGAAAATTTAGAAAAGACTTTAAGAGGACTTGGAGCAAAAATAGACAGAAATCAGTAAAGGTGTTATTATGGGTAAGAGTTATTATGAAGCACATACATACAGACCTAGAAAAAAGAGGAGAAAAAAAAGACGCAGATTTTTCAATCCGAAATCGCTTCTTATTATTTTCATATTCATAATCATAATCGTAGGTGCTTTATTTGTAACTTCTTCCGATATTTTTAATATCGAAAACGTAGAAGTTGAAAACAATCAAATATCCAATAAACAGGAGATCATCGCAAGAAGCGGTATAATAGAAGGGGAGAATATTTATTCTTTCAGTGCGGGAAAAGCCGAAGATGAAATAGAGAGGATAACTATAGTAAAAAAAGCTAAGATACATAGAAAATTCCCCTCAACGGTCGTAATAGAAATAGAAGAAAGATCTCCTTATTTCATACTTCAGGAAGAAAAGACTTTTTATGATGTAGACGATGAGGGCAAGGTCATATCCTCATCCGATACACTGACCAGGTATGATGTTCCCATAGTTACGGGGATAAAGATAAAAGACCTTGAAGAAGGTAAAAAATTATTTGATTTGAATGATGTACAAGTTCAGACTTTAAAACAAGTTTTAGAATTTTTGAAAGAAAATGAAATGCTTAAGAAAGTTTCACAGTTTTATGCTGACGGTTCGGGAAAATATAATCTATACTTTGAAAACGGAAGTGTCCTTCAGTTTTCAAACTTTTCCGCTTTTTCGTACCATAAAAGCTTTGTCCTCTATTTCATAAAGAACATGGATATGAAGCAGAAGGTAGAATTGATACAGGGAGTTAACCCAATATATAGTAAGATATAGCATTTAAAGTCAAATATGTAGTAAAAATCACAAAAAAGTGTTGCATATATTAAAAAATAATATTAAAATAGAATAGAATTAGTTTACTATGTTTAGGAGGAGTTATTATGCCATACGAAATGGAAGATATACATATGGGTAATTTTGCGGATATAAGAGTAATCGGCGTTGGCGGCGGTGGCAACAATGCTGTTAATAGAATGATAGAAGGCGGACTTCAGGGAGTTAGGTTCGTAGCGGTAAATACCGATGCACAGGCTTTGAGTGAATCTTTAAGCGAAAACAAAGTGCAGATAGGAGACAGGACTACAGGCGGTCTCGGTGCAGGTGCAAATCCACAAGTCGGACAAGAATCTGCGGAAGAAAGCAGTGATGAACTTAAAAAAATCGTAGAAGGTGCAGACCTTTTATTTATTACCGCAGGAATGGGCGGGGGAACAGGTACGGGTGCGAGCCACGTTATCGCTAAGATAGCAAAAGAACTCGGTGTACTTACAATTGCCGTTGTAACAAGACCATTCGGTTTCGAAGGTAAAGTAAGAGCCTCCAATTCAGATCTTGGTATAAGACTTCTAAGAGAGCATGTAGATGCATTAGTAGTTATCCCAAATGAAAAATTACTGGGAATAGCAGATAAGAATACGACATTCAAAGATGCGTTAAAATTAGCCGATGATGTATTATCACAAGGTGTCAGAGGTATCTGCGACCTTATCGGTATCACGGGTATCGTAAACTTAGACTTCTCTGACGTTAAGACTATCATGAAAGATGCCGGAATGGCACACATGGGTGTCGGATACGGTACGGGCGAAGATAAAGCCGTTGAAGCCGTACAGGAAGCAGTTAAATCTCCGCTTCTTGAAACAAGTATCAAAGGTGCTACCGGGGTTATCATCAACATTACCGGCGGGGAAGATCTATCATTATTTGAAATCAATAAGGCTGCGGAAATAGCAAGAGAAGAAGCAGACCCTGATGCAAATGTTATCTTCGGTGCCGCAATAGACCCAAGCCTTGAAGACAGCGTTAAGATAACTATCATCGCTACAGGCTTTAACATGAAGAATAAAAATGGACAACTTGTTGAACTTGCGGAAGAAGAAATAAAGAAAGAAATCGAACCTCAGGAACAGGAAGTTAAGAAAGAAAAGAAGAATGACTGGGGAGATATCCCTGATTTCTTAAAGGATTCTTTATCAAGAAGAGACAGAGACGATTATTAATATATGAAATTTAAGACCGCTTAAAGCGGTCTTTTTTACATATTTTAAAATTTGATAATCAATTAAATAAAAAGGAAAGACTTAATGTCCTTCCTTTTTTATATTTTCCGAAATATCTTTTATTATCATTTTGATTGCTTTATCTTTAGATACCTTTTTGATTTTACAATACTCCATCAATTTACTGTAGCTGTCTTTATCTAAATCAATGTCCAAATATTCTGTGTCATTCATTATTTTAACCTCCGTTTATTCCTTGCCAAACAGAAGTATGCAGTGTATAATATTTACATACTCCGTTTGGGGTTGGTAGTCCATGTCATCTTGCAGGGTGCTGGGCTACCTTTTATTTTTTTAGTTCCTCGTAGACCTTCTTTATTCCCATTCTTATGATTTCGGATTTTGTCTTTCCTGTGATGTCACTGCAGTATTTCAGCATTGAAACATCATTTTCCGAAAGCCTTATACGTGTATTCAATGTCTTAGGGTCATCTGTCGGTCTTCCTCTTTTAGATACCAAGTAAAATCACCGCCTTTTTTCGTATCCATATATGTATCATATATGTTGATACATAATAAGTCAATATATATTTCATATGTTCGTAACTTGTAATTAAGATATGGTAAAAAAATTATGTATTTAAAATTGAAGTAAATCAGAAAAAATAGTATATCGATATTTAATTAATATAAATAAAAAAATTAAAATATCATATCTTATTTTTTTAATAAGTATTAAGTTTATATTACTATTACTATGCTATTTAAAGCTTAATGTTTTAAAATTTAAGCAGGAGATAAGGGTTATTTTATTAATAAATTTTTGTTTATAGTCAATATTGATCGTAACATGAAAATTAAAAAATAAAAAAGGAAGAACTCATTGTTCTTCCTTCTTAGGTTAGATTTATTTTATTGTATGACATAAAAATCATAAACCTATATTTATATTTTTATATCATACTCATTATATTGAGTCGTTACGTACATTTTCGATTCTGACTCAACAGTTAATAGGGGAAGGGGTAAGTCTGTTTGCTTAATAATTCAATATTTTGCAATAAGATTTAAAATTGTTTTACCTTTATTATCCGTTTAAGGGGATGGGATGAGACTTTTTTAAGAAAATTGGGCAAATTTTCTTAAAAATCAAGTCGAATTTAGCCACCGAGGCTTAAGCGGAGATTTTTAGTACTTTTAATCTTTTAAAAGTACGTATACGTTGTTATTTACAACAGTTTTCTTTTAATTTAAAAGATTTACAGTCAGTACAAGCACATTGTGTAGGATGAGCTTCGTGAGTTCCTACCTTGATTGATTCCAATGAACAGTAGTTACAATCCTGACAATTGTATTCACAGCTTTTAACATCACATTGAATAGCAGTATTTTTCATTTTATATCCTCCTGAATTTGTAATTAAGTAACTTAACGTTACATAATTAGTATGTGAAAAATGAAAAATATTATTAAACTATTTTGCAAGTTCGTCTAAACTTTTAAAAGTATATCCTTCCTCTTTGATTTTTGAAAGCAAATCTCCCAGTACTTCGCCGTTGGTTTTTGAAGTTGAATGAAGAAGTAGTATGCATCCGTTATGAAGTTTGGGAAGCACTTTGTCGAACACTTCGCTGTAACTTTTCTGCTGATTATTGTTCCAGTCGTTATAAGCAAGTGACCAGAAAATCGTTTTATAACCCATGCTTTTTGCCATAGCCAAAGAATGTTCGTTAAAAGTTCCTTCAGGCGGTCTTAAATATTTTTTGATTTCCTGTCCTGTGGTTTTTTTGTATAGATCCGCAAAATCATTGACCTGCTTTTTAAATTCTTCGTCGCTGACATATCTTAAATCTTTATGAGAATATGTATGATTTGCTACTATATGTCCTTCTTTAATCATTCTTTTAACGAGTTCCGGATTTTTTTCAAGGTAGTTTCCTACTAAAAAGAATGTTGCCGGCACCTTTTGTTCTTTTAATGTATCAAGGATTTTTTCGGTATATCCGTTTTCGTATCCTGCGTCAAAAGTAAGATAAATATTTTTTTCATTTTCATTGCCTACATAATAAGCATCATATTTAGAGAGCGTTTCTTTATCCGCGTTCCCGACAGGCTGTTTCCCGTCCCCGTAGTTTCCGAGTCCCCATTCGGTCTTGTCTATCCCCGCACTTATTTTGTGAATAAAACCAAAACATATGACCGCGATTATAATCACCGCAATAATTCCAAATAAAATAGATATAAGTTTTTTTCTGTTAAGATCAATCATTGTTTATCCCTCCTAATAAAGTATATAGACAAAGTCCATCTTTATGATTAAACTTTCTAAATTTTAATTTGGTCCTTATTTATCACGTATGATATCTTTTATAATTTTAAGCGTTTTAGTATTGTGTATATAATTTTATATATATTAAAATGTTCAAAAGATATGTTTATTAAAAACCATTTTTTAATTGTTGATTTTATGATACTGGGAAAATTAAAAATCCTTAGGTTATGCTTTGTGTCCGGGCGCGGAATCTCGTGAAGCGAGGCGTAGTGCCCGGTATTTTTTTATATTAAATTTTTATTTTATTATTAGTATTCCGCAAAAATAAATTTAAATGAAAAAAGACACCAAATAGGTGCCTTTTTTCGAAACAAAACAATATCAATTTCAAAGGATAAAAATATAACAATAAACTTTTTTATTTATTTTTATATTTTACAAGGATTATTATAAAACCCTTAAATTAAAATAAAATGATAATAGAATTAATATTATATAAATTTTCCTATATTTTTTATTAAGAATTTGTGAATATTGCGTTTACGGGGCACTACGCCTGCTTTCGGCAGATTCCGCGCCCCGTAATCAACTCTTCTTTTCATTTTTATTTTTAATTTAAAAAAATAAAAAAATCCATCTTGCAACGGATTTTTTTATTAGTGTTTCAATTCTCTGTTCTAAAATACGTAATCTTTTAAAAATATATAATTTCTTTACTTTTTAATTATATCACAAGAGAACACGAATTCATCACATTTAATTCAAACTTAAGAATTTTTTAATAATTAAGGAATAGTAAAAAATACCAGCCTTATGATATATGTAATGACATACAAAATCAGAATAATGATTAAAAGTGTACTTCTTGTTTATATAATTATATATATTTAAGATATATTAAGTTCTATAAAATATATATTATGGTATTATGTTTTCTTATTAAAAAATTTAAACCTGTTTAATAATAACAACGTCTATTTACCTAAAAAAGCTATTAACCAATGAGAGCATTTTATATTATGATAAGTCCGAGTATCAATAGCCCTAATACCGTAAGGACTTCTCCGAAAGACATTTGAATCAAAGTTTTTGAAAACACTTCTCTGTCTGTGATTTTATTTACATTGTTTCCCGCAAATGTGGCTTTTATTATCATAGCCGCAAAATTCAAAACTGCGATGACGGAACATGTCCTTATAAGATTTGTGCTTAAAATAAGTTCAAAGCTCCTGGTGTAAATCAACAGACTTTCCATTACCGCAAAAACGATATTTGTCATACAAACGACGTATAAAAGGAATATTTTATTCTTTTCTTCCGTTTCTTTATTTGCATTTTCTTCGTAGGTTATAAAATCTTTTTCTTTCTTTTTCTTTAAGTTTATGTACAAAACAGTATATAATGCACCTATAATACTGAATGATAAAATAATTATATATGGTAAGTATCTCATGTCATTCTCCTTTGATATAAAATATATCATAATTATTCGCTCCTCTCAAGTTTTAATCATAACTTTGATTAAATTAAAACCGTCTGTATAAAATAATATTTTTAAGAGAAAATATATAGAAAACGGAGGTATGAAATGGCTAAATACGAATGTACATTATGTGGATATATTTATGACGAAGAACTCGGAGATCCGGATAACAATATCCCGCCAAATACAAAGTGGGAAGATGTTCCCGATACTTATGTCTGCCCAGTGTGTTTTGTTAAAAAAGACGCATTTGAAAAACTTGAAGACTAATGTCTTAAAATTGACAATACCCTTGTATAGTGCTATAATCTATAAGTTAATGAAGATTATGGTGCTATTTTTTTGCACTTTTTATTAAATGCTCATATTATATTAAAGGAAACAAATAAATGAAAAAAGAGAATATTAGAAATATTGCTATTATTGCCCATGTAGACCATGGTAAAACGACGCTTATAGATGCAATGCTTAAACAAAGCGGTACATTCAGAGATAACGAAGATGTAAACGAAAGAGTCATGGACTCCAACGATTTGGAAAGAGAAAGAGGGATTACGATCCTTGCAAAAAACACATCTGTATACTACGACGATATCAAAATTAATATCGTAGATACTCCGGGACATGCCGATTTCGGCGGGGAAGTGGAAAGAAGTTTATCCCTTGTAAACGGGGTAATCCTCCTTGCGGATGCATTCGAAGGATGTATGCCTCAGACGAGATTTGTTTTAAAGAAAGCTTTGGAACAAAACCTGCCTGTTATCATCGTTATAAACAAAGTCGACAGAGAAAATTCCACTCCGGAAAAAATCGCTGACGACGTACTTGAACTTTTCATAGACCTTGAAGCGGATGAAAGCTATCTTGATTCAAAAATACTTTTTGCTTCCGCTAAACAAGGCTGGGCAAGCGAAACTCCTCAGAGACAAGCAGAGGGTATGGGAGTACTTTTTAAGGCTATCAAAGATGAAATACCTTGTCCTGTGGGAGATGAAGAAGGGGATTTTCAGTTCCTTGTATCAAATATCGAATACGACGAATACACAGGAAGACTTGCTATCGGTAAGATAGAAAGAGGAAGTGTATCGACAAACGAAAGCGTGACAATAGCGAGAAAAGAGGGGGAAATATCAAAGGGTAAGATTTCTCAGCTTTATACTTACGAAGGACTTAACAAAGTACCTTGCAAGAGTGCAAGTGCGGGCGAAATTATTTGTATCGCGGGTATTGCAGATATAAATATAGGTGAAACCATAGGTTCCGCAGAGGGCGTGGAAGCAATGCCTTTCGTTGAAATCGACAAACCCGTACTTTCCATGAATTTTTCCGTAAACACTTCTCCTTTGGCTGGAATGGACGGAAAATACGTAACAAGCAGACATCTCAGAAACAGACTGTTCAGAGAGCTTTTATCCAATATTTCTCTTGAAGTAAAACCTACGGATAGTGCGGATACTTTCAAAGTATCGGGTAGAGGGGAACTTCATTTATCTATACTGATAGAAAACATGCGTAGAGAAGGATATGAATTCATGGTTTCAAAACCGACCGTAATCACAAAGGTTATCGACGGAGTTAAGTGTGAACCTTTCGAAAGGCTTGTTATCGACGTACATGACGACCATACTGGAACGGTAATCGAAAGCTGTGCCAACAGAAAAGGTGAGCTTTTGAATATGAACAAATCAAGCGACAGCTATACAAGACTTGAGTTCATGATACCGTCCCGCGGACTTATAGGATACAGAAGTGAACTTATGACTGCGACAAAGGGAACTGCGGTAATAAATTCAAACTTTGAAAAATATATGCCATACAAAGGCGACTTCGAAGGAAGGAGCAGAGGTTCTCTTATAGCAAGCGAACCGGGAGAAAGCATTACTTACGGACTTTACAACGCTCAGGAAAGAGGTTCTTTATTCATAGGACCAAACACTACGGTTTACGAAGGAATGGTAGTCGGAGAAAATGCAAGACCCGACGATATGACGGTAAACGTATGTAAGCGTAAGCAGGTAACGAATATGCGTGCTTCCGGAAGCGACGAAACTTTAAGACTTACTCCTCACAGACAGCTTAGTTTGGAACAGTACCTCGAATTCATAAATGACGACGAACTGTTGGAAGTAACACCAAATCATTTAAGAGTAAGAAAAGAATACTTGAATAAACAAGACAGGATAAAAGCGGAAAACAGAAAAAAACAACAAGGTAAATAAAATATAAGGGGCTCTGCCCCTAAAACCCCGCAAAGTTTTTTCCAAAGCGAAAAAATTTTGAGAAAAACGCTTCCGCGGGAGCCGCGGAGGCTTTAATAGACTGAATTTCCTAAAATTTTCTGCCCGAAAATTTTGGAACAGTCTATACCCCAACCCCGTAGTAGAAGTTTTACTTTTATTATGGGGTTTAGTTAATTAAACTAATAACTTTTATAGTATATGAAAGATTGGCGATTGTTTCAAAAATCTCGGGCAGATAAGTATTCCTTGGAAGAGAATTTACCTTGCCAAATATATAAAGGTGTATTCAATTATAAAAGATAAAACTTTTATTTATTGGGAGGGGAGAAGTGACTGTTCCCTAAAAATCATGTTATTTAGTGTTTTTCTATACTTAAATTTGCAATTTTCTTTAATTAATCCTACTTTAATACCACTATGTTTACATGAAATATATTTTCTTAAATTTAATTTAAGAAATTTTTTAGGCAAATAGCGGATGAATGACTTCAATAAGTTAAAGATCTTTTTTGCCGAAGGCTAAGCACCACGCAGTGGAAGAATTTTTCTCAAAGTTTTTTTTCTTTGGAAAAAACTTTGCAGGGTATAAGGGACGGAGTCCCTTGAATGTTTGTTTCTTAAAAAAGAAAGGAAAAAATAATGAACAACATAATCATAGGCAATATAATATCATTCATTGCGGCTCTTTTTATGATATCGAGCTGTATAGTAAACGACAGAAGCAGAGTGTTCATGCTTCAGTTTTTTAATTCCTTTCTGCTCGGTATAGCGTCGTGGTTCTTTGCTTCTTATGCGGGTATTGCCGCACTTCTCATTTCTTCTGTAAGGAACTTTATTGTTTCAAAGGATAAATTTACGAAGAATGTAATGATTGTATTCCTTATTTTATCGGTGACCTTGGGAGTAGCAGTCAATAACAGAGGCTTTATCGGTCTCATACCTATTATCGCGACCGTACAGTATACTCTTTGCAGTTATTATGTAAAAGGGGTAAAGGAAACGAGATACAGTATATGGGCTAATCTTTTTATGTGGATAGTTTATTCCTTTTCGATACTCGATTTTTCGACGGCACTGTCGGATTCAACTACACTTATCATAAATACCATATCAATAATAAAACATAGAGACAGTGAAGTATCTATGGAAGAGATAAAAGAAAATATCACTTTTGATGATTTTGATTATGCGTCGGATAAAATATAAAAGATATAGGAAAGATTTTTAAAAGCATGGCTTGGCTGTGCTTTTTTATTATTTATCATTGATTAAAGTTATAGAATTATTTATTAAATCAAGCTATTTTAATATATTTAGAAAAAATAAATTTATGATAATATAAAGAAAAATATATTTATATTACTTTAGTTAAGAATTGATTGAATGAGTTACTTAAATTGTTCTTTAAAATGGTTAAAGGGGCTTAGCCCCTTTTATTTTGATTATTTGATAAATATAGCACATGAGATACCGATAATCACAAGCACTACCAAAACCGCCGCAATAAACTTTATATATAACATCATATATCCGGCTATCTTTTCCGTATTGGATACTTTGTTTTCGATGACATTCCTTATATCGTTATCGGTAAGTTCATCAAGACTTATTTTATATAGTTTTGCTATGGATATGGACTGTTCTATGCTTGGTGAAGTCTGTCCCGTTTCCCAGTTTGAAATGGTCTGTCTGGTCACATTAAGTTTTTCTGCGGCTTCTTCCTGAGAGTATCCCTCTTTCTTTCTTATCATCGTCAATTTCTCGCTTAAGTTCATTAGCTATTCTCCTTTTTTTATTCTATGATAGCTATAGTGATATTTAAAGTCTATCAAATACCTTTTGCAGCATGTAAAAAGGCTTTTGCATGAATAAATAGTAGATTTTATTTATTAAAATCGTAGTAAACCATGGTTATATACAGTCTAAAAGTCATTTGATATTATAGATTAATTATATCACAAAACGTATTTGATATATGATTATAAATTCTATAGTGTCTTACAGTTCTTCTTATTAAGATATCTTTTCATCTTTCAAAATGCAGAACAGCTGTTTATTAGAGGAAGTATAGTAATAACTTTTTTATATTTATTGATAGTGTTTGTATCCGCTGTTATTTCTTGCAATATTCTATAATACTTAATGAAATAATTAAATGAAAATAGTAAAAAATGATAAATGGAAACTTATTTTTGTATCAGTCAATCAAATGAAATCTATCTCAAAAATCTTATTAGTTCAAGTTTTAGGAATAATTTTAACTGTTGATTTTTATTGATATATTCTTTAACAAATATAGAACATTACTTTATTCATTTGTTTGTATTTAAGGAGTGAGTCATAGAATTATCATGGTAATTATAATAAATTTTATTAATTTTACTTTTTGTTAAATCATATTAGAAATATTTAAATGATTATAAAATCTTTTAAAAAGTAATCTTTCGATTTTATTGGTAC
The DNA here is from genome assembly GCF_000154825.1 of Anaerofustis stercorihominis DSM 17244. Lineage (NCBI taxonomy): Bacteria > Bacillati > Bacillota > Clostridia > Eubacteriales > Eubacteriaceae > Anaerofustis > Anaerofustis stercorihominis. Next base: position 642,917 of record NZ_DS560015.1, on the reverse strand, counting down.
AAATCATCATAAAAATCTAAAGTATGATTTCCTCTGCTTAATATTTTGAAGAATATATATTAGATTTAAATATGCTCGGAATTTAAGTTTAAGAAGAAATTATTTAACAGTTGATTTGAATTGAATTTTAAAAGTAATAATTGTGATTTTTAAGTTGCTTTTTATTAATAAATGTCCCTTAGGCTTATTTGTTTTACTACATAATAAAATCCTGTTTACTTTTATTTTGACACAGTCAAGTTTTAAATTTTAAATATATTTCAAAATCCCATAGGGGATTTTAGGTCAGCAATAAAATGTATAGATAGACTCTCTACACGCGTATACTTAGCCTTCGTGGTATGATTATTAAACTTGATATATTACTATCGATTTAATAATATGATTTCGCAGTTATTCAATGCAGTAAATTCCATCATGATAATTTGTAAATCACTATAAATCACTTTAATTATTTAAAACTTTTTAGACTTATCACGTTAGCTCAAATATCGGTGTAGGGTGAAACTTTTTATAATTTGATAATAAATAACTATTATGTTAATATAGTAGCAAGTATTTTAAGAAACGGTGATTATATGAAAGATAATGATAAAAAGGGATTAAAATCATTCGATGATTTCCTTATGCCTTATTTGACGGACGACGAGAAGATATTAAACAAAGAAAGCGATATAGCAAAAGATGCTCTGCTCTTTGGCGGGAAAGACTTTAACGAAGGATTAAACAAAGAAGTGAATGAAAATATTGATGATAGTAAACCTGATGATATAAGTGACTCTTATGAGGAAAACAAAGGTCATTTCTTAAACGATAATAAGGATTATTCAGCTGAAGAAGAGGATAGCATTTCCGATTATGATGAGAACGAAGAGAATTATTATAAATCGGATATTGAAGGAATCGACAGGGGCGAAAACAATGATAACCAAAATGGTTTAAATACGTCAAAACAAAACAATAATCAAAATAAAAGCATGGACGTGGGCGGAGGCAAATACGATATGCTTCCCAACATGGTAATGCTTTTGATACTCTCGGTAATCGTAGCATTGGTATTCCTAAAAGGCTGGGATGTATTCCATGGATTTGAAAGCCTTCTTTTCTTTATTGTGTGGGCGAGTATACTTTCTTATGTATCAATAATAATACACGAGGGCGGTCATTTTATCTTCGGTAAACTCAGCGGATACGAGTTTGCTTCCTTTAGGATCGGCAATATGATGTTCGTTAAGAACAACGGCAAAATGACTTATAAAAGATATCATATCCCCGGTACGGGCGGACAGTGTCTGATGATACCTCCCGATGTGAAAGATGATAAATATGATTTCCCAAACTTTTTGTATTCACTTGGCGGAGTTATAATGAACTTCATTTTCGGCGGGATATGTCTTATTTCGTATATAATGCTTCCTTATGTGATATTCTTATCGGAAGGGCTTATTATGGGAGTCGGACTAAGCTTATACTTTGGTCTGTTAAACGGGATTCCCAGAAAAATAGGCGGGATTGCGAACGACGGAGCAAATGCGTTATATTTGGATGAAGATATCAATTCGAAGAAAGCATTTTATTCTCAGCTTAAAATAAACGGACTCCTTACAAAAGGAATCAGGCTTAAAGATATGGACGAAAGCCTTTTTGATGTGGATGAAAGAGCGGATTATCTAAACCCTCTCGTAAGTGCTATGGTGACTTTAAAATGTAATTATCTGGTAGACAAGAAAGAATTCGATAAAGCAAAGGAACTGATTTTATATTCCCTTGATAACTTGACGGATATGCTTAGCGTTCATAAAAGTGAGCTTAGATGTGAACTTTTGTTTTTAGAGCTTATGGGAGAATGTGACAAGTATGAAATAGACAGGCTCATGAATGATGACCTTAAGAGATATATAGAAACTACGAAGAACAACTATGTATCCAGAAGAAGACAGCTTTATGCTTATGAACTTCTTTATAATGAGGACGAATATAAAGCTAAAGAACAGATTGATGCGTTTAAGAGGATATCTTCTTCTTATCCTTACGAAACGGAACTGGAAGGGGAGATAGAGCTTCTTCATGCCGCACATGATAAGGCGGTTGAAAGAGGGATTGTAAAAGAAGATAAATAAGGGTGAATTATCTTGAAGTTTGAACTGATAAGAAGTTTGGAAGAGCTTACCGAAAGTATAGAAGGAAGTTTGATTTTATCAAGCTCACTTGAATATTGGAATGATGAAATAAATGATGTTACAAATAATTTAAGTGAAATTTCTTTAAATGACTGGGAAGAAGTTATCAGCACATATAAAATAATGGATGATTATGATTCTTTCATAGGTATCATAAGTTTTTATACTCTTAAAAAGGGGATTTTACAAAGACAATTTATACAAATAGATAAAATAGATATTTTTACTCAGTATATGGGGTACGGCTACGAAGCAAAATTATATAAAAAATTATTTGAAAAGTATCCCAAAGCCAAGTTTATTAATTATATTATGTCACAGGACGAACTTAACAGCAATTCTTATATGGTAAAGAGTCTTTTGGACATAGGATTCAAAAAGAAAAAATTAAAAACGGCAGGTATGTTTGATTATAAGTTTTGTCTTTACAGGAATGATATAATGTGATTTATATTTTGCATGAGGGAAATTATATGAAAAGATTTTTAATAACTCTGGGATGGTTATCCTTTATAATGTTTTTATTTGATTTATATATGGAATATTATGGTATGGATATGTATGATACCTGTCTGTTTTCTCTCGGCGGAGAATCGGTCGGTTACGGCGGTGTCATTGATTTATCTCCCATATTTATGTTTATTATCTATTTGATTTGTTTCGGTATCAGTTTGACAGCAGCCGTCAAAAGTAATGATAAATATTTTTTATAAATATATCAAATTTAATTCTCGGAGTTATAGTTTTTGTAACTATGTTTTATAGAGACAGTATAGTCTTTCCGTCTGCATTTCATAAAATATTTTATTTTTACGGAATTGCCGGACCGATACTGGGTATTATTGCTGTAATATATAAAATAAAAGAACGAAAATCGAATAAATAAAAGTCCTCGGAAATTTCCGAGGACTTTTTTAGATATTTAAAGTTATATTTTTTGTAAATCATTTTACTCGGAAATTTTACATGTGACTCAAAAGTGACCACTTTTGCCATAAATATTGAACAAACATTCGAGGTAGTATATAATAATACCGAGCCGTAGAATAAGGTGCGGGTGGTTTCCTCTTTACTACATAAAGGGGGTGGTGCTATGAAGATAGATTACGTACTGATAATAAAAGTACTTATACTACTATTTGAGATAGCCGCCGCTATTTTAAGTTTCTTTATTTAAAAAATAAGAAAAATTAAAATAACTACCCAGTTGCGACCTGAGTAGTTATTATTGAATAAAAAACTATCTTAGGAAGCCACCTTCATCTCTATGGCTCCTTCTTTATTTATATTATATTCTTTAATTTCATTATTGTCAACAATTCTAACTAATTTAAAAGTGACGAAAATTTGCTATATCATTCTTTGTATTTTCTTTTAGGTTTATAATTTAATAATAAGTAAACATCTCTTTTAGGTAATATGCGGGTGAATGACTTCACTAAGTTTAATATCCCTATTAGCGAAATCCTTTATTTTGAAATTTACTGATTTAAGCCTTAAAAAAAGTTTTAAATTCTATTAAAAGTAATAACTCATTTAGGTGATTTGCGGATGAATGACTTATTAAGTTTAATATCCTTTTTGCCGAAGGCTAAGCCACTGCGGCTTGAGCGGAAGAATTTTTATCCCTTTTTTGTTTCTTCGGACAAAAAAGGGCAGGGTTCTTAAGGGACGGAGTCCGTTACAATGGGTTTTTAAGGGCGGACAGCCCTTAACTGCTTATCTCCTCCTCCTGACACCGTACATATATCCGCCTTCTATCGTTACGATATCGTTTATGGTAACCACGCTGTCCGGTACGACGTTGTAAGCGATTTCTCTGGCTTCTTCCACTCTTTTTCTGTTTACGTGAAGTTTAAGGATATATCTTGTGTGATTAAATCCTTCGCCTTTCATTATAGTAACACCGAAGTTGTTTTCTCTTAAAATATTTGCAAGGTTTTCTCCCTCAGTCCCTCTCACGTTGATTTCCATACTTACATATCCGAGAGCGATCTTCTTTTCTATCACTATCCCCACGTAGATCCCTACGCTGTATCCGAGAGCGTAAAAAAGAGCCTTCCACAAATCTTCGCTTAGGCTTGAGAGTACGCTTGAAGCTACAAATATCCAAAGTAAGATAACGATGAACCCTACCAAACTTCCAAGCTCTTTCTGTCCTTTGTTGATAAGTACTATACGCAGTGTATCAAGGGAAATTTCCAGTACTTTGAGAAAGAATATTGTCATATAAACAATAGGTCCCGTCTTGGTTAAAAAACTCATTAAAAAATCCATTTTTTGCACCTCTTACTTATATTGTTACCTGTAGTATACTACTTTATTTCATAAAGTAAAGAAAAATATTTTAATTTTACATTTGCTTTAAATGTAGTATAATATTAGGACATTAAGATTTAATTAATAATAGATTTAATTATTTATTAACTTTAAAATATATATAAAAGGAGATTATTATGATAGGGATAATAGCGTCTATGGACGAAGAATTATATTTGATAAAAAAAGAAATGAAAGATTTAAAAGAAGAGGATATAAAGGGAAGCAGATACTTCATAGGTAATATCGATGATAAAAAAGTCGTTGCCGTAAAATGCCTTACGGGAAAGGTTGCAATGGCTTGTACTGCTCAAAAACTAATCGACAATTTTGCTCCCGATCTTCTGATCAACTGCGGAGTTGCTGGTGGACTGAAAACGGGTATCGAAGTGGGGGACGTGGTTTTATCAACAAAGACCGTTCAAAGCGATATGGACGTTACTCAGCTCGGTTATGAAGTCGGATGTGTTCCCGATATAGACGTTACATATTTCGTTCAGAACAAAGCTTTCAATGAAATCGCAGAGGATATCAAGTATGATTTTGATTTTGGTGTATATTTCGGGAATATACTGACTGCGGATAAATTCGTTTCAAATAATAAAGATAAAGAGTATCTTATAAAGACTTTCGACGGATACTGTACGGATATGGAGACAGCTTCTCTCGCTCAGGTATGTCATATAAATGATATCTCATTTGCCGGGATAAGAGGTATAAGCGACAGTGCAGATGAGGGAGCCAGTACGGACTTTAAAGAAAACCTTAGAAAAGCCAGTGATAATTGTGCGAAATTGCTGATTGCTGTTTTAAAGAAAATGTAAGGGACTAAGCCCATTAAATATAAAAAAGAAAGGTAATAAAGTGGACGTAATAACAAAAATAACGAAGACAAAAAGAGAATATAACGTAACGATAAACGATGAAAAAGTACTTCGTCTGGAGAAAAAAATCATAAATAAACTTAAATTGGAAGATGAAGTTGATATCGACGAGCTAATAAAAGAAAGCTACGACGATTTATACGATACTGCTCTTAATATGGCTCTCAATTACCTTTCTTATGCCATGAGGTGCGAAGGGGAAATCCTTGATTATCTAGGTAAGAAACACTTTCCCGATATAGTGATAAATGATGTTTTAAACAGGCTTTTGGAGCTTAAGTATGTAAATGACGAAGATTATATAGAAAACTTTACGAGAAGTAAATCCGCTTCTCTTATCGGGAGAAATAAAATAAAGAATGACCTTATAAAGAAGGGGATAGATGTTTCCTTGGTGCTTAAGACTGTGGAGATGTGCTTTAGTATGGAAGAAGAAACAGAAAATTTAAGCGAGTTCATATCAAAGCAGGACAAAAAGCACAGTGAGCTTTTTTACAGGGAGAAGAGAGATAAAATAATAAACAGTGCCGTTAGGAAAGGTTACGATTATAAGCTTGTAAATTCCGTAATTGACGATATAATAAGCGAAGACGAGAATATCAGCGAAAATACAAAATTAAAGGAAAAGATAAAGAAACGTTTTTATAAATACATAAATAAAGGCGAAGAGCTTGAAAAGGTAAAATATAAAGTGTTTCCGTTCTTTTATGCCAAAGGTTACAGTGAAGAGATACTGAGCAGTGTATATAATGAAATCCTTGAAGAGATGGAAAATGAGGGATAAGCTAAAATTATGATATATTAATGATAATTTTAAAAGTTTAATTTTGTGTTAAATTTCGGTAATCAAGTAAATTATATATGGTTTTAAATTATAGTATTTTAAGAAATCAAAATGTATTTATATTTAAAAATCATTGATATTTATCATTAAATAAATATAGATGTCAAATCATATTAAATAGAGACAATAAAAAAAGTGCTTAATGCACTTTTTTTAGTTGCCTGAAGGACAAATCGGTTTGAAGTATGCTTCGGAATGGTCACAGATAGGACAAACTTTAGGAGGGTTTGGTCCTTTGTGATGATGACCGCATTTTAGACAGATCCAGTCGCAGTCGCCTTCTCTGTGGAAATAACCTCTTTCAACTTCTTGTGCCAATGTGTCATATCTTTTGTGGTGGAATTTTTCAACATCCGAAATCAAGTCGAAATATGTTGCAACTTCCTTGAAACCTTCTTCTCTCGCAGTGTTTGCGAATGTAGGATATATTTCATATGCTTCTTCGTATTCACCGAGAGCCGCTGATTTTAAGTTTTCCAAAGTAGTTCCGTAGAAAACAGGGTAGTCTGCTTGATCCACCATGATTTTTTCTCCCGGTAATTCTTTGTTTATAAGGAACATAAATCTTTTGGCATGATAAAGTTCGTTTAATGCAGTTTCGTTGAAAATATCTTCGATGTATTTAAATCCATCTTTGTTTGCTCTTTTTGCATAGTAAGAATATCTTTGATAAACACCGCTTTCACCTACAAAAGAGCTCATTAAGTTTTTAACTGTTTGACTATTTTTAAATTCCATTTTTTCCTCCTTTTTTAGTATTTTTTACGGAGGAAGAAAAAATATACTAATGTATACTGTTTTAATAAATATTTTTGATTTTTAATAAGATTTTTTAATTTACATTATTTAAAATTATAATGTTGAAAATTCTTTTAGTTTAAAATTTTTATGAATGTTATTGCTTATATTAAACTCTGTAGGGTTCCACCCTACAACCCGGTGTAAGGGACTCCGTCCCTTAGGAACCCTGCGAATATTTTTCCAAAGCAAAAAATATTCGATAAAATGCTTTCACTCAATCGCCGTGACGGCTTTAACGCGGTTCGATTTTCTACAAAATGCTGCCCGCATTTTGTGAAAGAACCGCTGTCCCGCCCCCATAAAAACTTACTTTTTTAATGTATGACATTTTGTGAATGTCATATGATTTTTAATTTCATATATAATTTATAGTATCAGCAGGTTCAAAAATCCCTTAAATTCCTTTGTATAAGCCGTTTTGTCATATTTTCCTTGCCACACAATCCAAAAAACTAAGCAAAGTTGAGCGGTTTAAAACTCTGTATTTAAGAAACCAATTTAAATAAAATATAAACAAAAAACATGGTGCAGTGAATGAAAATAGACTATCTTATGTTAGGAGAAAAATTAAAACAACAAAGAAAAAAACAAGGAATAACACAAGAAACTCTTGCCGAATATGTGGATTTATCCGTAAGCCATTTGAGTCATATTGAAAACGGAAGTACAAAAGTATCACTACAAACTATAGTAAATATCGCAAATATTTTAAACATAAGTTTAGATGAATTATTAGATTTGGATTTAGGCAAAAGGTCTATGTTTATTACTGTAAGAGAAATAGATTTACTTTTTAAGGACTGCACTATTGAGGAAAGACAAGTTTTAGTCAAAAATTTGAATTATTTAAAAAAGCTGGATTTAGAAGAAACTTTAGAATATGTATAGTGCTAAATTAATTTAGCACTTTTTAAATTTAAAAGGAGTAAGAAATGAAAAAAGGTGTATTGGAAGATTTATTTTATGGGAATATAGAACCTATGGATATCAAAAGCGAATTAAGCGATGAAGTATTATTAAAAGGAAGTCTTCTATTCAAAAATGAAAATAGTTTCAGTCAAGATTTATCAAAGGAAAAAGAGGAAGAATTTGAAGAATTGACTAAAAAGTGGCTTGATTATAATTTAGCTAACTGTTCTCATTATTTTATTGTGGGTTTTAAACTTGGAGCAAAGATGATGAAGGATATACTTGAAGAAGATAAATAAAACACTCCTAAAGGGTGTTTTTTTATTTATGAATATTATTCTTTTAGTTAATATGGATATGAAAGATTAAAATAAGTTTAATATCCCTTTTGCCGAAGGCTTTAGCTCCACGCAGTGGAAGCGTTTTTCTCGAAATTTTTTCGCTTCGGAAAAAACTTCGCGGGGTGAAAGGGGTGGAACCCCTTATATACTATTGTGAACAGAAAGTGACCACTTTCGCCATAAATATTGAACAAATATTCGAAGTGGTATATAATAATACCGAGCCGTAGAATAAGGTGCGGGTGGTTTTCTCCATTTATATTCAGCGTAAGCTGAAAATACATAGGAGGTGGTGCTTATGAAAATAACTTTAAAAGAAGTATATAAACTATAAAATAGGTTATATTCGCAAATATCGCTAAAGCGAATCTGCTCATGTTATTCTAATATGTGTAAACACATACTTGAATTTTAATAAATTAAAATTCAATAAGAATTCTAAAGAATTCTTAGAATAGTCAAAAAAATAACTACCCTAACGCCGAATCAGGATAGTTATTTTATAACTTAATTGTCTGAGGAAGCTACCTTCATCTCTACGGCTCCTTCTTTGTTTATATTATATTCTTTAATTTCATTATTGTCAACAATTCTAATTATTTTATATGTGACGAAAATTTGTTATATCATTTTTATAATTTGAAAGCTTTCATTTGCTAATAAGTAAATAACTCGTTTAGGTAATATGCGGGTGAATGACTTCAGTAAGTTTAATATCCTTTTTGCCGAATGCTAAGCCTCCGCGGCTTGAGCGGAAGAATTTTTACCCCTTTTTTGTTTCTTCGGACAAAAAAGGGCAGGGTTCTTAGGGGACGGAGTCCCTTACAATGGGTTTATAAGGGCAGACAGCCCTTAATCATAAATTTTAGAAATTATTAAGATTTTTATACTATTTTTAATAAGAAACGATTTTTATAATAAACAAAAATCGAGGTGATGATATGGACAGAAAAGACAAAACTTATAAAATTTATCTTATGTTTTCAAGATCGAATACGCTTCTTTCCAAAGCGATATATAAAAGGACAAAGGAAGATTACACTCATGTGGCGATTTCTTTGGACGATACTTTCGATACTTTTTATGCCTTCGGCAGAAGAAATCCAAACTTCATGCTTCCCGCCAGATTTACAAAAGAAAGTCCTTTTAAAGGATTGTATGAAAAAAATCAGGATATTAAAATAAAAATCGTATCTATAGAAATAAATGAAAGTCAGTATGAAAGTATATCGAACCATTTGTCTAAAATGTATGAGGAAAGACTTGATTATAAATATGATATTTTAGGTGTAATGTTATGTAACGGAAATATTACTCTTAACAGAAAATATCATAAATTCTGCTCCGAATTCGTTAGCGAACTTCTAAGCAGTAACGGAGTTATAGATATTTTTAAATCTCCGAAACATATCCGTCCTTATGAACTTTCAGCAATGAAAGATTTTGATTTAGAATTTGAAGGGAATGTATATGAGCTAAGCAGATTATATAATAAAGATGATCTCGGCTATTCATATTTAAGCGATATATACGAACCGGTATAGAAAAATGAAAAACAAGAAAAAAACGATAATAATAGCGTCGGTCATTGCACTCATCACGCTTATAGGTTTGGGAGTGATATTGAGCCTTGACCTGGAAAAAATAATAAAGTGGATTTCAAATCTGCCTCACGGACTTAAAGAACTTTTGATGATATCTCTTATAACGATACAGATATTCATCGCTTTCATACCCGGTGAACCTTTGGAGCTTGCGGCGGGGTATATGTTCGGTTCCCTTTGGGGGACGGCAGTATGTATGGTCGGTTCTTTTATAGGAACGATAATCGTTTATTATCTGGTAAAGATTTTCGGCAATAAGATAATAACCATGATGTTCAAAGAAGAGAAAGTAGAAGAAGTGAAAAAGACTTTCGAGAAGAAAAAAGGTCTTTACTGGGTATTTGTTTTATTCCTAATCCCCGGTACTCCCAAAGACGTAATGACTTATCTCGTATCTCTTACAAATGTAAGGCTGTATAAATGGCTTGCTATCACTACGATCGGAAGGATACCGAGTATCGTCACTTCCACTTTTATAACGGGTTCAATAAAAAATCAGCAGTATATACTTGCAGGTATAATAGGGATCATAACTGTCATTATAGTGACAGCAGGATTTTTTTACTATAAAAAGTTAAATAGTTCTTCCAATTGCTGATAAGATTATTATAGAATAGAGGTAATTATATGAAAAGAGGACTTTTAAATGCAGCATAATATATTGATAGTTGAAGACGAAAAAGGCATAAGAGATGCCATTAAGATTTATTTGAATAATCAGGGATATAACGTATTCGAAGCCGAAAACGGAAAAGAAGGCTTGGAGGTTTTGAATAGGGAAGATATACATCTTGCCATAGTCGATATAATGATGCCCGTAATGGACGGTATCACAATGACGATGAGACTAAGAGAAACTTACGATATACCCGTTATATTCTTAAGTGCCAAATCCGAAGATATAGATAAGATAACGGGGCTTAATATAGGTGCGGACGATTATGTCACAAAGCCTTTTGCTTCAATGGAGCTTATCGCAAGGGTAAATTCTCAAATAAGAAGATATGATCAGATTTTAAATCTTAAACATAGTTCTATAAAAGAAGAGGAAAATTCCAACAGATATGTCGTTGGAGGTCTCGAACTTGACGATGACACAAAAGAAGTGACTGTTGACGGTAACAAAGTAAAGCTTACCGCAAAGGAATATCAGATATTAAGGTTACTTATAAAGACTCCGGGAAGGGTGTACTCTTCCGAGCAGATTTATGAACAGGTATGGAATGAAAAGGCGATAAATACAGAGACCATAATGGTCCATATAAGAAAACTGAGAGAAAAGATAGAAGTAAATCCCAAGAAACCTCACTATATAAAAGTAGTATGGGGGATAGGGTATAAAATGGAAAAGATGTAGGTGAATAAAATGAACAAAATAAATAAGAAGCGGACGTTTTTTATATCATTTATGGCGCTCATCATATTCTTAAGCGGTATGGTGGTAAGTTTATACGATAATGTAGAGGGAAAATTCAATCATAACGAAAATATTATAATAAATCATTTAAACAGTGAAATGAAATATTTTACCCTTGCCAAGGCAAAAGAAGCTGATCCGAGCTATCAAATCCTGTCTTTCGGCAAAGATGTACCGAAAGACATCAGGGAACAGCTGACGGAAAATCTTGAAGAAAATATGTCAAGTTCTCTTAATGTGCTTGAAAATGACAGTAATTTTTTATATGAAATAAAGAATACAAAAACAAAGAAGACGGTTAAGAGTAAATATCTAAAGAATAACATATTTGATAAAGATGTAAAGAATAAGAGTATATTCTACGGTACTCTATATTACGATGCAAAAGGGGAACTTAAGGATATAGAATCTTTATATAAAGGTGATTATGACGGGTTTGACTTTATGTCTTTCTTTGAAAATTCTCTTGATGTCGGTTATTCCGGAGGGGAAGACGGAAGTGACAGATTTTATATTAACGGCGTCAGCGTTCCTCAGGATCAGATAAAAATAAATACTCCCGATAACGTATCTATAGCTTACTCTGTTCCCAAAAATGTAAAAGATAACGGGGGCATGGTTTATTATTACTTAAACAGCTGGGAAAATTATAATGCTTTTTCTGCGGCGGCATTGATGTTCGGAAGTTTTATAATCGCATTATTTATACTATTTTACCCTAAGAGCATAGAAGACGAAGTAACTCCTTTTTCTTCATTCAGAAAACTCAGAGGAGAAATCAATATAGGCTTTACAGCGACTGCCATAACTCTTGGGTGTATGGGATGCTTGATAGTATCGGGATATACCATAAATGGGGTGTTCTTAAATCTTGTCGATACATTGGGATTTACTTTTGCTAACTTTATAGTTGTCCTATGCAATATGGTAATATGGGCTTTGACTTTCCTTGTTATCGGCATAGGCTGTTATGACGTAAAATATATAGTAGTTGACGGTATCTGGCGTTTTCTGAGGGACGACACTTTGATAGGCGATTTATGCAGGAATATCAAAGGGGGTATCAATAAACTCGGCAATGTGGATTTATCCGATAATATAAATAGGACGATAATGAAATATGCCCTTATAAATACATTGGTGATACTTATAATGATATGTCTTTGGTGGTTTGGTATATTCCTCGCCATTATATATGCTGTCGTTTCATACTTATGGGTAAAAGAAAAAGTCGACAAGATAAAAGCGGATTACGATGTTTTGCTCGTGTCTGTGGAAAACTTGGCAAAAGGGAACTTTAACGATGAGATAACCGAGGATGTGGGTGTATTCAATTCCTTAAAAGATGAATTTAGGAATATCAAAACCGGATTTGAAGAAGCGGTAAGGGAAGAAACCAAGTCTCAGAATATGAGGACCGAACTTATAAGCAACGTTTCTCACGATTTAAAGACTCCTCTCACCGGGATAAAGAACTATGTTGAGCTGTTACAGCAGGATAGTATTGACGAAGAAACAAGAAAAGAGTACACCGAGACTTTAAATCAGTACATCGATAGATTAAGTACGCTGATAGAAGATTTGTTTGAGGTAAGCAAAGTAAACAGCGGGAATATCAATTTGGATTTAATGGAACTAAATCTTATACAATTGATAGAACAGACAAAAGACGAATGTTTTGAAGTACTTAATTCCAGAGGACTTGAAATGATAATGACGTCGGCAAACAGTGAAATAGCGCTGATGCTTGACGGAGACAAGACCTACAGGATATTTGAAAATCTGTTTAATAACGTGGCAAAGTATGCTCTTCCTTCCACAAGAGTATATATAGATATAATAGAAAGCGAAGAAGATGTCATGGTGGAAATAAAGAATATTTCAGCCTCTCAGATGAACTTTACCAGCGAAGAGATAGTCGAAAGGTTTGTAAGAGGAGATAAGTCAAGACATGAAAGCGGAAGCGGCATAGGTCTTGCAATAGTAAAAAGCTACGTTGAAGCACAGGGCGGAAGTTTCAAGATCGATATAGACGGGGATCTGTTTAAAGCTATAATCGTATTTCGTAAAAATACAAACAATTAGGGGCTTTGCCCCTTACCTCAAATGCAGAGGTTGCCCCTGCAATCCGCCAAAATTTTCCTTGTCCGAATTTTTGGATTAAAGGATACCATTCATTCGCAGCGAAAGCTTTAAGGCGGTCGGATTTGACTATTCACTGTTTATCAGAGCAGATAAATTTAACAAAAGTTATTCAAGCATTAGCCCGAATAACATGAGTAAATTTGATTTAGCAGGATTTTAGTATGGTTTTATGTACATTCGCAAATTACCATAAACGGTATTCGCTTCATCAAACCAAAGAAATCATGCTGACCTCTGAACTTTGTTCAGTGAAAGCTTAACCAAAGATAAAATTTTCAAAACTCCTTTGGAGTTTTGAGTCAGTCACATAACGGATAAAAAACCGCTCTTAACGATAGTTATAATGTTTCGAAAGAGTTATTATCTTTTAATAAATATAAAGTTTTTATTTCAATTAAAGTTATCCCGCCTTATGTTTAAATAATATGGGGCGGGATTTTTTTGTTATATATAAGTTTATTAAGTTAAAAATATTTCGAGCCTTGAAGAATAAAAATCAAGAAGTATATATAAGTGATACGTATATATATCAGTGTAAAAGAAAAGTAAATTTTCTTATATATGAGGGTAAATATGGCAGTTTATGGTATAATATCAAAAACGTATTTATGGTGTTGTAAAGATATTGATTGACTTATGATAAAGAGCATTAAGTTATTTGATATAGGGTATATACATCATATCAAAGGTCAAAAATATCAAGAATAAAATTTATTATAAATAGGTTAAAACCAATCTATTTTATTGATTTAATTAATATGGGGAGAAGAACTTGAAAAACAAAGACTTGGATTTATTTATTACCTTCGCCAACATCGGAGCTTTTACCTTCGGCGGAGGTTATGCAATGATACCCCTGCTTCAAAAAGAAGTCGTGGAGAAGAAAAAATGGATAGACGAAAACGAGATGCTGGATATAACGGCGATATCTCAAAGTACCCCGGGACCTCTTGCAATCAATTGTGCCACATTCGTGGGATATAAAATCGGAGGGGTATGGGGTTCAGTCCTCGCCACCCTCGGAGTTGTCGTCCCTTCTTTTTTTATAATAATCGGAGTTTCTATTATTTTTAATATGTTCAAAGATAATATCATCGTTAATAACGTATTTGCGGGAGTAAAGGCGGGAGTTATCGTGCTGATTTTGGAAGCGGCTTTAAAGCTGGGAAAACCCATAAAGAAGGATTATTTCAATATGATACTGCTTTTTGCTTCACTTCTCATAACCGCATTTACAAGTATAAACGTCATTTATGTCCTTATCGCATGCGCACTTCTCGGAGTGATATTTCATGGGTTTAATATCATCAAGGGAGGGGATATGTAATGGTAATGGAATTATTTATTGTCTTCTTTAAAATAGGACTGTTCACTTTCGGCGGGGGTTATGCAATGATACCTCTTATAAAGACCGAAGTCCTTTCACACGGCTGGGCGACAGTCGGAGAGATCATCGACTTTATAGGCATAAGCGAATCCACTCCGGGACCTTTTGCGATAAATATAGCTACCTTCATAGGCTTCGACCACAGCAGCCTCATCGGGGCGTTCAGTGCCACGCTGGGTGTGGTTTTGCCCTCATTTATAATAATAATCCTGATAAGTAAATTTTTCTTTAATTTTCAGGATAACAAATATGTGCAGGCGGTGCTTGCGGGGCTTAGACCGGCTGTCGTCGGGACCATAGCCGCATCGGCAATGACGATTTTTGCTTCTGTATTCATATTGAAGGGAAAGCTTACCAACTATACGGGGCTGATGATTTTAGCTGTAGTGCTCTTATTAAAGCTTAAATTCAAAGAAATGCACCCCATTGTCCTTATTATAATATCCGGATTTTTGGGATATTTGTTTTACGGTCCGCTGGCGGGGGTAATATAGAATATCGGAGGTATGTTTTACATACCTTTTTTATTTTTGAATGTAATCCAAGTAAAATAAAAAATGTTAAAAGCATTTTTTAGTCCTTTTCACTTTATAGTCCATTTTTATCTGATTATAGTTAATAAATCTGTAGTTATTTAAAATTTATTATATTAAGTATTGAAATATATTAGAAAAAATAGTAATATATGTTTAAACATATAAACATGATATTGGGGAGAAATTTATGAGTAAACAAACAATGGAATATATGGAGAAATGTGCTCCCATATTCTCAATGCTTCAGGACAAGAGGCGCCAGGAAATAACTCAGCTTTTATTTGATAATCGGGAATTAAGCGTTACTGTGCTTACAGACAAACTTTCTTTATCCCGCCCGGCTGTTTCTCATCATTTGAAGTTATTATTGGATGCTGATTTGGTCACGGTCAGGCAAGACGGCAAGGAGAGGTATTACAGAGTAAATTTAAAACCTGCGTTAATGCTTTTAAAAAAATTAACGGATTCAATCGAGACGGATATAGAACAAATGAAATAAAATAAAGCGTCACTTAGGTGGCGTTTTATAACGGATATTAAGTTTATATGTTTAAACTTATAAAATCAAGAGGTGTAAATATGAACTATACAAATCAAGATAATTGGGAAAAAATAATGTCTTTTCTTCCAAAAGAATATCATTTTAACGAAGAGCCTTTACCTAAGGAAGAACATTGGGACTGGAGAGGAAACGATGTGCATTTGGATACATTCAGGAATAAAGATGCAAAGGCCAAGATAATCTTATTTCATGGTGTTGGTACCAACGGTCGTCAGATGTCTACGATAATCGGCAGACCTCTTGCAATAGACGGATATGAAGTTATCGCAATAGATATGCCCTTATACGGCGTTACAAAAGTAAATAAAAATACGGTGATCGGTTATGAAGACTGGGTAGAGCTTGGAAGTGATTATATAAATCATGAACTGAAAAAAGATGACCGTCCTATTTCCCTTTACGGGCTTTCCGCGGGAGGTATGGAAACATATCATATTGCCTGCAAAAATCACAACATCAAAGGTATCATAGGTATGACTTTTCTCGACCAAAAAAGTAAAGAAGTTAGACGAGCAACTACGAACAATGCTTTTTGGGCATACCTTGGGACTCCTCTTGCGGGAATGTCGGTAAAGCTGGGATTTGGCGGATTAAAGATGAAAATGTCGGTTTGTTCAAAGATGTCCGCTCTGTGTAATAATGAATAGTGTCTGAAGGAATTACTTAAAGATAGCTCCTCCGCAGGTAACAAAGTTCCGATGAAGTTTATTTATTCTTATATGCAGTATGAACCGGAAATATCTCCCGAAGACTTTGATATCTGTCCGATTTTACTGACTCAGCCGGAGAAAGATAAATGGACGCCTTTATGTTTGAGTAAACCTTTCTTGGATAGGATAAAAAAAGCGGATATGAAAATAAGTATTTTGCAGGACGGTAGCCACTATCCTGTTGAAGAAACTGCACTAAAACAGCTTCATGAAAATATTTTGAATTTTATTGATGAAAACCTATAAAATACGTTATCTGTTCGGCTCGTTTAAATATAATATTTTGTTTGGAAATCAAATGAATAAGATAAAATAATAATAAAGAAGAAATCATGTAATCTTTCCTATATTATATAATAATGATATTAAATCAACTTTTTAATGTGGTGCTTTCATATAGGTTCACAAATAAGACAATATTTGTAAAGCTATAAATAAGCGCCTTTCTATCATTTAAAACTCTTTATAAACTTCTTAATAAAAACTATTATCAAAATAAGAGACAATAAAATACAAACGAGGACGATAACGTCTTCGTAAATATATGAAATATCCAGTCCTTTCATAATAAAATCAATAACCTCTTTCATTTTTATGCCTCTTTTTATGCCTCTTTTTATGCCTCTTAAATAATTTGTCGAAAAATGTTTTTATTACCTTTAACCTACCACATAAATATGAAATAACGGTGATATATCAATTAAAAATTTATTAATTGTTTTCGTTTTAATTAGATAAATTGGGATTTTGTATGATTTAACTTGTTTTTTTATTAAAATCAATATGTATATAGAATTTATTACCGCTTATCCTTTTTGCTTTTTTTCATTTGACGTAGTATAATTACTTTATAAATTACGGATATGACTTTTGAACATAAGGAGAAAATATATGAAAATCATTGTTGTTGCGGGAATGCTTGCTGCGGGAAAAAGTGTGGCTTTAAGATTTTTTCAGGACAGAGGGTTTTACTGCGTGGATAATCTTCCGCCGAAACTCATAGATACATTCATCGAACTTTTGGATAAGAGCGAACCAAAAACAGAGAATATAGCAATAGTTTTGGATGTGAGGGGGAGTGCTTTCTTCGATGATATAGATGAAATTTTAGACAGCTTAAAGAATGAAAGAGGTGCGGACGTTTTATATATCGATGCAGACGATGACGTACTTATTTCAAGGTATAAAAAGAATAGAAGGAAACATCTTATATCGGGAAATGACAGGATAGAAGTTGCCATAAAAAAAGAAAGAAAATCAATGGAAGAGGTAAAGAAGAGGGCAGACCTTATAATAGATACTTCCAAGCTTTTAGAGAGGGACTTCGAAAAAATACTTCATGACTGTTACGGGAAGACCGGTGATATATCTTCCGAATTCAGTATCAATATAAGTTCGTTTGGATTTAAATACGGTATACTGCACGATGCGGATATAGTCTATGATGTAAGGTTCCTTCCGAATCCTTTTTATGTAAAAGAGTTGAAGCCTCTTACTGGGAAAAATCAGGAAGTATCGGATTATGTGTTTTCCTTTGATGAAAGCAAAGAATTCATGGATAAGCTGGAGGACATAATCGCCTTTACTATCCCATATTATATTAAAGAAGGAAAGGCTCAGCTTGTAATAGGGATAGGCTGTACAGGGGGAAGACACCGTTCTGTCGCAATAGCGAGCGAACTGGCTAAGAGGATAGAAGAAAAAGGATATATCGTTACGGAAGAGCACAGAGATATAAGCAAAGATAACTATCAGTATTAAGCAGGTGATTTTATGAAATTCAAAGATAAAAATATCGTCATAATCGGCGGGGGAACGGGAAACAGTGTTCTTTTAAAGGAATTTAAAAAGCATACCGACAACATAACCGCTATAGTTACCGTTTCCGATGACGGAGGAAGCACGGGTAAACTGAGAAAAGACCTGGGCATTTTGGCAGTTGGGGATATCCGTAACTGTATAACGGCGCTCGCCGAAGACGAATCTACCATGACGGAGCTTATGGAATATCGTTTTACAAAAGGAGCGTTAAAGAAACATTCCTTCGGGAACTTATTTTTGGCGGCACTTAATGAAATAAGCGAAAGTTTCCCAAAGGCGATAAAGGATATAAGCGATGTTTTGGCAATAAAGGGAGAAGTCGTTGCGGTATCGAAGAATGATGATATAACTCTTTGTGCACTCCTTGATAACACTGCGGTCGTGAACGGAGAGTCCAAGATACCGAAGCAGGCCGTTAAAATGCGTTCCAAGATAAAAAAAGTATTCATGACTCCTAGTGATGCGAAAGTTAATGACTATGCGGTGGAAAAAATAGAGAATGCTGATATAATCATTTTAAGTCCGGGAAGTCTTTATACTTCCATAATACCGAATTTGCTTATCAAAGATATACCTTATGCCATAGATAAGAATAAAAAAGCTAAGAAGTATTTTGTGGCGAATATAATGACCCAGCATGGAGAAACGGACGGATTTGATGTATGGAAGCATGTTACGGAAATAGATAAACATATCCCCAGAGGATGTAAGATATTTGATGAAGTGATTTACAGTACTACGGTTTTGGACGAAGACGTAATAAAAAGATATAAGAAAAAACATGCAGATGTAGTTGAAGCCAACATAACCGATGAGATGAAAAGTCTTTATAAATTCACCGGTCTTGACCTTGCGAGAGAGATAAACGGGGTCATGAGACATAACAGTGAGGTTTTGGTGGATTATTTAAAAAATACCTAGGGGCTCTGCCCCTAAAACCCCGGCACTTTTTAAAAGATTAAAAAGTGCCAAAAAATCTCCGCTCAAGCCGCGGAGGCTTAAAACGACTGGATTTTCTACAAAATGCTGCCCGCATTTTGTGAAACAGTCGCTTTCCCACCCCATTGGCATTGAACATAGTGTCTTACTTTAATGTTAATAACTTTTTTAGGTAAATAGCGGGTGAATGAATATCGTAAGTTAAAGATCTCTTTTGCCGAAGGCTTAGGCTCCGCGCCCAGCGGGGTCGTTTTATCCATTTTTTGGACAAGCAAAAAATGGCGGGGTGAAAGGGGCGGTGCCCCTAGTGTTTATGTTAGTGATGTAAGTTTGAATACATCGGAAGATTTGCCTATAACGATTATATGGTCGTTTTCTCTGAACACATAGTTCGGAGAAGGCATAGGGTCTAATATATTTTCGTTTTTGATTGCGATTATGTTGACTTTGTATTTTTTTCTTATTCCAAGGTCGGACATGTTCTTTCCCACCCATAGATCCATTATAGGTATTTCGTAAATGGAGTATTCCGGGGTCAGCTGTATATAATCGAATATGTTCTTAGCATTATATCTTATGGCGAGCTTTTCCGCAGTATCTCTTTCCGGATATACTACCTCGTCCGCACCTATCCTTTTTAGTAATTTCTTTTGAATATCGCTTCTCGCCTTTGTTACTACCCATTTCGCATTCAAGTCTTTAAGCAGTGCAGTGATTTCAAGGGAAGCCTGAAAGTCCTCTCCGATGGCCACGAAACAAATATCGAAATTATTTATCCCGAGGGACTGTAATACACCTTCCACTCTGCAGTCTCCGATTTGTGAGTCCGTGAAGTCCGAAGCAAATTCCGAAATAAGTTCCTCGTCTTTATCTATTATCATTACGTCGTTTCCTAACTCCTGCATTTTCTTTGATAAATGCTTTCCGAAACGTCCCATTCCTATTACAAGTACTGATTTCATATTAATATATCCTTTCTGTTGTAAACTATCCTATTAGTATTTTTTCTGCCGGTCTTTCGACAGGCGCACATTTTTTCTTTGCTGCAAGTGTTAACATAAGTGTAAGTGCTCCGACTCTGCCCGCATACATCAGTGCGATTATGACGCATTTTGAAGCGGCGCACAGTGTAGTGGTTATACCCATTGAGGAGCCTACGGTACCTATTGCCGAAGATACTTCAAACATTATGGATACTGCAGGGAGGTTCTCAAAGTAGCATAGGAGTAAGCTTCCTATTAAAAATCCGATAAAATATAATGTGAATACCGCGCTTGCCTGTTTGACCGTATCGTTGTCAAGACGTCTTTTAAATATGGTTATGCTGTTTTTATGTCTTGAAGAAGCCACCGCACTCATAACCAAAACTACCAAGGTAGTGGTTTTCATACCCCCTGCGGTCGAGCCCGGACTTCCGCCGATAAGCATTAAAACTATCGTAAATATTGAGGTCCCTTGTGTGATACTTGCCCAGTCTACAGTGTTAAAACCTGCGGTCCTCGGCGTTACAGCCTGGAACAGTGACGCTAATATACTTTCTTTCATTGAAGAGTGAACGAGCACTCCGTTTTTGGTTTCGAATAAGAAGAATAAGACTGCCGCGCCGAATATAAGTATAGCCGAAGCGGATATGACTATTTTTGAATGAAGTTCATATCTTCTTACATGCCATTTGTTTTTTATTATATCGCTCCATACCAAGAACCCGATACCGCCTATGACTATAAGCGACATTATGGTGATATTCACTATTATGTCATCGGAATATCTAGTTAGGGAAGAGAACTGTTTAAATCTTCCCATCAAGTCAAATCCCGCATTACAGAATGCAGATATGGCATGGAAGACGGCGTTATATATACCTACCTTAAATCCCATTTCGGGAATAAATCTTATTGACAGTAGTATCGCTCCAAGACCTTCGAATAATATCGTTCCCTTTACTATACGAAGTATGAGCTTAACCACTCCGCTGAGCTGCATGCTTCCCGCGGACTGCATCAATAGCCTTCTTTCGTGAAGTCCGATCTGACGCTTTAGGAATATAGAAAACATGGTGATAATGGTCATAAAACCTATACCGCCTATTTGTATCAAACATATTATAACTATTTGTCCGAAAATCGACCAGTGAGTGTATGTGTCAAAGACTACAAGCCCCGTCACGCATGTTGCGGATGTTGCTGTAAAAATAGAATTTAAAAACGGAGTAAACTCTCCGCTTCGTGATGATATAGGCAGCGTCAATAGTATACCGCCTACTAAAATTGTCAGGAAAAATCCAAGTGCAATTATTTGTGTGTAAGATAATTTAAGCTTTAATTTACTTTCCATTTAATCATTTACCCATTATAAACAATTTTGTTTATATAAAGTCCTTTTAAAATCTTAATATTATTTTTATACCTTATTTGAGAATTATATCAGACAATCAATAGAAATGAAACCATTATTTGAAAATAATTTTCAAGTAAGTTTTCAAGCCGTTTTTCATACATTTTAGCTCAAAATAAATGATGTATCGTATATTTGAATAAGCGTATATTAAAGGCTGTTTTATTTGAGCTTATTACTATAATATGGTATACTTATTTAATTAATTTTATTAAATAGCTAAGGGAAAAAATCAAAAATGGGAAATAATGACTTTAAGGGTGATGAAAAATTGGAAAATTTTTCAGATGACCAAATCGAAAAGATAAATCTAAAGAGGATAGCTTCTGTATGCGTATGTATACTTTTTTTCCAAATCATTAATTTATTTAATCCGCAGTTTTACGTCCAGCGTATTTTATGGGGCGGTACGTTTTTGTTATCACTGTCTGCGGTCATATTCCTGATACTTATTTTGGTCATAAAAAGGAATTCGTCTTTTAAAAATATATCATTTATATATAAACTGTTTTGGAGCATTCTTGTAATCGGAGTTTTCCCGTTTTTATACAGAGATGCTTCAATGTCTCTAATCCCTCTGAACTGCGTTGTCCTTGCAGGGGTTTTGATATGTGCTCCCATACTTAAAAAGAACGATTTGAGATTTATTTATTTGGTTTCGATAATAGTGAATGTATGTGCATGTTTATATGCGAAGGATATTCCTTTTTATTATTATCTTCAGGTCGTGATCATCAATATTACCGCATATCTTCTTGCCAATAATCTTCATGGAAAATATATGGAACTTTTTGACAAACAGCGTCAGGCTTATAAAGCATATATGAATTCTATTTTGGAACAGGAAAGCCTTAAAGCGAAACTCAATGAAGAAAAAAGTGCAAATTCCGCAAAATCCGAATTCCTCTCAAGGATGAGTCACGATTTGAGAACACCACTGAACGGGATAATAGGTTCTTCTTATTTGGCTTTGAATGATGATATCCCAAGAGAAGAAGTAAATGATTATTTAAATAAGATAAATCAGTCGGGAAAATATTTGTTGTCTCTTATAAACGATGTTTTGGATATGTCCAAAATCGAAAGCGATAAAATGGAGCTTCATCCCGAGCCTTATACTTTATCCGAGTTTTTGGATACTGTAAACAGCATCATAAAAGAGCAGTGCAGTGAAAATGATATAGATTTTGATATAGTATGCAAAGAGGTGGATATAAAATGTGTCATGCTTGACAGGCTTCGCTTCAATCAGATATTTTTAAATCTTCTTTCAAATTCCGTTAAATTCACTCCGAAAGGGGGAAAGATAGATTTGATAATAGAACACCTGTCCAAAGATGATGATAAAATAAAGAAGCGTTTTATCGTTAGGGATACGGGAATAGGAATGAGCAAAGAATTTTTAGCTCATGCTTTTGAACCTTTTACTCAGGAAAAGGCAGGGGATACTTCCGAAGGTACGGGGTTGGGGCTTTCCATAGTATATAAGATAGTTGAGCTTATGAACGGCAGGATATATATAGAGAGCGAACCGGGGAAGGGCACGAGCGTTACGGTTGAGCTGGAAGTGGATATAGTTAAGGATATGGAAGATAAAGAAGAGAAAACAGAGTTTGACTTAAATAAACTCAAAGGTAAGAGGATACTCATTTTCGAAGATAATGAACTCAATCTGATGATAGCAAAGACATTGCTGGAACAAAAAGGTATTTATGCAGAGTGTGCCGAAAACGGGAAAATCGGCGTCGATATGTACTTAAATAAGGAACCTTACCATTACGATGCGGTGCTTATGGATATACAAATGCCCGTTATGAACGGGCTTGAGGCTTGTAAGAAGATAAGGGAATCGAATAAAGAGGACTGCAAAAGTATACCTGTGATCGCAATGACGGCAAATGCTTTTGCGGAAGATATAAAATGCTCCATAGATGCGGGAATGGACGAACACCTCGCAAAACCTATAGAGCCGGATATACTTTATAAAACGATTTACAAACAAATATTTAAATAAAGAAAGATGAAATCATCATCTTTTTTTATTTGTTTTAAATATTCTTATATCAATCATAATTAAATTTTAAATACTTCGGAATAAAACGATTATCCTTGATATTAAAGCCAAATGAATATATAATATACACATATATAATTTGTCGTATTTTGCTGTAAGGTATTAAACAATAAGGGAGAAACGATATGGAAAACCAGCATGAATTCGGTCCGTGGAATAAAAATCCTCTGAATGTGGGAGGAGAAAAGGATGTGCTGTCGAATATAATGAATATAAGTATATTGAATTTTAAGTTAGATCAAAATTTAACTGTTATTTGGGCTAACGATGATTTTTATAAGAATATAAATTATACAAAAAAAGAGTTTGAATCTATCTTTGGGGATTTGTATCATTATTACAAAGATTACCCCAAAGATTTTACTGTTTTAAGTGGGAATTTATTATCTAATTATGAAAAAGGGGAAGCATCGGTACAGGTTACTGTCCGTCTTCCTTTAAAGGATAAAGGTTTCAAATGGTTCCGCATTACAGCGACCGTAACAGAAAGCGAAGAGCATGATGTACCTATTGTATATGCTGTTTTTTCTGATGTAACGGATATGGTGGATAAATATAAGAAGACCGCCAAAGTATGCAGGGAAAAGGCAAATAGCTTTGAATTTATGATGGAGGAATATGCGGGCAATATCTATATAAGTGATATGGATAACTACGAACTGCTGTATTTGAACAGGACCGCATGTGAGACATTGAAACAGCCTGCTTCGAGTATGGTAGGCAGAAAATGTTATGAAGTGATACAGGGAAGGACTTCCCCTTGTCCTTTCTGCACCAATGATATTATAAACGACAAAGAGTTTTATGAATGGGAATTCGATAACCCTGTGCTGGAACGTACGTTTATGATAAAAAATCGTATCATAAACTGGGAGGGCAGAAGAGCAAGGCTAGAGCTTTCATATGATATGTACAGTACGGAGTATAAGCTTGCAAAGAAAGATAAAGAGAGGGAAGTTATCTTAAGGACCCTTCCCGGAGGTTTTGTAAGGCTTGATGCAAGGGATTATGAAACTATCCTTTGGTACGGTGCGGACTTTTTAAACCTTATAGGTTACAGCGAAGAAGAATTCGAAACCAAATTAAAATCCAAATGCGGATATGTTCATCCCGATGATTATAAAAAAATCATTCCCGTTTTGGATGAATTAAAAGAAACAAATGGCAGCACCGTTACCGAGATAAGGATTATCCGCTCCGACGGAAGTATCAAGAATCTGACAATGACCCTATGTTACGTATCCGAAAAAGACAGCTGGGACGGGATACCTTCTTTCTACAGCCTCGGAATGGACGTGACAGAGGAACGTATGGAGCAGGAAAGACAGCGTATTGCATTGGAGGACGCTTATCAAACGGCGAAAGTCGCCAATGAAGCAAAGACGAATTTCTTATCTTCCATGTCCCATGATATACGTACTCCTATGAACGCTATAATGGGAATGGCTGCTATTGCTAAGATGAATACAAATGAGCCGGATAAAGTCCGGGACTGTCTAAATAAAATAAACATATCAAGCAAACATCTTTTAAGTCTTATAAACGAAGTTTTGGATATGTCGAAAATCGAAAGCGGTAAAATCAATTTAATGCTTGAAAAGATAGACCTTTCGGAGCTTGTGGAAAATGTAGCGGATATTTGTAAACCCTTGGTGGCAGAGAAAAATCAGCAGCTTAAGATGAGTGTAGGCAGAGTCAGACATGAAAAAGTGATCGCAGACGGTGACAGGCTTCAGCAGGTGCTTTTGAATTTGATGTCAAATGCGATAAAATATACTCCCGAGGGCGGAACTATCACTTTCAGGATAAATGAACTGTCTTCTGCGATAGATAATTTAGGTCAGTATGAATTTATATTCATAGATAACGGCATAGGTATGGCGGAGGATTTTATCCCTCATATATTCGAGCCTTTCTCCCGTGCGGAAGATTCTCGTATAAGCAAGATACAGGGTACGGGGCTCGGGATGGCGATAACGGATAATATCGTACGTATGATGAACGGGATCATAGAAGTTCAAAGTACTCTCGGTGTCGGAAGTAAATTTGTCGTTTCGGTTCCAATGGAGATACAAAACGAAGAAGAAATGTGTGATGAAGAGCTCGTAGGTCTTCCCGTACTGGTAGTCGATGATGACCAGATAGTATGCGAAAACGCGAGTGCACTTCTCGATGAACTGGGTATGAGAGGGTACTGGGTACTTTCGGGGCAGGAAGCCATACTAAGCGTCATAAATGCTCATGAAAGAAGAGACGATTTCTTTGCGGTCATATTAGACTGGAAAATGCCCGAAATGGACGGACTTGAAACATTAAAAGCCATAAGGAAAAATTTGGGGGATGATGTTCCCATCATTATAATATCAGCTTACGATTATTCCGAGATAGAGGAAGAATTCCTTGAAGCGGGAGCGGACGCATTCTTGAGTAAGCCTTTATTTAAATCAAAAATGCTTCATGTACTTCAGCTGTTCTGTACTCACAGTAATCTTATATCTTCGGAATACGAAGAAAAAAATGATGCAGACCTGTCGAATAAGAAAGTACTGCTTGCCGAAGACAATGATTTGAATCGTGAGATAGCAATAGAACTCCTTCAAATGGAAGGGATAGAAGTGGACTCAGTTGAGAACGGAAAGCGAGCGGTCGAAATGTTCGAAGCGTCAGCCGTAGGTGATTACGGGGCAATACTCATGGATATACAAATGCCGGTTATGAACGGTTACGATGCGACAAAGGATATACGTTCGCTTAACAGGGTAGACGCAAAGACCGTTCCTATCATCGCACTTACCGCAAATGCCTTCGCAACCGATGTAGGAAAAGCCAGAAGCGTAGGCATGAACGAACATGTTGCGAAACCTATCAATGTAAAACATTTGATAAAAGTCCTTCAAAGATGGATGGGTTAAATTTAATTTATTTTATTATAAGGAGCCGATAAACATGATTTGTTTAAGGCTCTTTTTGTTTGCGAATAAAGTCCTTACTTATAGATTTTTTTAATAGTTTATTGCAGTTATAAGTATTTTTATCATTTTAGGAAACTGATTTTTTTAATATAATTGAATGAATGATTTAGAAAGTTTAAAGGTTTATTTGACTGCTGAAATTTAAAGTCTTTTATCATTTCACTTTGATTTAGTTATAAAGGTTGATTTTAGATATGAAGCATATCATGTTACTTGATATATAACAAAATTCGGTAACACTTCTTAAGAAATTTTCGATAGTCAAAATGAAGTTGAGTGCAGAAAAGGAACTTACCAAAGTTTTTGAGGGTGACAGTCTATATAATTCCACTGAATTTCTAATAATTAAAAAAGAACCGCCTTTTGGCAGTCCTTTTAAATAAATCCTTCAATAAAATCCCATACTTCATCTCTTCCCAGTTTTTCCTCGGTAGAGAAAATTATCACCTTATCGTCTTCATCCAAGCCGAGAGTCTTTTTTATGAGGTCTATATTTTGTTTTCTTTTGTTTTTACTTATCTTATCCGCTTTTGTCAAAACCACGACAGGGTATATATCATTATCCAGTATCTCGTTATACATCTTTATGTCGTTTTCGCTTGGTTTATGCCTTATATCCACAAGGAAGAATACTATAAAATCCGCATTCCTCTTCTTTAAATAATCGGTTATTATATTGGAGAAAGTCGCTTTCTCGCTTTTGGATACTTTAGCATACCCGTAGCCCGGCATATCGACTATATAAAATTCATTGTTTATTATATAGTAATTCGCAGTTCTGGTCTTTCCCGGAACGGAACTTGTCCTGGCTAAAGATTTTCTGTTCAGTAAGTTATTTATAAAGCTGGATTTGCCGACATTGGATTTTCCGATAAGTACTATCTCCAGCTTGTCCTCGGGAGGCAGCTGGTTGAACTTTGCGGCGCTTGTAAGTATTTCGGCGCTTCTTATAATCATTTTCAGTCCTCTTTGAATATTATTTTATATACATCCATCATGTGTTTTACAGGTACTATTTCCAAAGTATCTTTTATATCATCGGGAACTTCTTCAAGGTCCTTGATATTTTCTTTTGGAATAAGCACTTTCTTTACTCTTGCTCTTGATGCCGCAAGAAGTTTTTCTCTGAGTCCTCCTATAGGAAGCACATCTCCCGACAGTGTTATTTCGCCGGTCATGGCGATATCTTCCGGTACCGACATTTTTGTAAGGGCGGAAATTATCGCCGTTGCAAGGGTTATCCCCGCACTCGGACCGTCCTTCGGTGTCGCCCCTTCGGGAACATGGATATGTATGTCTTTCTTTTCATAGAAATCTTTATCTACTTTCAGCTTGTCAACGATAGTCCTTACATATGTAAGAGCTGTCTTTGCAGATTCCTGCATTACATCACCGAGGCTTCCCGTAAGCTCGATATGACCTTTACCGTCGGTTATGACCGCTTCTATTTTCAAAGTATCTCCGCCGTAGCTGGTATAAGCAAGTCCCGTTACTTTTCCCACATGTTTTTTATTTCCCTGCTTGTCGAAAGTAAGGAGTTCTTTACCTAAAAATTCATGGAGGTTTTTCACTGTAACTTCGATTTTACCTTCTTCATCAGCTACGATTTTCTTAGCGCATTTCCTGCATATCTTGGCGATTAGTCTTTCAAGCTGTCTTACTCCGGATTCTAAGGTATAATCCGTAACGATTTTAGTAAGAGCTGCCGTGGTGAAAGAAAGGTTTTCTTTTGTAAGCCCATGCTCTTCCATTTCTTTTTTGATAAGGTGTCTTTTTGCGATTTCCACTTTTTCCTTTGGAAGATATCCCGGTATCTCTATAACTTCCATCCTGTCTAAAAGTGCAGGAGGTATAGTAGCTATGTTATTCGCGGTCGCCACGAATAATACTTCCGATAAATCAAATGGGATTTCGAGATAGTGGTCGGAGAAATTTGAATTTTGTTCCGGGTCAAGTACTTCCAGTAATGCACTTGCAGGGTCCCCTTTAAAGTCGGAACCTATCTTGTCTATTTCATCAAGCAAAAATAGGGGAGTGTTGCTTTTTGCCTGAGCAATCCCCGTTATTATCCTGCCCGGCATAGCTCCGATATATGTCCTTCTGTGACCTGTTATCTCCGCTTCGTCTCTGGTTCCGCCTACGGAAAGCCTTACGAATTTTCTGTCCGAAGCCTTTGCTATCGCCTTTGCTATGGAAGTTTTTCCGACCCCCGGAGGTCCGACCAAACAAATTATAGGTCCTTTCAAGGTATCGGTAAGTTTAAGTACGGATAAGTATTCGATTATCCTTTCTTTTACTTCTTTTAAGCCGTAGTGGTCTTCATCGAGTATCTTCTGTGCTTCTTTTAGATTGATGTCGGGTTTTTCTTCTTTTTCCCAAGGTAAGTCGAGTATGGTTTCGATATAAGTCTGTATCACCCCGGCTTCGCTTGAACCTACGGGGATGAGTTTGAGCCTATCGATTTCTTTTTCTATTTTTTCCTTGAATTCTTCTTTTATGGGAAGTTTTTCAAGTTTTTCCAAATAGTTACTGCCTGCACCGCTCCCGTCGGAGTCCTGAAGTTTTTCCTGCAAAATCTCTATTTTTTCTCTTAGATAAACTTCTTTTTGAAGTTTTTCCATTTTTTCTTTGACATCCTGTTCTATCTCGTTTTCAAGGGATAGGACAACTATCCTGTTTTCGATTATCTTATATACTTCTTTGTATCTTTCTTCGCTGTCTAAAATGCAAAGGATATCCTGGAATTTATCAAATTCCACGCCAAGGGGCGGAAGCATCATGTCGATAAGTTCGTTTGGATTTTTGATGTTATTTAAAAATGAAAGTATTTCAAAGTCATTTCCCGTCATTTTTAAAGAAGAAAATTCCGAGAATTTTTCTTTTAATACATTGGTCATTGCCACTTCTTTATCCGTTAGATTATCGTTTGAATAATTTATTATATCTCCGCTTGCAACCAAATATGGGTCGTGCTGTTCATATTTATTTATCTTAACACGGTTTAAGACTTTTATTGAAACTTTGATAGCATTATATGGAAGTCTGATAAGGTTTGTTATCTTTGCCAAAACTCCGACTTCTCTTAAATTTTCGATTTCGATTTCGTCTTTATCCGAATCTCTTTGCGCGATAAGGATTATCATGCTTTCTTCTTTTACACTTTCTTCCAGTGCCATTAAAGAAGCACTTCTCGCCACATCAAAATTAGCGTTCATTCCTGTTATTAACGATAAATCCCTCGTCGCAATGGCAGGTAAAGTCAAATTTTCCATGTTGCTGGTATATGTATCCATTATGTTTTGAATATTAGCCAATTTCGTACCTCTCTTAATTTTTTTATAGTAAAATAATATATAGTATAACGCATACTATTCTATAATTACCTCTTACGATATATCCGTGTAATGGTAATTATAATACAACGAACATGATTTTATCCTAATATCCGATAAACTATGATAAAATTCTACTTGTCATTATATATTTATTAAAACTTTATTGCAATAAAAAATAGAATATTTCTTATGTAATATCTGTAAGAATAGGAATATTTTCTTATATCATGAGCTTTTGCTCATCTCCCGCACAATATCCGACTTCGCTTTTAAGTGTTTCATAAATAAACCCGAAACCGAGGAGTATCATCATATCGTCGAAGGAATTATGATAAAGTGAGAATTTGAAGTTTATACTTGTAAGATCTGTTTCTATGTACTTATACATTATATCAGAAAATCCCCAAATATTACCCCATTTTCTTCCCCAAATCAAACTATCCGATAAATTTAAGTCAAGACTTATTTCTTTTGTGTCTTCTCCGGTTATTTTTATGTTTAAATTGCTTTCGCCTTCCATGTCATAATTCTGAAGATATATGGGCATTATTCTTTTTAGGTGTTTGTATTTATAAAATTCCGATAAATCGTATGGTTTTGATACGACTTTGAATTCTATGGGTACCCTTTTATTTTTGATTGGGTCAAAGTCGCTCAGTCCTCTGGAGTTTTCTTTATTAAATATATCCGTTTCAATTATATAGTTTTTGCTTCCTATAAAAAGCTTACTGTTTTTATTGAACAGATAATAAATAACGAGTCCTGTGTTTATATTAAATCCCGTTGACTTTTCAAAATCGTATTCCATGAGTTTATTGGCATAGTCCAGTTCGTTATCGTCATTGAAAGCCAAATATACTTTACCGTTATTAAACGCCATGGCAGAGAGTTTTTTGTTTTTTATATTGCTAAGAGAGGTATTTACTTTGCCGTCGCTTATGATTTTGGTATAAATGCTAAGTGCTTCCAAAGAGCCTATATCCGCAAATATCCGGTCGTTTACTTCTATTATTTTGTTTCCTGTAAAGAATGTAAAAGAGCAGGGGGTGGATATTACGCATTTGTTGTTCAAAGCTCCGTAGGGGAGTGAAAGGGGCTGCCATACGAATTCGTCAAGGTATTCTTCCTTACCTCCGCTGAATATGTACCAGCCTTGTTCGTAGCTGACACATAGATATTTTTTTATTACCGTCATTGCGGTGACATTTCCTATGGTGCTTGCTGGATAGAGCGTTGAGCTTCTTCTGAACACGTTGAATTCGCCCGGGTCAGAGTAAAAGACCGCCTTTTTGTCTTTGGGATGCCCTGCGGCGAATATCCTCTTGCTGTAAGGGTGGTATATCATCATCGTACATTTTTGAACCTCGTCCAGGGATATATTGTCGTCGGTTTCTCCGTCTCCGTCCTCGTCGTATTTTGTTGCCCTGTTTGAGATGTTGTCGAATAGGGAAGTGTCGTAGTATTTGAGGTTTGATAAACCGAAAGATATCTGATTTCCGTCGCTGTCAAATCCCATTATATCCCTTTTCGCTCTATACCTGAACAGCTTTGAAGTATCTTTTGCCCATATGTTCTTTTTAGAGGCAGAATCGTATTTTTTATAATATCTCGGAGCCAGAATGACTTCTCCCATATATATTTTGTTTACGGTACCGTCTAGATAAGTATAGTCATAATCTCCGATACCCATAGGGACTTCGCTTCTGTACTTGTCGATATTTATTTCTTTCCATAGCGAAGTATCGTTATAGTTCGCGGTAATAAGATTTATAAGCTTCTGCTCCTTTAAGCTTAAATAATATTTCCCGTAAACACTCTCGCTTGATTCTTCATGATTTACCTTAACTATACTGTTCTTTACGATATATTTGATACCCTCGTCACTGGTAAAGTCAAACCCCGATATCCTGTAGAACTTTCCGTTGAATGAAAAATATAATCCTTTTTCCGTCTGAGCGAAACTTATATCGGATATGTCCTTATTGATAAGTTCATAATCCCTTGCGAATATATAGTATCCTCTTTCCTCTTTCAGCGGATGAATGGGATTATCGTAGAATTCTTCCCACTTTTTTTCGTTTGAAAAGTCTGGCTTTGTTTCGTCTATGATGTATTCTCCGTGAGAGTCTTTTTCTCCCGTGGTGTCGTACACTTCGTAGCAGTATCCCTCCATATCATCCGTATGATCCATGCTCCATTTCCCGTCATTGTCTTTTCTTTTTACTTTTTTTCCTATTATGTAATTATCGGTAATGGCCCTGTAAAATTTATCGTAGAAATGAACCATTTCATTCTGTTTTATCAGACATGGTTTGAATTCTTCTATTTCCAGTTCAACATCAAAATCTTTATCCGCGTAGATATAACCGAAGTAATAATTTGACACGTTCAAGTAATAATATTTATCCGGAAGACTTTCCTTTGGTATGACATATCTTGCTATAAAGAAAATCCTGTTGTATCCGTTTATCATGACTTCTTTTGCGAATATGAACCTTACGTCTTTTAGTTCGATCAGCTCATCTTCACTGTCATCCGCAAAATTTTTATCTTTGAGGAGCCTATGGAGATATATATCCGTCCCCGACCTTTTTCCTATCCCTCCGTCAAAAGATAAGTTTGCATTCTGACACTCACTAAGGCAGTTGTCCTCAAGATATATGGGAGCCAGTGTATCGTTGAGCCCGCCTTCGAAATTCTTTATTAAATATTCTTTTTCCACTTCTTCACCTTCTTTCTTGAATATATATAAAAAAAGATAATTTCCCTAAAGAAATTATCTTAACTTTAATTATACTTTGAACTTTTCGCTTCTTCAATGAAGAGTTTTTGTTTTCTTTTTGTTAAGAAAGAAACATAGAAGGGGTTTCTCCCCTTAAAAACCCCACGAAGTTTTTTCCGAAGAAAAAAACTTCGAGAAAAATTCTTCCACTGCGTGGTGCTAAAGCCTTCGGCAAAAGAGATCTTTAACTTACTGATGTCATTCACCCGCTATTTACCTGAAAAAGCTATTATCTCTAATATAATATAAAACTTTTAATGTAAATTGGGGTAGGATAACTTCTATTCCAAGAAATGCGGGGTCTCTCAATAATTCGTAAATATCACTAAAGTAAATTTGCTCATGTTGTTAATCAGTCTAACGACTGAACATATTTTATAAATAAAATATGCTTATTTCTTCTAAATAGCAAACAGTCATCGAGAAGCGTTAAAAGCCGTCACGGTGACAACATGAAAGCATTTAAATTCTTCAAATAAAAATAGGATTTTATATGATAACCAGTCGTTACCCGCTCTTTATATAAAGCGCTATCTCCGATTAAAGCTAATAGCTTTTTCAGGTAATATGCGGGTAAATGACTTAGCTAAGTTTAGTATTATTCCACGAAGGTTTATAAGCTGTGCGGCGGACTGAACTAAAATATTGAAAATCTTGTTTTAATACTTAAGGGTAGTGACTGTTCCCGAAAAATCGAGTAGATTTTCTGAGAAAATGCAGTCACGTTAAAAGCCGTTAAGGTGACAACATGAAAGCATTTGAATTCTTCAAATAAAAATAGGATTTTATATGATAACCAGTCGTTACCCGCCCCTTATATATAAAGCGTTATCTCCGATTAAATCTAATAGCTTTTTCAGGTAATATGCGGGTGAATATCTATCGTAAGTTTAATATCTTTTTTAGCGAAGCTCTTAGCACCGCGCAGCGGAAGCGTTTTTCTCAAAATTTTTTCGCTTAGGAAAAAACTTTGCGGGGTTTTAGGGGCAGAGCCCCTGAGAGCTTTGTTTCTTTATAAAAGAAACCCCTCTCAATGTTGTAATTAAAAGGGGATTATGCTATAATTTTTTAATATGATTTTTTGTAAAAAAGTGTATATTTTAACTTAAATTGGGAGAAAAAGATGATTAAAGCCGACAGTGTGAATGATGTTTTGAATAAAATAAAAAAGGACTTTGAAAATAGGGAAAAAAGTTCTCATATAGTTATGATAGAAGACAGCTTAAATCATGTTTTGGCATCGGATATAGTTTCCAAAGTGAATATCCCGAGCTTTGACAGAGCGGAAATCGAAGGATACGCCCTAAATCATGAAAGTCTTTACGGTGCGGACTACTATGATCCCATAAATCTCGATATATCGGGTAAAGAGCAAATAAATGATAATGAAGCAAAATATGTTATAAGCGGGGAGGCTCTTCCAAAGGGTGCCGACTGCGTTATCGATATAGAATATGTAAAAGAAAAAGATGCTGTCATTTCGGTAAACAGAGAAATCGCAAAGGGGCACGGTGTTTCGTTCAAAGGCTCAAAGATAAAAAGCGGGGACGTGGTCTTAAAGAAAGATACGAAATTAAATCCTCTTAATATAGGTCTTCTTGCAAGCCTTAACGAATTCATGGTGGAAGTCTATAAGAAAATAAAAGTCGGTGTCATTTCTTTCGGGGAAGATATAACTGTCGTAAGGACTCCCGAAAAGGATAAAGATATAGATTTGAATTCATATATATTATCGGCAGAACTTGAAAACAAGAATGTGATCAATATTCCTTACGGGATAGTGGATAAGAAGAGTTCGGCAAAGGTGCTTGAAAAGGCTTGCGATGAATGCGATATTGTTATCGTTACGGTAAGTTCTTCTTTTGATTATAAAGAGGCTTTTGGGGAAAATAAAGTTTACTCGGATGAGATACTGGTTTCTCCGGGAGAAGATACTTTGATAATGAATTATGATCATACCCCTGTATTCTTTTTAAACGGAAATCCCAAAGATGTATATTTACTTTATAATGTATTCGTAAGACCCGTAATAGACGGATTTTTAAATATAGAAGAAAATGAACCTTACATAAAGGCGAGAAGCATTTATAACGTTCCTTCCAAGAAAGGTATAAATGAATACAAACCTGTAATACTTGAAAAGAGAGATGACGGGTATTATTTTGAAATAATAGAAGACGATAGTCTGTTGAGCGAATTTCTAAGTAATACAGACGGATATATACTTATACCTAAAGACAAAGACGAGATAAAGAAAGACGAAGGCGTAAAAGTAACTCTTGTGTAAAGGAAATAAAATGGAATATCTAAAGGACATATCTTTTGAACAACTGAATGAATTATTTGACGAACTGTTAAACGGCATGCCTTGCTTGGAAAGCGAAGAGGTATCTGTTTTTGATGTAAAGGGAAGGGTATTAAGCGAAGATTTATATATAAAGGAAGATGTTCCGAGCTTCAATTATGCACTTAAAGACGGAGTAAGTATAAACATAAAGGACTTAAGTAAAAAAGGTGCTTTATTAAAGATAGATGATTATAAAAAAGTGAACAAAGGGGATAGGGTAGAAGATAAATACAATGCGGTGATAGATAAGAAAAAAGTCATTCATAAAGAATATTCTTTGTATTTGAATTACTATCCGTCTATGTTCGAGAATATAAAATATAAGGGCGAAGATACTTTAAAAGGAAGCTTTTTATATCATAAAGATACCTTGATAAACGGCGAAGAGGCGGGAGTACTCATTGCTTCGGGTATAAAAAAAGTCAAAGTCTACAGAAAACCGAGAGTAAGCATGATCCCTACGATAGATATGGTGAGTGACAGAAGAAATAAAACTTCGGATAACGATTCGATCATCTTAAAAGGAAAAATGAACTTGGAAAGAGTTGATTTAAATATATCGGATCCCTTAAAAGAAGATAAAAGGGACTTTGAAAGGGTCATAAAGTCAGCGGCTATGTCCTCCGATGCGGTTTTGATACTTGGTAAGACGGGGGAAGGTAATAACGACTATACATTCGATACCATGTCTAAACTCGGCAGAGTTTATTTCAGAGGAGTGAGGATAAATCCGGGGAGTGGTTTTGTTCTCGGGAAAATAGAAAACGCATTGGTATTCGGTATCCCCGGGGATAACATCTCCGCCATTATGATATATGACCGTTTTGTATCGAGACTTATTTCAAAGCTTTCAGTGACCGATACAAAAAAGGATAAGACTTTATATGCTGCGCTTTTAAGCGATACGCCCTCAAGTCCTTACTGTAAGGATTTTGTGTTTGTGAATTTATTTTTATATAACGAAAATTATTATGCACTTCCAATATATGAAGTAAACTCGGCAGCGGATTATTTAAAGGCGGACGGATACTTTATATCAAAGGAAAAACAGACACTTTTAAACAGAGGGGAAAGTTTGGAAATACACCTTTTAAAAGACAGGAAAGACATAAATAAGAACATACTTTTCACAGGCAGGAAAAATCATTTTAATACAAGTCTTTCAAACTTCTCCGAAAATAAAAGAAGTGAAATAAGCCTTGTGCTTTCACAGGATAAGTCTTTGGCGGAAAGCTATATCGAAAGCAGGGAATACTTCCTAAAAGACTTTGAGAATAAATTCGATTACTTTAAAGAGGAATTGAATAAGGGGAAAGTGATAATAGAGGGTGCCAGCGAGAGGTATGGATTTGCCACAAATAAAAAGTATCTTGAAATAGTTTCCGTTACGGATTTGGTGAGTAAAGACGTAAAGATAGGGAATTTACCGAAGAATACTTTTTCAAGGTCATCTTTGGAAGGACTCTTAAAGGCAAAGAATATAAATCACGGCGATATAAAAGGTTTCGGAGAAAATGTATATAAGAACGAAAAAGTCTTGCTGTCGGCACTTCTTGAGGATAAAATAGATATATGTTTTATCAGTGAGAGAGAAGTTAAAAATCATAAGAGTATAAAATTTATCCCTATAATAGTAAAGGAAAATGATTTTATAATAAACTGTGAGGATAAGGCTTTGATAGATATGATACAAAGTATATTTACGGATGAAAGTCTGAAAGGATTTTTGTCCGAAGATTATGACACTGAAAATTTAGGTAAGATATCGAGAATAGAAAGGTAATAAGCGTAATATGGATGTAAAAGAAAAATCACTTAAACTGCATGAAGATTTAAGCGGCAAAATAGAAGTAGTAAGCAAAAAGGAAGTAAAGACAAGCGAAGATCTATCGCTACTTTATACTCCCGGCGTTGCCGAGCCTTGTGTAAAGATACATGAAAATGAGGATAATGTATATAAGTACACCGCAAAGAAGAACTTGGTGGGTGTGGTAAGCGACGGAAGTGCCGTTTTGGGGCTTGGGGATATAGGAGCAAAGGCTTCTATCCCTGTAATGGAAGGCAAAGCCATTTTATTCAAGGAATTCGGTGATGTTGATGCCTTTCCTATATGTATAGATTCTACTGACGTAGAGGATATAGTAAAGACAGTTAAACTCATATCTCCCGTGTTCGGAGGGATAAACCTTGAAGATATTTCCGCACCGAGGTGTGTGGAAGTGGAAGAAAGGCTCAAGGACGAGCTGGATATCCCCGTATTTCATGACGACCAGCACGGGACTGCCATAGTTGTGGGAGCGGGTATAATAAACTCGCTTAAAATAGTAAAGAAAGATATAGATAAAATAAAAATCGTGGTAAACGGAGACGGTTCAGCGGGATATGCGATAACAAAAATGCTTATAAATCTGGGAGCAAAGAACGTTATCGTATGCGGTATAAACGGAGTGGTAAAAGAAGATAAAGATAACAACTACGTTCAAAAGGAACTGAGTAAGATTACAAATCCGAATAAGGAAGAGGGAACACTTAAAGATGTTATAAAAAATGCCGATGTATTCATCGGTGTTTCCAAGGGTAACCTTGTGGATAAAGAAATGGTGGAGAGCATGAACGGTGACGCCGTGATTTTCGCCATGGCAAATCCTACCCCTGAAATCATGCCCGACGTGGCTAAAAGCGGAGGTGCAAGGGTTGTCGGAACGGGAAGAAGTGACTTTGAAAATCAAGTCAACAATGTTTTGGCATTCCCGGGTATCTTTAGGGGAGCTCTTGACGCTTATGCAACTAAGATAAGCGAGGGAATGAAAGTAGCGGCTACTCATGCAATAGCAAACTTTATTAAAGAAGAGGACTTGAATGAACATAATATCCTTCCGTCCGCTTTGGATAAAGATGTTGCGTCTGTTGTGGCAAAAGCCGTTTACGATGAAGCGGTAAAAGAAAATATAGTAAAAAATATCAAATAAATCAGTATTATCTCAGGAGGGTAAAGTGAAAAACCAATTATTGAATATCAGCGAAGAAGCTAAAGAAAAAATACAAAATCTGAATGCTTTGGAAGATTTGGAAAACTTCAGGATAGAATTTCTCGGCAAGAAAGGGAAGCTTACTTCTATCCTAAGAGGAATGGGAGGACTAAGCAAGGAAGAAAGACCTATTATAGGTAAGCTTGCAAACGAAGTAAGGGCAGATATAGAAGAAGAACTGAACAAGATGAAATCTTCTATTGAAGATAAGCTCATGGAAGAAAAATTAAAGAGGGATAAAATAGATATAACTCTTCCCGGCAAGGAAGTCTTAACGGGACATCATCATCCTTTATATCACGTTATAGGAGAACTTCAGGAGATATTCGAATCTCTCGGTTTCAGCGTTGCGGAAGGTCCGGAAGTGGAGCTTGTAAAATATAACTTCGATAACTTGAACGTACCTCTTGACCATTCATCAAGAGACGAAAGCGATACTTTCTACGTTGAAGGGGGCAACTGTCTTAGGACTCAGACTTCTCCCGTACAGATAAGAGCTATGAAAGACCAAGAGCTTCCTATCAAGGTAATAGCTCCGGGAAAAGTATACAGAACAGACGAAATCGACGCCACTCATTCTCCTTTGTTCCATCAGCTTGAAGGGCTTATAGTAGATAAGGGTATCACTATGGCAGACCTTAAGGGGACTTTGGAATACGTAGTCAAGAAGCTCTACGGCGAAGACACAAAGACAAGGTTCAGACCTCATCAATTCTACTTTACCGAGCCAAGTGCGGAAATGGACGCGACATGCGTAGTATGTAAAGGCAAGGGCTGTAATGTATGTAAAGGCTCGGGATATATAGAAATCTTAGGCTGCGGTATGGTTCATCCAAACGTTTTAAGAGCCTGCGGGATAGACCCTGAAGTTTACAGCGGTTTTGCCTTTGGTTTAGGGCTTGACAGGATGACCACACTTAAGTACGGTATCAAGGACTTAAGACTGTTATTTGGAAACGACACCGAGTTATTGACTCAATTTTAAGGAGGATAGAGAATGTTAGTACCAATAAATTGGCTTAAAGAATATGTAAATATAGATAAAGATATAAAAGAATTCGCAGATATGATGACCATGAGCGGTTCAATGGTGGAAACCGTCACTTATCTCGGGGAAGGGATAGAAAATGTCGTAACGGCGAAAATCAATAAGATAACTCCTCATGAAAATGCACAAAAACTTATAATATGTACCATGTTTGACGGTAAAGAGGAATACCAAGTCGTAACGGGTGCAAACAACGTAAGTGAAGGGGATATAGTTCCTTTTGCAAAAGTAGGTGCAAAACTTCCCGACGGGACCAAGCTTAAAAAAGCGAAGCTTAGAGGAGTAGAGTCCTTCGGTATGCTTTGTTCTGGACAGGAGCTTGGAATGAGTTCAAGCATTATCCCAAAGAATATGGAAGACGGGATATATATATTTTCAAGTGATGTACCTATAGGTATAGATGCAAAAGAAGCTTTGGGGCTTGATGAGTACGTTATCGACTTCGAGCTTACAAACAACAGACAGGACTGTAACTCTATCCTCGGAATGGCTTATGAAGCGGGGGCGACCATGGGCGAAAAGTTCATCATGCCCGACTTCAAAATAGAAGATAAAAGTAATGATATAAATGATAAATTGAGCGTTGAAGTAAAAAACACGGATTTATGCAAGCGTTACTGTGCAAGACTTCTTAGAGTAAAGAAAGTAGAACCTTCTCCTCTTTGGATGCAAAAAAGACTTATGGTGTGCGGTATAAGACCTATTTCAAATATAGTAGACGTTTCAAACTACGTTATGCTTGAGCTCGGTCAGCCTCTTCATATGTTCGATTACGATAAATTGGAGGGACATAAGATAATCGTGGATACCGCAAAAAACGGGGAAACCATGGTAACTCTCGATAATATCGAAAGAGAACTGGACGATAAAATGCTCCTTATCAATGACGAAAACAGGGGAGTATGTGTTGCGGGGGTAATGGGTGCGGCTAATTCCGTAGTTGATGACGATACGAAGAATATCGTAATAGAATCTGCTAATTTTGGTAAGAACTCTATCAGAAGGACTTCGAGAAAGTTCGGGCTCAGAAGCGAAGCTTCTGCACACTACGAAAAGGGTATAAATCCTTTGATTACAAGATATGCAATCGACAGAGCGGCTTCACTGCTCGTTGAAATAGGAGCCTGCGAACTTGTGGAAGGTCTTATCGATGAAAACTTCTACGAAAAAGAACATGTCAAAATGGATATAGATTATAATGATGTAAACAAACTTCTCGGTAGTGAAATTTCCGCAGAAGAACAAGTTAAGCTTCTTGATTTACTGAATTTTGAACCTAAACTAAAGGGAGACATGATAAGTATAACCGCTCCGCTTCTTAGAGATGACGTGAATATCAAAGAAGATGTCATAGAAGATATCGCGAGGATGTACGGATATAACAACCTCCCTAGTACGCTCATGGAAAGCTCGAATTATATAAGTGAGAAGAATACCTATTACAGGGATAAAAACGCTCTTAAGGACGCTCTCGTTGCCGCAGGGGCTCTTGAAACCCTTACTTATACATTCACATCAAAAGAAAAACTTGATGAACTGGGTTTTGATGAAAATGATATTAGGAGCAAATATTTAAAGGTAATAAATCCTCTCGGAGAAGACACCGGATATATGAGAACGAGCATGATGGTAAGTATCCTTGAAGCACTTTCTTTCAACTATTCCAGAAAGAATAAAGAAAGGGTGTTGTTTGAAGTAGGAAATGTATTCTTCAACGATAAATTTGATGAGCTTGGACTTCCTCTTCAAAAGGAACATCTTGTGATAGGTAAATACAATACCGATTTCTTTGAAATAAAAGGTATCGTTGAATACTTATTCAATAAGTTTAGGATAAAGGGTGTGAAATTCATCAAAGCCGAAGAAAATATGCTTCACCCTTCAAGAAGTGCTTATGTATGTATAGATGATAAGATAATCGGATATATAGGAAATGTTCATCCCGTACTGTTAAAAAAATACAATCTCAAGGAAGATGTCGTGGTTGCGGAGCTTGATGTCAAGACCATAATCGAACTTTACGATAAGGAAGTCGTATTCAAGGAATTCCCTAAATTCCCCGCACTTGAAAGAGATATCGCGGTAGTCGTGGATGAAGATGTCTATGCGGGAGAAATCATTGACGAAATCAAAAAAGCGGGGGGCAAATATCTTGTAAAAGCCGAAGTGTTTGATGTATTCACGGGAGAACAGGTAGGTGAAGGCAAGAAATCTGTCGCTGCGGCGCTTAACTTCAGAGCAGAAGACAGGACTCTTACAGACGAGGAAATAGATGTTACTTTCTCTAAAATAGTAAAAGCTCTCGATGAAAATCTAAATGCAAAATTGAGATAATCAAAGTAATAAAAAAGGTACTTAATAAGTACCTTTTTTTAATCCATATATTTATTTTCGAATTCTTCCACGGTTATAGGCTTTGAAAAATAATAACCTTGAATAAAATCGCATTTATAATTTTCCAGCATGTCGAATTGTTCTTTCGTTTCCACACCTTCCGCAACGGTTTTTGTCTTTTCTATGTGCTTGCACATATCTATAACGTGTTCTATGATTATCCTTGCATTGGGGTTATTGTTGATATTATCGATTATGCTTTTATCTATCTTCAAGTTATCGAACTCTATTTTCGTGAGTATGGATAAGTTTGAGTAATCGGATCCGAAATCGTCCAGAGAAATCGTAAAGCCCTCTTTCCTTAATCTTTCTATTATTTCAAACAGTACGGCGTCGCTCATCTTTGATATGCTCTCGGTCACTTCTATATTTATAAAGTTATGAGGTATATCGTAATGGTCGCATATAGCGCATATTTTATCTATTATATTATACTCCATTACCGTAACCCTGGATAGATTTATGCTTATCGCAATTAAGGGTTTGTTTTCACTTCTCCATTTATCCAGTATCTTACATACGCTTTCAAGAACGAATAAGTCTACATGTCTTATTATATTCTTTGCTTCGTAGGAAGATATGAATTTGTCGGGAGTTATAAGGTTTCCGTCATCATCTATTTTCCTTACCAAAGCTTCGGCACCCGAGATCTTTCCCGTGGAAGTTTCTATTTGAGGCTGAAGCAGAACAGTAAATTTATTATTTGCTATTTCTCTTATAAGCTTCTTCGATACTTCCGAGCGGTAATTGTGTTCTTTTACCAAGTTTGATTTATAATAAGACTGCTTTTCCAGATACATTAGGTTATCGGCATTTTTTATGAGTTTTTCAAGCTCTGTTTTCCCTTTGTCCCATACCGCACCGATAGAAATATTTATTTCTTCTTCTTTTTTCAGTAAATGTCTTAAACGGCTGACTGATTTTTCAAATTCATGTTTTTCAATGTTTGGACAAAGAGCTACGAATTCGTCTCCGCCTACTCTGAATATATGCTTATCATACACCTTTTTAAGTAATTCTGCGGTTTGTTTTAAAAGTATATCGCCGTAGTCGTGTCCGTAGCTGTCATTTATAAGTTTAAGTCCGTTTACGTCAATATAGACTATCCCAATATTTTCGGGAGGGTTTTCATTGAAATGTTCAACTACATTTATATAATGATTTCTGTTCCCAAGGTCTGTAAGGGCATCGTAGTAACTCATTTTATTCAGCGTATTAAGAAGTTTTTCCTTATCGATGTCGTTCATTATAAAATAAGTCAGTGTCTTTATAAGGGTAAGGTCGTTTATATTTTTTTTCGGATCGTCTACCCCGAGAAATCCCGTTATTTGTCCGTCCTTGATGAGGGGGGCTGCAATCAAGCTGTCTATTCCCTGACTTGACAAGATTTTATATGCAGGAGAATTTTTATCATATTTTTCTCCGAGGGCAGAAATATAGAATTCTCCTTCTTTGTTAAATTGATACAGCCAATCGTCTATAAGGGTTATGGGGAGGTTTTGAAGG
Organism: Anaerofustis stercorihominis DSM 17244; assembly: GCF_000154825.1. NCBI lineage: Bacteria > Bacillati > Bacillota > Clostridia > Eubacteriales > Eubacteriaceae > Anaerofustis > Anaerofustis stercorihominis. The sequence continues at coordinate 599,637 of NZ_DS560015.1, read as the reverse complement.
TTATCTATTTCTTCGGTAACGTTTTTTGTGCAGTATTCATAAGTATTTGAAAAAACTTTGTTTTCATAATCTATTTCAAATATATATGCGCGGCTACCGTTATAAAATCCGCATACTATTTCAAGAAGCTTGTCTATGGCAGCTTGTATGTTCCTGTCTCCCGAAAGTGTCCTTGCACAGTTTACGATAGTTTCTTCTTTATAGATTTCATACTCAAGCTTTCTTTTTTCGCTTTCTTTCTGAGTTATATCCGTTGCTATTTCAAGCCTTGCTTTTTTGCCGTCTATATTTACGACTTTATCTCTAACTATAAAATATTCTCCCAGCAGGGGATTGAAACTTTCCCAAGTATAAAAAGAATCTTCGTTTATAAGCTTATTTGTGCAGAATTCACATGGAGAATCAAGTCCTCTTAAAACTTTGTAACATTTCTTTCCTCGGTAGTCTTCTTTTTCATCTATATTAAAGCTTTCTCTCGCAGTCTTATTCATATAGATAAGTTCGTATTTATCCACATCACTTATATATATCAAATTGTCCATTTCATTAATTATAAGCGAGCATATTTCATCGTATTCCATATTTTTTGATATTTTTGCAGTAATGACTGCAGTCTCCTTTTATTCTTATATATCATTATATATCAACTCAAAAAGAAAGTGTACTGATTTCGTACACTTTCTAAAAATAATTACTTTTTTCTACTTTAACGTGATTTTTTTAGGGTACTTGTAACTGTAGCTCCCGTGGATGAATTTCACTGTGTATTTCCCTTTTGAAAGGAGCTTTTTATTGTATTTGCCGTTATTGCCGTAGCCTTTAAAAACCGTGCTTTGTTTTGTATTTGCTTTTTTATAATAAAATGCCTGATTGAATACGAGACTGTTTTTTGAGTCATATATCCTTATGTAGCTTGTTCCGGGTCTATTTGGTTTCATGGATAATGTGGTGGATGCTTTTCTCTTTATCGCCGTTTTTGTAATGTTGGTATTTAATTTTGTGGCTTTACTATATACTTTTATGTTATATTCCTTTGATTTTACGCTCTTCGATGAGGTTGAAAGAAGGAGTTTAACCATATATTTCGTTCCCGATGAACTTCTTTTAACGTAACTTCCCGTTTTGTATCCCGCTTTATTTCCTTTAGTTGCTTTTCCGTCCCAGAAAATCTTTTCTGATGTGGTTCCCGTCTTTTGCTTGGTAATGCTTTTCTTTGCGACTAATTGTTTTTTTGTGTTGTATACCTGCAGTTCAAGCTTAGCATTCTTTTTGTTGGAATATATTTTTCCTTCGACTTTTAGATTGTTTCCATATCCTGGAGTAAAACCGTAACTTGGGGAAGGACTTATCTTTATGGATGAAATCGTAAGCTTATCCGCTGTATCGGCGGGAACGGATGATTTTCCTTTTCTTACTATATCTATACTGCTTTTGGGGATATATCCCACCGAGCCGTTATGATCATATAAGTTCTCAAAATGAACATTTCCGCTTTTAACTCCCATATCGCTTTGGACTTTATAATAATCTCCGCTTGTTCCCAGTATGACTACGGGGATACCCACGGGTTCGTTTAGGTTCTTGTTGGATAATTTGTAAAATACTTTGCTTCCCGATGAGGGTTTCTCCATGACGTTTGCAGTTTTATTGGTTATACCTATAGTATATTTTTCATAATCTTTGCTTCCCATGTTTTTATCTTGTGTGTAGGCAATCCCTCCTATTTTTTCTCCGTGATATGGATCGGAAGCATATTTTACGTTCACACCTATTTTTTTATTTCCCGGAGAAGGACCGTAATATCTGAAATCGGAATTCGCATCGAAATAAGCCCTGCTTAAATGTCTGTAGGCATGTTCTTCTATACATTTCTTCGGACTTTCGAATGAATATGCATTGTCGGGAGTTTCATCGTATGCCGCAATCCCGAACAGATTATTTTTGTTTATAGCATAACTGCTGGTGCCGTATCCGCTTTCCAAATTTGCGAAAGACAATTCCATAAGGGCATTTATCCCATATTTATTTTGAACGTCTATGAGCGTACTTCCTTGATTTTTAAGTTTTGTATTACTCGGATAAGTATTTATCCTATTATTTAAATCCTCTTTTGTATAGTTCGTTTTTGTCCTGTAGGAAAGATAAGTAAAGTAAGGATAGTGGGTACCGATTTTAGAAGAAGAACTTAAATATTTAGAAGTATAAAAGTTCACACCGTCCATACTGTAATACTTGGTATCCGTCTTCATAAATGAAGGAGCCTTATCTACGATAAAACTTTGGAGCGTTGATTTTTCACCGTTTTCATATTTCTCTGATACACTCGGGTCGGTGAGTATGGATACATAGTGATAAAGATCCCTGTTAGTATTTACGTAGTAATATCCCGTAGTGTACTTCTTTTGGGAGCTAGAAGCTGATAGGTATGTATCGCTTAGGACTGCTTCTGGTATAAATGTAAGGTTATCGGAAGACGTATAATTGGTCATACCGCTTATACCTATTTTACATGCAGAAGATGTAAGGTCGTTTTTATTCTCCGCACCGTAGTAAAATACCTCATGATTAGTGGGTATGTATGGTGCGGAAGAACCGTGATTTTTATCCAGTGAGATAATGGTCGAATTTACCGAAATATAAGCTTTCCCCAGCTTCATATCGATTATTTTTTCTCTGTCGTTTAAAATAACAAGTCCATTTGCTTTTTTTGTATATTCGACGGAGTTCTTATTTTTATACTCCGTATACAAAGTATTCATTGAGTTTTTTGCACTTTCAAATGTACTGAATGTCTTTAATTTATTGAATTTGACTAGGGTAGGGTACTTGTCTTCGGACTTGTCTTTTGCGGCATAAGCATAGGCAACATAAAAATTTTTATTTACTGCTTTTGTATTTTTATCCTTATTATTTAAATACTCCTTCGGCAGTTCGTCCCCTTTATATTTGCTTTCGTCTTTTGCTTCGTTTTTTACGAAATCGGGGATTTCAATAGTGTATATATTATTTGCACTTATATTAAATGATGGGATAAGAAATAACAGTAAAACCCAAATTATTCTTTTACCTGTATTCATAAAAATTTCTCCTTAAGATTTTTTATCCATAAAATTATACTATTTCAAATAGCATTTTTAGCATTAAGATAAAATTGGCAGAAATGTAAAAAAAAGACACTTAATAGTGTCTTTTTATTTTAATACTAATTTTTTAGGATATTTATAAGTATAACTTCCATGTATGAATTTAACTGTATACTTTCCTTTGGCAAGTAGTTTTTTGTTGTATTTTCCGTAATTACCATAGCCCTTAAATGAAACCGATAATTTTCTGTTTGCTTTTTGATAGTAGAACTTTTTACTAAAAACTAGTTTTCCTTTTGAATTATATATACTTATATAACTGGTTCCCGGTCTGTTTGGTTTCATAGAAAGCGTTGTTTTGCTTTTTCGTTTTATAGTTGGTTTTGAAATATCCGTCAGTAATTTCGTCGCTTTGGAATAAATCTTTGTTGTGTATAATTTTGTTTGCGCGGTTTTCCCATTTACTGTGATTAACAGCTTAAATTTATAAGGTGTTCCTTTGGAGCTTCTTTTTACATACGCTCCGGTTTTATATCCGGCAGTATTTCCTTTTGTTGCCTTTCCGTCCCAAAAAAATGTTCCTATTGTAGTTTTGGTTGTTTTTTTTGTTTTGCTCAATTTTGCCACAAGTCTATTTTTAGAATCATATATACGAAGCTGTGCAGATGCTCCCTTTACGTTTGTAGCGAATTTTCCTTTTACTCTTAAATAATTTTTATATCCCGGAGTAAAGCCATAGCTTGTATATGGTCTCGCTGATGCAGATGTTACTGATACTTTTGTTGTATTTGAAGTGCTCGATGAAGTTGAGCCGCCTGATGATGAAATGGAGTTACTTCCTTTTCTTATAATAGTTATTTGGCTTTTAGGTATATATCCGACCGAGTTTGTAAAGTTATATTTATTATAGCAGCTTGCTTCAGAGTTAACTATCCCCATATCGCTTTGAACTTTATAATAATTCCCGCTTGTTCCGATTATAGCGACCGTTATACCTACAGGAGAAGAACCTCCTTTTGTTCCGAGCCTGTATAGTTTTTTACTTGATGTCGAAGCTTTTTGATATACATATGCCGCAGTAGTCGTTTTACCTATGGTATATTTGCCGTAGTCTTTCGAGCCCATATATTTATCCTGAGTATAGGCGATACCGCTGATTTTTTCTCCGTGATATGGATCCGATGCATATTTTACCGCTACACCTATATTTTTATCTCCCGGACAAGTCCCGAAGTATCTTGAATCGGTTTTTGTATCGAAGTATCCTTGGGACAGATATCTTCCTGCATGCCTTGTTATACAATCTCCCGCAGATTTAAAATAAGAAGCTCCATCAGGATTGGAATCCGTAGCCGCTATACCGAATAAATTCTTTCTTGATATGGCATAACCGCTTGTTCCGTATGCACTCTCTAAATTTGCAAAAGACAACTCAAGAAGAGCATTTATTCCATATGTATTTTGCGCAGAAACCAAATATTTACCGGTCCCCCTCAAAACGCTGGAACTTGAATAGTTTTTTATCCTGCTGTCAAATTGTGAAGCGGAATAATTGCTTTTAGTCCTGTAAGGAAGATATTTGAAGTATGGATAATGAGTTCCCGCTTTGGTTGATGATGATAAATAAGAATTTGTATAAAAATTGACTCCGTCCATGCTGTAGTATTTTGTTCCCGTTTTCATAAAAGAAGGAGCTTTGTCTACTACCATACTGTAAGTATTTCCAACGTATTCGCCGCTTTCAAAATATGTAGAAGTGCTTGAATTTGTAAGAGTTTTATAAGTATGAATAAGTTCTCCGCTTGAGTTTTTTGAATAATATCCGACGCTATATTTTTTAGTACTGCTTGATGCGGATTTATACATTTGTGATATCAGTGTATGAGGTACAAGAGTTAAATTAGCAGAAGATACATATCCCTTTGCACCGCTGATCCCAACATTTACACTTGAGTTTGTGGAAGAATTTGCTTTAGCGCTATAGTAAAATAATTCATGATTTTTTGTTACATATGTACTTGCAATATTCATTGTTGCACCGCTTGGAGTTGCATAGGCACGTCCGAGTTTCATTGCTATGATTTTACCGGAAGTATTTCTTATACATAGTCCGTAGGCTTTTGTAGTATCTCCCGCATTTTTATATTTGGTATAATAACTGTTCATGGAAGAATAAGCATCATCAAATTTTGAATATCCTTTAAGGTCTGTAAAAGATACTTTTGTTGCGTATTTATCGCTTGATTTTGCTTTGGCTGCATATGCGTAAGAAACCGTAAAAGTACCCAAAGACTTGACTGCTGCGGATCTGGATGACTTTAAGTTTTCCGTTTCAGAAGTGTTTTCTTCTTTTGCGGCTTCTTCGGAGTAAGACTCTCTGTCCATACTTTTTTCTTCTTTTGTTAAATCGGATTCGTTAGCCTGACTTGGTATATCGTAAGTTATGTCCATATTCATGTCTTCGGCAAAAACGCTTCCGGATATGGATGTGATAAATAGGATTATGAGTATTAGGCTTATTTTCTTGAATGATTTCATATTTCGTTTCGTTCCTCCAAAAGGCTATATTTACTAAATTATACAATATTCGACAAATATTTACAATAAAAAAAGAGCCTATGACTCTTTTTGGTTAAAATTTACAGAAAACCATATATTTTGTACATCAATATGGAACCGCTGACGTTTGCATTCAGGGATTCGCATTTTCCGCTCATGGGGATCTTTACTTCTTTTGTGGCGTATTTCAAACATTCGTCGCTTATACCGTTACCTTCGTTCCCCACGATCAAAACATTGTTTTTTTTGTTAAGCGTTATATCTTCTTTTCCGTTCAATGTGGAAGCTATTATATCAAATCCTTTTTCTTTTAATGTTTTTAAAATTTTATAATCTTCATCCAAGATTATTTTAGTGTTTATTATGCTTCCCGCACTTGCTCTCACTGCTTTTGAAAGGAAAGGGGATGCTGAAGAGTTCAATATTACTGCGTCAAAATCCGTACAGACACTGCTCCTTATAAGCCCTCCCACGTTTTCGGGGTCTTGGACCGTATCCAAATATAATATGTTATCGTTTTTATTTATATCATTTATATCACAGTATTTCGTTTCTAATACCGCAAGCACTCCCTGAGGGGTCTTTGTGGAAGATATGTATTTGAATATTTCATTATCCACTTCCAAAGCATCATCATAATCTTCGGTGTATTCCTCGGTGGTTATTATATATTTGATTATATGATTTTTATTTATAACCGCGTCCTTTACGAATTTTATCCCTTCAAGGACATAAAGTCCGTATTTATCCTGGTATTTCTTTTTTTCCAGACTCTTTACAAGTTTTATTATTTTATTCGTCTTTGATGTTATCATGGCTTTCCTCTTTGATTTACTCATCTCATTATAACTATTTTTTTATTAAATGTAAACAAAATAAAAAGGACATAAATCATGTCCTTTTTTATTACTGAACTTTTTTATCAAAAGCTTCTTTTACCATTTCTTTGGTTACGGTAAGTTCTTTTACATCTTCTCTGCTTGGTGCTTCATACATAACATCCAGCATGATGTCTTCGAGGATACTTCTAAGTCCTCTCGCTCCGGTCTCTCTCTTGACGGTTTCCTTTGCTATTAAGTTAACAGCTTCTTTGTCAAAATGAAGATCCACATCATCTAAGCTGAGCAGATATTTATATTGTTTTATTAAAGCATTTTTAGGTTTTGTCAAAATATTAACAAGAGCCTTTTCATCAAGCTTCTTAAGTGAAGCACTTATAGGAAGTCTTCCCACAAGCTCGGGGATAAGACCGTATTTCACGAAGTCCTGAGGCTGTGCAAGTTTGAATAAATCGTCGGTGGATTTATCTTTGACTCCGGTAATATCGTTGCCGAAGCCCATTGAATGAGTTCCAAGTCTTTTCTTTACAACTTCGTCCAAACCGTCGAAAGCTCCTCCGCAGATAAATAATATATCTTTGGTATCTATTTGAATGAAGTCCTGATGAGGATGTTTTCTTCCGCCCTGAGGGGGAACGTTGGCAGTGGTTCCTTCAAGTATTTTAAGGAGTGCCTGCTGAACACCTTCACCGCTTACATCTCTCGTAATAGATGTGTTTTCGCTTTTTCTGGCAATCTTATCGATTTCGTCGATATATATTATCCCTTTTTGTGCAAGCTCTACGTTATAATCCGCCGCCTGGATAAGTCTCAGTAAGATGTTTTCAACGTCTTCACCCACATATCCCGCTTCGGTAAGTGCCGTAGCGTCCGCAATTGCAAAAGGTACTTTTAATATCCTTGCCAGTGTGGAAGCCAGCAGTGTTTTACCGCTTCCCGTCGGTCCCGTTAGTAAGATATTGCTTTTTTGTAATTCTACATCCGAATCTTTATCATCACTGTTTTCTGCTACGTTTATCCTTTTATAGTGATTATAAACCGCAACGGCTAAAGTCTTTTTAGCATCGTCCTGGCCGATTACATATTCATCCAATAATTCTTTGATTTTATTAGGTTTTTCTACATCATTAAGATTTGGAGCTAAATCATTAACAAATTCGTTATTGTCATCATCGTAAAATGTTTCGTTGAACATTTCGTTACAAAGTGCAATACATTCGTTACAAATAAATACTCCCGGTCCCGCTACCAAACTTTTTACTTCGGATTGGCTTTTTCCGCAAAATGAACAATGATTCTGCTCTTCGTAAGTTTTGTTTTCGTCACTCATATAATAGCTCCTTTCTTATTTATCTTTTTTCGATAACTTTATCTATAAGCCCGTATTCCATAGCCTCTTTAGCAGACATAAAGTTATCTCTGTCAGTATCTTTTTCGATAGTTTTAAGTGTTTTTCCCGTTCTTTTACTAAGTATTTTATTAATATCTTCTCTTGTCTTTAAGAGTCTTTTTGCGTGTATTTCCACATCGCTGCTTTGTCCCTGAAAACCTCCCAGGGGCTGATGTATCATTATTTCACTGCTTGGCAGAGCAATCCTCTTGCCCTTTTCACCGCATGCGAGTAAGAATGCTCCCATGGATGCTGCCATACCGATACAAATAGTCGATACATCGCATTTGATATAATTCATTGTGTCATATATAGCCATTCCCGCAGTAACGCTTCCGCCCGGGGAATTTATATATAACTGTATATCTTTTTCGCTATTCTGTGACTCTAAAAATAGCATTTCCGCTACCACTAAATTAGCAACGTCGTCGTTTATTTCTCCTGAGAGAAATATTATCCTGTCTTTAAGTAAACGAGAGTAGATATCGTAAGAGCGTTCAGCTCTTCCTTCATTTTCTACTACCATTGGGATTAATGGCATAAAAATTACCTCCGAATTTAGGTTTATTTTTCTTCTTTTTCTTCTTCTTTAACCTTAGCATTTTCAATTAGGAAATCGAAAAGTTTTCTTTGTTTGATGAAGTTTTCGATGTAATTTTCTGTAGCTTCGTCAAGGACTTTCTTGAAGTCTTCAACCTTTTGGTTGTAAGCTTTTGCGAAGTTTTCATATTCCGCTTCTTTTTCTTCGTCACTTACATCAAAGCTTTCAACTTCCATTAATTTATTTAATACCAAGTCTTGTTTTACATCATGTTCTGCTTGTTCAACGAACAGTGCATCGAAATCAGCTTCGTTTTTGCCGTCGTTTTGCTGTTTCATTATTTCATAGTAAGTTTTAGGGTCGATTCCGCTTTGCATTATTTGCTGTTCGAATTGAGCCTTAACGTCTTCAGTCTTTCTGTCTATCATACATTTAGGTATGTCGATTTCGGTATTCTTGCATACTTCTTCGATAATAGTGTTGATAGCAGCGCCTTTAAGATTGTTTTCTCTTTGTTCTTTGATAGTTTTCTTTAGGCTTTCTTTGTATTCGTCCAAAGTATCGAATTCGCTTATGTCAGCTGCGAAATCATCATCAAGTTCAGGAAGTTCTTTAGCTTTTACTTCATGAATTTTTACTTTGAATACGCTGTCTTTTCCCGCAAGTTCGGCAGCATGGTATTCTTCGGGGAAAGTAACGTTGACATCTGTTTCTTCTCCCGCTTTTTTACCTACAAGCTGATCTTCAAATCCCGGGATGAACGAATTGCTTCCTAGTACCAACGGATAGTTTTCGCCTTTTCCGCCTTCGAAAGGTTCATCTCCGACATAACCGTCAAAGTCGATGATAACAGTATCGCCGTCTTTAGCTTCGGTATCTTCAACGCTTATAAGTCTTGCGTTTTGTTCTCTTACTCTTTCAAGTTCGTCTTCTACGTCTTTGTCTGTAGCTTCATACTCTGTAGAGTAGATTTCTATACCTTTGTATTCGCCAAGTTCGAATTCAGGTTCCAATTCAACTTCAATAGTAAATGTAGCACCTTCTTCTTTACTTATGCTGTCTAATTTTGTCATTGCAGGCATGTTTACAGGTTTTAAATTATGTTCTTCAATGGCTTTTTCGTATTCTGAAGGGAATGCTTCGTCTAATGCATCTTCAAAGAATACGCCTTCGCCGTATCTGTTTTCAATAATTCTTCTTGGGGCTTTTCCTTTTCTGAAACCATCGATGTTGAACTTACCTCTGTTTTTTTTGTATGCAGCATCAAGGGCCTTGCTAAAATCTTCTGCGGTAACCGTTATTGTGATTGTTGCCACGTTGTTTTCTTTCTTATCTAATATTGAACTCATTTATATTTTTACCTCCTAAGTCCCATTCTAACTCAAAATAGTATTATATCATAATTAATCAGAAATTCAAGATTTAAAAGGCTTTTGTTTACATATATTTGTAAAAAAAAGGATATTTTAAATAAGCAAGTCAATTTTGAGTCAAAAGAAAAGCAAAATCTGTCTTATAAGTGATAATACTCACTGTTTTAAGGATATTTTACTGACGGTATTTAACATATACTAAATATAAATTATTATATCAGGATTATAATAATATTAAATTTTGATAATAAATTTATCGTTTTTTTTAAAAAAAGTTTATTTTATTAAAATTTGACAAAAATTATTGCTTAAAGAATAAATCGTATGCTTATTATTAAGCTTATTATTTAGGTATGAAAATCAAAAAAGTAAATAAATTGATTTTTAAGAAATCGACTGAAAATATATTAAAATATCCTTTTATATTTAAGATAAGCATTTTAAGTCTATGACTTTCTTTATAGATATATTATTTTATATTTTTATTATTATATTATTATCCTGGTAATTTTTTACTAGGGGTATAGTAATTTTTTTCCATAGGTACAAAAGTATCATTGTTTATTCTATAAATATGTTTTTGATTTTATATCAAATGCTTCTTTTAAATATATTCAATTCATTTATTTCTTTATAATATTATCTTTAAATATTTTTTTTTGGTACTTAACTATTTTTAACGGGCAGTTCAATGAGTATGAGGTATTTTCATGCTACGCTGTTCTTCATAGATATATTATTTTATATTATTAATCTTATATTATTATCTCCACAATTTTTGATGGGGGGACTCCAAATTTTGAGTGGGGGTATCACAATTTTTAATAGGGGGTATATGTTATTTTTTAATAAATGAGTTTTAAATATAAATCCTTTTATTATGATATATATTATTTTATATTTTTATTATTATATTATTATCTTTATCATTTTTTATAAGGGGGTACTATCATTTTTGATAAGAGGTATTAACATTTTTGTATAGGGGTAAATATTTTGTTTTAAAGAAATAAACCTATAAGGGATTTTATCTTTTATATCCTGTTCATTTTTTCTGAACAAATTGAAATTATAGAGTTGTCATCTAAGTAATAGATTTTAGAGCTTTCGGGTGCAGTATTCCCGAAAAACATACATATATAGGTAAAATATGTTTGGTTGTTATTTTTATCGTTAGTTAAAGATCTCTTCAACAAAAATCTAATTTATCACCTAATGGAATTATTTTTCTCTTTTTTAGACGGACATAAGATTTAATTACAATTTAAAAAGAATTTTAAATTGTATAATTATTTTTTAAGTATTGCTGAGCATTGCAGAGAGTTATTATATAAAAAATGCCCCTTTTACATAAAGGGGCTGATTATCAGCTATTCTATTAAAATGAAAGTTTATTCTTGATAGTTATTATATTTTTCCAAGCAATGTATCGAAGGTTTTACTTTAATAAAATTTAAAACTTTGTTTTTAAAGGGTCGGGGCAGCGACTGTTTCCTGAAAATCGGGTAGATTTTCAGAGAAAATCCAGTCGCTAAAGCCTCCGCGGCTTAAGCGGAGATTTTTTGGTACTTTTTAATCTTTTAAAAAGTGCCGGGGTGTAAGGGGCAGCGCCCCTTATATTACTTAACTTCTTTAACAAGCTGGACTTCTTTCATTTCTTTAATGATATTATCCGCTTTTATATCTTTTATCCATACTTTACCGCTGTCGACTCCTATTTTGGACTCGGCTTTATCTATATAGCATATCAGTTTTGAGCCGTCCTTAAAATGAACATAGAAAATCTCCTTTGTATAATCTTTGTTCGATAATACTTTGATCTTATAATTTCCCATGTTTTTTATAAACTTTGCGGCAGTACTGTCTTTACCGTTTATCTCTCTTTTTTCTTTTACTACGGACATGAACGGTTTATCTTCGTAACTTATATATTCGACTTTTGTGATTTCTTTATTCAAAACTTGATTTTCCATTACGGAATTGAGCATGATCTTTTTTGAAAATCCGGGAGTAATAAGTAAGAATAAAACTAAAACTATCCCTATAATAATAAAAGGGAGATATTTTTTAATATTCGGCTTCATATTTCTTATTTAAGGTCCTTTCCCTTATAACCGTAGATATAGCTTACGGGAAGCACGAACATGAAACCTACACCCTTTTCTTCGATATTATCCAGTAATTTCATTATCTCAATAGTTACTTCGTCAAGCTTGTCTTCGCTTTTTATGATAGACATCACAGTTATGTTTTTAGGCTTGTCTCCCGCCAGCATTTTTCTTACCGAAGTAAATGTATGGCTGTCCGAATTGTCGTAATTCATCTCGACTTTCCCAAGCCCCGTAGAATTAAAAAAAGTTCCGCCGACTTCGCACTTCGATAATATCTCATGAACGTCGTCGATCAAATACGTATCGTTTAAAACTAAAAATAAAGCGTGCATAATTTACCTCCAAGATAACTTATATATAATTAGTTTATCATAAAAAAGTATAAAAATCTAACAAAAAACAAACTACTCGGCTTTTTTTCTTTGTAATTTATTTTTCGTCTGGTGTATAATTAAGTACTGGTTAAAGAATAGATTAAATTATCTATAAAGAGAGGTATATATAATGGCAAAAAACAAAACTTCAGGTATCTAATAAAAGAGTTAATTATGAACAAATAGATACTATTGTAGGTAGTGATATTACTTTTATAGGCGACCTTGCTTCAGGCGGAAACGTAAGATACGAAGGTAACTTAAAGGGTAATGTAAATTTGTCCGGAAATATAATAGTCGGCAGGAATGCATTCATATCAGGAAATATAAATGCTAAAAATGTTCATATAATAGGTACTGTTGAAGGAATTGTTACTTGTGAACAATTAAAAATCCTTTCTACGGGTAAACTAACCGGAGACGTTTATGTTGATAATATCATCATAGACGAAGGTGCTATTTTTATCGGAGGGTGCAAGATAAAATCAACCGAGCTTAAAGAAGAAGAACAGTTAAGCGAAGCTCTTGCCGGTAATGAAGAAGAAAATATAAAGCAAGCACAGGAATAACAGATATATAACGGAGGTAAAAATAATGCAAATCACAAAAGATATGGGTATCATGGATATCGTAAATAAATATCCTCAGGCCGTTTCCGTATTTCAGGCTTACGGTATGGGATGTATCGGATGTATGGCTGCAAGATTTGAAACATTGGAAGAAGGTGCCAATGCACACGGAATCAATGTTGACGATTTGGTAGACGATTTAAACGAAAATATTTAATTTAAAAAAGCCTCTTTTGAGGCTTTTTTTAGTAGGAGAACATATGACCAAATATTTATACGAAAACATGTACGAAAAGGCTGAAAAAGTAAGAAGTGAATATTTTGTTGATACATATCCCGTGACCTTTGAGAAGTTTGAAGAAATATTTGAGGATTTGAATTATAAACTGAAATTTTTCGATGACTGCGATAAATCATGCGTTATCGGAAATTTGCTGATCGTCGGCAATACCAAAATGGAAGATAATGAATATTTAAATAAGAACTCCACTTTGGCTGACGAGACAAAGAAAAGGAGAGAGGCTTTGGCTCATGAGGCGGGACATCTCTTCTGTCACAGCATAAATCAGCTTGAAAGCGAAGATATCCCTCTTAATAAGGAAGAAGCTCAAGCCGATGCATTTTCATTGTATTTTCTGATGCCCGATGATTTATTCGAAGAGTTCTACGATAATTCTTTTCTGATGTACGGCGGTTTCAATCCGTATGACGCCAGCGAGGCTTTCGGTGTTACGGTGGATTTTACCATGAAGAGAAAGAAATATTTTGAAAAGAGCAGAAGGCACGAAAGAAAAATAATGAGCGAAGATGTTTAAAATAGTTTAAATATCCGTCATTGAATAAATCAAAAAAGTAATATACTATTAAAGTAAAGTTTTCCCGAAAAGCGGGGGGACTTTATTTTTTTACGGAGGTGATAAATTGAAAGTCAATAAAATAGGATATGAAATGCTTGACGATACCCTTAAGTCTATTATCGATAAGAATGTAGATACGGGGCTTGTAAAGAGTTTTTCCCATATCCCAAGTATCAGGACAATGCAGGATAAGGAAGCGTATATCATTTTAGACGATGATATATATTTGGAAGAAAACGAAGAGAAGAACAGGAAAGGATACATATATTATGCAGAAAATTTAGGAGACGGCTATGTATATGTAGGCAAACAAAAGGATATAGAGTTTACTCCCTATGATTTACTGGAAAACAACCCCTTTGCTTTTAAGGAGCATACTCATGATTTGTCGGGAAGTGACTATACCATTTCTTGGGACAGCGTTACAGGCAAGCCCGAGAGCTGGCACCCGAGCAGACATACTCATGTTTCGGGGGAAGTAAGCGTAGGTTGGGCGGATATAAATGAAAAACCTGAGGTATTCCCTCCCGCTGAGCATTCCCACGGTTCGGGCGGACAGCTTGACAGAGGCTGGGAGGATATTTTGAATAAGCCCGGGTTATATGGGAATAACCTTCTTCATAACACAGCTTTTAAAGTACATCAAAGATACGATGATATGGATTTTCCTATGAATATCCTATCCGACGGTGAAGCAAAAATTATATTCGACAGGTGGGCTTTTATAAATGAACTTAATATACCCATGTCTGTTTCAAGAGAGGCTAATGGTGGGTTCTCGGTTGACGGACTAAATAATGTAAGTAAGTATGACATATTCAAAATAAGACAAACTGTCAAGGCAAGCGAGATAGGATATAGTAAAGGTGCGGAAATGAAAAGGTTCAATGTTTCAGTAAACGGAGAATTTGAAAATATTCTTTCTATCGAGTTATATATAAATAATATGTTGTTGGGAACTTTAAATAATAGTGATAATACAAATTTCCAAATCAATTTCGGAGTGTTACGAAACGATATTATATTTGAACTGCAAATAACATTTAAAGAAAATGTTTTGCCGAGTTTTAAGCTTTATAACATCAAAATGGAAGCGGGAGAATTTAAGACTGATTATGTGGATGTAAACGAAAGTTTGGAGCTTTTAAGGTGCAAAAGATATTATCAAAGGCTTACATTACCCGAGAATGTCATTATAAGCGGTTCAAACGATCATGTAAGGTTTATTTATCCCGGGTATATAAATATGATAAAAACTCCCTCTGTTACATTATTGAATGATTTATACATTCATAAGACTGACGGGAACAGCCATATAAAAATAGGGGGTGCTGGAGATGATTTGAGAACACTGACAAACGTTAAATTCAAAGACAGTGCAGTAGTAGCCGATACCAAAGACAAACTATATAACATTCCCGAGAAGAATTATTATGTACCGAATTCAAGCTCATCGGAATTACTTTGGGATGAAAATGAAATAGAACTTAGCGTAGGATATTAAAAGGAGGAAATAATGAAGTATATAAAAAAAGAAGAAGCGGTCATTAAAGACAAAAAAGAAGCAAAGTACGACGAGCACGAAATATGTTCATTTATATTCGATTTGCTGGAGAAAAAAAGGAGAGAAAGACTTCCGTATGAACTGAAGTGGAGGCTTGCCATAAACTTTCTTCAGGGAGATCAGTATTCATACATCGATTCTGTAAGCGGAGGAATAATGGAGGTGGATAATGTGCAGTGGTGGCAGGAGAGAGAAGTGTTCAATCAGATAGCTCCCATATACGATACGAGGCTTGCAAAGTTATCAAAGCTTAAAGTTCTTATGAACGTAAGACCCGCCACGAATTCCAAGGACGATGTCAAATCCAGCAAGGTATGCAAAAAAATACTTGAGAGCATAGAAGAAGACTTGGAGATGAAGAAACTTCAAAAGCAGGCGAATATATGGGCGGAGAAGACGGGAAGCGCCATATGGGGAGTATTTTGGGATAAAAATAAAGGAAAGACCATAGGTTATAAAGAACAGTATGTTGTAAAAGAAAACAGCGATAAAAAAGAGAAAATAAATGTAGCAATAAAAGAAGGAGGTATAAATTATGAAATTATATCTCCTTTTGATTTTTTCCCTTCAAATGTATATGCGAAAGACATTGAGAGTTTAGACTATGCCATATGGTATAAAGTGATGAGCGTGAAAGAGATAGAAAATATGTTCAATATTACCGTAGAGGGATATGAAAACAACGTAGTGTCTTATTCCAAATCGAAAACGAACGTGGGAGGTCTCGGAAGCAAAGGTCACGGTTACAGCGAAAGCAGCAAAAATATCGATTTGAGCGCAGAGGTCATATCCTACTTCGAAAAGCCCACAAATCGATATCCCAAAGGCAGATATATAGTTTGTACAAAAGATAATGTGCTTCATATGGGAGACCTGCCTTATATAAACGCAGAAGACGGAGAAAGAGAACTTCCCTTTGTAATTCAGAAATCTCTCGATTACGGAGAATTTTTCGGAGAGAGTATAATAAACAGGCTCATACCTCTTCAGAGAAGATTTAATAACATCAAGAACAGGAAGCAGGAATATTTGAACAGGGTGGCAATAGGACAGATAACATACGAAAAGGGGAGTATCGACGAAGATGACGTCATTGATATGGGGCTTGCTCCGGGGGCTGTGATACCGAGAAGACAGGGAAGCGAAGAACCGTCATATCTTAGGACGCCCGCACTTCCTTCGACTATACTCAGCGACGAGAAAGCAACGGAAGAACTCTTTATTACACTCAGCGGAGTGAGCGAGATGAGCAGGAACTCTTACAATCCGAAGAACGTAACTTCGGGTGTGGCACTGTCATTGCTTCAGGATCAGGACGATACGAGGCTCGCTCTAAACTATGAAAATATGTACGACACGAGAATAAAAATAGCAAAGCAGACGCTTAGGATACTCAAAAATTCCGTTACGACCCCGAGACTTTCCAAGTATGTGGATATGAAAGGTCAGGTAGAGGTATTTTACTGGGACGGGACGAATATAAATTCCACGGATATATATATCGACAGCACGTCACTCCTTGCAAAGACCCCTGAAAGCAGGAGAGAACTTGTCCTTGACCTTATGGAGAGGGGACTTTTCAACGACCCCGATACGGGAAAGGTAACAAAGGAAACATTGGTAAAACTCTTTGAGATGATAGAGCTTGGGAACTGGGAAGATTACTGCGAAAGCGTTAATCCTAATATATCCAAAGTTGACAGGGAGAATATCAATATGCTAAAGGGCAGAGAAGCTAAATTCAAACCTTACGACGAACATGAACTGCATAAGAATGAACATATAAACTTTATGTTAAGCGAAGAGTTTGAAAATGCCTGCGAAAATGACGGAGACCTTGAAAACAGATTTTTAAAACATATAGAGCTTCACGATAAAGCGTTGAATTCCGCTTCATAAAATAAAATGCCGGGTTCACCGGCATTTCTCATTTTGTTTTCTTCATAAATATAGGACTTCCCAAACCTTGAATAAACGTGAAAAAGTTAAAGCTTTTCTTATATTCTTCAAAACCCAGCTTTTTATAAAGCCTGTGAGCATTTACATTCTTTGATAACACTTCCAAATGACATTCTTCATATCCTTTCATATCATAAGTAAAATCAAGAAGTTTTCCTGCGATACCCTTGTTCCTGTGATTTTCACAGGTAGTCAAAAGTTCGATATATATCTGTTCCTCATTTTTTATTGGGATGTTGTCCGTTGACATCCTAAGCTGTTTATATATGAATTTCCCTTTCCTCTTAAATATTTGTCTGCACACATCTTCTTTAAAATCGTATACTCTGTTCTTTAATGTACTGACTCCCAAAACACCCAGGACTTCATCGTCTTTTATATATACATACATCATCTTAAAATCAAAGGATAAGAGGAAGAGCTTTAAGGCTTCATCTTCATCGGCAAAAGTCAAGGTATTTTTGAACCCTTTAGTAAATATTTTTACCGCTTCTGTTTTCTTTTCTTCATTCAGTTCATTAAGATTTATAATATTGGTTTCGTACATGGTGTTCTCCTAAGGGTTTGTTTTTTTATATTTTATCATAGGCGGATAGGATATTTCATTTATATTTTATTATAAAAATTATCAAACTGTCATCGTTTATATTATGTGACCTATAATTGTCCTGTTTGTGACCAAATGTTCTAAGAGTGTTGAAATTTGTCAAAAAATGTTTTATCCTTTAAACATAGGATAAAAGGAGATTAAGTATGAATATAGAAAAATGGTTATGGTTGATGTCAATTCAAAATATCGGAGCAAAAAGAGCTATTAATTTATATGATTATTTCGGTTCCATAGATGAGATATATTTGAATGATGATATAAATAAATATACTAAGGTCAGCGGAATAACTCTCGATATCGCAACAAGGCTCACTATGGATAAGGATTTAAATAAATTTAACAGGCTCATAGATAAGATGTATAATGAGGGTATCAACTACATTACCATGGATGATAAATATTATCCTTATTCTCTAAAGGAAATTTACGATTATCCTCCCATACTGTTTTACAGAGGTAAAAACCTATTCGTCGAAGAAAACCCAATGATTTCCATTGTGGGAACGAGAAAAGCCAGTAATTACGGGATTCAGGTCGCAAGGGATTTTGCAAGGGAATTTTCAAATAAAGGTTTGGATGTTGTAAGCGGTATGGCTGCGGGGATAGATACTTATGCTCATAAGGGTGCACTTCAGGGGTTTGGGGATACCATAGCCGTACTTGGTTCGGGAGTAGATAAAATATATCCCAAATCAAATGCGAAGCTCTACGATGAAATAATAGAGCGAGGTATGGTAATCAGTGAGTACTTTCCGGGAACGGAGCCTTTGAGCCATCATTTCCCCGCAAGAAACAGAATTATAAGCGGACTGTCCCACGGGACGATCGTGATAGAAGCTTCATATAAAAGCGGTTCACTGATAACCGCAAGATATGCCAACGAACAGGGAAGAGAAGTTTACTCGGTTCCGGGAAATATTACTTCCGCCTTATGCGAAGGCAGCAACTCTCTTTTAAAAGACGGTGCAAAGCTTATTTTAAGCGCAAACGATGTTTTGGAAGATTTATATTATGTTCTCGACAGACCGAATATGGAAAGGATAACTGATATAATAGAAGCGAAGGAGGACAGGTCTTTCAGGCAAATAAAAAAGGAAGTAAATATCCTTGATAAATACGAACTTTCCGATGATGAAAGAAATATATGTCAGGCGATTTTAGACGGAAATAACACCGCGGATCTTATAAATGAAAATCTGGGGCTTGAAATAAATCTTATAAATTCTGTCTTGACAATGTTGGAAATTAGAGGTATTGTTATTAGCACAGGCGCAAATCTTACCATAAAACAGTAGATAGTGCGCATAACTTATCATCGAAAGGAGTAGGGGATGTCTTATAGATTAGTAATAGTGGAATCGCCTGCTAAAGCGAAAACAATACAAAAATATTTGCCTAAAGACTGCAAAGTAGTTGCGTCTAAAGGACATGTGATCGATTTACCCAAATCCAAGCTCGGAATAGATATAGAAAATGATTTCGAACCGGATTATAAAACTATAAGAGGTCAGGGGGAAAGGCTTAAAAAGCTTAAAGCGGACGCAAAAAAAGCCGATGAAGTTATCCTCGCAACTGATAACGATAGAGAAGGGGAAGCCATTTCGTGGCATCTTGCCAATTATTTGGGGCTTGATTTAAATGATAAAAACAGGATGGAGTTCTTGGAGATAACTCCCTCTGCCATAAAGAATGCTATAAAAAACAAAAGAACCATAGATATGAATATCGTGGACGCACAGCAAGCAAGAAGAGTTCTCGACAGGCTGGTTGGTTATAAAATAAGTCCCGTCCTATGGAGCAAAGTACTAAGGGGACTAAGTGCCGGAAGAGTTCAGTCCGTTGCTATGAGACTTATAGTAGATAAAGAAAATGAAATAAGGAATTTCGTAAGCGAAGAATATTGGCTTATGGAAGGTATCTTCAATAAAAAAGATACAAAAGAGGCGTTTTTAAGTAAGCTTGCTCTTATAAAAGGCAAAAAAGCCGAAGTAAAGACAAAAGAAGACGCAGATAAAATAGTAAGAGATTTAAAAGAAAATAAGTATATCGTAAAAGAGGTCAAAAGAGGTACGAAGAAGAAAAATTCACCTCCTCCTTTTGAAACCAGTTCGATGCAGCAGGACGCAAACAATAAACTTAATTTCTCTATTTCCAAGACTATGATGCTGGCTCAGCAGCTTTACGAAGGTGTGGAAGTCGAAGGGATAGGTCAGATAGGTCTTATCACTTATTTAAGGACCGACTCTACAAGACTGTCCGAAGAAGCCGTAAAAGCCGGAAGTGCCTTCATAATAGATAAATACGGTAAAGAATTCCTAGGATATACGGGACCTAAGGGTAAAGCCAACAGCAAGATACAGGACGCCCATGAGGCTATCAGACCGTCAGATGTAAATCTGACTCCCGATAAACTCAAAACGTCACTGAACCAGGATCAGCTTAAATTGTATACACTTATATACAACAGATTTTTGGCGTCACTCATGACTCCTGCGGTTTATGACACTTTAAGAGTGGATATAGAAAACGGCGATTATATTTTCCGTTCTACGGGTTCAAGAGTGAAGTTCAAAGGCTATCTTGAAGTATATGATTTTATAAGCAAAAAAGATAAAGACGGTGAAAATGAAAATATACCGCTCCTTACGGAGGGTGAAGAAGTCGATTTGAAGAAATTATCTCCTATCCAAAAGTTCACTCAGCCTCCCGCAAGATACAATGAAGCGAGCCTTGTAAAGGTGCTTAAAGAAGAGGGTATCGGAAGACCTTCCACTTATTCTCAGATAATAAATACCATAAAGAACAGAGGCTACGTTGAAGTAAATCAAAGAAGATTTTCTCCTACAATGATTGGAGAAGCGGTGGATAAACTTCTCAGAGAAAACTTTGAAGATATAGTCGACGTCGATTTTACCGCTCAAATGGAAAGTACCTTGGATAATATAGAAGAGGGAAGCAAGAAATGGAAAGATGTAATTGCGGAATTCTATAAAGGGCTTGAAAAGGAACTGGATAAGGTAAAAGACATTGAAAGGATAAAACTGCCGGAAGAAGAGACCGATGAAGTATGTGAAAACTGCGGGAAACCTATGGTCATCAAATACGGAAGGTTTGGCAAATTCATGGCGTGCAGCGGTTATCCCGACTGTAAGACGACAAAACCTATCGTAAAAGAAATAGATGCGGAGTGTCCGAAATGCGGCGGACAGGTCGTTGAAAGGAAAAGCAAAAAGGGCAGTGTGTTTTACGGATGTAAGAATTATCCGAACTGCGACTTTGCTTCTTCACAGAAACCTACCAAGAAGATTTGTCCGAAATGCGGAGAACTTCTATACGAAAGCAAAGGCAAGACAAAAAAATTATTTTGTAAAAATAAAGAATGCAAATATAAAGAAGAACAATAAAAAAGGAGCTGTATGCTCCTTTTTTTAATTATTATTTTTTCCATAATCCGTGAAGATTACAATATTCATATGTAGCAACAAGTTCATCTCCGTCTGCTAAAATAAATTCAGCTTTAGGTTCGTCACCCGGTTTTAAATTCTTGATTTGGTGACCCATTTTTGTTTCTATCCAAATGAATTCAATGTGATGTTTTTCTTCCATAGGATGAATAACATCTCCTACTTGTACGCTTACTTTATTACCGTCAACGCTTACTGCAGGTACATGTTTTTCAACTGCCGCATCTGTTGTTCCCGCTTTTAGTTCTTCCATTTTTTCTCCGCAGCACATTACCGGTACTCCTTGATTTTTTGCGAAAACGATTATGTTTCCGCAGTGGTTACATCTGTAAAATTTTGCTTCCATGATTTTTTTACCTCTCTTTTTTATTATTTGGTCTGCTAAGTTATTCAAACTATTTAAGCTGTCCTCTTTGAGTGCTGATTTTATAGTTACTTCTTCTTCTATAAAATTACAGTTTTTGAGTTTTTCCAAAATAGCTTTCATCTTTTTATTTGCCGAAGGTCCCCATGAACCGTTTTCTATGAGTGCAATATCCCTGTTTTGAATATTGTGAGCCGCCACTTCGTGAAGAAGAGCTTCCATTTTAGGGAATATTTCGTTGTTGTAAGTTATAGATGCGAACACAAGAGTTGAATACTTGAAGGCATCCGAGATTATATATGAAGGATCGGTTTTTGATACATCATATACTTTTATGTTTTTAACTCCCTTATCTGCCAATGTATTTGCCAAAATATTCGCAGCAACTTCGGTATGACCGTAGATCGATGCGTAAGCTATTACCACCGATTTTTCTTCCGGAGTATAAGTGCTCCATAAATTATATTTATCCAAAATGAATTCTATGTCTTTTTTATCTCTCCAAATGTGACCGTGAAGAGGACATATCATTTCTATATCAAGGGCAGAAGCTTTTTTTAATGTAGCCTGGACCTGAGGACCATACTTTCCTACGATATTTGTAAAATATCTTCTGTTTTCATCGAGCCAGTCTTTTTCGTAATCGACTTCATCGGTGTATAAATTACCGTCTATAGCTCCGAATGTCCCGAAGGCATCGGCTGAGAATAAGATTTTATCCGTGGTATCATAAGTAACCATAACTTCAGGCCAGTGAACCATAGGTGCCATAACGAAAGCAAGAGTGTGTTTACCTGTGTTCAAAGTGTCATTTTCCTTTACCAAAACTACTCTTGAATCTATATCGAAGTTAAAAAACTGTTTTATCATATTCACTGTTTTTTGATTTGCAACTATTTTTACATCGGGATATCTTTCCACTATTTCTTCTATCATTGCACAGTGGTCCGGTTCCATGTGGTTTACAACGATATAATCAAGGTTTCTGTCTTTCAGCACTGCTTTGACGTTTGTTAAGAATTCACTGCTTGCATTTTTGTCTACGGTATCCAGTAATACGGTTTTTTCATCCATAAGTAAATATGAGTTATAAGATACTCCGCTGTCTACCGGATAAATGTTTTCAAAAAGTGCTATCCTTCTGTCATTTGCTCCTACAAAATATAAGTCTTCGGTTATTTTTCTGATACTCTCCATAATCTAAAAATCATCCTTTCTTTTCTGTTTAAAAACATAAATCTTCAAGTTTTTCCCGGTTCAAGACCAAGATATATTTTTTATCTACTTTTATAAGATTGTCTTTTTGCATTTTCATCAAACTTCTCGAGAGTGAAGGTCTTTTCACTCCGAAATAATCCGCCATTTCTTCTCTTGTCATATTTAGTGTTACTCTTTTATCGTCTTTCATACTTTGAATTAAATAAAGAGCTATTTTTTCTTCCAAGGTCGTTGCGGATAAAATATGTATTTTTTTCATCAGTGTAAGAGATTTATCTGACTGAAGCTGCATGATGTTTTTTATGAGCATTTTATGAAATTCGCATGCTTTTTCACATACGTTGAAGAAAAAGTTCCACGGTATTATCATGACTTTTGATTTCTTTGTGGAAATTGCATCATAATAATTCAGTGCGTTATCCAACCCATGAAACAAATCTCCGAAAATCTCACCGTCTTCCACTTCGTAAAATACATTCCTGTTTCCCGACGGATAATCTTTTACTATCATTACCTCGCCTTTTAACAAAACATAAAGGTAATCGGATATTTCATCTTCATTAAATATGATTTCATCCGCTGAATATTCTTTTATCCTTGAATTGGAACAATGAAGCATTTTTTCTATGGATACTTCGTCTATCCCTTTAAATAATTCAGACTTGGCAATCAATTTTAAATCCATTTTTTCACCTTATTCAGATTTGCTGCCTCACTAATGAATTTTCTATATAATACCAGAAAAATATTAGCATTTCGGTAACATTTGTTACAATTATACATCTTTTACTATGATTTTTCAATATTTTTAATTATATTTTAATAATCTAAAATGGAAAATTATTCAAATTGTAACTTTTGATTTTTTAAATTTTATATCTGTTGATTTTATATTAAATAGTGTTAAAATTATTTAATATAATTTAAGGGAGGTAAAAATATGAAAAGATTATTGAATACTTCATTTATGTATGCAATACTTGCAATGATAGGCGGGGTATTTTACAGAGAGTTTACGAAATATAATGGATTTACCGGTGTAACCATGCTTTCAAAAGTTCATGCACATTTGTTCATGTTGGGCATGATCGTGTTCCTTGTTATATTACTATTGAATGATAAATTCGATATAATTAGCTTAGGGAAATTCAATATATTTTATATCATTTATAATTTGGGTGTTTTGATAACTTCCGTTATGTTAGCCGTTCATGGAGTTATCCAAGTGTTAAATGTGAACATATCAAAGGCGCTTGTTTCAGCGATATCGGGAATTGCCGGTATAGGACATATATTCGTCGGTGTAGGAATATTATTGCTTTTCTTTATGCTTAAAGAAAGGATAAGCGAAAAGGAGTAAAAATCAGTACATAAACGCATGAATGGTATAATTAAAATATTATTTTGATTAATATTTATGATATGAAACAGTATACGGAGAACAATATGACAATCGATAAAATAAATATAAATGAAAAAGATAAGATAAAAGAGCTTTCGGTATTTGCTTCAAATATAGTAAAAGAATATTTTGACCCTATAATAGGAAGTTCACAAAACGATTATATGATAGAAAAATTTCAAAGTGTAAAATCTATCACTTCACAGTTAAATGATGGATATGACTATTATTTTGTTTTGGATGATTTTAATGAAAGGATAGGCTTTATAGCTTTTTATCCTAAAGGTGAATGTATGTATCTTAGCAAGTTTTATCTAGGTAAAGATAACAGGGGGAAGGGGTATTCAAAAGAAATGCTTGATTTTATTATAGATAAAGCAAGAATGTGTGGACTTAAAGGTGTGACTTTAAATGTGAATAAGAATAATCCCGTTATAAATGTATATGAGCATTTTGGTTTCGTTAAAATTAGAGAAGAAAAAAATGATATAGGCAGTGGTTTTTATATGGATGATTTTGTTTATAGGTATGAAATAGTCTAAAATATAGGAGTATTATAATTAAAAAGTTTTATATATAATATCAATATCTTTACAATTATCAGTTGCTTTATTGTTAATGTTATATTCTGTTTCAACAAAACGAAGTAATATAATAAAAAACAATAATTATCCGGATGTCATAAGTTGATTTTTTCAAATCAAAATCCTGTTAAATCAGCATTTTGATACATCCCGTTTAAGGGTAATAGTGATTAAGTGAACAAATATGGTTATAAGTTAACATAAAGTAACGTAACTAAGTGAGCTGTTTGACATTACCAAATGGCTCATGCTAGAATGAAAACATAGCTATATGTTTTTAAAGGAGGTCTTTTGATGTTTAATGAAATCTGCATTTATGAAGCGAAAATCAACAAACAAGATGAAATAGAAACTTTAATGAAAGAGGTTGCCGAGTTTTATCTTTCTCAGAGAGGTGTTATAGATGTGAAGTATATCAAACGTACACACCGCCAAAAAGATTTTAATGCAGTCAAGGAAGGTGAACCACCTATCCGTCTTACTAAATGGGTAGGTAAAGTTACATATATTTTGCATTGGACTCTGGAGGATGAAGAAACTCATGCCCGAGTTTCAAAGCTTGGATTGGAGAAATTTTATAAAAGATGGAACCGTTGTCTTACTACGATGCCCAAAATCTTATTGGGTGAGGATATTGTATAGTTCGATAGGATAATCCTATCTTGGCTCTATTTGAATTTAATAAATTTTATACATAAAAAGATTTTCAATTATTTCTTTGTGCTTTTTTAATTATTCCTTGTTTTGAAAATATTATTAAACAGTTATCTTATATTAGATGTGCTTTCGCCTTTATAATCCTGCATTGTAAGACCACACTGACCTATGAATTTACCTTCTTCGTTAATTTTTGCGACCATTAATCCGAACCCGTCATTTTCATACCTGCAAAGCCGTTTATTAATCTAAATTTTACTTCTTTGACACTAAAACCATGCTTATAATCGTACATGGTTTCTTTGTCTTTTAGTATTTCAGACAAAAAAAATCATTTTTATTTGGTTTTCTTAGTATTTTTTTGTTTCTGCATCATATTTTTATCCATTAAAAAAGGAGTAATCGTACTTACTCCTTTTATTTTTTATAAGCTGTAGAAACCTACTTTTTTCTTTACTTTTCTGAGTGTCTTATTAGCTATATAAGAGGCACTGTCTCTGCTGTCTTTCAAAACTTCGTTGACGTAAGTCTTATCTTTGCATAGTCTGTCAAATTCGTTTTGGATAGGAGAGAGTCTGTCTGCAATACTTTCTCCCACCGCATTTTTAAAGTATGCGTAGTTTTTGCCCTCAAAATCTTTTACCGCTTCTTCCATAGTTTTATTTGCCGCACAGGAGTATATTTCAAGCAAGTTTGATACTCCTGGTTTATTTTCTTTATCGTAAATGATGTTCATATCCGAGTCCGTTACCGCTCTTTTGCATTTTGACATTATCACATCTTTACTATCTATCATAGAAATAAATCCGTTTTTATTTTCATCGGATTTTGACATCTTCTTTAAAGGATCCTGAAGCGACATTATCCTTGCTCCGTTTTCTCCGTAGTAACCTTCGGGAACTTTGAAAGTAGGAGAGTAGTTATTGTTAAATCTGTTGGCTATTGTCCTTGTAAGTTCCAAATGCTGTTTTTGGTCGTCTCCGACGGGAACGAGGTCTGCCTGATAAAGAAGTATATCCGCCGCCATTAGTACGGGATAGTCGAATAGTCCCACTTTTATATTTTCTCCCTGACTCTTGGATTTATCTTTATATTGAGTCATTCTCGAAAGCTCTCCCATGTGAGCGTTACAGTTAAGTATCCACTGAAGTTCTGCGTGAGCGGGAACGTGAGACTGAATGAATAAAAGAGATTTTTTAGGGTCAATACCGCTTGCAAGGAGCATTGCCGCACATTCAAAACTTCTTCTTCTTAAATCCGCCGGAACTTGGTTTACTGTTATTGCGTGCATATCGGCTATGAAATAAATGCAGTTATAATCGTCCTGACGTTCTACCCAGTTCTTTATCGCTCCGAAATAATTTCCTATTGTAAATTCTCCGCTGGATTGGATACCGCTTAGTATGGTTTTTTTATCTTCTGACATAGTCCTACCTCTGAATATATTTAAATTTGATTTTATGCTTTTACTATAATTATTAATAATAACAATATTTCTCTTTATTTTCAATAAAAAACAAAGATTATTGAGTAAATCTGTTACTTGATATAAATAATGACTGGATAGGTCTTATTTATACATTATTTGATTTATTATTTTTATTGATAATATAATTAGCTTGGGATTTTAAAATTATATATTTTAATCATTTAACTTTTTTTACCGTAAATTATATATATTAATAAAATATAATCGTATCTTAACTTATTTAAAATATGATTAAGATAAAATAAGTATTATAACAATTAGCCTATGATTATTTTAAATAAATCACATTACGAAACTTATTTTGTTGGTATATATTAAAAAATAAGTTATAAGAAATATGAATGTATATGATAATAAATATTTTTATATAATCAAAATTATATTATTCTTCACCATTTATCCTGCCTTTTTCAACATTTGGAAGAATGAAGTTGTTATATGCATAATCCCATAATACTTCGGAACCCTTATTTGTGTTTGTGTTTCTGTTAAGTATTTGTTCGAGTTTTACTCCCCATTCCTGCCAGCTTTTGCCGTCGTTTGCAGCATTTAACATCATAGGCTGGATATTGTCCATTGTATGTGCAAACCTTGCTTCCTTTGTTTCTCCCTCTTCAAATTCTTCCCATAGAGCCATTAGTTTTTCTCCTTGGTCGGAAGGGAGAAGTCCGAAAATCCTCTTTGCCGCTTTTTCTTCACGCTCTCTTTGTGTTTTTTGTCCCTCTTTGTCGTAGGCAAAAGTGTCTCCCGCATCTATTTCCACTATATCGTGAATGAGTAACATTTTTATCGTCTTCAGTACGTCTATTTCTTCGTTTGCATATTCGCTCAGTAAAAAAGTCATTATAGTCATATGCCAAGCGTGTTCTGCGTCGTTTTCCTTCCTCTTTGCGCCCGTTAAATATGTCTGTCTTTCGATAAACTTTTCTTTATCTATTTCTCTGAAAAATTCAAACTGCTTATCTATCCTATTTTTATCCATTTTTCTCTCCGTTTTATTTAATATGTTTCATTATAAATAATCATTTTATTAAAAGCAAGTATCTAGGGGCTCCGCCCCTTACACCCCGCTAAATCTTTGCTCGCCCAAAGATTTAGAATAAAGGGCTCCACTAGCTGCGGCGGCTTAGCCTTCGGCAAAAAAGATCTTTAACTTACCGAAGTCGTTCACCCGCAAATTACCTGAGAGAGTTGTTGACTTTGATTTAATATAAACATTTTATGTAAGGGTAGTACATCAGCAGTTTTAAAGATTTTCGGTATATAATAAAGAAACATATAAATGTTGCTTTAGGCATATTAGCAAATCAATAGAAGATGCTTCCCGTGTTTCTTGTGAAAAATGCTACCAAGCCCCCGTAAAATATAAGTTTTACGGATAGTTTTTAGAAATAGCCTTCTTTGGATACATTTATTTCTCAAATAATATTTGAAATGGAATGTATACATTCCTGTTTTGTTCAAGAAAAATGATAAAATAATTATAAATGATAATTTAAACAAATAATATGGTGCAGTGAATGAAAATAGACTATAGAAAACTAGGAAAAAGGTTAAAAGAGGAAAGAAAAAAACAAGGTGTTACACAGGAAAAATTAGCAGAGTACGTGAACTTGTCAGTAAGTCACCTTAGTCACATAGAAAATGGAAATGAAAAGACATCACTCCAGACTATAGTAAATATTGCAAATGTTTTAAATGTAAGTTTGGATGATCTTTTAGATTTGGATTTGGGAAAAAGGTCTATGTATCTAACAATCAGGGAGATTGATTTACTGTTTAAAGACTGTACAAAAGAAGAACGAAAAATATTGATTGATAATCTTAATTATTAAAAAAAGTTGAGCTGAAATAAAGGAAATGAAGATTTTTCAGATAAATTTTCTTTGTATTTATAACTAAGAATAAAAAGGTTAGATATTAAAGAATATTTTATAAATAAATAGTTTATTTAATGTATAAATAGGCGTATTAAACACTTTAAAATAAATTTATAATGTATCTTACTGGGGATTTTCAGAGAATAAATCATATAAGGCTTTTATTTTTTTAAGTTATATCTTTTTTATAAAATGGTAGGGGTAGCTTCTTTTTCAAGGAATGCGGGCAGCATTACTTAGAAAATCAAGAAGCGTAGTAAGGCACCGCGCCCAGCGGGGTCGTTTCTTCCATTCTTTGGACAAGCAAAAAATGGCGGGTCGTAGGGTGGAACCCTACAGAATGTAAGGTCATATGGCGAAACCTTAAAACCCCTTTATATTGACTTTAACAGCATATTTTGATATACTTTTTTGTTAGGTAAGGGTATTAATCTTTCCTAATAAAAGGAGGAAATAAAATGATAAAAGTAACATTTCCGGACGGAAACATAAAAGAATTTGAAAACGGCGTAAGCGTTTTGGATATTGCCGAAAGTATATCTCCCGCACTTAAAAGAGACGTTTTATGCGCAAAAGTTAATGACGAAATCGTGGATATAAGAACCACTTTAGATAAAGACGCAAGTATCGTATTTTATAAATTCGATGACCTTGAGGGTAAAAAAGCATTCTGGCATACGACCAGTCATATATTGGCTCAGGCTGTTAAGAGACTTTACGGCGACAAAGTAAAACTTGCCATAGGACCGAGTATAGATAACGGATTTTACTATGACTTCGATATAGAAACTCCCATAACGGAAAATGACCTTGAAAAAATCGAAGCTGAAATGAAGAAAATAGTTAAGGAAAACTTATCTATCGAAAAATTCGTTTTACCAAGAAAAGAAGCTATCGGATTTGAAAAAGAGGCAAATGAAGATTATAAAGTGGAATTGATAGAAGATTTACCCGAAGACAGCATAATTTCTTTCTATAAACAAGGAGAGTTTACCGACCTTTGTGCGGGACCTCATTTACTTAACACAAAGCCGGTAAAGGCGATAAAGCTCCTTTCTACGACAGGTGCATACTGGAGAGGGGACAGCAACAAAAAAATGCTTCAAAGGGTATATGGGATTTCATTCCCTAAAGCAAAACTCCTCGAAGAATACCTTGCTATGCTTGAAGAGGCAAAGAAGAGAGACCACAGAAAAATCGGCAAAGATATGGACTTATTCATGATCTGCGAAGAAGGTCCGGGCTTCCCGTTCTTCCTTCCGAAAGGAATGGTTATAAGAAACGAGCTTGAAAACTTTTGGAGAGAAGAACACAGAAAAAGAGGATATCAGGAAATCAAGACTCCTCTTATATTAAACGAACAGCTTTGGCATACTTCCGGACATTGGGATCATTATAAAGACAACATGTACTTTACTAGGATAGACGATAACGACTATGCAATCAAGCCTATGAACTGTCCAGGCTCTATGCTTGTTTATAAAAGAAAGATGTGGTCGTACAGAGATTTACCTCTAAGGATAGGGGAAATGGGTCAGGTACATCGTCACGAGTTATCCGGTGCACTTCACGGTCTTATGAGAGTAAGGACTTTTACTCAGGACGATGCTCATATATTCATGCTTCCCGAACAAATCAAAGAAGAAGTTATAGGTGTTATCGACTTTATCGATTATGTATATAATATGTTCGGATTTAAATATCACGTTGAACTTTCAACAAGACCCGACGATTCGATGGGTTCGGACGAAGACTGGAACATGGCTACGGAAGCTCTAAGAGAAGCTATGGAAGAAAAGGGTATGGACTATGTGGTAAACGAAGGCGACGGTGCATTCTACGGACCGAAACTGGACTTCCACTTGGAAGACTGTCTGGGAAGGACATGGCAGTGCGGTACTATACAGCTTGACTTCCAAATGCCTCAAAGATTTGACCTTACTTATATCGGTCATGACGGCGAAAAACACAGACCTGTTATGATACACAGAGTTATCTTCGGTTCCATAGAACGTTTCATAGGTATCTTAACGGAACATTTTGCTGGTGCATTCCCGTTATGGTTAGCTCCCGTTCAGGCTAAACTTATTCCTATTACGGACAGAAATCTTGAATATGTAAAAGGTATCAAAGATAAGCTTGAACAAAAGGGTATCAGATGTGAAATAGACGACAGAAGCGAAAAAATGGGATATAAGATAAGAGAAGCTCAGCTTGAAAAGGTTCCTTATATGATAATCGCCGGGGACAGAGATATGGAAAATGGCGTCATATCCGTTCGTGCAAGAAAAGACGGGGAAGACCTCGGTGCAATGAGTGTAGACGAGTTTATAAATAAAGCAGTAAAAGAAATAGAAGAAAAAAGTATTTAGCATATAAAAAAAGAGCAGTTACATACTGCTCTTTTTTATTTATAAATATACTTTAGAAATAATTTTTTATGATTTACAATATAGAATAAAGAGGCTATAATGAATATATTAGTATAATATGTGGTTTAAAGTATTATTATGAAAGAGGACAATAGGTGTGGATAGAAAAAAGAGAATATCAAACGGAAAGATAACATGGATCGCAGGGCTTGCTGTGGTTTTATTTGTTATTGTTCTTTTCGTTTCCAATCTAATTAATTCCAATAAGATTATTAATCAGGTCGAGAGTATGCGGGAACATCCCCTGAAAGTCATCATAGCTTCGGGTGATGTTGAAACCTATATAAAAGAAATGAGGATACACTCCGAAAAGCTTTTATATAACAATAATAATGCGGAAACTTCAAGGATGGAAAAATCCATGGAAAGTCTTTATCCCAAACTTGAAAAAAGTATAAAGGAAATAGAAGAAAAGACTCTTATTTCAAAAGGTAAAGCAGCCGAACTCTATAATATTTTTTCCAAAATAAAAAAGGAACACATTGCGGTCATTGATTATGGTAAAACCGGAGACAGAAGCTACGAAGAAATGGAAGCTTTTCAAAATAAAAATTTAAATTCGCTTTATTCAAAAATGGAAGATTTAAATGATAATATTTTGGTCTCTGCGGAAAATAAATTTAATAAAATCACCGAAACCGCCATATATAATAAAAATGTCTCTGTTTTTTTATCGATAGTTGTGCTGATATTGACTTTAGTAGCAGTAGCGGTTTATCAATATTTTATTTCAAAGCAGCATGAACTTATCAATTACAAAAATAAGCTTTTCGATATAGTCTCAAAAAATATAGACAATGCTTTTTATATAAAAAATCTTAAAAATGAAGAAGATGATTACATATCCGATAATATAAAAAATATATTGGGTTTCGATGGTCGTGAATTATTATCTTCTGATTTTGGTGTGATCAGCGAATATATAAATAATGAAGAGATAGAATATCTTAAAGACTTATCTGAGAAGAATGTTGATTCGAATTGGAGTTATTCTTTTATTTATACAAATCCCAATACAAATGAAAAGAAAAACATACTTCTCGAATATTACTACGTACGGGATAAGGATATCCCCGTTGTGATCACAGTATTCACCGATGAAACGGAAAGAAAAAATATGCAGAGAAAACTCGAAAATGCACTTGACAATGCAGAAAGAGCGAGTATCGCAAAGAGTGAATTCTTATCTAGGATGTCTCATGAAATAAGGACACCTCTTAACGGTATCACGGGAATGACTTTGATCGCCATACAAAATATTAAAGACGAAAAAAAAGAACTTGACTGCCTCAATAAAATAAGCATCTCCTTGTCCTTGTAAATGATGTTTTGGATATGGCTAAAATCGAGAGCGGCAAAGTTGAAATAAAGAATGAGAAGTTCAATTTCAGAGTATTTATCGAGTCCATAACTTCTATTTATTTTACTCAGGCAAAAGCCAGAAACATAGATTATGAAACGATTTTGATCGGCGATATCCCCGAACAGCTCAATGGCGATTCTTTGAGATTAAATCAAATTTTGGGTAACCTGCTTTCAAATGCGCTTAAATTTACTCCTGATAACGGAAAGATTAAATTTAAAATAACATTGGTAAAAAGCAGTACTGATGAAGACATACTTAAGTTTGAAGTCATTGACAACGGCTGCGGTATCAAAAAAGAGAATGCGGATAAGATTTTCAATGCCTTTGAGCAGGAAGATGACAGTATAACGAAACGCTACGGAGGAACGGGGCTCGGACTTTCTATTTCTAAACGTTTTGCTCATCTTATGGGAGGAGAAATAAGTGTACAAAGCAAAGAGGGCGAGGGAAGTGATTTTATAGTCCAAATACCTTTTAAAAAAGTCCTTGACCAAAAACCTATAAGAAAATCGGATTTGGGGAATTTGAATGTACTCGTTGTGGATGATGATATCGAAACTTGTACAAATACAAAATCTCTTTTAAATAAAATCGGATTAAATGCCGACTGGGTAGATAACGGATTTGATGCAATAAAGAAAATAGAAGAGTCCATAAAAGAAAATGATAAATTCGATGTGTGTCTTATCGACTGGAAAATGCCTTATATAGACGGTATCGAAACTACAAGAAGGATAAGGGAAATTGCAGAGGATAAAGATATCCTCGTAATACTCATAACAGCTTATGATGTGGAAGAAATAAGAGAAGAAGCTTTGAGAGTAGGGGCAAACGGAGTTATAAACAAACCTTTATTCGAATCCACTATCGTTGAAGCCATTGAAAACGCAAAGAACCATAATGAAACTTATGAAGTCATGAAAGACGGCTTTGCTGGAAATGTCTTTGCTGGAAAACGAATTTTAATTGCGGAAGATAATGACCTCAATCTTGAAATAGCCTCGGAACTTATGATAATGAACGGTGCCGAAGTTGAAAAAGCAAAAGACGGAAAAGAAGCCGTCGATATGTTTGCAGGTTCTAAAGAGGGATATTACGACTTGATTCTTATGGATATCCAAATGCCGGTTATGAACGGCTATGAAGCGACGAAAGAGATAAGGAAGCTTGACAGAAGAGATGCCAAGACTGTTTCCATTGTCGCAATGTCGGCAAATGTATTCGAAAGTGACGTTAGAAAGAGTATTGAAAGCGGTATGAATGACCACATAGGTAAACCTATAAATATGGATGAGATATATGATAAACTGGGTGCGCAGTTTAGTTAAAAAACAAAAAAGAGCATTTTACTATGCTCTTTTTTGTTTTGCAATTATTTAATATTGGTAGTATAATATTGTTTGAGTATAAATTCAAAAAAAGTATTTAATATAGTTTCAAGTTTTAATGTTAACGTATTTATGTTAAAATGATATATATTACATAAAAGAGGCATTTTTTAATGAAAATCAGCGATAAGAAGTATATAAAGAAAAGCTTAAGAGATAATAAAAAAATCATTTTTCTATGGGGGGTATTGATTTTTTTCTTAGCTCTTTATTTCTATATAATCATGTTCAACATGAATAAACTTATGGATCAGGTAGACTTGATAGTCAGAAGACCTTACGAAGTTCTTGTTTCTACGGATAAAGTAAATGCGGAGATAGATAAGCTAAAAGTATATAATGAAAATTTGAAATTCAACAGTACAAAAGATAATATAAAACATATAAGTAAAGATATTGAAAATATTTATGCTAGTGTCGAAGGCGAATTTTTGAACTTAAGAAGTTTCTTTGATGCCAATGACGGTAACGTCAGAAAACTTTACAATAATTTCCGTGAGTTAAAGAAAAATGAAAATATCCTTTTAAAAAATGCGTCAGATGAAAATTATAAGTATAAAGAAATAAATAAGTATATGACGGATAACGTAAATCCTTATTTTGATAAAATCGACACTCTTGTAGTAAAAATACAAAATAAGGTCGATATAAAAATACATAGCTTTTATATGAATGCAAATGATATAAAAAACATTTCTGAGTCTATATCTATTATTATGTTCCTTATAATTATTTTGGGACTGATAGCATATCAAATATCTTTGAATAAAAAGAATAAAATAATAAATTATAAAAACTCCATATTTGACACTATATCAAAGAACATCGCTCAGGGTCTTTTCCTTCATAATTTAAATGACCCTAACGAAAATTTCATATCCGAGAGTTCGGAGAAGCTCTTTGGAATAAAGCATGAAAAGCTATTGAACGGATATGATTTGATAATAAGAAATATAGATGAAAAAGACAGGGAAGAGATAAGTAAAATACAAAAAAGTACGGATAAAGAAGACTGGGAGTATACCTTTGATTATCATCATCCTATTTCCGGTGAGGTCCTAAAAATCAAGATGTCGGTTAATTATGTAGATGCCGACGGAGAAGATGTATGGCTTACTGTTTACAGCGATGAAACCGATCAAGTATTGATGCAGGAAAGCTTAAAGAATGCACTTGAAAAGGCAGAGAAAGCGAATGAAGCAAAAAGTGATTTTTTATCGAGGATGTCTCATGAAATAAGAACTCCTCTGAACGGTATAATAGGTATGGTCACTTTGGCAAGAGAAAATATTAACAACAAATCAAAAGAAATAGACTGCGTGAATAAAATTTCCGCTTCTTCGAAACATTTGCTTGTTTTGATAAACGATATATTGGATATGTCGAAAATAGAAAGCGGAAAAGTCGAAATTAAGAATAAAAAATTCGGATTTAGGAATTTTGTTGAATCCACCGTCAGCCTTTTCTTTTCGCAGGCAAAAGAAAAGGGCATAAAGTTTAAGAGTGTACTTATCGGGAATATACCTTCATATGTAAAAGGAGATTATCTTCATACAAATCAGATAATAGTAAATTTACTTTCAAATGCCGTTAAATTCACCGATAAAGGCGGGGAAATAACAAACAGGATAAGCTTATTAAAAGAAGAAGATAATAAGGTTTGGATAAGGTTTGAGGTATCTGATACCGGGGTGGGTATAGAAAAGAAAAACTTTGATAAAATATTTAATCCTTTCGAACAAGAAGATGCTTCCGTTTCTTATAACTACGGAGGGACGGGGCTTGGGCTTCCTATCGCAAAGAGGTTTACACAAATGCTCGGCGGTAATATTTCTCTCAAAAGCGAAGTGGGAAAGGGAAGTACCTTTACCGTAGATTTGCCTTTTACCAGAATACCGGAGCCGAACATAGATATTTTTATGAATAAAAAACTGAATATACTTTTGATAGACAGTATGCCGGAAACTCTGGATAGGATGGCTTATATATTCGAAACCATGAAAATAGATTATAAGTGCATCGGAAGCGGAGAATGCGGTATTAAAGAAATAAAGGAAAACCCAAGCAAATATGATATATGTATGATCTATGATGATTTAAACGATATGAGTGCATCTAAGGTCATTGATGATATAAAAGATACTGCTGAGAACGATATAAAAATCATCGTTTCTTCATATGATACCATCGATATAATGGATGATAAGAAGTGGGAAAGAGCCGATGCTTTTATAAATAAACCTATGTTTATATCTTCCATAATAGATGTTTTATACGGAATGGATAATATAGACTTGAACTTTGAGGATATAAATTATAAAAACGAAGATATTTTAAAGGGCAAAAACGTCCTTATAGTAGAAGACAATGAACTTAATATGGAAATATTAAGGGAGCTTCTTATATTGCAGGGCTGCAAAGTCACTTGTGCCGTAAACGGTGAAGAGGGAGTTGAAGCCTTTGAAAAATCCAAGCCATATGATTTCGATATAATATTCATGGATATACGAATGCCTGTAATGGACGGTTATCAAGCGACTGAAATAATAAGGGGCCTTGACAGGAAAGACGCAAAAGAAGTCATAATAATCGCTATAAGTGCAAATGCTTTCGAAGATGATATTGAAAAGAGTATAAGCTTTGGTATGAACGCTCATATAAGCAAACCTATAAATATCGGAAATTTGATAGATAGTTTAAATAATATATATAACAAAAAAGATACTTACTAATAGTAAGTATCTTTTCTTATTTCGCCAGTCTGTCTATTTTTTCTCTCGTCAGTCTGTAAACCGTCCATTCGTCCATAGGTTCCGCTCCCAATGAAAGATAAAAATCGATGCTCGGTTTGTTCCAGTCAAGACAGGACCATTCAAGTCTCCCGCAGTCTCTTTCCTTTGCGATCTGAGCTAATTTCTTTAGAAAACCTTTGCCGTAACCGTTTTTCCTATATTCTTCTCTTATGTATAAGTCTTCCAAGTATATTCCGCTTTTACCAAGGAATGTAGAAAAATTATGGAAGAATAATGCAAATCCAATGGGTTCGTTTTCCACTTCTCCGATTATTACCTCGGCTTTTTTCTTTTCGAACAGCCATTTGTTCAAAGTTTCTTCATCTGCCACTACTTCATCCAGCATATTTTCGTATACCGCAAGTTCTTTTATGAATGTAAGTATTAACTTTGTGTCTTTCGGTTCTGCAAATCTGAATTTTAATTTATTCATTCTTCATCTCCTTGATTTTATCTTCTTTTATTTCAATTATCACATTTTCTCCGTTTTCATATGTGACGTATTTTATAATCAAATATTGACCGTTAATTTTTATCGCTCCGTTTTTATATAGAGGGATATTATATCCGCTCATCATTTCTCTGTTTGAATATTCAAAATAAATATCATCTATATAAAAATGTTCGCTGTCGTGTCCTTCTTTTTTTAGTGCATGAAATCTTTCTACATATCCGCTTATTGTTTTATAATTATCGGTTTCATATTTTTCTTTTAAGTCAAAGTAGTCTATCAGATAACCCGCAGATGTATAAATAAATAATATAAACGTGATCAAGCCTACCGCTTTTGTGAGTATATTATTTGCTATATACTTTTTATGTAGCTTATTGCGGGGTTCATTTACTCCCGAGTTTTGCCTTGTATACCACCTATTGAAAGTAAAAAATCCAATTGATACAATAAGAGGTATCAATAATATCGGGATATAAGAGTAATTGAAATGTAGGGTGTAGAGTGTTTCTGCCATATGTACCTCTTATGAAAAATATTTACCGTTCGGTTTATGTTTCTTATAATATTTATAATGTCTGTGGCATATTATGAAGTATAAAATATACCCAATCACCGCACTGAGTGTATTGAATATCACATCGTCTATATCGGCTCTTCTGCTTACAAGGAATAAGAACTGTGAAACTTCTATAAAAGTAGTCATTAAAAATGCGGTAAAGACCGTCTTTTTAAAAGTTATCTTTCCCGGAAAGGCTAGAGGGAGCAAAAATCCGTAGGGAAGAAGGAGACCTATATTCCCAAACAGGTTTATAAATGCGACCATGCTCGGCTGTCCTCCGCTGAAAAAGCCGTTATATCTAAGGCTTTCAAAATAACTTTTAATACTCGCAAAGGGGATCAAATTATAGTTTCTTTCATATGTGTATTCGCCCATATAAGGAACGAGAGTCATGGAGAAAACTATTATTATATATATAACTAAAATCGATAGACAAAACCAATTTACTTTTTTGTTTTTATAACTCAAACTTTACCTCTTTCTCTCATAATACTTTAACATGATACAATAAATAATATATAAACTCAACTTTAAAATCGAAGTTTAATATTATCTTAAGACTTTTTTAACCAAATAAATATGTGATTAAAAGGTTCTTTGAAATAAAAAAAGACACAACCGAAGTCATGTCTTTGAATTTTATAGTGCGCCTTTAGCAACTTCCACTAATTTAGCGAATGCAGCTTCGTCATTCATAGCGATGTCAGCTAACATTTTTCTGTCGATTTCAACGTTAGCGTTTTTAAGACCGTTTATGAATCTTGAATAAGACATATCGTTCATTCTTGCCGCTGCGTTGATTCTTGTTATCCAAAGTTTTCTAAAATCTCTCTTCTTTTGTTTTCTTCCTGCATAAGAACTTCTTAAAGCTCTCATTACAGCTTCGTTTGCAGGTCTGTATAATTTAGATTTTGCTCCGTAATAACCTTTAGCAAGTTTTAAAACTTTTTTATGTTTCTTTTTACTATTTAAACTTCTCTTTACTCTAGCCATATATCATCACCTTTTAACTACTTAACGATAATGTAGCTGATTGTCTTTTGGTCAGCTGCAGAAACGTAGCCACCCTTTCTTAATTTTCTTTTTCTCTTAGTTGTTTTTTTGTTTAGAATATGATTTCTGAAAGCTTTCTTTCTTTTGATAACACCAGATTTTTTTCTTTTAAATCTTTTAGATGCACCTCTGTGCGATTTCATTTTAGGCATTTTAAATCCGTTCCTTCCTGCTATTTTTTTTCTTTACCTTTTATTGGGCTTAAAGTCATAGTATAGTTACGTCCTTCAAGCTTAGGCTTAGTTTCTATTGTTCCTACTTCATCAACCATAGAAGCAAATTTTAAGAGTACTTCTTTACCTCTGTTTACATATGCCATTTCTCTGCCTCTGAACCTAACGGAAACTTTAACTTTGTCTCCCGCTGATAAGAATTTACGGCAGTTCTTGGCTTTTACTTCCAAGTCATGATCCTGTACTCTAACTGAAGTCCTGATTTCTTTGATGTTTACAACCTTTTGGTTTTTCTTGTTTTCTTTTTCTTTTCTGTTTTGTTCGTATTTGAACTTTCCGTAGTCAAGAATTTTACAAACCGGCGGTTTAGCTTCAGGGGAAACTTTAACTAAATCCAAGTTTCTCTGATCGGCTTGTTTCAAAGCTTCTTCAGCAGACATAATACCAAGCATAGAACCATCATCAGCGACAACTCTTACTTCTCTGTCTCTGATTTGTTCGTTAATTTGAAAATCTTTAATCGAATTATACCTCCATGATTAAAAAAATAGATAGCATAGAACTGCTACCTAAATATATCACTACAATTAATTTGCAATATATTTACCAAACTAAATCCACGTTTGTTTGGTGAGAAGCAATTCTTCTACTTTGTTTGACTTAAATAGTATAACCGTAAAATCCCTGTTAGTCAAGCTTTTTGTGTTAAAAGTTAGTAATTAATAATATTATATTTTGATTTTTAATACTATTTATAACTAATTTATTATAATTTTAATTGACTTATATCAAATATATAATAAATAGGTTTTATCGTTATAGTTATATAATACACTTTGAATATTAAAATTTATGAATATATGATTAAGAAAACAGGGATACAAAGTTAGTATCTCTCATAAGTTTTTTATATCTAAACTAATAATATTATCTTTTTCTAGATTTTTTTTAAATCTTTTATTGATTCTTTGTATCCCTGTATGAAAAATGCTTCTTCTATCAAATAGGCGTATTTGTTTATGGTATCTTCAATTTAAACATATCGTTCTTTTGTTATGATTTCTCTCAAATGCTCTGTTAAGTTTGATTTTTCCATTCTGATATTCTTTGGTGTATGTTCCGCTTTAAAATTACTATCGTTAGGGCAGAATTTCCTATATATTTAGCCGAATATATCGTCAATCATTTTTCCCCTCCGAACCGTTTAAATATAAATCTTCCAGTTTTGTGATGGCAAGATTTACCGTTTCTTCTATGGTCAAGTCATTTTCTTTGCAGTATCTGTCCAGTTTTTCTTTTATTTCTCTATCTAATGTGAATTCAATGTATTTGTATTTCATAAAAAATATACCTCCGTTTTTATCCTTGCCAAACAGAAGTATGCAGTGTATAATATTTACATACTCCGTTAGGGGTGACAGTCCACATAATTGCTTGGTATGGCAGGGTGGGCTGTCTTTTTATTTTTTTATTATTTCTTCGTAAACCATTGATAATCCTAGCCTTAATACATCCGAACGTGTCATGCCAAGCTTATCGGCACATATAGTCAACACTCTTACTTCGTCTTCATTCATCCTTATCCTGGTATTATAAGTCCTGGGGTTATCTGTAGGTCTACCCATTTTTTTTACCATTAAAGTAATCACCTCGCTTTTGGTAATACATATATTATATACTGTGGTAACACATAAGCCAATAAAATAATCGCATAAAGTAGGATTTATTATTCTTATGCTTTAAGTCGGTTTTTGTAAGGAATTATGTATTGGGGAAGAAGATTTGGTATGCAAATTTAAAATGAATAAGATATGAGACATACAATGCTTTATTTAAAGTTATTTACTTATAATCGGTAAAGAAA
Source organism: Anaerofustis stercorihominis DSM 17244 (assembly GCF_000154825.1). Lineage (NCBI taxonomy): Bacteria > Bacillati > Bacillota > Clostridia > Eubacteriales > Eubacteriaceae > Anaerofustis > Anaerofustis stercorihominis. Next base: position 558,669 of record NZ_DS560015.1, on the reverse strand, counting down.
ATTAAGTGTTAATAAAAGATTAGTATATATTATTTTAATCACAGAAAACGAATGATTGATATTATGATTTCATTTATCAGATGATTTTATAAACAAATATTATTTTACCGCTAAAATCAATAAATATTTTTACTTCTATATTTTAATATGAAACCTTACTCATAATACTTTCTTTGGTTTAAATATATATTTCAGATAGGTCTTAAATGTTCAATATTATAAATATTATGATATAATCATTATATTGGGAGGTGTTAAAATGTTATTTGATAGTTTTACACTTAAAGGAAACGTTATAAAAAACAGGATAGTGATGTCTCCGATGGTTACATATTCTCTCGTTAGGTCAGACGGCTTTATAGATGATAGGCATATATCTTACTACGAAAAGAGAGCAAAGAACGAAGTAGGTACCATTATAGTTGAGGCAAGCGGTGTAGACGGTAATCAAAAGGCATGGAACCAAATCGGGATATGGGACGATAAGTTTATCCCGGGGCTTAAAAAGCTTGCAGGTGCCATAAACGATAACGGAGCATTTTCCGTAATTCAGCTTCATAATGCGGGAATAAAGGCAAAGATGGAAGAGTGTCCTTACGGTCCTAGTCCTTTGGAGGGATACGGCAGACAGATGTCAAAAGATGATATCAAAAAATCAGTAAATGACTTTGTAAATGCGGCGGTAAGGGCGAAAGAAGCCGGATTTAAAGCTGTGGAACTTCACGGTGCTCACGGATATTTGTTATGTGAATTCACTCTAAAAAAATACAATAATAGGACCGATGAGTACGGATTTGAAAACTTGGAAGACAGATACCGTTTTCCTATCGAGGTCACAAAAGCGGTAAGGGAAGCTGTTGGAGAGGATTATCCTATTTATTACAGGATGGGAGTTAATATGGAAGATATAGATGATGTTATCAAGGGAGCGAATATGCTTGTAAACGCGGGCGTGGATGTCTTAAATATATCTTCTGCTTTCGATGCTTCAACATCTTTGGAAGATAAAGAACACGAGTTCAACTCGGTTACATCAAGTGCAAAAATAATAAAGGAAAATGCGGATATTCCCGTTATCTGCGTAAACAGGATATCTACACCAGAGAGAGCCGAGAAACTTTTAAAGGAAGGATATGCGGATTTCACCGCCATAGGAAGAGAACTTCTTTCCGACTATCAGTGGGCATATAAGGCAAAGAACGATATACCTATAAATTATTGTTATCACTGCAAGCCGAAATGTCGTTTGAACGGAGGAGACAATAAATGTCCCAACCTTATAAAGACGGGGGATACTTTGTATTAAGTTTGATTACTGAAAAATCAATATAGTTAATATATTTAAAGCTAAAATTATATCATTATGGTTTTGTATATATTAGAACAAGGTTTGTTTTAAATTATGGTTATTATTTTTAACAATATATTTTAAGTTCCTAATGTAAAAGAAAATTTAATCACAAATAATTTATATATTTGTATTATAGGAAATTACAAATGTAAAATGAATGCTGATTCAAATCTGTTTTAAAAATATAAAAGTAAATTTGATATAAGTTTTTGAAATTTTACGAATAGGTTATAAAACATAGAAATTCAATATTTATAAAAGTTATTATTAAATCATCAAAGGAGAATAAATGATGTTATTTGATGGATATGAAATAAAAGGGAATAAGATAAAGAATAGGATAGTAATGCCGCCTATGGTCACTTTTATGCTGGCAAAGGAAGACGGATATGTTACGGATAAGCACGTATCATATTATGAAAAGAGAGCGAAAAGCGAAATAGGAACGATAATCGTGGAAGCAGCCGCTACGGATAAATCGCAAAGACCATTCTATCAGCTTGGTATATGGGATGATAAATTCGTAGAGGGACTGTCAAAAATCGCAAAAGTCATTAACGACAACGACTGTTTCTCTGTGATACAGCTTCATAATCCCGGAGTAAGAGCCGCGGGGAAACTGAGCGAACATCCTTACGGTGCCAGTGCACATCCTGACTACGAGGGAAGCAGGGAAGTAAAAAAGGAAGAACTTATCAAGGTAAAAGAATATTTTGTAAATGCGGCGTTAAGAGCGAAGAAAGCGGGATTTAAAGCGGTGGAACTTCACGGAGCTCACGGATATTTGTTATGTGAATTTACTGCGCCGAATTACAATAAGAGGACAGATGAGTACGGAGGAAGTTTAGAGAACAGGTTTAGATTTCCGATAGAAGTAATAAAAGCGGTGAGAGAAGCCGTAGGGGAAGACATGCCTATATACTATAGATACGGACCATGCGTTCCCGATATAGAAAGCGGGATAAAAGGAGCGAAGATGCTTATAGAAGCGGGGGTGGATGTACTCGATATTTCATATGCAAACAAAGAAGACGTAACACTCAAAACCGATAATCCCGATTTCAATTACAGCGTATATTCCGCTAAGCTTATCAAAGAAGCCGTAGACGTTCCCGTTATAGCCGTTAATATGATTTCTACTCCCGAAAGAGCAGAATATCTGCTAAAAAATAACTATGCGGATTTTACCGCTATAGGAAGAGAACTTATTGCTGACTATCAGTGGGCGTATAAGGCAAAGAACGACATACCTATAAATTATTGTTATCACTGCAAGCCTAAATGTCATATGAACAGGGGAGACTATAAATGTCCTAATTTGATAAAGGCAGATGAAACCCTTTATTAAAATAAAAAAAAGACGAGATTTTCTCGTCTTTTGATTTTTATTCTTCGTCCTCGTTATCTTCTTCGATTATATCATTAACTTCTTCGATGATGCCTTCTTTTTCTTCATCGCTCACATCGGCATCTTCTCCGAGTTTGATTGCTATGATTTGATCGAATAAAGCGTTTATTTCTTCACATAGTTCGTCAGCCACATGTTCATAAGAACCTTCTTCTTCATATGCTGAATATACAAGTTTACCGATTTCTCTGTATTTTCTTGAAATTTCATAATCCAATTTTTCTGCTTGAATTGTTTTCTTTGCACTTTCCGCAAAGCTCTTGGATGCTTCTAAAGCTTCCGAAGAAAATTGTCTCGCTTTTTCTGTTGCTTCTCCCAAAAATTCACTTGCTTTGTTTAATAAATCGTCTTTGTTCATATTAAAACCTCCTGCTTTTATATTATTATACCACATAATATAAATAAAAAATATTTTTTTTCATAGTAGTATAAAAATCAAAAATGTTAACAATAATATCATTAGCACATGAAATTGGGGGACAAAGATGAAGAATTCATATATAAAATTTATGGGTAACAGACCGGAAGATCCTGCGGTCATAAAAAGCGATATAAACTTTACAAATGTTGCGGGTTTAGATGAAATAAAAGAAGAACTTTTGGAAATAAGCGACTTTTTGACAAAGCCTGCAAAGTATAAAAAGTTCGGAGCGAAAATACCCAGCGGAGTACTCCTTTACGGACCTCCCGGAACAGGGAAAACTCTTATAGCAAAAGCTTTGGCAGGGGAATGCGGAGCTACGTTCATGTATGCTTCGGGAAGTGAATTCATTGAAAAGTTTGTAGGTATAGGTGCAAGCAGGATAAGAGCTTTATTCGATAAAGCGAGAAAAAAAGCCCCTGCGATAATTTTTATAGATGAACTTGATGCAATCGGAGTAAGCCGAAGCACCGATAATAATTCCGAGAGAGACCAGACATTAAATCAGTTTTTAATAGAGCTTGACGGTTTCAGCGAAAACACGGGGGTCGTCGTAATGGCGGCGACAAACAGGATGGATATGCTGGACAGCGCACTTTTAAGACCTGGAAGATTTGACAGACATATTTATGTGGGCAATCCTTCGAGTATAACGAGAAAAGAAATTTTAAATCATCATATTCAGGGTAAACCCGTATCCAAAAATCTCGATATACAAAAGATAGTAGAAAAGACAAACGGACTCAGCGGAGCACATCTCGCAAATATAGTAAACGAGTCGGCACTTATGGCAATAAGAAAAGGCAGGAAAGTAATAACCAACGATGAATTCGATAAAGCTATCATAAAAACCATGGCGGGGCTCAAAAATAAGAGCATGATTTTAAATAACAAGGAAAAAAGGATAGTATCTTTTCATGAGGCGGGTCATGCCCTCGTGAGCTTCATTCTGACCGGAGTACTTCCCGATAAGGTAACTATAGTCCCATACGGAGTATCTCTCGGTTTTGTCCTTACGGGAAGCGGAGAAGATAACTTGATACTCACAAAGAAAGAACTCGAAGAAAAAATCTGTATGCTTCTTGCGGGAAGAGCCAGCGAAGAGATAATATTCGGAGAAATAAGCACAGGTGCTCAAAATGATATAGCAAAGGCAAACGAGCTTGCCAATTCCATGGTATGCGAATATGGGATGAGCAAATATAAAAATAAGACTTTTGATATCAAAAATGATACTATTTTTAAAGATGAAATAGACGAAGAAGTAACGAAAATATTGGACTCTACTTATTTGAAAGCGAAAGACATTATAAAATCGAATGTGGAAGCTATAAATAAGCTCGCAAAACTTCTTTACAAGAAGGAAGATTTATCGTCCAAAGATTTGGAAAAAATCTTCGATACTGCTTTAGTATAAAAAATTGATTAATAACTGTTCGATTTAGGAGCAGTTATTTTTTATTTGTTTTTTATGAAAACGAATTGCAAAGTAGGATGATGTGTGATAAAATTGTGATTAAGATAAGGAGGGAATTTGAATATGAAAAATTCTAAAAAAATATTATGCGGTTTGGTTGCGTCTTTATTTATGTTTTCCTGTGTGTCTGCTGTAAGCGCAGCTACTCCGAAAAAATCGTTAAATGTAAAGTCACCGAGACAAGTAGTTACAAATAAGTATGTAAAAATTTCTTCACCTACTCATAAGAAAGTATATTATAAGGGTGAAAAAATAAATGTGACGGCAACTGTAAAAGATCCGTTCGGTAACGGATATACAGGAGTAGTCAGTTTTTTAATGGGTTCAAAAGGTCAAACTTTATCCGAAGGAAGTACAAAACTTTTTAAAGGAACTTATACATATAAAACGACACTTAATACCAAGAAAGCTCCAAACGGTGCAAATTATGTAGTTGTAGGGATAGCTGATGCTACCGACGAGACCGGCAGCAGTATGGAATTGGCATTGACCGAAATAAAAGTTGCGACTTTAAAAGCCCCAACAAAAGTAAAAGCAAAAGCGGGTAAAAGAAAAGTGACTTTATCTTTCAAAAAAGCAACGGGCGGTAAGAAATATGAAATTTACCGTTCAACAAAGAAAACAAAAGGCTACAAAAAGGTAAAGACCACAACGTCCAACAAATTCACAAACAAGAAGCTTAAAAAGGGCAAGAGATACTATTACAAAGTAAGAACGGTAAGAGGAAGCGTTAAGAGTTCATTCACCAAACCTATAAGGACTCCTAAGGTAAAATAATAATAAATCAAAAGACCGATATAAGTCGGTCTTTTTTATTTCATAAAAATCTATATAAGATAAATAAATTTATTGTTTGATTGTAAATTAAATGGCATTAAAAAAGAAGTAAGAAAACTTACTTCTTTGATTTTTATAAAACTTTATTTAAGAATTTTTTCGTTCTTTCGTGTTTAGGATTGTCGATAAGTTCTCTCGCGGGACCTTCTTCAACCACCACACCGTCAGCCATGAATATGACTCTGTCCGCTACTTCTTTTGCAAAGCCCATTTCATGAGTAACGACTATCATGGTCATGGAATGTTTTTTAGCCAAGTTTTTCATAACTTCCAAAACTTCTCCTACAAGTTCCGGGTCAAGAGCTGATGTTGCTTCATCGAAAAGCATTATTTCGGGATCCATTGCAAGGGCTCTGGCTATAGCGACCCTTTGCTGCTGACCTCCCGATAATCTGTTTGGATATTCGTCTGCTTTATCTCTGAGTCCGACCATATCCAAAAGTTCATAGGCTTTCTTTTCTATTTCTTCTTTTCCCACCTTTTTAACTACCATTGGAGAAAGTGTTACATTTTCAAGAACCGTCTTATGAGGGAATAAATTGAATCTTTGGAATACCATGCCTATCTTTGTACGTATCTCAACAAGCTTTTCCTTTTCAGTCTTTACTACACTTTTATCATTTTCTCTGTGAAAAACGAGTTCATCGTCTATGTATATTTTGCCTGAAGTCAATTTTTCTAAGTGGTTTAGACATCTTAGAAATGTACTTTTACCCGACCCCGAAGGACCGATTATACAAACGACTTCACCTTTTTCAATTGTAAGATTTATATCTTTGAGTACACTTAGTTCACCAAAATCTTTTTTTACGTTTTCTACTTTTACACTGCTCATAATATCCTCCTAAATGTACCTGCTGGTTTTCTTTTCGAGTCTTTGGAATAATACTATACATACCGATGTAAGTACCAAATATATCCCGCCTGCCACAAAGTAGTAGCTCCAGTCACCGCTTGCCGCAAATTGTTTCGAAACTCTCATCAAGTCGGCCATACCTATAGTTGAAACCAAAGATGTATCCTTTAATATCATGATAAACTCATTTGCGAAAGGAGGTATTACCCTTGAAACCGTCTGAGGTATTATTACTTTGAACATTGCCTGAGAGTAAGTCATCCCGAGGGCTTTTGCCGCTTCCATCTGACCTTTGTCTATTGACTGGATACCCGCTCTGAATATTTCAGAAGTATAAGCTGCCGTATTTAATGTAAGGGCTATGATAGCCGCTGTGAACGGTTCGAAATTCAGCGGTGAACCCACCATTTGTTTTACCATTAAAGGTATGGCAAAATATACTACCATTATTTGAAGAAGCAGAGGAGTTCCTCTGAACACCCAAGTATAGATCCATGCAATCCCTTTTAATATTTTATTTCTGCCGATGCTCATAAATGCAATCACAAGAGCGAGTATCATACCGAGAACTATACTTATAAGAGTAAGTTCTATGGTCGACACTGTTCCTGCTGCCAATTTCGAAATCTGCACACTAGTCATAATATTTTCTCCTATTTTACGTTTAATCTTTTACATTATATAATAAAACAAGAAGCCTGGCAAGCAGACCTCTTACTTTTTTCTCTAATACCACAATATATACGGTTATTCGTCATATCCTTTTAAAGTCGTATCTATATTTTGTGTTAAATCTTTACCAAATACTTTCTTTGATATTTTTGTCATCGTTCCGTCTTTGCTTAGTTCTTCGAGTATAGGATTGATTTTATCTATAAGAGCCTGATTGCTTTTTTTAGCCGCAACCGCGATTGGTTCGTTTGTGAGTTTATCGCATGTCTTTACAAATTTATTTGTATTTTTATGAACGTAATATTCTCCGACCACAAGGTCTGTCACTACGCAGTCGACACTTCCTCCTTCAAGAGCTACGAATGCTTCGGTCATTCCGTCGTATTCTCTTAAATCAAAATCGATTCCCTTTGATAAGTAATAATTACATGTATCATTCGAAGTTGTACTTACTTGTACGCCTACTTTTTTACCTGCAAGTTCTTCAACGGATTTGATTTGTTTTCCGCTTTTAGATGAAATTATTACCTGCTGATTTGCAAGATAAGGATTTGATAGTGCAAGCTGTTCCTGTCTGTCTTTATTTACTCCCACAGAGGAGATCACAAGGTCGTATTTATCTGCGTCTAGCCCCGCGAAAATAGCGTCCCATGAGCTGTTTACGAACTCGACTTTCCTTCCCATTTTTTCTCCTATGGCTTTTGCAAATTCGATATCGAAACCGACCGTCTTGCCGTTTTTGTCCACGTATTCCATAGGGGGATATGTATTGTCTATTCCTACAACCAATGTTTTGTCCTTTGTAAACTGAGCTTCCGCCGAAACCGTATCTTTAGAACCGCAGCCGCTGAGTAAGCTGAATCCCAAAACAGATGTTAGAACTATAGCCGCGATTTTCTTTCCTTTTTTCATATTGTATTTCCTCCAAAAATAAGTAAAAAATTTACATCTAAATATACTACACAATGTAAATAAATGCAATAGTTTTTGTTAATTTTTATAAATATTTATGTATATTTATACTATATTAATGATATGTTAAAAATCTTTATACCTTTTTAATAAATAAAAAAGAGCCTATGTCAGACTCTTTTTTTATGTTGATTTTTATTCATCGTAGTTCTTTAAGTTAGCGTCGATATTCTTTGTTAAATCTTCACCGAACAGTTTTTTGGAAATTTCAGATGTTTTGCCGCTGTCGATAAGTGATTTTAAAGATTTGTTAATTTCGGCTATTAAAGCTGTATTTGATTTTTTAGCTGCAATAGCGATAGGTTCGTTTGTAAGTTTATCGCAAGATTTTACATAATCTTTAGGGAAGTTGTTTACATAGTAATCACCAACTACCAAGTCTGTTACTACACAGTCAACATTTCCGCTCTTTAAAGCTAGGAAAGCAGCCGTCATATCGTCTAATTGCTGTAAGTCGAATTCAAGACCTTCTTTTTCCTGATAGTACTGACAAGCTTCATCGGCTGTTGTACCTACTTGAACCGCAACTTTTTTGCCGCTTAGTTCTTTAACCGATTTGATTTGTTTTCCGTCTTTAGCTGAAATAACTACTTGCTGATTGGCAAGGTAAGTGTCTGATAAAGCCAAAGTTTCCTGTCTGTCTTTGTTTACGCTGATAGCGGAAATCGCAACATCATATTTATCTGCGTCAAGACCTGCAAATATAGCGTCGAACCCAACTTGAACGAATTCAACTTCAAGTCCCATATCTTTAGCGATAGCTTTAGCAAGCTCGATATCGAATCCCGCAAGTTCGCCTGTCTTTTCGTCTATGTATTCCATTGGCGGATAAGAAGCTTCAAGACCTACGGTAAGAGTTCCTTCTTTTACAAGTTTTACTTCAGAGCTGTTCGCATTATCTTTGTTACCGCATCCCGCAAATACGGCAAGGCTCATTAGTGCAGCCATTGTAACTGCCATGACTTTTTTCAATTTCATAATTAATCCTCCGTTTATTCCCTTTGAAATTAATAAAAGTTTACTATGATTTTACCTAAAAATCAAGCACTTTTTTATTTTTATACATTTTTATTTATATTTATACTTAAGTTTCCTTTTTAAAAGAAACAAAATTCAAAGGGATTCCACTCTTTTAAAACCTCGCTATTCTTTGCTTATCCTACTCGCAAATAATACTGAAGCAAATCCTCTGGTGTTATTAATTGTGTTTCACACATCTAAAATTTACTTAAGTAAATTTTAGTAAGCTTTTTTCGAAGTCTTTTAATAGTCACAAAATGGAAGAAAAGACCTTTCTCAACGCAGAAGCTTAAAGCTTCGCTAAAAGAGATATTAAACATCCTTCCGCTTTCATATGCTGATTACACAAAAGATTTATCAGCTATTGATGAATAATAGATTTTTGAAACGACCGCTGCCCGAAGTCTTAAATAAAAGTTTAAATGATTTTTTATTGACTTAGGGGAGTCACGACTATAAAATGCAGTCGGAAATCTGTCAGTTGGGTTTTTAACAATATCATCATTTTATAAAAGTAAGTTCAATGAGTTATAAAAAACCTCTCTGTTTTTACAGAGAGGTTTTAGGATTGTTTTGCGGAAGTTATATTTTAAAGCGGTAAATCTTTTTTGTTAAACCATACTATACCCGTGATATATAGTACAAGAGATATAACTCCCATTACTATGAATTCCGTGCCGTAACCGCTTCCCAGCAGTATATTTTGAGTATCGAACAATGTATTCAATGTTACGTATTTCAAGAAGTCCAAGTCGGGAGATAATTTGATAAACAGGCTTACGACGAAGAAGAACAGAGGTATGCCCGCTCCCAATGTTAGAGAGTCCTTAGAGGTATTGAATACGCATGAAGCACAAAAGCATATACCGCTTATCACCAAGTGATATAGGAAAACTCCGAGGTTTAGAGTCAGGAACGTTTCTATATCCAGTGCATCGGGCTGAAAAGCGTTTGCTGCAACTATGCCTACTCCCGAAGCAATGCCCCACATTACTGCGAGGGAAAGGATAAAGTAAACCGCACTGGTTATGGTGATTTGATTTCTGGTGGTAGGGGTGGATAAAAATCCCGTCATGCTTCCTTTGTCGATTTTTTCCGCTATCATCCTGTTTCCTACCATGATTGAGTAAACCATAGGGAAGATTATCGCCATAAGGGCGTAGAATGAATTTGACATGAAGCCTACAAGGGTACCGTTACCGGATAACAGGTTGCCCGCAAGGGTACCCGCCGTAGCCGACTGTAGACCCGACATAGCCTGCGGTGTGAATACATAGCACATTACAGTCAGGAATATGCATAAAACAGCCGTAAAGGCTAATAAGAACTTCATATTGGATTTTATTGTTTGCTTAAAATAAGGGAAACTAAACATTGTCATTACCTCCGTAGAACTGCATGAAGTATTCTTCAAGCGTATGTTTTTCTTCCTTTAGAAAGTTTATGTCGCATTTTGATAATTCTCCTATCAAAGTGTTTATATCTTTGTCGTTTATAGAGATTATCATTTGTTTTTCCGCTTCTTTGAATTTTGCGTCGGGGAATTTTAGTTTCAGATTTTGTACGTCATTGTCATTTTTAAGTTCCACTTTATACGTCTTGAGTTTTGAATGTTTAAGTTCGTCTATGGTAAATTCTTTTATTAATTTACCGTTTCTTATCATACCCACTCTGTCGCATGTCTTTTCCACTTCTTCGAATATATGAGAAGAAAGGATTATGGTCTTTCCTTTTGATTTTTCCTTTTGTATAAGTTCTATAAAGTTATTTTGCATCAAAGGATCCAGACCGCTCGTGGGTTCATCGAGGAGAAGTATTTCCGGGTCGTGCATAAAAGCCGCGACTATGGCTACTTTCTGCTTCATTCCTTTAGACATGCTCTTGATGTTTGAATTTGGGTCTATTTTGAATAGATCAAGCAGTTCTTCCGCATGAGCAAAACTCTTCATATGTCTCATGTTCGCAATCAGCTTTAAATATTTAAGACCGTTCATATCTTCGGGAAGAGCGATTTCTCCCGCAAGGTACCCCATATCTTCCTGAAGTTTCTTTTGATCATCCCAACATTCCATATCATTTATCTTTACACTTCCGACTTCGGGTCTTACAAAGCCCATTAGATGTCTCATCGTCGTGGATTTGCCCGCTCCGTTGGGACCGAGATATCCGTAGACTTCTCCTTTTTTAATACTCAGAGAAACATCGAATACACCTTTGTGATTTCCGTAGTCTTTGGTTAAATGACTTATTTCGATAGTATTCATAAATCACACTCCTTATGTCATTTTTTATATCTATAACATTCTAATGTCAAGGCTCACTTAAATCAATCAACAATTATATACAAATTGTCGGTTTTGAGTTATAATGATTTCGAGGTATTTACATGAAGAGAGAAGAGACCAGAAACGATTTTATAACAGCATTTTGGCAGTTATATCAAATAAAAACGATAGATAAGATATCAATAAGGGAGCTGTGCGAACTCAGCGGATATAACCGCTCCACATTTTATTCCTACTTTGAAAACATATACGATTTACTGGATGAGGCGATAGAAGATATAATGACTTCACCGAGAGAAGCCTTCTCTAATATAGATAGTTTTGAGACCGCCTTGAACAGCGACAAGATAATGTATATGTTTTTAAGTATATTTAAGTCAAAGGAAAAGTATATAGAACTGCTTTTAAAAAATCATCATCATTATATTTTGGAGGATAAGGTAAAAGAATTTCTTATTCCCTTTATAAAGAGTCAGTTTGAACTTGTCAATGAAAAGAAATTCGAATATATCATAGAATATCATGTATCGGCTTGCTTCGGGCTTATAAAGAAGTGGATAAAGAATAATAAAGACTATAGTGAAGAAGAAATAATCGAGTTGGTGTACAACATAACTTCCAAGGGTATCCTGAAAATGATAGCAGAAAATATCAAAACCGATAGAGGTGAACCGTCCGAGAAGTAAAAACATATTTTTATTCATAAAAGCAATATCAAATTTATCAATATTATTTTAAATGGATTTATAATTAAAGAATAAGTTAAAATATTTTAAAATAGGATTTAAGGATTTTAAAATAATTGATTTATTTGGGGAAATTTATAATGCGTAAAGCTGATATGATCTTCAAAAGATATAAAACATATTTACTCTTTTATATATAAATTATCCGAGAACTTAAATACTTAAAATGTATGGATAATTATTTGAAGTTTATTTAATGTAAATAATAAAAAGCTTAAAATTACTTAGGTCATATAACTTATATTACCTTAAAATAATTATTAACCTTTATAGTTTTTTATAAGGTGATAGACTGTTAATGAATATCGGTCAGATTTTTACTGTTAATATTATGCAGAAATATATATTTTATTTATAAAATATATTAGGTCTTCAGACTGATATTGGGAACGAAAGGATTTTTGTAATAATTAATTTAATCGATATTAAAAAAAGACTTCTTTGAAGTCTTTTTAAGATTTGCTTTGATTTCGGATGTGTGAAATACGTTTTATACATCATTTCGAATTTATTTTATTATCAAAATTTGCTTTAGGAAGATATGAAAACCTGACGAGCCGGTTTTTATTTGAGGAAGGGGAGCTCTCAGTGGTTTTTTGGTATCGCCTTTTATAGAGGACTTTTTTTGATTTTCGCCTGCTTTCTCGGATATCTGTCTAAAGTCGGTTTTATCTTTTCTATTACGATTATATCCCTTTCTGCATTTGAGTATGGAAGATTTATCTTATGAGTGTCCAGTAGTTTGCATGAAAGTGAACCTATCGCATTTTTGCTTTCCTCTAATTCTTCATTTCCTCTGCTTCCCTTTAAAGCTATGAATTTACCTCCTGATTTTATAAAAGGAGTGGTGTACTCGGTAAGTACATTTAGCTTAGCTACCGCTCTTGCGGTCACATAATCAAAACTTTCTCTGTAGTCTTTATCGTGAGAAAGTTCTTCGGCTCTTGCATGTATGGCTTCTATATTATTTAGTTCAAGTTCTTTTATTGTTTCGTTCAAATAATTTACTCTTTTGTTTAAACTGTCAAGGAGAAGTATATCCATATCATCATTTAATATTTTTATGATTATTCCCGGCATTCCCGCTCCCGAACCTATATCTATGAGTTTCCCTTCGTTTTTTATGTATTTTACCGCTATGGCACTGTCGATTATATGCTTTTCGATGAACTCTTTTTCGTCGGTTATAGCCGTAAGGTTGAATTTCTTATTTTCTCTTAAAACTATTTCCATGAATTTTAATAGTTTTTCTGCCTTGTTATCTTCTATTTCTATACCTGATTTTTTTAGTCCCGCTTTTAAATATTCTCTTAAATCCATAATATTCTCCTAAGTTAATGTCAAAAATAGTATAACAGAATTACGCTTCAAGAAAAAGGTGTAACATGTTTATTTTTCCACGTATTTATGTTATCCTTTATAAGAAGATTTTAAACGGAATGAGAGGACACAATGAAGAAAAAACTTGTTATTATAGACGCATATTCGATTATTTATAAATGCTTTTTCGGGGTAAGACCCATGCATTCTCCGAAAGGTATTTCAACCAATGCGGTTTACGGATTTTTAAATATAATATTAAAATTGATAAGCGATGAAAAACCAAATTATTTATATGCGGCGTTCGATAAGGGACATAAGAATTTCAGACACGATAAATACGCCGATTATAAAGCGGGAAGACAAAGTATGCCCGAAGAGCTGAGGGAGCAGATACCTTATATAGAAAGGCTCCTTGACGCAGCAAATATCATCTCTTTGAAAGTAGACGATTATGAAGCCGATGATATAATAGGAAGCGTAAGTGAAGTGGCTGACAAAGAAGGTATAGATACCGTAGTAATTACCGGAGACAGAGATTCATTCCAGCTTGTATCGGAACATACTAAGATACTCTATTCAAAAAGGGGTATAAGCGATATCGAAGTGATTAATGAGGATTATTTAAAAGAGAAGTATAACCTTACGCCTAAGCAGATGATAGACCTTAAGGCATTGATGGGCGATAAGTCGGATAATATCCCGGGAGTAAAAGGAGTGGGGGAAAAGACCGCTCTTAATTTGCTTGAAAAGTATTCTGATTTGGACGGAGTTTATGAACATATAGAGGAAATAAAAGGTAAATTACAGGAAAAGCTTATAAATGATAAAGACAATGCTTTCTTAAGTAAAGACTTGGGAACCATTGAAGTAAATATGGATATTGACTTAGATTTAAACGAGGAATGTAACTTTAATTTTGAAAACGAAGAATTCATCTCTATACTCCGTGAGCTTGATTTAAAATCAATAATCAAAAAGCTTGGTGTAAAAGCCAATGACACGAGGGAAGATAATAAAGAAAACGAAAAAGACGATTTTTCTCATATAAAAGAAGAATATAAAACCATTTCGAAAGATATATCATTGGATGAAGTTTTAAATAATATCAAAGATAAAAAATCCCTCAGTGTTTATTTTGTTTTAAGCGACGATTTAAAGACGATAAAAAGTGCCATGATTTTTGATAAAGATAATTTTTATCTTTATGACAGCAGCGTATCGGACATAAGTGAACTGGTAAAAATAATGAGAAGCGGACTTGATATAGTTACTCATAACTTTAAAGACGTTTATAAAGTGTTTGTGTCTCAGGGATATGATGATATACATTGCAGATTTGATATTTATCTCGGGGGATATGTTTTAAATCCAAGCGATGAAAGATATTCTCTCGAAGTAATGAGCAAGAAATATCTCGATATAGATTTGGAAGAAGAAAAAGGCGAAGCCGTACAGCAGAGCTTTCTTGATATAGAAGACAACAATAAATACAATATGCAGATGAAAAAAGCTAAAAGCATATATTCTCTTGCTGGGATTTTTAAGGAAAAAATTAAAGAAGAGGAAATGGAAGACTTATATCAAAATATAGAGCATAAACTGATGTATGTTTTAGGTGATATGGAACTTGAAGGGTTCAAAGTAGATTTGAATACTCTTGAAGAGCTTGGTGTGGATTTTGATAAAAGGGTAGAGGATCTTACAAGAAATATAAGAGAAGCCGCGGGCGAAGATGAGGATTTTAATGTGAATTCCACGAAACAGCTCGGTCATGTTTTATTCGATAAAATGGGGCTTCCCGCACTTAAAAAGACAAAGACGGGATACTCGACGAATATAGAAGTCCTTGAAAAATTAAGAGATCATCATCCAATAATCCCTATGATAATAGACTTAAGGCAGATAAGCAAGCTCAATTCCACTTATGTTAAAGGTTTGGTCAGTCTTATAGATAAGGATACCAATAAGATACATTCCACCTTTAATCAAACCATAACCACAACGGGCAGGATATCTTCATCCAATCCCAATCTTCAGAATATCCCCGTAAGGACGGAAGAGGGAAGGATAATAAGGAAGGTATTTATCTCAAGCAGTGAAAATAATGTACTGGTTGATGCGGATTATTCTCAAATCGAACTTAGAGTGCTTGCTCATATTTCAAAGGACGAAAAGCTGATAAATTCATTTAAGAACAATGAAGATATTCATACAAGGACAGCAAGCGAAGTATTTAATGTGCCTATAGATGAAGTGACATCCGAAATGAGAAGCAGTGCAAAAGCGGTAAACTTCGGTATAGTTTACGGGATAAGTGATTTCGGTCTTGCAAAGGGTCTTAGTATTGCAAGAAAAGACGCAAAGGAATATATAGATACTTACCTTTCCAAATATCCGGGAGTATGTAAATACATGGAAGATATAGTAGTTACCGCAAAAGAACAAGGATATGTTACGACTATGTTCAACAGAAGAAGATATATAAATGAAATATACTCCAAGAATTTTAACGTAAGGTCCTTCGGAGAGAGGACGGCACTCAACACTCCTATTCAGGGAAGTGCGGCGGATATTATAAAACTTGCTATGGTTAATGTTCAAAACGAACTTAATAAGAGAAAGCTTAAAGCAAAACTAATTCTTCAGGTACACGATGAGCTTATAATCGATACACCTATGGAAGAAGTAGAGGAAGTAAAGGCACTTCTAAAAGATAAAATGGAAAACGTGGTAGATATGTCATGTCCGCTTAAGGCTGATATCTCTGTGGGAAAAACTTGGTTCGAGGCGAAATAATGAAAATAATAGGTCTTACCGGTTCAATAGGAACGGGAAAGAGTTCCGCAAGTGAAATACTCAATAAAGAATTCGATATCCCCATAATCGATGCAGATAAAATCAGCAGAGAAGCTGTGGAAAAAGGAAGCAGGGGACTAAATAAAATAGAAAATGAATTCGGCAAAGAATTTATCACGGAAAACGGAGAGCTCAACAGGATAAAAATGGGGGCTCTGGTTTTCTCCGATGAGAAAGCAAGGATAAAGTTAAATGATATCGTTCACCCCGAAGTAACGAATAGATTCAATGAGCTTGTTAATAAATATAGAAATCAAGAAGAGCCTTACGTTGTTTATGACTGCCCTTTACTCATAGAAGAAAAGCTTACGGGTTTTGTAGATGTGGTAATGCTTATTTATACTTCTTACGATATCCAGCTTAAGAGGGTAATGCTTCGGGATAAGATAAGTAAGGAAGACGCAATAAAGAGGATAGAAGCTCAAATGAGTCCGGGAGAGAAAATAAAGTTTTCGGATATAGTCGTAAATAATGACGGGAATTACAGTGAGCTAAAAGATAATATCAAAAAAGTATATCAGAGTAAATTTTCTAAAAATAATACTTGCATAAATATACATTAATATGTATAATGTATCATATTATGGAGGTAACGAAATGATAAATGTCGGTATTTTGGGAGCTACGGGTTATACCGGAGCGATCCTTGTAAGTATACTTAAAAAACATAAAGAAGTAGGAAATATAAAGCTGGGTTCCCACAGTTATGTTGGGCAGGATTTCAGCGATGTATATAAGGCTTTTAAAGATATAGAAGACGGAGAATGTCTGGATAGTGATATGAATGAATTTGCGGATGAATGCGATGTGGTATTCATGGCTCTTCCTCACGGAGTAGCTTCAAAAGTCGTAACTAAGGAAGTCTTGGAAAAAACAAAGGTGATAGACCTTGGGGCGGATTTCAGGCTCAGTGATATAGATACATATGAAGAATGGTACAAGACAAAACATTACGGCGAAGATGTGCTCAGTGAAAGTGTCTACGGTTTATGTGAAATAGAAAGAGAAAATATCAAAGGAACGAGACTTCTTGCAAATCCGGGATGTTACACTACTTGTTCCATATTATCTCTTTATCCTTTGGTAAAGGAAAAACTTATAGATATAAATTCTATCATTATAGACGCAAAGTCGGGTGTCAGCGGAGCGGGCAGAAAAGCCGCGACCGGGTCTTTATTCTGCGAATGCAACGAAAGCATAAAAGTGTATGGAATAGGAACTCACAGACACACTCCGGAAATAGAAGAGCAGTTATCCAAGCTTGGAGAAGATATAACTTTATCTTTCACTCCTCATTTGGTACCTATGAACAAAGGGATTTTGACTACTATTTATGCAAATGTAAACGAGGGAGTAGGGGAAAGTGATATAAAAGAAGCTTATGAAAAATATTACAAAGATGAATATTTTATAAGGCTGAGAGAAACGGGAGACCTTCCCGTAACCAATTACGTAAAAGGAACTAATATCTTAGATACGAGCTTTGTTCTCGATAAGAGAGTGAACAGAGTCATAGTATCAAGCGTTATCGATAACCTTATGAAAGGTGCTTCATCACAGGCGGTGCAGAATATGAACATAATGTTCGGCTTTGGTGAAAAAGAAGGGATTGATTTTGTTCCTATGTATATATGATTTCTTTTAAAAGAAAGAAAGGATTAAGGGCTATCCACCCTTAAAACCCTGTTATAAGGGACTCCGTCCCTTAGGAACCCTGCGAAGTTTTTTCCGAAGAAAAAAAACTTATGGAAACTCGCAAATCTTGCTGACGCAAATCCGCTCGTGTTGTTTAATGTGCCAAGGCACATCTGGATTTTAATAAAATCCAGTCCATTTATTAAATGGGTAAACAGTCAAATTCTTCCACTGCGTGGTGCTAAGCCTTCGGCAAAAGGGATCTTTAACTTATTTAAGAATATCACCCGCTATTTACCTGAAAGAGTTATAAACTTTAATATAAGAATATTTTGTGAAACAGTCGCTCTCCCGCCCCTTATTAATGAAAAGTTATTATTTTTTATAATATATAAATGTTTAATTGAAGGATGGAGTAGCTTCTTTTCTAAGAAACGCGGGTAGCGTTTCTTAATAATTCACAAATATCGCTAAAGCGAATTTGTTCATGTTGTTTATCAATTTATCGACTGAGCGTATTCTATAAATAATATACGCCTATTTCTTCGAAATAGCTAACAGTTACATCGAGCAGTGTAAAAGCCATTACGGCGATTGAGTGAAGTCCTTTATTCTTAAATTGACTAATTAAATCTTTTAGGGAAGATTTTTAGATTTTAATTAATTAAAATCTGTGTGTACGAAGTACACTAAATAATATGAGCAGATTTGCTTTAGGAATATTTGCAAATTAGGGCGAGCAAAGTTTAAGCATGGTGTAAGGGGCAAAGTCCCTTATAGGAATTGTAAGGCAAAGCCTTACAAATAATAGTAAGGAGTATAACAATGAAAACAGAAAAAGGATGCGTTGTTGCACCAAAAGGATTTTATGCTGCCGGTAAGTCTACCGGACTAAAGAGAAAGAGAAAAGACATGTCTCTTATATATTCAGAGAAGCCTTGCAATGTAGCTGCGGTATTTACCACAAATGAGGTAAAGGCTTCAAGCGTGCTTCATAATATGGAGTTGTATAATAAAGGTAAAAAAGCAAGAGCCATAATCATCAACAGCGGTAACGCAAATGCTTGTACGGGAGAAGAAGGGCTTAACAATACATATAAAATGGCTGAAGAGACTGCTGCATGTCTTGCATTAAAACCCGAAGACGTATATGTGAATTCTACGGGAGTAATCGGCGTACAGCTTCCTATGGATACCATTATCAGCGGTATAAGAGAAGTTTCTCTTGCTCTCGATGATGACATAGTTTCCGGGATAAACTGTGCGGAAGGTATCCTTACCACCGATACTTTTATCAAAGATAAAGCGGTTGAAATAATAATCGACGATAAGAAAGTCAAAATAGGAGGTATAGCCAAAGGTTCGGGAATGATACATCCGAACATGGCGACAATGCTTTCCTTTATCACTACCGACGTAAACATAGACGACGCTGTTTTCAAAGACCTTTTAAAAGAGATAGCCGACGATACATATAACATGATTTCCGTTGACGGAGATACTTCGACAAACGACAGTGTGATTGCCCTTGCTAACGGCATGGCGGGAAACGAACTCCTTACAAAAGAGCATAAGGACTATAATGTGTTCAAAGATGCCTTTACTTTTGTATGTAAACACCTTGCCACTCAAATCGTAAAAGACGGAGAGGGGGCTACGAAGTTCATGGCAGTAAATGTACTAAATGCCGACACGAAAGAAAATGCGAAGAAAATAGCCAAGAGCATAATAGGTTCTTCTCTTGTAAAAACTGCATTCTTCGGAGAAGACGCAAACTGGGGCAGGGTACTTTGTGCCGCAGGATATTCGGGAGTAAAATTCAATCCAAATATCGTTACTCTTTCATTTAAGAGTGCAAAAGGAGAAATCGAACTTTATAAAGACGGGATAGCTCTTGATTTTGACGAAGAAAAAGCCCTTGAAATACTACAGCAAGTTGAAATAGAAATAGATATAAACATGAATATGGGAAATGAAAAAGCAACTGCATGGGGCTGTGATTTAAGCTATGAATATGTAAAAATAAACGGAGAGTACAGAAGCTGATGGATGATAAATATATGGAAAAAGCCAATATTTTAATAGAAGCTCTTCCTTACATAAAAGAGTTCTACGGTGAGATAGTAGTAATCAAATACGGCGGAGCGGCACTGGTAGATAAAGAAATGGAAGCCAGCGTAATAAAGGATATCGCTCTTATGAAGCTTGTTGGTATAATGCCTGTTATCGTTCACGGGGGCGGAAAAGATATCAATAAGATGCTGGATAGAGTCGGTAAAGAACACAAGTTTATAAACGGACTTAGATATACCGATAACGATACTATGGATATAGTTCAGATGGTCCTTGCCGGAGGAGTCAATAAAGACTTGGTTTCACTGTTTACAAATCAGGGAATGAATGCCATAGGTATTTCAGGACAGGACGGTCATATCCTCGAAGTCGAAAAACATACTCCAGGAGGAGATGATATAGGCTATGTTGGTAAGATAAAAAGTGTAAATCCTATGCTTATAGCAAAACTCATAGATGATGATTTCATTCCTATCATAGCTCCTGTAGGTGTTGACGAGACGGGACACAGTTATAATATCAATGCGGATTTTGTTGCTTGTCATGTGGCGAGTGCACTGAGTGCAAAGAAATTGTTATTCATGTCTGATATAGAGGGAGTCCTCAATAAGGATAAAAACCTAATCAGACAAATAAATATAGGCGATGTACAAGGTCTTATCGACGACGGCACAATAGACGGAGGTATGATACCGAAGATAAAGGGTGCAAAAGAAAGCGTTGAAAACGGCGTTGAAGGCGTACATATAATAGACGGCAGAGTTGAACATAGTTTATTAATAGAATTATTTACCAACTATGGAATAGGAACGATGATTAAGGAGTAAGAAATGGAAGATACGGTAAAAACGGGCAGTGAAGTCTTAATGAATACATACGGGAGGATTCCCGTGGTTTTTGACAGAGGAGAAGGGGTATATCTGTATGATGATAAGGGAAATAAATATCTTGATTTTGTAGCGGGGATTGCGGTAAATGCTCTCGGTTATAACGACGAGGGACTTAACAATGCTTTAAGCGAACAGATGAAGAAACTTTATCATGTTTCAAACCTTTATTATACAAAGGCAAATGTGGAAGCCGCAAAGCTTTTAGTCGATAACAGCAAGCTGGACAGGGTATTTTTCTGTAATTCGGGAGCAGAGGCTACCGAAGCGGCTTTGAAGTTATCAAGACTTTATGCTTATAAATTTAAAAATAAAGAAACTAAGATAATCGCAATGAAGAATTCTTTTCACGGCAGGACTTTCGGTTCCATAACCGCAACGGGACAGCTTAAGTATCAAAAGGGTCTGGGACCTATCTTACCCGATGTGACTCATGTTGATTTTATGGACTATGAAGCCTTGGAAAAAGAAGCTAGGAGCGGTGCCTGCGGTATTATCCTCGAACCCGTACAGGGAGAAGGCGGTATCAGACCCGCAACTAAAGAATTTTTACAAAAGGTAAGAAAGTTATGTGACGAACTGGATATACTTCTTATATTCGACGAAGTTCAGTGCGGTATAGGCAGGACGGGATACTTATTTGCTTATGAATATTTCGATGTAGTTCCCGATGTTGTGGCAATGGCGAAAGGTCTCGGAGGAGGTTTCCCTATAGGTGCGATTTTGGTAAGCGAAGATAAAGCTAAAGGTTTCGAACCAGGCAACCATGCTTCTACCTTCGGAGGAAATGCACTTGCTTCTACGGCAAGCAAATACGTTGTAAACAAGATTTTAAACGAGGGTATACTTGATAACGTAAAAGAGCAAGGGGAATATTTAAAATCAAAACTAGAGAGCTTAAAAGAGAAATATCCTTTCATAACCGACGTAAGGGGTGTTGGTTTGATGCTTGGAATGGAACTTGAATTCCCGGTAGCGGATATAATAAATAGTGCTCTTTCCAAAGGTTTGTTGTTACTTAATTCGGGAGTAAACATAATCAGATTTGTTCCGCCTCTTATTGTTTCCAAAGGGGATATAGATAATTGTATTGAAATCCTTGACGGTATCTTGGATGAAATATAAACATGATTGAAATCGGTAATATTTAGATAATAATATATCTTGTAAATTAAAGGGTCATAAAAAATGAATGAAAAAAATAATGAAAATAAAGTATTTGCCAAAGGTTACTGTTTTGAAATAATATTTGTGTTTTTCTTGATAGGCTGTTTGCTGGGGACTTATTATGAAGAAATTTTATGGTATGTAAAATATCATGTAATCACCGACAGGCAGGGTCTGCTCTATGGACCTTTCAGTCCCATATATGGAATAGGCGTAGCTATTTTTGTTATTTTTCTCGGTAAAAATAATGATAAAAGAAATGTTTGGAAGACTTTATTATACGCTTCTATCATTGGAGGGGTTACGGAATTTGCTACAAGCTGGATAGCCGATGTTGTCTTCGGCGTTGAATTCTGGGATTATACTGGCAGATTTCTTAACATATGCGGAAGAACCACCATTCCTTACATGATAGGCTAGGGGATAGGCGGTACAGTCCTTATAAAGATAGTTTATCCTTTTGTATCAAAGTTGCTTCAAAAAACCCCTTATAAAATAGGACATCCTATTTTTATAGCTGTAGTAATATTTATTGTGATAAATATGATACTGACATATACCGCTCTCGGAAGAATGGCTTTAAGGCAGAAAAATATTCCTGCCAAAACATTTATCGGAGAATGGATGGATAAGACATATAACGATGATTATTTATATAAAAAATTTCCTGTTATGAGTCCGGAAAATAAATAATATATTTTATGATTATTTGTATTATTTTTCTCTTGGCTTTAGCAAATAAAATTTAAATTAAATATGCTAAAAATATTACATTAACTAGCATAATAGTACATATAATACGAAATTAATATTTATAAAATGTAGTATTTACGATAAAAAGAGAAAAAATTATATGATTTTCTAATTTTTTCTTTTTTTTATAGTAAACTTTGTGGTATTATATATTTATATATTGTATTTTGATAAATTTATATATTTTTGTAAAGTGAATGGGTGATAGATATGGAAGAAAAAAACACACCAAAGAATAGAGTCGTTGTTAATATTCTGGGTACTAATTACACTATAATAACCGATAATGATGAAGACAGCTTAAAGAAAGTTGCGGGCTTTGTGGATGAACTCATTAAGGAAGTAAAGAAAAACAATCCTTATATGAATCCTTATACGGCTGCAGTGTTATCTTCACTTAACTTATGCGAAGAATTATTCTCCTTAAAAGATGAAGTCGAAGACCTTAGAAAAGATAAGGAAGAGTATGAAATACTTACGGATTATAAGGAAAAGTTGATGTCTGCTTTGGAAGAAGCCGAAGCAAACGAAGCTAAAAGACTTTCCATGCAGTATAAGTATGAAAAACTTGAAATCGAGAATGAAGAACTAAAAGATTTACTTGAAGAGTATAAGGAAAAATTCACATCTATGAGAAGTGAAATTGAACTTAACAGAAGATCCATAAGCGAACTTCAAAATAAACTCCTTGAAAATCAAATCGAACTCGTAAAAGCAAGAAAGAATATACTTGATTATTCAAGCTAACTTATAAAAAATAAAAAGCTTTCAATATGAAAGCTTTTTTTATTTAATATTTTATCAAACTATTCAGTTTTTCCAGTTTATCTTTATCCATAGGTTTTACGTCTTTTAACCTATAGTCCATTCCAAGTTTTTCGTATTTACTTATAGCCATATTGTGATATCCGAGAAGTTCCACTTTTTCTACATTTCCTATTTGTTTTATAAATTCAT
Organism: Anaerofustis stercorihominis DSM 17244; assembly: GCF_000154825.1. NCBI lineage: Bacteria > Bacillati > Bacillota > Clostridia > Eubacteriales > Eubacteriaceae > Anaerofustis > Anaerofustis stercorihominis. Next base: position 534,973 of record NZ_DS560015.1, on the reverse strand, counting down.
TTAAACTCTCGATGTATTCTTCTGTGTCGTTGATACTAGGTATTATAACTTGCCTTATCCATACTTTTTTATCAAGTTCATTTATATCTTTTATTATTTTAAACAGCGTTTCCTGGTTTCTGCTTGTTATTTTGGTAAATTCCCTTGGATTTGTATGTTTTATATCCAGAAGTATCAAATCCGCCTGATTTATAGCTTCGTGTGAAAATTCATCGTAGTATGTACCGCTTATATCTATGGCACAGTTTATATTTTCCTTTTTAAGCGCTTTTATGGCTTCAATAAGGAATTCGCCTTGAAGTAAAGGTTCTCCTCCCGAGAATGTCACTCCGCCGTCATCTCCGTAGTAGGGGATGCCTCTTTTGGCTCTCTTTACCAAATCTTCGGCTTCCACTTCACTTCCCGCACCTATTTTCCAGCTGTCGGGATTGTGACAGTAAAGACATCTTGCGGGACACCCCTGCAAGAAAAAAACCGTCCTTATACCCGGACCGTCAACTGCTCCGAATGTTTCTATGGAATGTAATCTGCCTTTGACCATTTTTTTACCCTCTTATAAACTTTCTCAATTAAGAAATGATACCGGACATAAGACCGGTATCACTCAATTTAAATTATAAACTTTCGTGGAAAGTTCTTTCTATAACTTCTTTTTGGTGAGCTTTTGATAGTGCGTTGAATCTTACCGCATATCCCGAAACTCTGACCGTTAAGCTTGGGTATTTGTCAGGGTTTTCGTAAGCGTCCATCAACAGTTCTTTATTTAGAACATTTACGTTTAAGTGATGTGCTCCCTGGTTGAAATATCCGCTTAGTAATTTAACCAATGTTTCATTTCTTGATTTTTTATCTTTACCCAGTGAATCTGGAGTAATACTGAAGGTATTTGAAATACCGTCCTGACATGTATCCCATTTGATTTTTGATACTGAGTTAAGTGAAGCTATCGCTCCCGTGTTATCTCTGCAGTGCATTGGGTTAGCTCCCGGTGCGAACGGTGTTCCCGCTCTTCTTCCGTCAGGAGTGTTTCCCGTCTTCTTACCATACATTACGTTTGAAGTGATTGTAAGTATAGATAAAGTATGGACCGCATTTCTGTATGAAGGGTGTTTTCTCAACTCTTCTATAACTTTTTCTGTTATTTTAACTGCGATTTCATCTACTCTGTCATCGTCATTTCCGTATTTAGGGAAGTCGCCTTCTGTTTTATAATCAACTATCAATCCGTTTTCATCTCTTATAGGAGTTACTTTTGCATATTTGATTGCTGATAATGAATCTGTTGCAACGGATAATCCCGCAACGCCGAATGCGATAAGTCTTTTAACTTCGGAGTCAAGGAATGCCATTTGACTCTTTTCAAAGTCGTATTTATCGTGCATGTAATGGATTATATTCATTGTATTTACATATAGTCCCATGAAATATTCTATATATTCCATATATCTCTTCCATGCATCGTCGAAGTCTATAGGACCGTCTCCAACAGGTTCCATTTGAGGACCCATGCTGTCTCCGCTTCTTTCTTCCTTACCTCCGTTTAGAGAAAGTAAAAGGATTTTTGCGAGGTTACATCTTGCTCCGAAGAACTGTATCTGCTGACCCATTTGAATAGCTGATACACAGCATGCGATAGAGTAGTCATCTCCGCAGTGAGGTCTCATTACATCATCGTTTTCGTATTGAATAGAGTCAGTATCAATTGAAACCTGTGCACAGAATTTCTTGAACGGTTCAGGAAGGTTTTTAGACCATAGAACAGTTAAGTTCGGTTCAGGTGCGGCACCTAGGTTATATAGAGTATTTAAAATCCTGTAAGAGTTCTTTGTTACTCTGTGTCTTCCGTCTTCTCCGACCCCAGCGATACCTTCCGTTATCCACATTGGGTCTCCTCCGAAGAGTTCGTTGTATTCGTTTGTTCTAAGATGTCTTGCAACTCTTAATTTTAAAATGAAGTCATCCATGATTTCCTGGATTTGTTCTTCGGTGTAGTTTCCTTTTTCTAAATCTCTTTCGGCGTAGATATCAAGGAAAGTTGATATCCTTCCGATTGACATCGCAGCTCCGTTTTCTTCTTTGATACCCGCAAGGTAAGCAAAGTATGTCCACTGAACGGCTTCTTTAAAATCTTTGGCAGGCTTGGATATATCATAACCGTATTTTTCTGCCATTTTTTTGATTTCTTTTAAAGCGTCTATTTCGTGTGAAATTTCTTCCGCAACTCTTATGTTTTCTTCAAGCATTACAGATCTTGAAGAAACTTCGTCGTGGTCTTTTTTCTTTTCTTCGATCAGTCTGTCTATACCGTAAAGTGCACATCTTCTGTAGTCACCGATGATCCTTCCTCTTCCGTAAGCGTCGGGAAGACCTGTTAAGTAACCCAAATGACGGGCTTTTTTGATATCCGGAGAGTAAGCTTTGAATACTCCGTCGTTATGTGTAGTGATATAATTGAACATATCATCTATTTCTTTAGGTAATTCGGCACCGTATTCTTTAAGTTCCGATTTGACCATTCTTATTCCTCCGAACGGACAAATACCTCTTTTTAAAGGTTCGTCTGTTTGAAGACCTACTATTATATCTTTTCCTTCTATTATATATCCGGGATCAAAAGCATTTATTCTCATGATCTTAGATGCATCGACTTTTAAAGTACCGCCATTTTTTCTTTCTTCGACTAAAAGTTCTTTAACTCTTTCGTTGCATTCTGTGGTCCTTTTTGTAGGTCCTGCAAGAAAACTTTCGTCTCCGTCATATGGGGTATAGTTTATCTGGATAAAATCGTCAACGTTGATGTTATCATTCCATAAACCTTCTTTAAATCCATCCCATTGTTTAAACATTATATTTCCTCCATATAAATATTTTTATATAAATTTTATTCAAATAATTAAATAAAACCAAAAATAAATTCAAAAAAATCATTTTGATTTTTCTGATTTATCTTCGGTCTAATAATACTCTATTTTAGCATATATAGTCAAATCTTTTTTGAATTTTTCTACATATTGGTACAATTTATTTACTCATTATCACTGTGACTTTGCTGGCTCTTTGATATTTGTTCTCTTTGCCGTCTTTTATATCCTGTTCGGATACAAAAACATCCACAAGATCATATCCTTTTTCGTCCATCTCATTAAGGTAATTTTGCAGCTTGCTCATAAATAAATCTCTTTCAACGATATACTTCATCCTACTATCCCCCTAGTAAATTAAATTTATTATATATCCCACATAATTAGTTTAATATAAATATATCACAATAATAAATTCATGTAAACTTGTAAAATACAAGTTTAATTCATTTCTAATCAATTTTTTATCACTTCTTCACAATTGTAACAATTTAATACTGATTTTATTTTTTTATTTTTGATTATATTTAGATAGAAGTATTTAACTGAGAGGAGGTGGAGAAATGATTAAATATAATACTCAAAATATGCAGCTGTTTGCAGATGATAAGAAAAAAATCAAAAATCCCATAAATCAAAAAAACATTAAGGATTTTCAAAATGAAAAAAATAAAAAAGAGGATGATAAAAAGCCGGATGATGTTGATCCTTCAAAAGAAAATACCAAAGATGAAAATATGAAAAATAATAAAAAAAATATAGACAGTACAAAAGTTAAAAAATCTTTGGAAGAATATAGTGAAGAAGGACAGCAAATCAATGAAGACAGTGATTATTCATCTAAGGAAAGTCCCGAAGTCATGAGTTTGAAATTCAGGATAAGAGAGCTTGAAGAAGAAAATAATAAGCTTACCAAAGAAAAATCCGAAATTGAAAAGGGTTATATATTTAAAGAGAATATTATAAAACTAAGAGAAAAATATGAGGATTTTAAAAGTCTGGAAAACAGCATTTTAAAGAAAATCGATACCGAAGTCATAAATATTGACGGCGAAAAGGTTAAGTACTTGTATGAAAGCGGATATGACGGTTTGATTGCGGCGTATAACATGTGTAAGTATTCTGTGGAAGAACTTCCGGATATAGAAGATTATATCGAAAAGAATATAGATAAGATTGCACAGAATGAAACGGTAAAGAATGTGGTTATAGAAAACTATCTTAAAGACTTGGATGAAATGAAAATGCCTCTCGTTTTTAAAGACGAAGACGGTTATACATCTTATACAAAAAAGGAAGAACCGAAAAACTTTGCCGACGCAGCAAAATTATTTTTAAAATCCCTTGAATAAATATAAAAGGAGTGTGATTATATGTCAGTTACAACAACTAAGAGTGCCGATCAGGCACTTAAATCTTATTTTTTATCCCCTGTAAGAGCGTCTTTGAATGAAGACTCGGGACCGTTTTTTGCAATGATTACCCGTAACAGCGAAGATGTTGAAGGCGGAAATATCAAAATGGCCCTTCAGTACGGCAGACACGGCGGTATAGGCAACAGAAGCGAAGACGGCCTTTTACCTACTGCAAATGCAAGAAAATATGTACAGGCTACTTGGGAAACAAAAAACCTGTTTGCGGTTTTAAGTATTTCGTCTAAACTCATCAAAGCTTCAAGGACAGATAAAGGAAGTTTTGCAAATATGCTTACCGCTCAAATGCAGGATTTACTTACCGATGCAAAGGATAATATCAGAAGACAGTATTTATCCGACGGCTCAGGTAAGGTTACATGTATAAAGAAGAATGACAGTACATGGGTGTATAAAAGCGGGGAAGCGACCGTAAATGTCGAAAACAGCAAATATTTTTATCCCGGTCAGTTCATAGATATAATCGATAGCAGCGAAAATAAAGGATTTGCGGATATGGAAGCATTGGAAATAAAAGACGTAGATTATAAAGCTAATACGATTATCCTGAATCTACCTTCCGATTTGACTGTTGAGTCTAATGCATCGGGAACCGTTTCTGCGGATTATATCGTCTTTACTGGAAACAAAGATATGGAACTTACGGGTATCGACGCTGTATTTAACAGCTCCAATCTTTACGGAATAGACAGGTCCGCAAATTCATGGTTTAACGCAAATAAAATCGCGGCGGAAGAAGCAGACGGTGCTCATCCGTTAACGGAAATGGATATGCAGTATGCAATTGATTTATGTGAAGAGCAAATGGGTTCTACAATAGATTATATCCATACCACATACGGCGGTGCCAGAGCATTTCAAAACCTGTATCAGTCTTATAAAAGAAATATCGAATATACCGATATAAAGGGCGGTTATAAGACGATGTCTTTCGCAGGTATCCCGATTTTTAAAGAAAGATATCTGAAAGAGGGGACAATGGACTTTATTTCAACCAAAGACTTCTCTCTTTTCCAATTAGATGATTTTGACTGGATGCAAAAAGACGGAGGTATCTTGCATAGAGTTGATAATACTCCGGTATATCAGGCAGTTCTTGAAATGTACTGCGATATCGGATGTGCAAAACCTAAAGGTCAAGCAAGATTATTCGGATTTGACGAAATGTAATAAAAAAGGAAGATTTTATCTTCCTTTTTTATTTAATATTCTGCATCAATATTTTCAGTTTTTATTTTATTTTCCTCCGCATATTTTAATGCATAAGAATTATACGGCGCATATATAACTACATTTTTGCTGTCATCAAAAACTGTCTTTCCTATGAAACCCAAATTATATGACGGTGCGATGAATTTCGTAAGTTTAGGACAGTTGCTGAATGCTTTTTTGTTTATTTTAGTTACTCCCGTACTTAAATCAACTTCTGTAAGTCCCGTACAGTCCGCAAAAGCATAGTCTCTGATATAATTTACACTTTTAGGTATAGTTACTTTATTTAAGCTTATACAGCCTCTGAATACTGAAGCTCCCATAATTTCAATAGAGTCCGGAAGGTCAATGTTTTTAAGAATAGTACAATTTTCGAAAGCATTTGCTTTTATCTCCGTTAAGCTGTCAGATAATTTTACATCAGTTAAACTTTCACATTCCGCAAAAGCATTTTTGCTTATGGTTTTTGTTCCTTTTAGTGTAACATTTGATAAGCTTACGCTGCCGTAGAAAGCTTCGCTTGCTACGGATGATACATTTTTAGGTATTTCTATACTTTTTAAACTTCTTGTATTATAAAATGCCAAAGAACCTATAGTTTTAAGCTTTTTAGGTAAAATTATTGTTTCAAGCTGTTTGTTACCATAAAATGCAGAATTACTGATTGTTTTAGTATCAGCATTTACTGTATAGCTATTTAAATCTTTATCGGTCGGATAAGCAATTAAAGTTTTTTTATCCTTACTGTACAATACACCGTCAATGCTTATGAACGTTTTATTGTTTTGAGCTACTGTAAAATCCGTAAGATTTGAACAGTTGGTAAAAACATTGTTCCCGATTTCTTTAAGGGTAGAAGGAAGCGAAATTGTCTTCATCCCGCTGTTTAAAAATGCACTTTCTTCGATTTTGGCGGTACCTTCTTCAATAATAACATTATTTAAATTTAAACAGTTTGCAAAAGCATAGCTGTTGATTTTTTTACTTCCTTTAATGGTAAGTTCCTCAAGATTACTGCAGTTGTAAAAAGCAAAATCTCCTATTGTTTCCACTGATTTAGGGATTACGATACTTTTTGCAGGTATGTTTTTAAAGGCTTCATCTTGTATACTTACGACAGGACAATTTTTTATCTTATCAGGAATAACAAGGCTTTTGATACTTTCCTCTGTTGTGTCATATGATATTATATAAGCTTTTTTGTTTCTTATCCTATATGTATATCCGTTTTCTTTGCCTTGTGTTACGTTGGTTATACTGTCGCCGACTTCTCTCGAGGTTTCTTCGTCTGTCATATCCGTTTTAGCGAAAGTAATTGAAGGTATTATTAATAAAGTCATTAAAATAATTGATATCAAAGTGATTTTTTTATTTCTTTTCATTATCTATACTTCCTTTTTATATTCAAATCATTTTACCATATTTATGTAATTATTTAAATATATTATTTCTTAATTTCATTATATTTTCATCATAAATTATTATTCATCTTTAAATTTAAATATTTTTATTAAAGGTATTGACAATATTGAAATAAGGTTGTATTATTGTATTAGTTAATTAATACAATAATACAAGAAAGGACGGACGAATATGGGATGGGAATTTAAAAGTGACAGACCTATATATCTGCAATTAGCTTCATATATAGAAAGAGATATACTAAAAGGAAAATACAAAGCAGCTGACAAACTAGCGTCGGTCAGAGAATTTGCAAGTATTGCAAATGTAAATCCAAATACCGTTCAAAAAGCTTTCAGCGAACTTGAAAAAAACAACATAGTTTTTTCTTCAAGGACCAGCGGAAGATTTGTGACGGAAGACGAAAATGTAATTAAGGAGAGAAGGAAATTGTTAGCCAGGGAATATGTAGATGATTTTTTGCTTAAGATGAGAGAGATTGGTTTTAATGATGAAGATATTATATCTGTAATAAAAGAGGCTGTGGGAGGAAAAAAAGATGAGTAATTTAATTGAAATTAAAAACTTATTTAAGGAATACAATGAAATACTTGCTCTGAATAATGTTACTTTAAGTATTCCAAAGGGTAAAATAGTGGGGCTACTCGGTCCTAACGGCAGCGGCAAGACTACACTTATCAAGTTAATGAATAAACTTCTCGTTCCTTCCGGGGGAGAAATCACGATCGACGGAATGAGTCCGGGGATAGAAACAAAAGAAATTGTGTCTTATCTTCCCGATAAAAGCTATTTGAATGAATGGATGAGGGTAGATGAGCTGATGGATTTTTTTGAAGATTTTTATAAGGATTTCAATAAAAAGAAAGCTTACAAAATGCTTGAAAGTCTTAAAATAAATCCTACGGATAAACTCTATGAGCAGAGAAGCCAGAGTTTATCTTTTAGACGAACCTATCGGCGGAGTCGACCCCGCAAGCAGAGACTATATTTTAAACACCATTATAAATAATTACTCCGAAGATTCAACGGTAATCATTTCCACTCATTTGATTTCCGATATAGAAAAGGTACTCGATGAAGTCATTTTTCTGAAAAACGGTCAGGTGGTATTAAATGGTGACGCAGATGAAATAAGGGAAGAAAAAGGAATGTCTATAGACAATTTATTTAGGGAGGAATTCAGATGTTAAGGAAATTAATGAAATACGAATTTAAAGCTACAAAGAGAATAATGCTTCCTGCAATTATTGTACTTTTTCTTATATCAATATTTAACGGAGTTTTCTTTGGAGTTATAGAACCTCATATAAGTAAAAACAATATATTTGTCAATCTCTTCGGAGGCGTTGGGATGACTGCTTATGTATTGGGTATTATAGGTATATTTATAATATCGGGGTTACTTGCACTCTTTAGATTTTATAAATCAGACTTATCAAACGAAGGATATTTGACTCATACATTACCTGTAACGATATCAAAAGAAATTTTAAGTAAAATAATAATAGGTACATTTTGGATAGTTGTAACGGGGATAGTCGTAATGTTCTCTATATTTGTCATTTTGATGGTTTCGGGTGCTTTGAATATTACGGATATAGACTGGACTTCTTTCAAAGAAGTAATTAATGCTATATTTACCGAAGAAGGCGGACTTGCATTTATTGCAATTATATACGTAATCATAATTATAATACTTGGATGTTCATCAAAGATACTTAACGTATATGCATCCATGGCAATAGGATTTTCGGCTAAAAAGAATAAGATTTTATGCTCATTCGGAGCATATATGGTATTATCATTGATTTTAACTGTAATAACCACTGTTGCCGGAATGGTGTTATCCAATCCTTTAAAAGCGATGATGAGTACTTTAAGTAATGCAGCCGCTTTCCATTTATTATTCATCGGGGTTATATTATATATACTGATATTAAACGCAGCATATTTCTTCATAACCAAGTATATGATGGAAAACAGACTCAACTTAGAATAATTTGATTATATATTTTTAATTAAATATAAAAAAGGAGCTGATAAAAATGGCTCCTTTTTGTTTGGCTTAGACTGTTTAATATATTGGTTATTGTAATTTATTTGCAAATTTATCAACTTTTTATGAAAATTTTCTCAAAATTCTTGAAGTTAGGTGTAAGTGATGATATCATTTAGTTTAATAAAAATTTTAGGAGGAGTTTATGGCAGTATTAAAACCATTTAAGGGTATAAGACCCGATGAAAAATATGTAGAAGATGTATCCTGTTTACCTTATGATGTAATGAACAGGGATGAAGCAAGGGAAATGGGCAAAAATGAAAAGTCCTTTTTACATATTGTACGCTCCGATATAGATCTAGACGACAGTGTAGATATTCATGATGAAAAAGTATATGAAAAAGCAAGAGAAAACTTCGATAAATTCTTGGATAAAGGTTATTTAAAAAAAGAAGACAAAGAAGTTTACTACATATATAGACAGATCATGGACGGCAGAGTGCAGACAGGTATCTGCGGATGCTGTTCCACATTCGAATACGAGCAGGGGATAATCAAGAAACATGAGTTTACGAGACCTGAAAAGGAAGTGGACAGGATAAATAACTTTCTTGCATGTTCGGCTCATACAGAACCTGTGTTTTTCGCTCACAGACACAATGAAAATGTACATAACTTTATAGAAGATTTTACAAAAAACAATAAACCGGTATACGATTTTGTTTCCGACGATGGTATAAGCCATATATTATGGGTAGTCGATAAAGAAGAAGACGTTGAAAAAGTAAGAGAATATTACAATAATATAGATTACCTATATATTGCGGATGGTCATCACAGGACAGCTTCGTCTTACGAAGTGGGTAAGAGGCTCAGAGAAGAAGCGGGGGATGATGTCGACAGAGAATATAACTATATATTATCAGTAGTGTTTGACAGCGATGAGCTTGCTATAATGGATTATAACAGAGTGGTAAAAAGTTTAAACGGACTTGATAAAGATGAATTCTTTAGTAAAGTAAAAGAAAAATTTGAAGTAAGCGAACCGAGTGAAGAAATAATAAAACCAAATAAGAAACATGACTTTTCAATGTATGTAGAGGGTAAGTGGTATCTTATTACCGCCAAAGAAGGTACATTCGATGAAAGTAATCCCGTTAAGAGCCTTGACGCCGATATACTTCAGGAAAATCTTTTAGGTCCCGTTCTCGGTATTGATGACCCGAGGACGAATGACAATATAGAATTTGTCGGAGGTATAAGAGGCTTGAAAGAATTACAGGAAAGAGCAGATAAATTCGGTGGTGCAGCATTTGCGGTCTATCCGGTAACCATGGATGATTTGTTCGGTGTGGCGGACGCAAACATGGTCATGCCTCCGAAATCCACTTGGTTTGAACCGAAACTAAGAAGCGGTTTATTTATACATAAAATATAAAATACATAATAGTAATAATATATAAAAGGAGATTGAAGTAAATGAGCAGAGTATATAACTTTTCAGCAGGTCCGGCTGTATTACCGGAAGAAGTATTAAAAGAAGCAGCGGCAGAAATGCTTGATTATAACGGAAGCGGGATGTCTGTAATGGAAATGAGTCACCGTTCGAAATGGTTTGAAGAAATCATCAAGACAGCGGAACAGGACTTAAGAGATTTAATGAATATTCCCGATAACTACAAGGTATTATTTTTACAAGGCGGTGCGAGTCAGCAATTTGCAATGATACCTATGAACCTTATGAAAAACGGAGTGGCTGATTACATTATCACAGGTCAGTGGGCTAAAAAAGCTTTTAACGAAGCTAAAAAATACGGTAATGCAAAAGCGGTTGCTTCAAGCGAAGATAAGACTTATTCATATATCCCCGATGTAAGTGATCTAAATATCGACGACGATGCGGATTATGTATACATATGTGAAAACAACACTATCTACGGAACAAAATATCATACACTTCCAAATACAAAAGGAAAGACTTTGGTTTCCGATGTATCTTCTTGTTTCTTATCTGAACCTGTAGACGTTGAAAAATATGGTATCATTTACGGCGGAGTACAGAAGAATATCGGTCCCGCAGGTGTTGTAATAGTAATAATCAGAGAAGACCTTATCCCATCAGATGATGAAATAGATGAAAAAGTTCCTACAATGCTTAGATATAAGACTCATTCTGATAATGACTCTTTATTCAACACACCTCCCGCATATGGTATTTATATCTGCGGAAAAGTATTTAAGTGGCTTAAAGGTAAAGGCGGCTTAGAGGCTATGAAAGAACATAATGAAAAGAAGGCTAAGATACTTTACGATTACTTGGATGAAAGCAAGATGTTCAAGGGTACCGTCGTGAAAGAAGACCGTTCTCTTATGAATGTACCTTTTGTTACTGGAGATAAAGAATTAGACGCTAAATTTGTAGAGGAAGCTACAAAAGCAGGCTTCGTTAACTTAAAAGGACATAGGACTGTCGGAGGTATGAGAGCTTCTATTTATAACGCAATGCCAATCGAAGGCGTTGAAAAATTAGTGGAATTTATGAAAAAATTTGAAAAAGAGAATGCTTAATATAAGTTTTTTATATATGTTCTAATTTTATTTTCATCGTATAATATTGAAAAAAGCGGGCATATGTAACAAATTTTCAAAAATAAAATGAAACAACGATAAATTATTAAAAAAGTTGTTTCATTTTTTCTTTTAAATTATTGATTTTACTGATTAATTTATATATAATACTGATAAAGTTCAATTTATGCTCGAATATTGGGGCTAATTTAAACTTGCTACGAAATGAGGTCTGAAAATAAAATAAATCAAGACTTCAAAAAAATAAAATAATTATAATATTAGGAGGAATTTTATTATGGCAGTAAAAGTAGCTATTAACGGATTTGGTAGAATTGGGAGGTTAGCATTCAGACAAATGTTTGGTGCAGAAGGCTATGAAGTAGTTGCAATCAATGACCTTACATCTCCGGATATGTTAGCACATTTATTAAAATATGACTCATCACAAGGAACATACGCTCTTGCTGATAAGGTTTCAGCTACAGATGATTCAATCATCATCGACGGCAAAGAAATCAAAATCTATGCAGAAGCTGACGCTGCAAAACTTCCATGGGGAGAAATCGGTGTAGACGTAGTATTAGAATGTACAGGTTTCTATACATCTAAAGCTAAAGCAGAAGCTCACGTTAAAGCAGGTGCCAGAAAAGTTGTTATCTCTGCTCCAGCAGGTAATGACCTTCCAACAATCGTTTATAACGTAAACGAAAAAACATTAACACCAGAAGATACAGTAATCTCTGCAGCTTCTTGTACAACAAACTGTTTAGCTCCAATGGCTAAAGCTCTTAACGACTTAGCTCCAATCCAATCAGGTATCATGAGCACAATTCATGCTTACACAGGAGATCAAATGACTCTTGACGGACCACAAAGAAAAGGTGACTTCAGAAGAGCAAGAGCTGCTGCAGTTAACATCGTTCCTAACTCAACAGGTGCTGCAAAAGCTATCGGTCTTGTTATTCCTGAACTTAACGGTAAATTAATCGGTTCTGCACAAAGAGTTCCTACACCAACAGGTTCTACAACAATCTTAGTAGCTGTTGTTAAAGGTAACGTAACAGTTGAACAAATCAACGAAGCTATGAAAAAAGCTCAAACAGAATCATTCGGTTACACAGAAGAAGAATTAGTATCAAGCGATATCGTAGGTATGAGATACGGTTCATTATTCGACGCTACACAAACAATGGTATCTCCAATGGAAAACGGCGATACACAAGTTCAAGTAGTATCTTGGTATGATAATGAAAATTCTTACACAAGCCAAATGGTAAGAACAATCAAATACTTCTCAGAATTAGCTTAATTAATTTAAAGTACAATTTACAAAGATCCAAAATGGGTCCGGGATCGTTACTGGCCCGGACCTTTTTATTTACAAAATTTTGAAAGGAGCACTTTTAGATGCTAAATAAAAAATCAGTAGATGATATAAATGTTAAAGGAAAAAAAGTATTAATAAGATGTGACTTCAACGTACCTTTAAAGGACGGAGAAATCACAGATGAAAACAGAATAAACGCTGCACTTCCTACAATCGAAAAGGTTATGAAAGACGGCGGAAAAGTTATTTTATGTTCTCACCTAGGTAAACCAAAGGGAGAAGCTAAACCTGAATTATCACTTGCACCCGTTGCAAAGAGATTATCGGAAAAATTAGGTAAAGAAGTTGTTTTTGCGGCTGATGACAACGTAGTAGGCGAAAATGCAAAAAAAGCAGTTGCTGAAATGAAAGAAGGAGATGTAGTCCTTCTTCAAAATACACGTTACAGAGCTGAAGAAACCAAAAACGGAGAAGCATTAAGCAAAGACTTAGCTTCACTTTGCGATATTTTCGTAAACGACGCTTTCGGTACAGCTCACAGAGCTCACTGTTCTAATGTTGGTGTTACTGAGTTTGTTGACACAGCCGTTGTAGGTTATTTAATGCAAAAAGAAATCGACTTTTTAGGTAATGCCGTAAACAATCCTGAAAGACCTTTCGTAGCAATTCTCGGAGGAGCTAAAGTTGCGGATAAATTAAATGTTATCGCTAACCTTCTTGAAAAATGCGATACTTTGATCATCGGCGGTGGAATGGCTTATACATTCTTAAAAGCTAAAGGATACGAAATCGGTACTTCTTTGGTAGATGATGAAAAATTAGATTACTGTAAAGAAATGATGGAAAAAGCCGAAAAGCTTGGTAAAAAACTTTTACTTCCTATAGATACTACAATAACAAAGGATTTCCCAAACCCAATCGATGCTGAAATCGAAATAAAAGTAGTATCTTCAGATGCAATCCCTGCTGATATGATGGGACTTGATATCGGAACCGAAACTGCAAAATTATTTGCTGACGCAGTAAAATCAGCTAAGACAGTAGTTTGGAACGGACCTATGGGCGTATTCGAAAATCCGATACTTGCAAAAGGTACGATCTCTGTAGCAGAAGCTTTAGCTGAAACAGACGCTACAACTATCATCGGCGGCGGAGACTCTGCAGCAGCCGTTAACCAACTTGGTTTCGGAGATAAGATGACTCATATCTCTACAGGCGGCGGTGCAAGTCTTGAATTCCTTGAAGGAAAAGACCTTCCGGGTGTAGTTGCAGCAAACGATAAATAAACATTACAGATAAGTAAAAGGAGAGTATAAATGGCAAGAACAAAAGTAATAGCCGGCAACTGGAAAATGAATAAAACAGCTGCTGAAGCAAAAGAATTTTTTAATGAATTTTTAGATAAAATCAATGTGGCAGACCCTGAAGTGGTTATTTGTCCGACTTATATGACTATCCCTGCGGCTGTGGAAGCTGTAAAAGGCACTAATGTTGGTATCGGTGCACAAAATATGTACTTCGAAGAAAGCGGTGCTTACACAGGCGAAGTAACAGCAGATATGATAATAGAAGCAGGCTGTAAATATGTAATCATCGGTCACAGTGAAAGAAGACAATACTTCAACGAAACCGATGAAGGCGTAAACTTAAAGACTAAAAAAGCTTTGGAAAAAGGTTTGATACCAATCCCTTGTGTCGGAGAAACTTTAGAAGAAAGAGAAAGCGGAAAAGCTTTTGACGTATTAAAAGAACAAACTACAAAAATGCTTGAAGGTATCTCTAAAGAAGACGCTAAGAAAATAATCCTTGCATACGAACCTGTATGGGCTATCGGAACAGGCAAAACAGCTACTGACGAACAAGCAAACGAAGCTTGCGGATACATCAGAAAACTTGTTAAAGAACTTCTTGGCGAAGAAGTTGCCGATGCAATGAGAATCCTTTACGGCGGAAGCGTTAATGCTGGTAATGTAAAAGCATTGATGTCAATGAGCGACATCGACGGTGCTTTAGTTGGCGGAGCAAGCTTGAAAGCTGATTTTGTTACTTTAGTAAATTTTAAAGAAGCTTAATAGGTGGAACATGAATAAAGTATTATTAATGATATTAGACGGCTATGGCTATTCTGAAAGTCATGAAGGTAATGCAGTATATAGTGCTTCAACACCGAATTTAGATAAACTATGGGAAAACAATCCTCACTTATTCTTAAACTGCAGCGGTTTAAGTGTTGGTTTACCTCAAGGACAAATGGGTAACAGTGAAGTAGGTCATTTAAACTTAGGTGCTGGAAGAGTCGTATATCAGGAACTTACAAGGATCACAAAATCAATCCAGGACGGAGATTTCTTTACTAACGAAGAATTCTTGAAAGCTGTCGAAAATGTTAAGAAGAATAACTCGGCTCTTCATTTGATGGGCCTTGTATCAGACGGCGGAGTCCATTCTTCAAACGAACATTTATATGCTTTGCTGGAACTTGCTAAAAAACAAGGACTTAAAGAAGTATATGTTCACTGCTACATGGACGGAAGAGATACTCCTCCAAAGAGCGGTAAAGGATATATCGAAGAACTTGAAGAAAAAATCAAGGAAATAGGTGTAGGTAAAATCGCTACGGTATCGGGAAGATACTACGCAATGGACAGAGATACTAGATGGGAAAGAACAAAAAAAGCATATGATGCTTTGGTTTATGGTATCGGAGAAAAAGCAGACAGTGCTGCTGATGCTATGCAGGCTTCTTATGACGCCGATACCACAGACGAATTCGTTCTTCCTACAATCGTTGGTGAAGGCGCTAAGATATCTAAGAATGACAGCGTAATATTCTTTAACTTCAGACCCGACAGAGCAAGACAAATCACAAGAGCTCTTGTAGAAGCTGATTTTGACGGATTTGACAGGGAAGAAGACTTGAATTTGACATTTGTGACATTTACAAATTATGACGCAAGCTTTAAAAATGTACTTATCGCATTCAAACCTCAAGTCATAACAAATACTTTGGGTGAATATTTAAGCGATAACGGATATACTCAGCTAAGGATCGCCGAAACTGAAAAATATGCTCATGTGACTTATTTCTTCAACGGCGGTATCGAAAAAGAATACAAAGGGGAAGACAGGATACTCGTTCCGTCTCCTAAAGTAGCTACTTACGATTTAAAACCGGAAATGAGTGCTTATGAAGTAAAAGACAAGCTTGTTGATGCTATAAACAATAAAGATTATGATTTTATCGCAGTAAACTTTGCTAACTGTGACATGGTAGGTCACACAGGCGTATTTGAAGCTGCAAAAGCTGCTGTTGAAGCGGTTGATGAATGTGTAGGCGAAGTTGAAAGTGCTGCTGTTAATAACGACTACAGCATTATTATCACAGCTGACCATGGTAATGCGGAACTTATGTCTGAAGACGGAAAACCATTTACAGCTCATACTACAAATAAAGTTAAGTGTATAGTTGAAAGTAAATTAATCAAAGGCGTAGTTGAAGAAGCAGCTTTATGTGATGTATCTCCTACGGTACTTGATTTAATGGACGTAAAACAGCCGGAAGATATGACCGGAAAATCATTCGTATTAAAATAATCCAAAAGTCATTATGGTTTATCGTGACTAATATGAATATAAAAAAGCTCCTTATAGGGGCTTTTTTTGTTATAATGATTTTTTATTATATAGTGAGTATGGTCGCTTATTTTAAAATATGAATAATTAGAAGATAGTTTCAAGATTGGTATATTTTATTTGATAAAAAGCTGAAAATTTATATAATATTTTTGATTTTGATTTTTAATATATAAAATTATTCGTATCAGAAATGTTTATTTATATGTAATTTTAATTTTAATCTAAGTTATAATTAATAAAAGTGTCGTAATATATTTATATAAAATGAAAAGAGGGATTGTTATGGATTTTTACTTTGATTCACCTTATATCAGCGGACTTTTTATAATAACTGTTTTACTTATAATTGCATGGTGGAGGATATTCGAAAAAGCGGGGGAAGCGGGATGGAAAGCTTTGATACCTTTATATAATACTTATATTCTATATAAAATAAGCATGGGTTCGGGTTGGTATTTTATACTTCTTATGATACCTTTTGTAAATATTGCGGTTTATATATTAATGTGTATGGGACTTGCCAGGTCTTTTGGGAAAGGTATAGGTTTTACTTTGGGACTGATTTTTTTAAGTAATATTTTTATGCTCATCTTAGGTTACGGAAGCAGTGAGTATTTGAACAGTTAACTTTTTACGTTATATAATGTGAATCGTTATTTATATACCTAAATCTTTTAAGGATAGTGTTTTTTATATTGAGCTTTAAAGTATGATAGTAAATATCTTATATAAATCAGAGCGATTTTTATATTTATATATAGTGTTCATAAAAATAATCTTACTTATTTTTATAAAATCATTTTTTGTGTATTGTTCTGATTATACTTTAGGAGTCAGATATAAATATAATAATATAAATTTATTATTATATTCGATAGAAGATTAAAGAAATCAATAATTAGGTAGGTATTTTGCTTTATGGCTGATAAATCAAACAAGAAGTTTTGGGAAAGGACAGCGAAACTCTATACATATTTTCAGGAAAAAGGAAACGAAGAATTATATAAAACTATTTATGAAAAAATAAAACCTTTTTTTTATAAAGAACAACGTGTTCTCGAGTTGGCATGCGGGACGGGACAGCTTACGCGTTTGCTTTCTGATGAAACAGATAGCTGGACTGCTACGGATTTTTCTGAGAAAATGGTTTTTGAAACAGAAAAGCGCCTTAATAATCAAAATGTCATTTATGAAGTTCAGGATGCGACGGCTCTTGGTTATAAAGATGACGTTTTTGATGTCGTACTTATCGCCAATGCTCTGCATATAATGCCAAATCCAAATAAGGCACTTGATGAAATCAAACGTGTATTAAAGACTGACGGTCTTTTAATAGCACCTACGTTTGTATATGACGGAAAAGTAAATAAAATTCGTTTATGGTTTATGGAGAAAGCAGGTTTTAAGACTTTTCATAAATGGAAATCTCAAGAGTATATGAATTTTATTGAGGATAATGGTTTTAAAATAAAAGAAAAGTATTTAGTTCAAGGAAAGTTGCTTTCGGAGTGTGTTTTGGTTTGTGAGAAAATGAAAGTTATAAATTTATGCTTGTAAAATAAAAATAAATTTTTAAATTTACAACATTTTTTGTTTGTTATAAGTAGTTATATGTTAAAATAGACTATACTTTTATATTTAAATTTGGAGAATTTTATGAAAAAGACAAAGGAACAAATTCATTATAATATGTCCAGAGTCAAAAATAAAGACTCTAAAATAGAATTAATTTTAAGAAAAGAGTTATGGTCTCGAGGGCTTAGATATCAAAAAAATGTTAAAGATATATTCGGTAAACCTGATATAGTTTTTAAAGGCAAAAAAATAGCTGTTTTTTGTGACAGTGAATTTTGGCATGGGTTTGATTGGGAAAATCGTAAAAGAGATTTTAAAAGTAATCAAGATTTCTGGATTCCAAAAATTGAGAGAAACATAGAAAGAGATATTGAGGTTACTAAACATTTGGAAGAACATGGTTGGATTGTTTTAAGATTTTGGGGTAAAGAAATAAAAAATAACTTGAATAAGTGTGCAGATATTATAGAACGGACAGTTAGAAATGGTAAAAAGTAAAATTAGATCAATAGACTTATTTGCGGGTATCGGCGGAATAAGACTGGGATTTGAGAATGTATTTAAAGATAATATTGAAACGGTTTTTGTTTCTGAATGGGATAAATACGCAAAAAAAACATATATGGAAAATTTTAATGATGATTTTGAAATTGCGGGAGATATTACAGAGATTGATGAAACTTCAATTCCTAATTTTGATATATGTCTTGCGGGTTTTCCTTGTCAAGCTTTTAGCTTGGCTGGTAAACGTAAAGGATTTGATGATGATTATAAAGGTACATGTCGCGGTACCCTTTTCCTTGATGTAGCCAGAATTTGCGAATATCATAAACCGAAAGTGATTTTTTGTGAAAATGTAAAAGGATTAGTAAATCATGATAGAGGAAGAACTTTTAAGGTAATATGTAGTACTTTTAAAAAGTTGGGATATAGTGTTTTTTATGAAATACTTAACAGTAGAAATTTTGGAGTCCCTCAAAATAGAGAAAGAATTTATATAGTTGCTTTTAGAAATGATATTGCACCAAAGGATTTTATTTTTCCTACACCCATAGATGAAAATAAAAAAATAAAAGATATAATGGAAGAAAAACCGGTGTCACCAAAGTATTATTTAAGTGACGTTTACTTGGAAACGCTTAGAAAACATAAAGCTCGTCATGAAGCAAAAGGAAATGGTTTCGGGTATGAAATAAGGGATATTGAAGGAATTGCGGGGGCAATTGTTTGCGGAGGTATGGGTAGAGAACGAAATTTACTTATTGATTTCAGACAAAAAAATTTAATTCCCGTAACTCATATAAAAGGAGAAATAAACAAAGAGGGAATAAGAAAGATGACACCCCGAGAATGGGCAAGACTTCAGGGTTTTCCTGAGTCTTTTAAACTCCCTTTGGCTGATGTTCATTTATATAAACAGCTTGGAAACAGCGTAACTGTTCCCGTAATAGAAGAGATAGCAAAGAAAATAAAAGAGGTATTATTAAAATATGACTGATAAAAATAGCGGTAATAAAGGTGAATGGTCTGAAGTATATACGTTTTTGTATTTATTGTCAAAAGGAAGGCTATACGGTGCAGATAGTGAATTAAATCGATTGGAAGATGTTTTTTATGATATTATAAAAATTATAAGACATGAAAAAAAAGGTGTTTTAAATTTTATCGTATCGGAAAATGAAAAAGATATAGAAATAGTTGATGGTAATGATAATCATTTAATTACATTGCAAATGTCTGAGTTTGATAAAAAAGCAAACCTTTTACTTAATAAAATAATTAATCAAAAAACTGCGGGAGCATTTGAAGTACCTGAAATTACTGATTTTTTGAATAAAATTAATTGCTTTAAATTAAAAGCACCGTCTAAAGATAAATCCGATATAACTTTAAAAGTTCATGATTTTCATACAGGAATTGATCCGACTTTGGGGTTTAGTATAAAGTCAAGATTGGGTAAACCATCGACTCTTCTTAATGCAGGTAAAAATACTAATTTTATTTATAAATTAAATGGCAATTTTACTGATGATGATATGAATAAAGTGAACTCTATGGTACATATAAAGAAAACTAAAAAAGGAGAGAAAGTCGAAACAGCAATCGGCGAAAGATTAAGTTATATTTTATCGAAAGATATAAAATTAACACATTTCGATATTTCTGGTAAAAATTTTAAAAATAATCTCATTTTAATTGATACAATGTTGCCAAATATCATTTCAAATATGCTATTAGAATATTATTCTACGGGAGTAAGCAATATTAAAATATTATTGGATAAAATTATAGAAGAAAATCCGTTAAATTTTGATTTATCTGAAAACCATCCTTTTTATAGTTATAAATTTAAAAAATTTATAACTGAATCTGCATTAGGTATGCTTCCCGGTACTGTTTGGACGGGAAAGGCAAATGCAACAGGTGGATATATTGTGGTAAAAGAGGACGGTGATGTTCTTTGTTATCATTTATATAATAGAAATGAGTTTGAAGATTATTTATTAAATAATACAAGATTTGAAAGAGCGAGTGCAAGCAGGCATGACTTTGCTAAAGTTTATAAAATCAATAACGATTATTTTATAAATTTAAATTTACAAATACGTTTCATAAAGTAAACTACCATATTTGGTAGTTTTTTTACTGTTGAGATATATTTATTTTATCCCATAAAATAAATTTAAATTAGTGTTTTTTTTCTTTATTTGTATTATAATCCAGTAAAAAGGTAGGAAATTAATAGCAATTTATATTTTTTTAATACTATGTTAGTTATAGCTAATATAGTATGTACTAATTTTTGATAATATAAATCATTATAATTAAAACATACATTGGTTCAAAGTGTATATTATCCCTATTTTTGCTAAAACTAAAATTTAAAAGGAGGATTTTACATTGAGTAATTCAAAAATTGTTAATTTAAAGGCGAGAGAAATTCTTGATTCCAGAGCAAACCCTACAGTGGAAGTTGAAGTATGTTTGGAAAATGGAGTAAGTGCCATTGCAAGCGTACCTTCAGGGGCTTCGACAGGAGAATTTGAAGCCGTTGAACTTAGAGATAATGATGAAAGCAGATACTTAGGAAATGGCGTTTTAAAAGCGGTGGCTATAGTTAATAAAGATATCAGAGATATCCTTTTGGGAATGGACGTTACCGACCAGAAGGGGATTGATGAGGCTATGCTTGAACTTGACGGGACAGAAAATAAAGAAAAGCTCGGAGCAAATTCTATTTTGGGCGTTTCCCTTGCTTGTGCAAGAGCTGCAGCGAAGAGCCTAAATATACCGCTTTATGAATATATCGGTAAACTTGCGGGAGTAGGAGAACCTTGTGTGCTTCCCGTACCAATGATGAATATCTTAAACGGCGGTAAGCATGCGGATAATAACGTAGATATTCAGGAATTCATGATCGTTCCTCATGGTGCTTCATCATTTAAAGAAGCCTTGAGGATGGGAAGTGAGGTTTATCATAAATTAAAAGATATTTTAAAGCTTCAGAATTTATGTACTTCCGTAGGTGACGAAGGGGGATTCGCACCTAATCTTGAATGTGCGGAAGAGGTAATAATGCTTATATTAAAGGCGATAGAAAATGCAGGTTATAAAGCAGGTGAGGATATTTCTCTTGCATTAGACGTTGCGAGCAGTGAAATCTATGATAAAAATCAGGAATCGTATTTCTATGAAACCGAGAGCAGAAGATATGGTGAAATGACGACATATTATGAAGTCCTTACAACAAAATACCCAATAATTTCAATCGAAGACGGATTATTTGAAGATGACTTTGAACACTGGAAAGTTTTAACCCAAAAAATAGGAAATAAAGTTCAGCTCGTTGGAGATGATTTATTCGTTACAAACGAAAAAAGACTTAAAAAAGGAATTGAAATGGGAGCGGGAAATTCCATACTTGTAAAAGTAAATCAAATCGGTTCCCTTACAGAAACCTTTAATACAATGAAACTTGCCAGAGAACATGGTTATACAACTATCGTTTCTCACAGATCGGGTGAAACGGAAGATACTTTTATCGCGGATTTAGCCGTTGGATTTAATGCAGGACAAATCAAAACAGGGGCACCTTCCAGAACAGAGAGAGTTTGTAAATATAACAGACTCCTCAGAATAGAAGAAGAGCTTGGAGATAAAGCTAAATATATCGGCAGAGAAGCATTTACGAACTTAAAAAATTATGTTTAGTATAATTATAAAACAGCATAGTGTATCTGTGCTGTTTTTTTGTTTGTCAATTTGTTTTTATTTGAGGTTAAATTTTATTTTATATATAAGAAATAAAATAGCGAAGCTACAATGAATGTAATAGACATTTTAACTTTATAATGAGTCGAAACTTGGGATTTTAAGTTATTTATATAATTTCTAAAAGATAAGTCGGGATTATAGATAAAATAGAGTTTATTAATGTTGATTTTATTCACATTTTTACAATCAATTGATTTATATATTTGAAATTTAATAATATTATTTTTATCTTAAGATTTGTGGGATGTATTTAATATTAATAATTTTTACAAAGAAGGTAATATACTCATGTATAATGTATATCTTAGTCGTTAAATAACTATCTTTACGGTTATTATCTTAATGGTATATTTATTTAACGAAGTATTATTACGGTTAGAGAATTAATGATATATCTTGGATTATTTATTAATCATTTTATTAAGGTTAAAATGGTTATCAAATAATAAATAAAAATTTATATATGTTTCTCTCTAACTATATCCCTGTAAAATATTTACAACCAATAAAAAAAATTGTATAATATAAAAGTAATCGAAGATTTAGCTTGATCCTCCAGTTATCTAAATTTAGATTACATAAATTTAATACCTTAAGAAATTTATCTTCAGGGCAAGGTGCAATTCCTGACCGGCAGTAAAGTCTGCGAGCTAATGGCTGATATGGTGAAATTCCATAACCGACGGTAAAGTCCGGATGAAAGAAGATATGATAAGAAATCGCCCTGTTGTTTTAGTACTCAGGGCGTTTTTTAAATTCACCTCATATCTGTTTATAAGGAGAATTATGGAGAACATTACTGAAAAAACAACACAAAAGACAAGGTCAAACTTAAACGTAAGAGTCATGGTGGTTACCGCAATGTTAAGTGCGGTATCATTCCTTTTGGCATTTTTGGAAATCCCTATGCCGCTGTCTCCGTCATTTGCTATGATGGATCTATCCGATTTACCCGCTCTTATCGGCGCATTCGCTTTCGGTCCCGTAACGGGAGTAGTTATAGAGCTTATTAAAAACGGCCTTCAATTGTTCAGTACCAACACCGGAGGAATAGGAGAACTGGCAAACTTTTTGATGGGAGCGTCTTTTGTATTCACTGCGGGGATTATTTATAAAAGAAGAA
This sequence comes from Anaerofustis stercorihominis DSM 17244, assembly GCF_000154825.1. Lineage (NCBI taxonomy): Bacteria > Bacillati > Bacillota > Clostridia > Eubacteriales > Eubacteriaceae > Anaerofustis > Anaerofustis stercorihominis. Next base: position 511,539 of record NZ_DS560015.1, on the reverse strand, counting down.
AGACCAAGAAAACCGCTCTGATTGCTTGTATAGCCGCAAGCGTGGTCATGGCGGTAGTTGCGGGACTTCTTAACTATTTTGTGCTTCTTCCGATGTACAGCGTGTTCATGCCGATAGACCAGGTGATTGCTGCATTCGGAGAAATAATACCGTTTATAAAGACAAAACTGGAAGTGATTTTATTCAGCGCAATTCCCGCAAATATTATAAAGGGACTTATGATTTCGGTTTTTACAATGCTTATTTATAAAGGAGTAAGTCCTATACTCAAAGGAGAAAAATAATCAATGAAGGAAGCTAAAGATTACTTTAAATTTTTAGTAGAAGAAATACATTCCACTACTTTCGCAACGGTAGACGATAACGGACTGCCGGAAACCTGCGTAATAGATTTAATGCTTTGTGATGATGAAGCACTATATTTTCTTACCGCCAAAGGCAAAGGCTTTTATGACAGGCTTATCAAGAGGAAATTCGTTTCTTTGTCGGGAATGAAAGGACTTGATACCATGTCTACAAAAGCAGTGAGCGTGAAAGGAAAGGTTTGTTGTATAGGTAAAGAAAAACTGGATGAGATATTTGAAAAGAATACATATATAAATGAAATCTATACCAGCGAAGAGAGTAAAATGGCGCTCGCGGTATTTAAAATTTATCAGGGAGTCGGGGAATATGTAGATCTTTCCGTCAAACCCATGATAAAAAGGACATTTTCATTTGGAGGGGAAAATGTTGAAAAGAGAGGTTATGAAATAACCGATGATTGTTTCCTATGCGGAAAATGTATTAAAGTATGCTCATTTAATGCAATAGAAGAAGCTGAGGAAAAATATAAGATAACTGAAGATAATTGCTTGGAATGCGGGAACTGCTACAGTGTATGTCCCGCAGGAGCTGTAATAAAGTATTAATAAAAAAGACCGTCAAGCGGTCTTTTTTATTTTATGTTGATATCATCAGCTTTTCATCTATTTCTTTCTTTTTTGATTTATAGTATGTAAATCCTATCAAATCCGCCAATATCCATCCTATAGGCACACTTACCCATATCCCCATAACCCCTATGCTTGGTATTTTAGATAATGTATATGCGAGAAATACCCTGGTTCCCAGGGATACTACCGTCAGTATTACCGATATAAAAGGTTTTTCCACTGCTCTGAAAAATCCGTAGAGTAAGAAAAGACACCCTATCCCGAAATAAAAAGCTCCTTCTATCTTTAAATAATCGATACCATGATTTATGATTTCCGCTTTTGAAGGATCTACAAATATAAGCATAAATTGCTTTGCGAATATACAAACGATTAGAGATATTAAAAGACAGAATATAATAGTATATTTAACCGCACTTTTAATTCCTTCTTTTATTCTCTCTTTCTTTTTTGCTCCGTAGTTTTGGGCAATGAACGTGGAGAAAGCATTTCCGAAGTCCTGGACGGGCATGTATGCAAAAGAGTCTATTTTTACGGCTGCGGCAAATGCTGCCATGACGATGGTTCCAAAGGAATTTATAAGCCCTTGAACCATTAATATCCCGAAGTTCATTATAGACTGCTGTATACATGTAAGAAAGGAAAATTTGAATATATCCTTTATAATATCTCTTTCGAATTTTAATTTCCAGATATCGAACCTAAACTCGGGGAATTTGAAAAAAGTGTATAATGCTATCCCTATACCCGATACAAACTGGGATATAACCGTTGCCACAGCAGCCCCTTCGACACCCATGTCAAAAGATAAAACAAATATCAAATCAAGGACTATATTTAAAACCACAGATACTCCAAGATAAATAAGAGGTGACAGGGAATTCCCCACAGACCTTAGTACGGAAGAGTAGAAATTATATAAAAAAGTTGCGGTGATACCTAGAAATATTATCCATAAATAACTTTTCATCATTTGATAAATCGAAGAGGGGATATTTAAAAAATGCATTATCGGGTCTATAAATACAAATACTGCCATGTTTAAAATAATGGTAACAGAGAGTATTATAACAAAAGAAATCCCAATACTTTTCTTAAGTTTTGATATATCATTTTCTCCGTACCTGATGGAAAAAACAGCACCGCTGCCCATACATAGTCCCAGTAATATGGAAGTTAAAAAAATCATTAATGTATATGATGACCCTACAGCAGCCAGTGCATCGGGACCGATAAATTTCCCGACGATTATCGTATCCGCAATATTATAAATTTGCTGAAGAAGATTTCCTATTATCATTGGTACAGCAAACAACATCATTTTCTTTGTTATATTTCCGTTTGTTAAATCAATCAGCATAATAGTATCCCTTGAAGTCTTTTTTACTATGATATAAATTTATTTCATAAATGTCAATTAGACATAAATTATGGCTTAATAAGTATTAAATATTTTATGCATTACAAAACCTGTAATTTTTTAGGTATTTCTAAAGGTGATTTGATTATGTTGAAAAATGAAAATTTAAGAAATACAAAAAAATAATGAATTTTATACATAGTTATCTGATATATAAAAAGAATTAAGACATTACAAATAAGATTAAAAAATAAAATAATTCTTTGCAATTATGAAGATTTGATTTTATGTCAAAAATATATTGAAGAAAGTATCCCAAGTATGATAATTATAGTGCTATAAATGCAGACAAAACGACGGGAATCTCCTGTAATTATTATGATGCAATGGGTGTTCCTATAATCTTTATGGATAAATATAACCCTGTGCAGTTTGGAAATTACAGGACAAACTCATAGTGGTGATTTAAGTTCGAAGGTAGAGGCTTTAAGAACTCATAGACAATATCGGCATAGAGGACTTATAAATGGTAAAGAAAGAGTGTAACAAAAGAAAATCAGGAAAATAATTATATAATAATTTAAATATTGAATAATTAAATGAAAACCGAGATTTTGTCACATTAATCAAAGAATAGAACAAAATCTTTCAAAAAAATCAAAAATTTCTTTGTTTTAGCGGTTTCATATGATATAATATGAAACTGCAAGATTTATATTTAGGAGGATAAAATGACAACAGTATTATTAGTATTCATGGTAATCTCAAGCATTACACTAATAGGTAGCGTCCTTTTACAAGAAGGCTCTTCAGCCGGAATGGGAAGTGCTATTTCAGGTGGTGCGGAAGGATTATTCGGTAAAAAGAAAGCTCATGGCATGCAAGGTTTACTTAATAAAATAACTTTAGTATCAGCTGTAGTATTCTTTATTTCAATTTTTGTTTTTAACCTTCTAGCAAAATAACAAACAATATTTAAAATAACAATTTCGGAGGAAAAAAATGTTCAGTGTAGAAACTTTAAAGTTTTTTGCCCCTGTTGCGGGTATTATAGCGCTTTTATTTGCGTTATATCTTGCTTCTTCAATCAAAAAGGTTGATGAAGGAACTGACAGGATGAAAGAAATTTCATCTCACATTCACGAAGGTGCAATGGCATTCTTAACAAGCGAATATAAATATATAGTTGTATTTGCTGTAGTATTATTTGTAGTATTATTTGCTTTAATCGGATGGGAAACAGCTGTTTGTTTCGTTGTCGGTGCACTTTTCTCTGTTTTAGCGGGATTCTTTGGTATGCAGGTTGCTACTAAAGCTAACTCTAGAACAGCGGCACAAGCTAAAGATAAAGGCATGGGTGCTGCATTAAAAGTTGCTTTTAACGGCGGCAGCGTTATGGGTCTATGTGTTGTAGGTCTAGGTGCTCTCGGTGTAAGTATAGTTTACATGATTTTCGGTAATGTAAACATAATCACAGGTTTCGGACTCGGTGCTTCTTCTATCGCATTATTCGGTAGAGTTGGCGGTGGTATTTATACAAAAGCTGCTGACGTTGGTGCTGACCTTGTTGGTAAAGTTGAAGCCGGTATTCCCGAAGATGACCCTAGAAACCCTGCTGTTATCGCAGATAACGTAGGTGATAATGTAGGGGACGTTGCAGGTATGGGTTCTGACTTATTCGAATCTTACGTAGGTTCTATCATCTCAGCTATGACTCTTGGCGGATTATTACTTGGTTCCGTAGAATCAATCATGTTCCCTCTAGCTCTTGCTGCGGTTGGTATCATCTCTTCTATTATCGGTTCTTTATTCGTTAAAGGCGGAGAAAATTCCGACCCTCATAAAAGCTTAAACATGGGTACATATGTAAGCGGTATTTTAGTTTTGATTGCTGCTTATTTCTTAACAACAAGCTTACTTAACGATATTACATATTTCTATGCAATCATCTCAGGTCTTGCTTGTGGTATCTTAATCGGTAAAGTTACTGAAGTTTATACTTCTGACCAATATAAATCAGTAAAGAAAATTGCTCAGCAAAGTGAAACAGGTGCAGCTACCACTATCATCAGCGGTCTTGCCGTAGGTATGATGTCAACAGCTATTCCTATTATTTTAATCGTTGCTGCTATCTTACTTTCTTATAATTTAGCAACAGAAGGTTTATACGGTATCGCTCTTGCTGCTGTAGGTATGCTTTCAACAGCAGGTATGACTATCGCTGTAGATGCTTATGGTCCAATAGCCGATAATGCAGGCGGTATTGCTGAAATGGCAGAACTTGATGATTCTGTAAGAAACATTACTGATAAACTTGACAGTGTTGGTAACACAACAGCTGCTATCGGTAAAGGTTTCGCTATCGGTTCAGCTGCTCTAACTGCTTTAGCATTATTTGCTTCTTATTCAACAGCAGTTGGTATCAAAGCAATCGACTTACTTGATGTAAAAGTTATCGCCGGTTTATTCATCGGTGGTATGCTTCCTTATGTATTCTCTTCTTTAACAATGGAAGCTGTTGGTAATGCAGCTAACAAAATGATTGAAGAAGTTAGAAGACAATTCAGAGAAATTCCGGGTATCATGGAAGGTAAAGGCAAACCTGAATATTCTACATGTGTAGAAATTTCTACTCAAGCTGCCCTAAAAGAAATGATAATCCCAGGACTTCTTGCAGTTATCGTTCCACTAGCTGTAGGTTACTTCCTAGGCGCTACTGCTTTAGGCGGACTTCTTGCAGGTGCACTTGTAACAGGTGTATTAATGGCTATTCAAATGGCTAACTCAGGCGGTGCTTGGGATAATGCCAAGAAATACATCGAAGGCGGAGCTCACGGCGGAAAAGGCAGTGATGCACATGCTGCTGCGGTTGTAGGAGATACAGTAGGGGATCCATTCAAAGATACATCAGGTCCATCACTTAATATTTTGATTAAGTTAATGACTATCGTAGCTTTGGTATTTGCTCCACTATTTATGTAATAAATTATTAATAAAATAATACTGAATTTAAAAAGACCCTTTTTAAAAGGGTTCTTTTTTATTTAATTTAAATTAAATTTAAACTATCTGCATTCTTTGTTATTTTTGTTAGATTGGTTTTGATTATTTTGATTAGATTGATTTTGATTGTTTTTGTTAGATTGGTTTTGGTTATTTTGATTAGATTGATTTTGATTGTTTTTATTTTTATTACTCATTTTAATAATCTCCTTTTCTTAATTTTCTAATAATATTATTTCCTGAAATGAAAATTATATAGTAGGAAATTTTAGGTTATTTTTTGATTTTCAAAGATTATAACATGTCAAAACCTGTACTTTTTGGTTGAAATATGTTAATATACTATATATTAATTATATATATATTTTTTATTTTAATGTAACATATTTATTGATAATAATACGATTATAAGTCTTATTTGTTTTAAAATGAATTATCATTTAATATTAGATAATATGTAAAATTATAATATGTATAGAATTAATCAGTTAAGTTAATAATGAATTTAAAATTGTGGGGTAAAATATGAAAAATATGTCAGTAGTAATACCTGCATATAATGAAGAAAAATCTATTTGTAGGGTTGCTGAGACTATTAATGAAGTTTTAAATAAAGAAAATATTCCTTTTGATATAGTTTTTGTGAATGATGGGTCAAAAGATAGTACTTGGCAGGAAATTTGCAAATTATCTAAAGAAAAAAGTTATGTTAACGGTGTTTGTTTTTCTCGAAACTTCGGTAAAGAGTCTGCTATTTTTGCAGGTCTTCAATATGCAAAAGGAGATTGTGTTGTTGTAATGGATGCAGACTTACAGCATCCACCGGAAATTTTAATACAAATGTATAATTTATGGCTTCAAGGATATGAAGTAATTGAAGGTATAAAATCTTCCAGAGGTAAGGAAAGTTTAATTTATAAACTGGGTGCTAAATCTTTTTATAAAATTATTTCAAGCGCTACTGGGATAAATATGTCTACGTCTTCAGATTTTAAATTAATGGATAGAAAAGTTATAAATACCATTATTGAGCTTCCCGAAAGACATATGTTTTTCAGAGCTATTTCTTCATGGGTAGGATATAAAGCTACTTCTGTGGAGTTTGAAGTTCAGGAAAGATTTGAAGGGAAATCAAAATGGTCATTTTTATCTTTAGTGAAATACGCAATTAGAAATATTACATCATTTTCAACTGCACCAATGCAAATAGTTACAGGATGTGGCATAATTTTCTTCTTTTTTGCTATTATTATTGGAGTGCGAGCCATTTATCAATATATTGTCGGATCTGCTCTTGGTGGATTTACGACTGTTATTCTATTACTTTTAATAATAGGCGCAGTAACTATGCTTAGTCTTGGAATTATAGGATATTATATTTCGAAGATATATGAAGAGGTAAAGAGGAGACCTCGATATATTATTTCTAAAACAGCCGGTGAAAAAACAGAGAAATAATGGGAGGATATATGTTTGATAAAATTATAAATTTATACGAAAAATATAAAGGAATTATTTTATATGGTATTTTTGGTATACTCACTACAGTAATTAATTTTGTTTTATATTTTTTATTTGTAAATTTATTTAGTGTTAATTATCTTATAAGCAACTGTATCGCATGGATAGGGGCTGTTATTTTTGCGTTTTATACCAATAAAATTTATGTATTTGAGTCTAAAAATAATGAACTGGGTAATGTGTTTAAAGAATTTATACTGTTTACCGGTTCCAGAGCATTTACTTTTTTTATTGAGACATTACTATTATTTTTAGGTGTGGAACTTTTAAAACTAAATAATGGAATTGTTAAAATTGCAATTGCTGTTATTGTCGTTATATTAAATTACGTTTTTACTAAGTTCGTTTTTAAAAATAATATTCAAGATATAAAAATAGTTGGTAAAAAAACTGAGAAGAGAATTTGGTATAAAAATTATTATCTTATTTATACAATAATATTTATAATAGCATGCTTTATTATCTACTTGCCTTTTATTTTTGAAGGTAAATCTTTTTTTTATAATTATGATGGAGTAAGTCAACATTATAATTCACTGGTTTATTTTGGGAAGTATATTAGATCTATTATAAAAAATTTATTGTTAAATCATCAATTAATTATACCTATGTGGGATTTATCTGTAGGTTTTGGACAAGATATATTAACATCTTTAAATTATTATTCTATTGGAGATGTTCTGGATATACTATTTGTATTAACTCCAATTAAATTTTCATCATATATGTATGTTTTTTTGATTCTATTTAGGATGTTTTTGTCGGGTATTTGTTTTTCTTTATATTGTTTTAAAATGAAACAAAGTAAATATTCAACTTTAGTTGGAACTTTATGTTATGTTTTTTGTGGGTACGTAATATTTTCGTCTATAAGACATCCTTTTTTTATTAAATCCAATGTTATATTTACCATTAATTTTAATTTGGAATTGAAAATATTTTAAAAGGTAAAAACCCTATTTATTTATGGTAATGATTGGAATAAGTGCTATAAGTAACTTTTATTTTTTATATATGTTAACAATTGCTGTTGTATTTTATGCTATAGTTAGAGTTTTATATCTTTATAAAGATAAAGGCCTCTTTATAAAGATGTTTTTTAAATATCTTTTTGTTTTGGGAGGATATTACTTACTTAGTATTTTATTAGTGTCTGTTTTGTTTATTCCTGTAATTTATGGTTTTTTATATTGTTCCAGGATATCAAAGGATACTGGTGTGAATTTGTTATTATATCATTGTAATTATTACTTATCCTTTATATCTCAATTATTTCAGGTTAAAGAAGTAGGAAATTATCAATCATTTAATATTACTATTGTAACGTTTCTCAGTTGTATTATGTTGGTTAATTTACAAGATAAAATTAGTAAATATTTAAAATATATTTTATTTATTTTAATTATATCATCTTTTTTACCTATAATTGGTCTTGTTATGAATGGTGGAAGTTATATTTCAAATAGGTGGTCGTTTGTTTTTTCGTTTGTTGTTTCTTTTATAACTGTATTTATTTTTAATAATTTTAAAATTTATCTGTTGAAATACAAAAAGAGCATTATGAAAACTTCATGTATATACGGTTTTTTGATTTTAGTATCTTCAATTATTTTAATATTTATAACTAAAAAGAATGATGCAGAAAATCTTTTGCCATATTATTATTATTATATAAGTTTTGTATTTTTAAATATATCAATACTTCTAATATATATTGCATCTCAAAAATGTAAAAATAAGATTATTTATAATAATATAATTTTAATAATTGTCTTTTTAAATCTTTGTATTCCAGCTTATTTATATTTAAGTACTTCAGGCGGAAATTATGTGGATTCTTTTCTGAGTAGAGAGTATGCATATTCTACTTTAAAAGATAAAAATATCAAATATGTAAAAAAGAATGATCAAAGTATTTATAGAATAGGAATTTCAAATGTAGGCACTTCATCTAAATATACTTATAATTATGGTATGGCAAATAATATTCCAGGTACGTCTTCTTATTATTCCTTGATTAATAAAAATTTAACAGAGTTATATAATGAAACAGGAAATATAGGACTTAAAAACTTGTCAAATTTAACTGGTTTTAATAATAGGGAAGTATTTAATTCTTTGTTTGGTATAAAATATTATATTTTAGCTGAAAAAGAAAATAAATCAACTATCCCTTATGGTTATACGAAATTAAAAGAAAATGAATTAATTTATAAAAACAACAATGACCTTCCCTTATTTTATACTTATAATTCTTTCATAAGTAGAAAAGATTATGAACAATTGGAGTTGAATAAAAAAGAAAGTTCTATGTTACAAGGCGTTGTTTTGGATAATGAAATAAAATATAGAAAGACTAAATTAAAATTTAATGATGAAACTGTATTAAACAATGAAGATATTTATAATATTTTAAATAAAAATAATTCTATTATGATATCAAAAAATAAAATTATTGCTAAAGAAGATAATACGGAATTGAAAATACCTTTTAAAGGGGATGAAAATAATGAATATTACTTAATATTTAAATCTTTATCTTATAAAAATAATAATAATTCATTATTTCCTTCTTATTATACTGGTTCAAATGTTAAGATAAATTTTTCAAAAAGTAAAAGAGACGATAATATTGTTTCTCTTAAAACATCAAACCATCCAAATTATTTTGGAAAATTAAATTTATTATATAATTTAGGAAGATATGATAAAAAAAGTGATTGTATTTTAATAAAATTATCAAAAAAAGGTGAGTATTCATTTTCCGATATGAAGCTTGTTAGACAGTCTATGAATGATTTTAGTAATCATATCGATAAGTTAAAAGAGGACAAGTTAAATAAATTGACTATTGACGGTAACTATGTTGAAGCTAATATAACTACTAAAGAAGATAAAATAGGGGTTCTTGCAATACCGTACAGCCCCGGATGGAAAGCTTATGTTAATGGTCAAGAAACCGAAGTTCTTAGAGCCAATACAGCATTTATGGGAGTTAAACTTGAAAAAGGTAACAATAGTATAGTGTTTAAATATACAACACCGGGTCTTAGAGAAGGTGCAATTATTTCTTTAATAACAATACTTCTAACATTATTATATGTAAAATTTAAAAAGTATAAAATAAAAATAAGTTAACAAAAAAGAGAAGAAATATCTTCTCTTTTTTATTTATACATACGATTAATAATTTTATATTCTTGATAAAAAAACTTTACTATGGTAAAATAAATAAGTTAATTACAAAGGAAAAAAGAGGCATTTTATGAATAATATAGATTTAAAAAACAGAAGGAAAAAAGTTCTCGAGTATATGGAAAATAATTCAGCTGCGATAATTTTTTCCGGAGAATTAATAAAAAGCGAAAACGGTAATGATTATGAGTTTGAAGTAAACAGGGATTTTTATTATCTTACCGGGATTGATGAAGAAGATTCCATCCTTCTTTTGTATAAAGATAATGAACATACTGAAGAAAAACTTTTTATTCCGAAGAATAACGAAAAATCTTCAAAATGGACTGGGATCAAGTTAAGTGCTCCCGAAGCAATGGCGATAAGCGGTATCGAAAAAGTCTTATACCTTGAAGAATTTGAAAAATATATCAATGATATCGGAAACAGAGAAGACCTTCATAGGATTTATTCATTGATAGATGAAACAAACAGTGATGAAAATTATAATTTAAATCTCAGAATGTTTAAACAAATGTATAAAGTTTTTGATAACGTAGAATTTTATAATCTGAAGAGATGTTTAAATGAGCTTAGAGAAGTCAAGAACCAATATGAAGTAAAATGTATTTATGAAGGTGCAAAAAATTTAAAAACAGCTATAAACATGGCTATGAAAATAACAAAGCCAGGTATCAAAGAAGCTGAAATTGCAGCTACAATAGATTACGTATCCAGGAAAAACGGGGACACGATTCCTTTCCCTACTATAGTAGCAGGCGGTAAAAATGCGACTACCCTTCATTATATAAAATGTATAGACAAACTCAAAGAGGGGGATTTGGTCTTATTGGACTGCGGCAGCGGTGTAGATAAATACAGTGCCGACGTAAGCAGGACTTATCCCGTAAGCGGTAAATTTACAAAGCTTCAAAAAGTATTGTACGATTTGGTTTTAAGAGCCAATAAAGCCGTTATAGAAAATGTTAAGCCGGGAGTGACACTGTCAAAGTTAAATGATATAGTTATAGATATTTATGAAGACGGTCTTAGGGAGCTGGGAGTTATAAAAACGAGAGAAGAAGTCAATGATTATTATTATCACTTCGTATCTCATTTTATCGGACTTAACTGTCATGACCCTTTTGAAAAAGATAAACCGCTGGTTCCCGGTAATGTTATCACAGTTGAACCCGGACTTTATTTTGAAAAAGAAGGTATTGGGATTAGGATAGAAGATAATGTTCTTGTTACAAATGACGGATATGCTCTTTTAACAAAGGATATAATCAAAGAAGCAGAAGATATAGAAGCCTTTATGAATTAAACAAAGGAAAGTTGTTAACTGGGGTGTAGAAATGGATGAATTATTAACTCTCGGAGTATTTATTGCATGTGGTTTTATTGCCAGCAAGATTTGCGGAAAGTTCAGGCTTCCCGCCGTAACCGGATATTTATTGGCCGGGCTTATTCTGGGAGTATCGTTTTTTAGCGTAGTTCCGAAAGATATACTTACAGAGCTTAATTTCCTGCAGGATATAGCTCTTGGGTTTATAGCCTTTAATATAGGAGAGAGTTTCAATATAGATAAAATAAAAAGCCTTGGCGGGGGAGTAGTGCTTATAACCATCGTTCAGGCAAGTGTTACGATTATCGTTGTTACTCTCGGGGTATATTTAGCTACCTCTGATTTACCTTTATCAATAGTGTTTGGTGCACTTTCTGCCGCTACGGCTCCTGCCGCAACGGTAAATGTAATCAAACAGTATAAAGCTAAGGGGAAACTGACAAATACCATACTTACCGTTGTAGCACTCGATGATGCGGTTTGTTTGTTCCTTTTCAGTATTGCCTGTGCGGTTTCCGAATCGATGATAAACGGACATTTTAATATGTACAGTGCACTTATTTCGCCTCTTATAGAGATTGTATTATCTCTTGGTATAGGTGCCGTTATAGGTATAGCATTCTGTTTTGTTGAAAGGAAAATCAGAAGAGATAAGTCACAGGTACTGATTATAAGCTGTGCTTCGGTTCTTGTAGGAACTGGGCTCGGTATTTATTTTGAATTATCTTCAATTTTGATTTGTATGGCTGTAGGAAGTGTCATTGCAAACTACTGTTCAAGATATGACAGAGTATTTGCTTTGACCGAAGAAGCTGTAAATCCTATATATGTGATTTTCTTTGTTCTTGCAGGTTACAGCCTTGATTTAAAGGTCGTCCTCAGTCTTGGGCTTATAGGCTTGGCATTTGTCGTTTCAAGGTTTATAGGCAAGATACTGGGGGCATTCCTCGGGTGTGAAATGGCAAGGACCGATAAAGTTACAAGAAATTATCTCGGTATGGGTTTGATGCCTATGGCGGGAGTCGGCGTCGGACTGGCTGTTGCGGCTGCTCGTATGATGCCTGATTACGGCCCGTTATTTTTAAATATAATAATGGGTGCAACATTTATTTTTGAAATCACAGGTCCTATCCTTACGGCAAAAGGACTTAAAAAATCCGGTGATATTAGTATTAAATAATTTGGGAGAAATGTATGGAAAAATATTCATTAAACGAACTTAGAAAAATGTTTTTGGAATTCTATGAAAGCAAAGGACATTTAAGACTTGAAAGCTTTTCTTTGGTACCTCATAACGATAAAAGCTTGCTTCTTATAAATTCGGGAATGGCTCCTTTAAAACCATATTTTATAGGTGAAGAAGTTCCTCCGAAAAAAAGGGTAACTACATGTCAAAAGTGTATAAGAACACCTGATATAGACAATGTAGGTAAAACTGCCAGACATGGTACGTTCTTTGAAATGCTCGGTAATTTTTCATTCGGGGACTATTTTAAAAAAGAAGCCATAGCTTTTGCATGGGAGTTTTTAACTGAAAAAATCGGTTTAGATAAGGACAAGCTTTATGTTTCGGTTTATGAAAATGATGATGAAGCCGCTGAAATCTGGAAGAATGATATAGGTCTCACAGATAATAGGATAACCAGACTAGGTAAAGAAGATAACTTTTGGGAAATTGGTCTGGGACCATGCGGACCTTGCAGTGAGATATATGTAGACAGGGGAGAAGAATATGGCTGTGACCGCCCTACATGCGGTGTAGGCTGTGACTGTGACAGATATATGGAAGTTTGGAACCTTGTGTTCACTCAGTTCGATAAGGATAAAGAAGGTAATTACAATAAGCTTGAACATCCGAATATCGATACGGGTATGGGACTTGAAAGACTTGCCGCATACGTTCAGGAAGTGGATAATATCTTTGAAGTCGATACTATCAGATATATCCTTGATTATATATGCGAAATATCAGGTAAGAAATATGGTGTAAACGAAAATGACGATGTTTCGATAAGAGTTATCACCGACCATATCAGAAGTAGTGTATTCATGGCGAGTGACGGTATCTTAACCTCCAATGAAGGAAGAGGATATGTCCTTAAAAGGATTTTAAGAAGAGCAATGAGACACGGAAAACTCCTCGGTATCGAAGGTCATTTTATGGAAGGCGTTGCCAAAAAGGTAATAGAAATTTCCGGAGAAGCTTATCCTGCTTTAAGAGAAAAAGAAACCACTATACTTAAACTTATAAATATAGAAGAAGAAAAGTTTAATGAAACAGTCAATCAGGGTTTAAGCATGATTGACGAACTTATCGCAAATCTAAAGGGAGATACTTTAGGTGGTTTGGATGCTTTCAAATTATATGATACTTATGGTTTTCCTCTTGAACTAACGGAAGAGATACTTGAAGAAAAAGGTCTTAAAGTAGATAAAAATGGTTTTGAAAAGGCGATGCAGGAGCAAAAAGACAAAGCCAGAAGTGCAAGGAACAATAAAGAAATCGTCAGCTATAAAGGTGATCTTACAAACTTTATAGCAAATCTTCCAAGCACCGAATTCAGCGGATATGAAAGCCTTTCAGATAAAGGTAAGGTAATCGAGATTATTAAAGATAATGAAGCTATAGATATCTTAAACGAAGGTGAAATCGGTCTTGTAATATTTAACAGGACACCGTTTTACGCTACAAGCGGCGGACAGGTTCACGATATTGGCAAGATAGAGGATGATAAAGTAAACGCAAAAGTCAAAAGTGTAACAAAGAGCGGAGATAAATTCGTTCATGAAGTGGAAATCATTTCAGGAAGTCTTGAAGCAGATAAAGAGTACAGTATGACGGTAGATAAACAAAACAGACTCAATACCGAGAGAAACCACTCTGCAACTCATCTTCTTCATAAAGCCCTCAAAGAAGTGTTGGGCGAACATGTAAATCAGGCGGGTTCTTATGTAGACAGCGAAAGACTTAGATTTGACTTTTCTCACTTTGAAAAAGTTACTAATGAAGAACTTGATGAAATCGAAAAAAGAGTAAATGCCGAAATCTTAAATAAAGATGAAGTAAATTACTTTGAAACAAGTATAGATGAAGCAAGAAAGCTCGGTGCTACGGCTTTATTCGGAGAAAAGTACGGAAGTAATGTCAGAGTAGTAAAAATGGGGGATTATTCCATCGAGCTATGCGGAGGCTGTCATGTAAATAATACAAATGATATAAGCATGTTTAAAATACTTTCCGAAAGTTCCGTTGCCAGCGGAGTAAGAAGGATAGAAGCCATAACCGGAAAATGTGCCATAGAAGAAAGTTTGGAAAAATATCATGAGCTTCAGACAATAAAAGACAAATTAAGACTAAATAATAATAATATAATAGAAAAAGTAGATGAACTACTAAATAAGAACAAATCTTTATTAAAAGAACTTGAAGCATTCAGAAAAGAAGCAAACAAAGATGTTGTTTCGGGAATTATAGATAATGCTTTTGATGTAAATGGAACAAAATGTGTATTTGCAAAAGTAGACGGTCTTAATGTGAATGATCTTAGAGAACTTAGTGATAAAGTAAAAGATAAGGTCGAAAACGTGATCGTGTTCTTGGTAAGTGTAGCTGGAGAAAAGGGCTTTATGATCGCTTCCGCAAGTAAAGAAGCGGTCAAAGACGGATTTAACTGCGGTAAATTCATCAAAGACGTTGCGGTAAGTATCGGAAGCGGCGGCGGCGGCAGACCCGATATGGCTCAGGCAGGGATAAAAGACATTTCAAAAGCGGATATGGCGTTGGAAAACGCAAAAGGATTTATTAAAGAAAGATTATAAATTGTTAAGAAAACAATAAAAAACTTGAATAATTATAATTTATAATGTAAAATTTATTATAGGTAGGTGATATTATGGGAACAAGTAACAGTAATAGTAATTATACAATGCAGTTTAGCGTGGATAACGATCGTTCGAAACTGATTGAAGAAACTATTAAAAAAGTGAAAGCGGCATTGGAAGAAAAAGGATACAATCCTGTCAATCAATTAGTAGGTTATATAATGAGTGGGGACCCAACATATATTACCTCTTATAAAGATGCGAGAAAGCTTATAAGACAAATCGAGAGAGATGAAATCTTGGAACTCGTTTTGTGTAAGTATTTAATGGATTGTGAATAGTAAAAGTACGTTTAAATAAAACTGAAAATTTTTATACTAAAACCTACTTATTTAAAACATAAGTAGGTTTTAGTTGCTATTTATAAAAATAAGGAGAAATTGTTGAAGAAAAGAATATTAGCTCTTGATTACGGAGACAGCCGTATAGGCGTTGCCGTAAGCGATGCACTGCATATTACGGCTCAGGGCATATGCGTAATAAAGAGGACCAAGAACATAGAAGAAGACATTGAAAAAATAAAAAAATACATAAAAGAATATGACACAGGACTTGTTATCTTGGGTCATCCTTTGAATTTAAGCGGAGAGAGAGGCACAAGAGCCTTAGTAACCGAAGAATTTTGTGATATTTTAAAAGAAAAAATAGATATTCCCGTTGAACTCTGGGATGAAAGGCTTTCTACAAAAGAAGCAGAGAGAGCTTTGGAAGCCGGCGGAGTCAACTGGAGAAAAAAAAGAGAAGTAATTGATATGATGGCTGCACAGATTATTTTATCATCATATCTTGATTATAATAATAATTTAGGAGGTTTTTAAATGAGTGAAGAACAACAAGTTGATGTGATCGTTCTAAAGAACGAAGAAGGGGAAGAAATTTCTTTTTTAGTGGAAGATGAATTTGAATTTGAAGATAAGTCATATTTAGTTTTATATGAAGAAGATAATGATGAGGATGCGTATCTATTCATTATCGAAGAAGAAGATGAAGACAATTTAGTGGTTAAAGAAGTTACGGACGAGGATGAATTTAATAGAGTTAGTGAGTTTTACTACAGCGAGTAAGGTAAAAAATGGCATTTAGAAAAAATAATTTTGAAGCAACACCTTTAACAAATGTAAAACAAATAGAAACGGAAGAAAAACCATTGCTTCCGAAACAAAAAAAAGAAACTAACACTAATAAAGAAACTAAGTCCAGAACAAGAAGAAATACTAACCAGAGAAGAACATCAAGACCGGTTAAAAAAGATGATAATAAGAAGACAAACAATAATCAGCCGGCTAAAAAGTTAAAAGTCATTCCATTGGGGGGACTTGGAGAAATCGGCAAGAACCTTACGGTTTTTGAAACCGAAGACGATATAGTGATCGTTGACTGCGGTCTTAAATTCCCCGATGAAGATATGTACGGTATCGATATAGTAATACCTGAATTTACTTATCTTATCGAAAACAGACATAAAATAAGAGGTCTGTTCATAACACATGGTCATGAAGACCATATAGGAGCTATTCCGTATTTATTAAAACAAATCAATATCCCTATCTACGGTACAAAGCTTACAATAGGTTTACTGAAAAGGAAGCTTACAGAACATGGGCTTGACGAAAGTGCCAAGCTTCATATAGTTAAACAAGGTCATATCGTTAAGATAAAAGGATTCAGTGTTGAATTTGTAACTTCAAACCATTCAATACCTGACAGCTGTGCACTTTATATAAAATCAAACTGCGGAACGGTTTTCCACACAGGGGACTTCAAAGTAGATTATACTCCCGTAGATAATCAACAGATAGACCTTCAAAGGATGGCTGCAATAGGTGCGGAAGGTGTGGATCTGCTTATCGCCGACAGTACCAATGCGGAAAGAGAAGGACATGCAAAATCTGAAGCAAGCGTAGGGAAGACTTTTAATACACTTTTTAAAGAAGGTGCAAATAAGAGGATAATCCTTGCTACTTTTGCTACAAATGTTCATAGAGTTCAGCAGGTATTCGATGCTGCTAAAAAATTCAAAAGAAAAGTAGCGATAAGCGGAAGAAGTATGGTCAATGTTATCGGAGTTGCAAAAGAACTTAAGTATCTTAAATTCAACGATAATATAATGATAGAACTTAATGATGTAGATAATTATGCTCCCGAACAGGTAGTGATTTTAACCACGGGTTCACAGGGAGAGCCTATGGCTGCACTTAGCAGGATGGCTAACGGTGAACACAGACAGTTTAAAATCACAAACGAAGATTATGTAATAATCTCCGCTACACCTATACCGGGTAATGAAAAAACAGTTGCGGATGTAATCAATAATTTATTTGAGCTTGGCGCTGATGTGGTATATCAAGGTGCAGAAGGTATACACGTTTCCGGACATGCTCAAAAAGAAGAATTAAAATTGATGCATTCCATTATCAAACCTAAATATTTCATGCCTGCCCACGGTGAATACAAAATGCTTTCTAAGCATAAAGATTTAGCTATGGAACTTGGTATGAAAGAAGAAAATATTTTCGTTATGAAAAACGGGGATATACTTGAAATAGGCGATAAAGCTAAGGTAAACGGAGAAGCTCCAAACGGACTAATAATGATTGACGGTCTGGGTATCGGAGACGTCGGTAATATCGTCCTAAAAGACAGAAAGAAACTAAGCGAAGACGGTCTTTTCGTCGTAGTTGTTTCTCTTACAAAAGAGAGAGTAGTGAGCGGTCCGGGTATTGTATCTCGTGGATTTGTGTATATGCGAGAAAGCGAAGAGCTTTTAAACGGTGCTAAAGACATTGCTAAGAAAGTATTAAATAAGTATAAAGACAGATTATTTGACTATAACAGCATTAAAGCTGATATGAAATACGAACTTGAAAAGTATTTATATGATAATACTAAGCGTAGACCTATGATTTTACCTATACTTATGTATGTTAAAATAGATTAATTTATAGGAGGAATTATAATGAATGTTTATGACAAAGCTAATGATTTAGCAAAAGCAATCAAAGAAAGCGATGAATTCAAAAGGTATAAGGATGCTGCCGTAAAAGTAGACCAAAATGAAGAACATAAAAAGATGATAAAGAATTTTATGGATTTTCAATATGAGTTCTATCTTGCTCAGATGAAAGGCGAACAGCCGGATGAAAAA
This sequence comes from Anaerofustis stercorihominis DSM 17244, assembly GCF_000154825.1. Lineage (NCBI taxonomy): Bacteria > Bacillati > Bacillota > Clostridia > Eubacteriales > Eubacteriaceae > Anaerofustis > Anaerofustis stercorihominis. The sequence continues at coordinate 493,171 of NZ_DS560015.1, read as the reverse complement.
AGAGTGGAAGAATTCAATGTACTTTACAGCACTATCTCGAACATAACCGATATCAAAGAATTCATGGAAGCTCAGATGTATTTCGCAAGGTTGATGGAAGATATCCAAAAGACGGTTGCGGAAGCAAGTGATACCGGGCTTGCGTTCTTGAATGAATTGGTAGGTAAATAATCAAAAGCAGTAAGCTATGCTTACTGCTTTTTTTAATTCATATTAAATGGTTATTTTATTTAATCCAGTTCAACCACCTTACTTCCGACCTTATCAATAAAAGCCTTGTCGTGTTCAACTATGATCATGGTAGGTTTGTACTTTAAGATAACTTCTTCAATCTGAATCCTTGAAAACACATCTATGAAATTCAGCGGTTCATCCCATATATAAAGATTTGCTCTCTCTGTAAGACTCTTTGCTATAAGGATCTTTTTCTTCTGTCCGGAGCTTAAATCTTCCAAATTCTTTTCAAATTCCGACCTTTCAAAATCTAATTTCCTAAGATTTGTCTTAAAAATCGTTTCATCAATCCCATTATCGAAACAGAAGTCTTTGAAAGTGCCCTTTAAAAAAGATGTATCCTGAGAAATGTAAGATATTTTTAAGCTGCTTCCTTTATATAAGTCTCCCGAGTATTTTATATCCTTACCTAAAATCAGTTTTAGGATACTTGATTTACCGGAACCGTTTTTACCTTTTAAGATAACTCTGTCGCCTTTATTTATATTAAAAGTAACATCATGAACCGCTTCTTTATCATCATAATATATATTTAAATGATTAAGTCTTAAAAGAAGCTTTGTATGATATTCACTTCCCACTATTTTTAAATCTTCTTGTTTCTCTATATTTTTAAGAAGCTTTGATTTTTCTTCTATTGAAGCATTTCTCCTTTTTTCTATAGCTTTTGCTCTTTGCATCATCTTTGCGGATTTATGACCGATAAACCCTCTGTCCGGTCTAAGCCCCGAGTTTCTTTTATTATATTTTGTTTTTTCAACTTCATTAGACCAACCCGTTGTTCTTTTTGAGGCCTCTGTAAGCTCTGATATCTCACTTTTTAGTTTTTCGTTTTGTGTAAGTTCAAATTTATCTTCTCTTTCTTTATTTGTAAAATAAGAAGAAAAGTTTCCTTTTTGTAAATCTATCTTATTTTTATTTATGGATATTATGTGGTCTACAGAGTTATCCAAGAGTGTTCTGTCGTGAGATACGAGAATAAAACCGCTTTTGGAATTTAGATATTCGGTAAGCTTTTCTCTTGCTTCCATATCCAAGTGGTTTGTGGGTTCATCGATCAGTAAAAAGCTGTTTTCCTTTGTAAACAATGAAGCTAGCATTATCTTTATTCTCTCACCATTACTTAAAGTATAAAACGGTCTGTATAAAACTTCTTCATCTACGCTGAGTAAATTAAGTTCCTTTGCTATCTGCCAGTATTCATAGTTAGGGTTTATATCTTCGACTATTTCTATTGTAAGTTTATTTAAATCATTTATTTCAAAGGGAAAATATTCGAAATTTACCTTTGTGTTTATTGTTCCTTTATATTCATACTTACCTAAAAGCAGATTTAAGAGAGTGGTTTTTCCTCTTCCGTTTCTTCCTATAAGTCCTAATTTCCATGAAGAATCTATATTTAAGTTTACATTTTCGAATATATTTTCATAAGTGCCTTCATAAGCGAAAGTTAGATTATTTATATTTATAAGTGACATATATTTACCTCCTTTAAATCAATAAAACCGCAAGAAAATCGATTCTTGCGGTCTAATAGCAGGTAGGCATTTAATAAATATATCATACCTATATTTTATATGCGACTAATAGATTTGAAAGAATATATGATTTTCTTGCTTTTTACATACGAAAATAAAGATATCAATAATAAAATTATTTTGTATGTTTTCTTTTTTACTAGCAAGAAAAATTAAACATCCTTTCATCTCCAATCTTTTTTATTTCTAAAGTGAATATATCATTATTGCTACTTTTTGTCAACTATAAGTTTTCTTTTTAAAGAAACAAACAATTAAGGGGCTTTTTCCCTTAAATAGCTTCTGTAGGATTTCCACCTTACAACATGCCATATTTTGCTTGTTCGACTCGAAAATATTGATGATGCAAATCTTCTCGTGTTATTAATTGAGTTTAACACATTTAAAATTTACTTTAGTAAATTTTAGTAAGCTTTCTTCGAAGTATTTTAATAGTCACATAATGGAATTGACCCCGCTGGGTGCGGTGCTTAAAAGCTTTGATTAAAGGGATATTAAACGTACTAAGTCATTCACATGTATATTATCTAATAAAGGCTATTAATTTTAATAAACGATATAATTTTTGTATAAAAGGGTAGGGGTAGCGGTCATTTCAAAAATCTCGGGCAGAGATTTTTAGAAAATTTGACTGCGTTAAGAGCCGTCACGGCGATTGAGTGAAAGCATTTTATCGAATATTTTTTGCTTCGGAAAAATATTCGCAGGGTTCTTAAGGGACAGAGTCCCTTATAAAGGGTGAAAGGGGTAGCTCCCCTTGAATTGTAACGAAAAAAAGTAATGTTTCATACTATAGTAATGGAAAGTACTAGGAGGGCAAAATGGAAAAACGAAAGGTACTAAGTAAAGTTGAAATAGGAAATTTAGGTAAAGTTCTGGATATTAATTGTGAGGGAGACGACAGAAGACGATTTTTAGATTTGGGTGTAGTAAAAGGTACCAAAATCAAACCTGTGCTCATAAGCCCTTTGGGAGACCCCAGAGCATACGAAATAAGAGGAAGTATAATAGCATTCAGAAAAGAAGATGCTGATAAAATAGAGGTATTTGAAGTATAATTCTTGTAACATATTTTTTGCTTTTTACATATTATGATATTAAATAATGTAAAAGGGAGGAAATTATGGGGCTCACTTCAAGCTCAACCGGAGCTAAGGTTTTGGAAGCAGATGTTTTTGAAAAGGCCATAGGCTGCGATTTCACGATAGGTCTTGCTGGAAATCCGAATGTAGGTAAATCCACTGTCTTTAATGCTCTTACGGGAATGCACCAGCACACAGGAAACTGGCCCGGTAAGACCGTTAGCAATGCTGTAGGAAAATGCAGATACAAAGACAAAGACTTATTATTCGTAGATATACCTGGTACATATTCATTGATGTCTAATTCCGAAGAAGAAGAGATAGCAAGAAATTATATATGTTTCGGGCAGGCAGACGTCACGGTCATAGTCGTTGACTCAACTGCTTTGGAGAGAAATTTAAATTTGGTATTTCAGACTTTTGAAATAACCAATAATGTAATAGTATGCGTAAATTTGCTTGATGAAGCAAAGAAAAAAGGTATAAAAATCAATCTGGAACTGTTAAGCGAGTATTTGGGCGTTCCTGTGGTAGGAGTTACCGCAAGGCGTCCAAAGACTTTAAACAGATTACTAAGTGCTATTTACAGTGTTTGTACCAATAAAATAAAAGTTAATCCAAAATGTATAAAATATAACGAGCACATAGAAGACGCTATTGAAAAAATAACGGAAAAATTAAAACAGACAAGTATCAAAAATACATATTTGCACAGATGGATAGCACTTAAACTCATAGACGGTGATGAAAAAATACTCAAATCTCTTGAAAATTATCTTGAAATAGATTTGCTTGGTAATAAAAGCATAATATCTACAGTCGAAAAGGTCAAAATAAAACTGATGACCAATAATATAACAAAAAATAATTTTAGAGACAGGGTAGTTGAAGAAATACTTCAAAACGATGAGGAAATATGTGAAGATGTTTTGGAATATGAAGTAAGGGATTATAATGACAGGGACAGAAAAGTTGATAAAATCCTAACGTCTAAGACTTTTGGTATCCCGCTGATGATATTGTTCCTCGGAGTGATATTTTGGCTAACGATCACCGGGGCAAATTATCCTTCAGAAATGCTTTCCGTTTTCTTCGGTTATGTCGGGGATAAATTGTATGCACTGTTTGATTATCTTCATGCTCCCGCCTTTTTAAAAGGAGTTCTGATAGATGGTATGTATAATACTCTTTCATGGGTCATAAGCGTTATGCTTCCTCCTATGGCAATATTCTTTCCACTGTTTACTATTCTTGAAGACCTCGGATATCTTCCGAGAATTGCATTCAATCTCGACCATTACTTTAAAAAGGCCTGTGCGTCGGGTAAACAGGCACTCACCATGTGCATGGGATTTGGCTGTAATGCTGCAGGAGTGATCGGATGCAGGATAATAAATTCAACGAGAGAAAGACTAATAGCGATTTTAACGAACGCTTTTGTTCCATGTAACGGCAGATTTCCGTTTTTGATAGCGGTAGCTTCCATATTTATAGGCGGTGTAGGATTTAGTTTTGGGAATTCTATCCTATCTACCTTAGCGGTTCTTTTCGTAATAATTCTTGGAATACTACTGACTTTGTTTATTTCCAAATTTTTATCCAAGACTGTTTTAAAGGGAATGCCAAGTACATTGACTTTGGAGCTTCCTCCTTACAGAAAACCTCAGATAGGAAGGATTTTGGTTAGGTCGATATTTGACAGGACATTATACGTTCTCGGGCGTGCAATGGTATTTGCCGCTCCTGCGGGGATAGTTATATGGCTTATGGCAAATATAGGCATAGGAAATGCAAGTATACTAACTCATATAGCCACATTTTTAAATCCTTTTGCTCAGCTGATGGGACTCGACGGTTATATCCTGACTGCGTTTATTTTGGGGCTTCCCGCAAATGAAATAGTGCTTCCTATAATACTGATGTGTTATTTAGGTAAGGGAACTATGGTGGATATAGAAAATACTATGGAAATAGGGAAGGTACTTATAGCAAACGGCTGGACTATTTTAACTGCGGTCAATGTAATGATATTTACTTTGTTGCATTTTCCATGTGCCACGACTTTAATGACCATTAAAAGCGAGACCAAAAGCTTAAAATGGACGGCTTTGGCATTTGTTCTCCCGACAGTATGCGGTATAGGACTTTGTATGTTTACAAATCTTATTTATCATATAATTATATAGACAAAAAAGGAATGGAAAACCATTCCTTTTTATTTTTGGAAAACTGAAAATATTAGATGTTAATTACAAAATAAAACGCCAATCCAACATTACTCTTTGTAATTTTCAGTGTTAGAGATATTATTTTCTATAGCCTTTTTAAATACTCTTAAATACTCGCCTTCAAATGCAGTGGAAATTTCATTTATATCTTCTTTATTATCTATGATAGGTCTGCATTCCTTATATATAAATTCATAATATAACTTTATTTTTTTCTTTATTCTCTTTTGGTCGGATTTATTGTCTTCAAGTATCAATAAATTATTAAGCCCTATGATGTTACTTATATCATTCATTACATTGTGAATTATACTTCTTTTCCTTTTATCGTCCATATAATCCTCCTTTACACAGAACTGTTTAAATCTGATTATACAATAATAAGCTATGTTTATTTTATGTCATATCGTGAAGTTTACTTTTTGGTCAATAATTAAAGGTACCAATAATAAAATTGATACCTTTTAGAGTTATTTATATTTAAAATAAAAACATGTAAGGTAAATGAATACCTTACATGAAGGGAAAAAATATTGTATTTTATAAGTTTTAATAAGTATAAATCTCAAGGGATACAATATTCTTTACTAGGATAACACTTATTATGGTTAAAAGCAAACATTTATCCCGAAATTCGGATATTTTTAATCAAATATTAATGAAGAATGATTGTTATATATTCTTTATTATTTTTAAATAAATAATTTATAAACAAGCTAAATTATGTAATATATGAAACATATTATAGATAAATATAGAATAATTTTGGTTTTTAATACGATAAATGGGATAAATAATAAATATTTGTAATAAAATTGTGCTTACTATATATCCTTATCTTTTGTTTACCTCTGAAATTATGTTTGGATTTCTAATCGAATAATCAAAATAACAACTCATATCGGATATATAATTACTTTTTTCAGTTCTATGCACTTTGCTAAACATAATACATTAAATTCAGTACTATCAGCAAGAATATAAGTTGTTTTGGTAGTTCCTGTTGATTTTCACTTTACTTCGGTACCATAATAATTATGGATTTTAAATACGATAATTCTCTTTATCCCGCTCTTAACATCAATTTATGTGATTTTAGCTATCTTAATTAAAATATGCTAATAATCATAATATAGAACATTTTTTAGATAAGGGAAAAAATATTCAAACATTCATCTGATGGTTTTCATAACGAAGAAGAACCGGGGTTGAATACGATAAATATTATAAAACAATTTTTTTAAATATATGGATTTGCTGACTTCTTTTAAAGATATATCCATTAATGATAAAAACTTTGATATAATGTATAAAAGGCATAGAAAATAGAGCTGTGTTATACTATAGGACATTAAGAATTTAAATGTCAATGATATTAAAAATATATAAGTTATCTATGTAATATCTTTTGGAGGGTATATTTATGAAGTTTGTTTTAGCTCCCGATTCTTTCAAAGGAAGCATGAGTTCCGTTTATGCATGCAGTGCAATGGAAAAAGGGATAAAGAAAGTATCGAGTGATGCCAATATAATTAAAATACCTATGGCGGACGGAGGCGAAGGTATCGTAGATGCTTTCGTTATAGGAAACGGCGGTAAAAAAATCGATTTGGATACGGTAGATCCCTTTGGCAGAAAAATAAGTGCTTCTATAGGTATTTTAAAAGATGAAAAAACTGCGGTAATCGAAATGTCCTCTGCCTGTGGGCTTTATCTTATTAAAGAAGAAAGAAATATTTTAAAAGCCAGTTCTTATGGTACGGGTGTGCTTATTAAGAAAGTTCTTGATTTAGGATTTAGAGATATAATCATCGGACTCGGAGGCAGCGGTACCAATGATGGCGGCATAGGAATGATGTGTGCTCTCGGAGTCAAATTTTTAAATAGTGTAGGTAATGAAATAAAGTTAGGGGCAGAAGAGATATGTGATATCAGCAGGATCGATTTATCTAATTTAGATGAAAGGATAAAAGAAACTTCTTTTAATATCGCATGTGATGTAAATAACCCGCTTATAGGTAAAAACGGAGCTTCATATGTGTTTGGACCGCAAAAGGGTGCAAGCCTTGATGAAATTGAGTTTTTAGATGATAGTTTAAATCATTTCGGAAAAGTAATCCTTAAACAATTCGGAAAAGATATAAGATATATCCAAGGAAGCGGTGCTGCGGGCGGTATGGGTGCTTCGGTTTTATTCTTCTTAAATGGTAAATTTAATTTAGGCGTGGATTTAATATCTAAGTATAACAATTTAGAATATGAAATCAGCACTAGTGATTATGTTTTTACCGGAGAGGGGTGTGTAGACGGACAAACTTCCTTAGGTAAGACTCCTTATGGTATTGGTTTAATAAGTAAAAAATATAATGTTCCTGTTATATGTTTTGCAGGGAAGATAAAAGACGATTTGAATACTCTTTATGATAATGGAATAACGTCGGTCGTTCCGATTTTATCTGAGGTTGTAAGTTTGAAAGAAGCGCTGGAGATGGGATATGTCAATTTGCAAAGAGCAAGTGAAAACATTTCTCGTATAATAAATGCGAATAGAAACTCAATATAATTATTAAATTTATATTTATAATAAATAAAAAAGACATCTTAAAGATGTCTTTTTCCTTGCATTTCTTAAAAGGGTAGTCGGTTAAGAATTTACAAGTTTAAGGCGTTAAATAATAAAAAAAGAAGTATTACCTTCTAATTTTAATGGTGCCGAAGACCGGAATCGAACCGGTACGATCGGTAAGGATCGCAGGATTTTAAGTCCTGTGCGTCTGCCAGTTCCGCCACTTCGGCATAGTGGAAATTATCTTACAGATAACACCTTAGAACTGATTGGATCAATTACTAACTTATTATATCAAATGTTTCCGATATTACAATAGTTTGTCAAAAAAAAGTGAAAAAATATTATATTATGAGTTTATTATATTAGTCTGTTAGTCAGCTATTGTTTATATAATTATTAAAAGTTAAATAATTTGTAGCTATATAGTGTTATAATTGATTAAAATAAAGATTTATCAAAATACTTGAAATTATATAAAAGGAGATAAAATGGTTTATTTAGGTAATTACGCTTCTCCTGTTGGGGATATCGTTCTTGGAAGTGATGGAGAAAATTTGATAGGATTGTGGTTTAAAGACCAAAAATATTTTTTAGATAGCATTAAAGAAGATACTGTACAGAAAGATGATTTAAATATATTTAATGAAACGAGTAAATGGCTTGATAAATATTTCAGTGGAGAAAAACCTTTGATTTCCGATTTACCTATTTCTCCAAGGGGGAGTGATTTTAGAAAAAGTATATGGAAAATACTTTGTGAAATACCTTATGGAAAAGTTATTACATATAATGATATCGCAAAAGAGATAGCTAATCAAAAAGGTATTGAACATATGTCTGCACAGGCGGTTGGAGGAGCAGTATCTCATAATCCGATATCTATAATCATACCTTGTCACAGAGTAGTAGGTTCTAAGGGCAGTCTTACAGGATATGCGGGAGGGATCGATAAAAAGATAAAACTACTGGAACATGAAAAGGTTGATATGTCAAATTTATTTATTCCGAGGAAAGGTACTGCATTATAATGGGAAAAGTATTGGATGACGATTTGATTTTTCTTGTTCTTTCCATAGTTGAAGAAATCCCTGAAGGAAAAGTTGCAACTTATGGGCAAATCGCAGGACTGGCAGACAGACCGAATAATGCGAGATTAGTGGGTAAAATCCTCGGTATGTCTGAATACTACGGTGAATATCCTTGTCATAGAGTCGTTAATCATAACGGAAGGCTTGCACCTAATTTCCATACTCAAAAAGAAAAGCTGGAAAGTGAAGGCATAAAATTCAAAAATGATGAACATGTTGATTTAAAAAAACATAAATGGATTATATAATAAATATATAAGTTGATAAAAAATGAAACACATCGGCATATTATAGCCATGTGTTTTTATTATATTTAAGGCATAATTTTATTTGATATTTTAAGTAAAATGAAACATAATTTTCTCAAATGTAATCAACATTAGGATATTTTTTAAGAATTTTAAATTAGATTATAAATCGATTTAAATAAATTATTATCAATTTTGTACAATAAAAAAATTTTATTAAATGATATTATTTTTTATAAATCATTAAAAGGGGAGTCGTATGACATTTTAATTTAATTTAAAATTTTTTCCCTTAATAAATATTGTTTGGAAAGGACATAAAAAATGAATGAAGAAAAAAAATGTGTAATGGTAATTGATGAAAATTTGCCTCTCGGATTGATTGCAAATACTGCGGCAATACTCGGTAATACTATGGGGAGTCATTATCCTGATTTGGTAGGGGCAGATGTATCGGATAAAGAGGGGAATGAGCATATGGGTATCATAAGTATACCTATTCCTATTTTAAAGGGGAATAAAGATGTATTAATGGATTTAATAAATAAATTAAGTGATGAAAAATATAAAGATATCGTGGTTGCCGATTTTTCAGATGTAGCTCAGTCCTGTAATATTTACGATGAATATATAGAAAAAATCAGTAAAGTAAATTTGGGTGAAATGAATTATTTTGGCTTAGCTCTTTACGGGAACAAGAAACTTATAAATAAATTGACCGGAAGTATGGGGTTACTAAGGTAAATATTTTTATTTTTCTGCAATAAAAATTAAAAGTTCTTGTATGATGTCTATAAAATCTATTAGAATAAGTTAAAATAGTTTATGGCATTTATTAAGCAAAAATTTTTATTATGATTTGTCAGATGTTTTTTTATATAAAAAAATCAATCATATTTCAGATTGATTTGAATTTGTCTTATTGGAGCGAAAGACGAGATTCGAACTCGCGACCCTCGCCTTGGCAAGGCGATGCTCTACCACTGAGCCACTTTCGCATAAAATGGTGGTCGCAATAGGGCTCGAACCTATGACCCCCTGCTTGTAAGGCAGGTGCTCTCCCAGCTGAGCTATGCGACCAAGCACGTTATAGTATAAAGTAAAATATAAAATTTGTCAATATTTTTTTAAAATAATTTGAATTTTGTCGCTTGTTTTTTTTATCTCTTTTGTGGTTAGGAAATCATGGAACGATATATCGTCAAATTTAGTTTTATCATATATATCAATTATTTCTTCAGCGGAATATAATCTCTGCATATGTCTGATATTTTCTGTTTCTTTTTTATCTTCGTATATTTTTATATTTGTATAAAGATAATTTTCCTCTTTTTTCCTTTTTATAATAAAATCAATATTTTCACATGAGAAATCATCATTCGTTTCTAAATAATCTTTATTTATGATATCAAAAGTAAAAATAGAATTTTCATTCAGCATTTCATAAGCATTATTTAAAGTATCTGTAAAATCATCTTCATTTAAAAGATAGTTCATACTGTCGCATGCGGAATAAATCAAATCGAATTTTATATCACATGTAAATTTAGACATATCACATTTTATTAAGTTTAGATGTTTATTTTCAAAAAAGGCGTTCTGGTCGGCAATGCTTAGCATTTCTTCGCTTATATCAACTCCGTATAAGTTAGCATTTGTCATTTCATCGATACATAGAAGCATTTCTCCGCTGCCGCAGCCCAAATCCAAAATATTTTTATTATTTAAATTTTTACCCGCAAGAGAGTATATATATTTGCTCCATAACTCATAGTCTACAAAAGAAGTATATATATCATAGTATTCGCTGAATTTATCGTAATTGTTATTCATTTAATAAGTTTTCCCTTATAAATTTATCCGTTCCGTTTTCAAATACGCTGTCAGTGATATACATTGCATGTTCTTTTAATTCTTCTCTTGCATTATCAACCGCTACAGGTATGCCCGATTTATCTAAAAGAGGTATATCTGCCAGACTGTCACCGAAACTCATAAGTTCTTCTTTTTTTATATCTGCATAATCCATCAAAAAATCCATAGCCTGTCCCTTTGATGAACATCCGAATTCAAAGACTGTCTGAAATGACTGGATATAATTTACTCTTCCTTTATATTTTTCTGCGATTTTTTTTAATTTATTTTGTACTTCATCTGTTTGAAGAAAGTCAAAAATACATATCCTAGTCAGCGGTTTGTCTTTAGGAAAATCTTTTAAATTTCTCATTATATTTACTCGCAAGTCTTTGTCGAATTGTTGTACTTTCTTAAATATTTCTACATGTTTATCACAAAAATCCGGTTCCGCTTCGCAAGGATTTACATATAAATCATCTCTGGATTCAAGCATGAAAATAAGATTATCAAAATTCTCGATTGAAGATATTATATCCAGCTTTATATCCTTTGGGATTTCAACTTTATATATTATTTCCTTATTTCCGTCAATAAATTTAGTAACAAGTGCTCCGTTGTCACTAATGACATAATCAGGATTTAATTTCTTTGTGAAATAATATGCTTGATAGAACCCTCTTGCTGTAGCTACTATGGTTTTATATCCCTTTTCTTTTAATTTTTTAAAAGTTTCAATAGAAATATCATCTATTGCGAATTCATCTTTTATAAGCGTATGGTCAAGATCCGTTGCGACTGCTTTAATTTTATTGAATCGTTCCTTGTTTTGAGACAGTGTAAATTCATATAATTTATTATTTATATAATCGTAATTTTCTCTTCTATGAGGAATGAGACAATTTGAACAGTCTTTTACTCCATTCTTTGTGTAAGTAAAATTACCTCCGCATTTATCTTCCATTAAATAGAGGGGGCAGTAGCAAAACAAGCAATTAAAATTTTTTTTGTCATCGGTTTTGTGGCAAGGGAAGAACTCGCATTTTTCATGATTTATAAATTTATAATTTTCCATAAAACAATTTTAAATCAAATCCTTTATTTTTTCAAGCTTGTCTTGTATAATACCTGATAGTGAAAGAGGATAGTATGAAATATAAAAATATAGTTAAGGCGACTTTTATAGAAAGACCCAACAGATTTATTGCTAATTGTAAAATAGGAGATACGGTTGAAACTGTACACGTAAAGAACACCGGAAGGTGCAGAGAATTATTAAAAAAGGGTGCAGTTGTCTATCTTGAAAAATCGGATAATCCGAACAGAAAGACAAAGTATGACTTAATAAGTGTATATAAAAAGGATATACTGTTTAATATGGACAGCCAAATCCCAAATAAAGTATTTAAGGAAGCACTTGAAAATAAAATTATAAACCTTGAAGGATTTGAAGGGGAATTATTTATAAAGAGCGAAAGCACTTACGGAAATTCAAGATTTGATTTTTATGTGGAAAGTAAAGAGCATAAAGCATATATAGAGATAAAAGGGGTAACATTAGAAGAAGAGGGGATAGCTATGTTTCCCGATGCACCTACACTTAGAGGAATAAAGCATATCAATGAACTTGTAAAAGCTCATAAAGACGGTTATGAAGCATATATAATTTTTATAATCCAGTTTAAAGGAGCAAAGTATTTTACACCTAATCCCGTACATGATGATTTTATAAACGCACTTAAAAAAGCTAGAGAAAATGGTGTGAATATCCTTGCTTTTGACTGTGATATAACCAAAAATGAGATAAAAGCAAGTAAAAAGATAGATGTTAAAATATAGAAGATTTTAATTATTAAGAATTAATGAAAATTTTGTAATATTTTACATATTTTTAATCAAACATACTTTTATTTAACTTTTATTATGCTATAATACTAAAAGTAAAATGTTTACTTATACTAGGAGTTTTTATGAATATAGAATTTACTTTTTTAAGTTTGATAATTATTATTGCATCTTATTTTATAGGGTGTATAAATGGTGCATATATATTTTCAAAAAGTGTAAAAAAAGAGGATATAAGAACTTACGGAAGCGGTAATGCTGGGGCTACCAATGCTCTTAGGACTTATGGCTTTTTTTCCGGACTTTTAGTTTTTTTGATAGATTTTTTTAAGGGAATGCTTGCTGTCGGACTGTGTTATATCTTCAAGCAAAGTCCCTTTGTTATACTGCTTTCGTCACTTGCATGTGTTGCAGGACATAACTGGCCTATATTTATGGGGTTCAGAGGCGGCAAAGGTGTTTCTGCCAGTGCGGGTATTCTTGTAATGGTAGACTACCGATTGGCTCTTATGGCTATTTTGATCGGATTTATATTGGCGATTATTACCAGAATGGTATCTGTGGGTTCTCTTACAGCCCTTACGCTAAGTGCAGTATTTTTTATTGTATTTAAAGTAGATATTTTTTACATTATTTTATCTTGCATTCTTTGCATTTTAAGCATATATCAGCATAGACTTAATATAAAAAGAATAATTAACGGAAATGAAAATAAATTAAGCTTTGGTAAAAAAGATAAATAATTTATATAAAATAATAGATTTGAGGATTTATTTATGAGAAAAAGTTCTAAGAAAAATTTAAAAATAATTTGGTTGGTAATACTTTTATTCGGTCTTATAAGCGGCGGGATATTGATTTCTTTTGCTATCGGTCATAAGTTATATTGGGTAGCACCAATTTGTCCGATACTCATAATCCTTATGTATTACTTATCATTATATTTTAAATATAAATCGTATAGCATCATATATAATAAAAAAGGTTATGATACTACGATGCTGTATATTGACCCTTTTTATACTCTATATAGAGATCCCGATAAGAAATACAGAGGAAGACTTCATAATAAACACTATTTTTCACTTGGAGTTACGGTTCCGAAATTCAAATATCCTCAAAATGATGAAGAATTTAATAAGTTGAAAGGTGATTTTACTTTTACTACTTTTGAAAATATAGCAGGGACTTTACTTCTGCTTGTTTTGGCTTGCATATCAGTATATTTCCTTTTCGTTTATATATTTTCTGATATAATATTGTTTTTTATTGATGTGGCTTTGATTTTTTTGATTTTGTTTACATCAACACAAATTTTATTTATACTTCTTGAAGGTGATAAATGCTTGGATATCCCGAATGATAAAATAGATACGGGAGAGAAGGATGAAGAAGGACATCACATTGTTAAAAATTCATTTACTGAAGAACAGTACGATTACCTGGTAGCATCTAAATTCCTTCTTTACGGAAGTTATAACCTTAAAAATAGAGATGTTAAAAGAAACTATCTGCTTAAAAAAATCTCAGATTATTTAAACAAAGATTTTGATTTAAAAGACTTAGATTTCGAAGATATGTATACTGTTGACTTCGTTTTAAGAGATTATCTAGATGTAAAATTCGGAAGATTGAATGTAGGATTCAGCAAATATATAAACTTTTTATATGAAAATTTTGATGATATTGCAGTAAATAAAATATCTTCTTTAAAAGATGATATCAAAGAATATTTAGTTGTTTGTCACCATATCATAGCTTATTTTATTAAAAGAAAAGACTATAAAAAAGCTAATGATTTATATGATAAATTGTCTGATTTTGATTTAGATGAAAAGAAAGATAAAGATTTGATTTATTTGAAGAAAAGAAATGCTGCTTTGCTTAAAATAGAAGGTAGTGATATCAATAATGTTTTAATTGATGATACCATTGTTTATAACGGACTTGACGTATTCAGCAAGGTCACTTCAAATTATTTGGAAGAAGAAAAAGACTACAGATATATAACCGAAACGAAATCACAAAGAGATAAAAGAAGGAAAGAACGTGAGGATAAGTTAAGAGCTCAAGGGGCTTTCGTAGAAGATACGTCAGAAATAGAAAATGATAATAAATCTAGTAAAAAAGGATTATTTAAAAAGAAAAATAAAAAAGAAGTATGTGATAAAGAAAATGAAGAACTTACTTTAAATGAAGAAAAAGAAATTGTATCTGATGAAAGCGAAATATCCGATAATGAATCACTTAAATCTGAAAATATAGAAAATATAGATAAAGAAGATGATTTGAGTAAAGAAGATGATAAATAAAAAAAAGACTGCATAAGCAGTCTTTTTTTATACAACCTCATAGCCTTCTTCGGTTATGATTTTTTCCAAATCTTCTTTGCTTGCCATTTCTTCATTATATTTGATTTCAACGATGTTCTTTTTAGCACTTGCTTTAGCTTTTTTTACCGCTTCGTTCTTCTTTAAAGCTTCCATTACTCTGTTTTCGCAGTGAGAACAAGACATTCCGTTTACATTTAATATTATTTTTGTCATAATTTACTCCTCCTTATTCTTTTTTATTATTATATATCAATTGGTTTCAAATTAACATAGGAAATAATTAAATGAAAAATTTTCAATAATTTACTAAATTTTCTTGACATTTATGAAAATGAGGTGTATCATATCAAACAAGATATACATTAGGAGAAGAAAAAATAGAAAGGTTTAAAAGAACTTAACAGCTTTAAATTTTATAACTTTTTTAGCTTTGCAAACTATTATTTCTTTGCAGGTTCTTTTTCATGTACAGTTTAGCCTTTTAGTGAGTATCAACTTTTATGTATAAAAATTTATGTAAAAATATTAGGGAACTCATTAAAAGGAGTTCCCTTTTTTATTTTACAAATACACAATTTTAAGGAGAAAATAAAATGATAGTAGTATTACAACCGAATGCAGACAAAATGGAAGTGGCGAAATTAGTTGCCTTGATCGAAAGCAAAAACCTTAAGATCCAACCTATCGAAGGACAGGATCTTACGATACTCGGACTGGTCGGGGATACCTCGATTTTAGATGCTAAAATCCTTGAAGCCAATGATGTGGTAAGAAGAGTCCTTCACGTAGAAGAACCTTACAAAAAAGCCAACAGACTGTTTCATCCAAACAACAGTGAAATAAAAATCGGAGATCAGGTAATCGGAGGAGAGAAGCTTGCAATAATTGCCGGACCTTGTTCGGTAGAAAGCAGAGAACAAATCACGGAAGTCGCAAAAGATGTTAAGGCTTCGGGAGCAAATTTCTTAAGAGGAGGAGCTTTCAAACCAAGAACTTCGCCATACGCTTTCCAAGGACTCGGATACGACGGACTTGAACTTTTAAAGGAAGCAAGAAAAGAAACCGGGCTTCCGGTAGTAACAGAATTGATGTCAACTAACGACCTTGAAAAATTCATAGAAGATGTTGATGTGATCCAAATCGGTGCAAGAAATATGCAAAACTTTGATTTATTAAAAGAACTCGGAAGGATAAAAAAACCTATTTTGCTTAAGAGAGGTTTAAGTGCAACTATCGAAGAGCTTTTAATGTCAGCCGAATACATAATGGCAGGGGGCAACGAAAACGTGATTCTTTGTGAAAGAGGTATAAGGACTTTCGAAAATTACACAAGAAACACTCTTGACTTAAGCGCTATACCTGCAATCAAAAAATTAAGTCATTTACCTATCATAATCGACCCTTCTCATGCTACCGGAAAATGGTGGATGGTTGAGTCTCTTGCAAAAGCCGCTGTAGTTGCCGGTGCAGACGGACTTATCATAGAAGTACATAACGACCCTTTGAATGCACTATGTGACGGTCAGCAATCGCTTAAACCCGAAGCATTCGATGAATTGATGTCCGATATCAAAAAACTTGCTCCAATCGTAAACAGAACAGTTTAGGAGAAATAAATGAGTAATTCACTTCATGTTGATCTCGGAAAAAATTCTTATGATATCATAATAAAAAAAGGTATCTTGAAGAATGTCTGTGAAGAGATAAAAAAGGTCTATAAAGGCGAAAAAATATTTATAATAACCGACGATATAGTTTCAAGTTTCTATTTGGATAAAGTTTCTCAAGATTTGAAATCAGGAGGATATTCAGTGGATTATATCGTTCTTCCAAACGGAGAAAGTACAAAGTCTCTTTCTTCGCTGGAAGTGATATACGATGCTTTGATAGATTTTAAGATGACAAGAAAAGATCTTATCATAACTCTCGGCGGAGGTGTTATAGGCGACCTCGGAGGATTTGTGGCTTCGACTTTTTTAAGAGGTGTGGATTTTATACAAATCCCTACGACCCTTTTATCGCAGGTAGACAGTTCCGTAGGAGGTAAAGTTGCAATAGACTTGGCTAAGGGCAAAAATCTTGTGGGAAGTTTTCATCAGCCCAAACTGGTTTTGATAGACCCAAACGTACTTGCAACTTTAGATGACAGGACGGTAAACGATGGATTTATGGAAGTCATAAAGTACGGCTGTATATTCGATAAAGAGTTCTTTGAACTCTTATACAAAATGCATTCAAGGGAAGATATCCTGGAGCATATAGAACATATAATATATAAAAGCTGTGATTTAAAAAGAAAAGTGGTTGAGGAAGATGAAAAGGATACGGGAGAGAGAATGAAATTAAATTTCGGTCATACTCTTGCTCACGGGATAGAAGCGTATTATAATTATGAAAAGTATACTCACGGAGAAGCGGTAGCCATAGGAATGTATGAAATAACCGCTCTGAGTGAGAAAAAAGGACTGACGAAGAAAGGTACGAGTGATAAAATCAGAGATATACTTGTAAACTTCGGTATGGACTATGATATAAACGCTGTACATAATGAAAATATTTTATCTCATATATCTTCTGATAAGAAAAATGAAGGCAGCATTTTAAATGTGATACTTTTAGATGAGATAGGAAGCTGTTATATTTATAAAACAAATTTAGAATTTTTTAAGGACAAATAGATGGATAACATAAAAATCACACCAAATAAGCTCAAAGGAAAAGTAAATATACCTCCGTCAAAGAGTATGGCTCACAGAGCAATAATATGTGCGGCACTTTCTAAAGGAAAATCCGTAATAGATAATATAGAACTGTCCGATGATATAATCGCAACAATATCGGCAGTAAAGAGTATGGGGGCAAAGGTTACAACAGATAACAGGAAAGTGACCATAGAGGGGATTTTAAATTCTCCGAAAGAGTCTGACTTCACTGTCGACTGCAATGAATCCGGTTCCACATTAAGGTTTTTTGTTCCCATAACAATGCTTTTAAAGGGGGAGAAGACTTTTATAGGTAAAGGTAACTTGGGAAAAAGACCTCTCGACGTATTCTATAATATATTTGATAAGCAGGGAATAGAATATTATTACGAAAAAGACATTTTAAACCTTACCGTAGACGGAAGATTAAAAGCGGATACATTTGAAGTAAGAGGAGATATAAGTTCTCAGTTCATAACCGGATTACTGTTTACTCTTCCTTTACTTGAGGGAGATTCAAAAATAGTCATCACCACTGATTTGGAATCCAAAAGTTATCTTGACTTGACTTTATCGATGTTAGAAAAGTTCGGGATAAAAATCATAAATAATGATTATAAAGAATTCATCATAAAAGGAAATCAGGAATATAAAGCCATGGATTACACCGTGGAGGGAGATTACTCTCAGGCTGCATTCTTCTTATCCGCCAACTATTTGGGAAGCGATATAGATGTTTTAGGGCTTGATGATACATCTCTTCAGGGAGATAAAGAAATCATCAAGTGGATTGATGTTTTAAATAGCTCCGAAGAAAAAGTAATCGACGCAGCAAACTGCCCCGATATAATCCCCGTGCTTACCGTATGTGCAGCTCTTACAAAGGGCGAAACAAGGATAATAAATGCGGGAAGGCTAAGGATAAAGGAATGTGACAGGCTTAATGCAATATCTAAGGAACTAAGTAAACTTGGTGCAAAGATAATCGAAAACGAAGATAATCTTGTTATAGAAGGTGTAGAGTCATTAAAGGGCGGGATAGTTGATTCTCATAAGGATCATAGGATTTCCATGAGTATGGCGATCGCGTCAACGGCGGCAAAAGATGATATAATAATAAAAGATTATATGTGTGTAAGAAAATCATACCCGACTTTCTTTGAAGATTTTGTAAGCTTGGGAGGTGAAATTCATGAGTGCGACATTTGGAGATAATTTTAAAGTTACAATATTCGGACAGTCTCACAGCGAGGCGATCGGTGTAGTAATAGACGGTCTGCCCGCAGGTATAAAACTTGACTTCGATAAAATAGATTTTGAACTCAAAAGAAGGCAGGGGGGAGATAAATTTTCCACTCCGAGAAAAGAAGCCGATACACCGAAAATCATAAGCGGTTATTTCGATGATAAGACGGCAGGTTCTCCTCTTTGTGCCATCTTCGAAAACGGCAATACGAGAAGCAAGGATTACAGCGAACTTAAAGTAAAAATGAGACCTTCACATGCTGATTATCCGGCATACATAAAACATAACGGAAATAATGATTACAGAGGCGGGGGAAACTTCTCGGGAAGACTTACCTTACCTCTTACTTTTGCGGGAGCGGTAGCTAAGCAGCTTTTGGAAGAAAAAGGGATTTATATCGGTTCTCATATCAAAAAGATAAACAAAGTGGAAGATATATCTTTTGATAAGGTGAATATAGGTAAGGATGAACTCATTTCTTTAAAAGAAGAAGTTTTTCCTTTGCTGGATAAGAGTAAATTATCCGAAATGGAAGAAGTCATTTTAAAGGCTAGGAATGACCATGACAGTGTCGGAGGGATAGTGGAATGTGCCGTGCTGGGATTTCCCGCAGGGGTAGGTTCTCCTTTCTTTGACAGTATAGAATCAAGATTATCTCATCTTTTGTTTTCCGTTCCGGCAGTAAAAGGCGTAGAGTTCGGAGAAGGTTTCGGATTTGCGGATTTACTGGGAAGCGAAGCAAAAGACGAGTATTACTACGATAAAGACGGAAACGTAAAAACATATGAAAATCACAACGGAGGAGTCCTCGGCGGAATTTCCAACGGACAGCCCATTTGTTTTTCGGCGGTTATAAAACCTACGGCAAGTATATCAAAACTTCAGCGTACTATTGACGTGGGGAAAAAAGAAAATACGAAGCTTGAGGTCGTTGGAAGACATGACCCGGTAATAGTCAAAAGAGCTGTTCCAGTAATAGAAGCCGTAAGTGCAATATGTTTATATGATTTTTTATTAAATGAGTAGGTGGTTTTATGAGAAGTTTAGAAGAAAGCAGAAAAAGAATAGACGAAATAGATAAAGAGTTGGTAAGACTTTTTGAAGAGAGAATGAATACTGTCGTAGATGTTGCAAAGTATAAAAAAGAAAATAACATAGATGTTTTAAATAAAAACAGAGAAGCCGAAGTAGTTGAAAAAGCCATAAATAATCTAAAGGATAAAAAATATGCGGAGGAAGTGGCTGACTTCTTTAATCATTTGATGGATATAAGTAAAAATTTCCAAAGAAAAGCCATAGCCAAGAAAATGGTCAGTAATCTTAAGAAAAGTATATTTATTGACATAACCGAGACAGCGTCAAAAGCGGG
Organism: Anaerofustis stercorihominis DSM 17244; assembly: GCF_000154825.1. Lineage (NCBI taxonomy): Bacteria > Bacillati > Bacillota > Clostridia > Eubacteriales > Eubacteriaceae > Anaerofustis > Anaerofustis stercorihominis. Next base: position 472,835 of record NZ_DS560015.1, on the reverse strand, counting down.
ATACAGTATGATGATAAATCCTCTTGCAAAAAAGGTTTGTGAAATATATTTCGGGGATAAAACAAAAAAAATCGAATTCAATTCTTATGATGATATAATGTCTGGGTTGATAGACGAAAGTCTTGATTATGTGCTTTTGGCTGTAGATAATGCAATGGACGGACATATAGCAGAGCTTTACGATTTACTTGAAAAATACGAAGATATTTACATAAAAGACAAATTCGTTACGGATAAAGACGGAATAAAATTGGAAGATATTCACGGACTTAACACCGAGAATTACAATAAATTCATAATCCTCGGTAAATATAAAAGGTTCGTAAAAGACAGCAATAAAATTGATTTGATAGTAAGGATAGACAACGAACCTAAATCATTGGGACATCTTGTAAAATATTTCTCCAATTACAATATCAATATAAATAAAATAGATTCCAGAGAAGCTGACAGTTCGGTTAAAGACTTCAGTGTTTTTATCAATTTTGACGGAAGCTTGGAAGATAAGAATATTTTGAAAATGCTTTCCGGTCTTGAAGGAGATGTTCATTATTTAAGACTTGTGGGAGCATACAGAGGTTAAGATGAAAAAATTCGGTTTGATAGGAGAAAAGCTTCCTCACAGCTTTTCAAAGATACTCCATAGCATAGCTTTCGAAATCCTAAACTTAGATTATGAATATGAGCTGTATGAAATAGATTTGAATACTGCATATGATATAAAGTCATTTATGATAGATAATGAACTTGACGGGATAAACGTAACCATTCCTTATAAAGAAACCGTAATTAAAAGCTTGGACAGCATAAGCGAAGAAGCAAAGAAGATAGGTGCGGTAAATACGATTAAAAATATAAAAGGTAAGCTTTACGGATATAATACCGATTACTATGGATTTTTATATACTCTGAAAAGTAATGATATAAATATAAATAATAAAACGGTTGTAATACTTGGCAGCGGAGGCGCAAGCAAAGCTGTCATAGAGTGTGTAAAAGATTTGAATGCAAAAAGTATTTATCTCGTAAGCAGAAATAAAACAGACAAAGAGACAAAAGACGGGATAGTTTTAATTGATTATAAGGATTTAGAGGATATAAAAGGGGAAGTTCTTATAAATACGACTCCTGTAGGAATGTATCCGAAAGTAGATTTTTCTCCGGTAGGTGAAGATATTATAAATAACTTCAATAATGTAGTGGATGTAGTATATAATCCCCTTGAGACCAAACTTATGAAGACGGCAAATAAGTTAGGCAAAAATTCCTTTTCGGGGCTTACAATGCTTATAATGCAGGGGCTTAAATCCGAAGAAATTTGGAATGATTTTAAACTTACAAAACAAGAAATAGATTTGATAGAAAATAAAATAAAAAAGGAAATATAGTATGAAGAAAAATATTCTCTTAATCGGTATGCCTGGCTGCGGTAAAAGCAGTATCGGAAAGGCTTTATCAAAGAGTATGGATTTGAAATATATTGATATGGATGACTATATCGAAAAAAAGACGGGAAAAGCCATAAGTGAACTTTTTGAGAAAGGTGAAGACTATTTCAGGGATATCGAAACCGAGTGTGCAAAAGAAATATCGAATATGGAAAATATGCTTATTTCTGCCGGAGGGGGAATAATCCTGAGAAAAGAGAATATGGACTTTTTAAAGAAAACTTCTACTGTTATTTTTATAAACAGAAGCGTTAAAAACTTACTTAAATCTAAAAATCTCGGAGCCAACAGACCTTTACTCAAAGATAATGAAAACCATATATATAAATTATACAACGACAGGATCGGATTATATAAAAAATATGCAGATATTGAAGTGGACAATAACGGATATTTTAAAAATTGTGTAGAAGAAATAATGAGAAAAATAAGATAAATTTTCGACAAAATATCATAAAATAAAAAGCATGTGTCATAATTGATACATGCTTTTTTGATATTTGATACAAGCATAAAAAATTATGTTTTGTTAATGTTTAAATTTGACTTAATATCTATCATTTTGGAGCATAAAAAATATATTGAAAAAAGTAATATTAGTGATATACTAATAATTGTACCTGATTTTAAATAGCATACAATATATGGTATTTTAGGTATAATAAGTATTAATAAAGGTGGAAACGGTAAATGGATAATTTGAGTATTAATAATATTTTTACCAGACGATTTACAAAAGAATTGGAAAGGGAGCCGAATAAGACGGTTTTTGATTTATTTGAGTATAAAAGAGTCGACGTGGAAATATTTGATTATAAAACAAATAAAAATATATTTGAAATGAAGGATTTGGAATTTCCCGAATTCTATTCTAAAAATGCGTGTAATATAATCGCTTCCAAATATTTCAGACGTGCGGGTGTAGGTTCTGCCGACGGACATGAAACCAGCATGAAGCAGGTTGCTGACAGAATGGTCGGATTTTGGGCTGATGCACTCGTTGATGAGGGGCTTATAAGAACAAAAGAACAGTATTCCATATTCTATGATGAACTTGTTTATGCCCTTATAAATCAGATGTGGGCTCCGAACTCTCCTCAGTGGTTCAACACAGGTATCAAGAGAAACTACGGTATCGCAGGCGAAAGCGATCATTTATATTATTATGATATAAAAAGCGGAACAGTTAAAGAAAGTAAGGACAGATATACAAGGACTCAGGCTTCTGCATGCTTTATCCTTTCCATAAAAGACACTCTTTTAGGAGATAACTCTATATCCGAACAGTACATAACAGAGACTAAATTATTTAAAGGGGGATCCGGCGTCGGAACCAACTTCTCTAATTTAAGAGCTATAAATGAAGGGCTTTCAAGCGGAGGAAAATCTTCCGGACTTATGAGTTTCCTTAAAGGTTTTGACAGGAATGCGGGAGCTATCAAAAGCGGCGGAACTACGAGAAGAGCCGCAAAAATGGTAATTACCGATATAGATCATCCCGAAATCGAAGATTTCATCACTTGGAAAGCAAGGGAAGAAGACAAAGTCAGAGCCCTAGGGAAAATGGGCTATGACATGTCCATGGACGGAGAGGCTTACGCTACTGTCAGCGGACAGAACGGAAACAACTCCGTAAGGCTTAATAAAGAATTCATGCAAAAAGTCCTTCATTTGGATGAAGATCCCGATGCGGATTTTGAACTTAAGGGAAGAGTTGACGATAAGGTAAACAGAAAAGTAAAAGTAAAAGAATTATGGGATTTGATTTGTCAGTCTACATGGAACTGTGCGGATCCGGCTGTTCAGTTCGACGACACATTCAACGACTGGCATACCTGCCCTGCCGGAGAAGACGGAAAAGTCGGTGCAAAACACAATAGGATAAATGCAACCAATCCTTGCAGCGAATATGCTTTCTTGGATAACACTGCATGTAATCTTGCTTCCATAAATATTTACAGATTTTTCTCAAAGGAAGAAGGCAAATTTAAATTAAATGACTATATCCACTTGATTTCACTGATCCAATTGGTTCTTGAAGCTTCCATACATTGGGGACAGTTCCCTACAAAAGAAGTGGCAAGAAAGAGTCATTTATTCAGGACAACAGGTCTGGGGCTTGCCAATATGGCGTCCCTTCTCATGGTGCTCGGATATCCTTACGACAGTGATGAAGGAAGGAACCTGTCGGCTTCATTATGTTCCATAATGACTGCTCAGTCTTATCTCGTTTCTTCTTTGATGGCAAAAGAAGTCGGTCCTTTTGCGAAGTATGATATAAACAAAGAACATTTATTGAAAGTACTTAGAAATTCCGCAAGATGTTCTCTTGCCATAGATGATAATTTTGAAGGACTTGATTATTCTCCGGTTCGTCTTGACGAAGATTTGATGACGGAAATGGGTCTTGAAGAGGTTTTGAATGCGGGAAAAATACTTTGGATAAAAGCAATCGAAGGTGCGAACCGCTACGGTGTGAGGAATGCTCAGGTCAGCGTTATCGCTCCTACGGGAACCATATCATTTGCTATGGACTGCGGAGCTACGTCTCTTGAACCGTTCTATTCAAACGTCGTTTATAAGTCTCTTGCAGGGGGCGGAATGATGGAACTGGTAAATCCTGTATTGGAAGACGCTCTTATCAATTTGGGATATTCCGATGAACAGGTAGATAAAATCAAAGATTATTTACTTGAAAAAGATGAAAACGGGATGTTCGTTCACTTTAATTTAAACGATGCTCCGTACTTAAGAGAAGAAGATAAAAAGATATTCGAAACTGCCAACGATATTTCTCCAAGCGGACATGTTCTCATGGTTGCTGCGGTAACTCCTATGATAAGCGGTTCGGTTTCGAAGACCGTTAATATGCCTGTTAACGCTACTGTTAAGGAAATAAGCGATATTTATAAGCTTTCTTATATAACGGGAGTAAAAGCGATTTCCGTATACAGAGACGGCTCAAAAGCTTGCCAGCCTCTTAACACCGCCTTGACAGAAGACAGCGATTCACTGGAAAACTTGACTTATGACGCACTTTTGGATTATGCAAGAAACTGTAAAAAAGGAAGCCTTCACAGAGTTAAACCCGACGGAATGAGAACGAGCAGGACGCATGCGGCTAAAATAGGGGATATTGAATTATATGTGACTATAGGATTTTATAAGAACGGAAAGATGTCAGAGCTGTTCGTTTCAACGGATAAAGAGGGGACTGTTGTAAAAGGTCTTCTTGCCTCCCTTTCAAAATCCATATCAAATATGCTTCAGTATAATATTCCCGCAAAGGAAATTTCAAGATTACTCAGAGGTCAGCAGTTTGAGCCCAGCGGATTTGTGTCAAGGCATCCTTACATAAAGAACGCCGCAAGTATTGCTGATTTACTAAGTAAAATCATCGATATCGAACTCGGAGATTATTCCAGAGTTCAGATAAAGCCAACAGATATGGAAGAAAAGCTATATAGCGGTTCGATAAAAACGAGTGAAGAAAAAGCGGAAGCAAAAAATGTTACTTACGATGAAATAAAAGACGACCCTGATACGGAAAGAGTTTACGGAGAGGTATGTCCTGTTTGTTCTTCGACACAATTATTTACCAACGGTACATGCAAAGTGTGCAGAGAATGCGGTTCAACCACGGGATGCAGTTAAAATAAATGTAAATAAATGGTTAAACCCTTTATAAATCATTATAAAAATGGTAAAATATATGATAGTTTAAAACCCTTTAATTGATTTTAAAGGGTTTTATGTTAATCTAATTTTGATTTGGAGGAATTATGTCTGAGACGGTAAGGAATATTACTATAAATGGCAAAGACATAACTTTGATTGGTACTGCTCATGTATCAAGGGAAAGTGCCATTCAAGTAGAAAATCTGATAAGGGAAATAAAGCCCGATAATGTGTGTATAGAGCTGGACGAAGGAAGATATTCTTCTCTTGAAAACAATAAGTCATGGCAGGATACTGATATCGTAAATGTAATAAAGGAGAAAAAGACTACTTTACTTTTGGTAAATCTTATTTTAAGTTCTTATCAAAAGAGGATAGCGGAAAGCTTCGATATAAACTCCGGACAGGAAATGATAAATGCGATAAAGGTATCCAAAGAGATAGGATGTAAACTCACCCTTGCCGACAGAGATATAAAGACGACTTTTTTAAGGATATTTAGAAAGATGTCATTATGGGAAAAGATGAAACTCCTGTCGGGACTTATCTTAAGTTTCTTTGAAGATGAGGAACTTACAGAAGAAGACCTTGAAAATATAAAAGAGGGGGATTTTATCGAAAATGCACTTCTTGAAATCAGCGAGGACTTTCCCGATTTAAAGACATATCTCGTGGATGAGAGAGATCAGTATCTATCTCAAAAGATAAAAAACGCTGAGGGCGAGAGAATAGTTGCTGTTGTCGGGGCCGCACATATGAACGGGATAATAAAAAATATCGAAAAAGATATAGATTTAAGCGAAATAGATACTATCCCCAAAGGCGGGAAAGCAGGGAAAATAATCGGTTTTGGTATACCGATATTGATACTTGCAATGATACTTATAAGTTTCTTTAAGAGCATTTCAACGGGGATGTCTCAGATAGTAAGCTGGGTCCTCTTTAACGGGACTCTCAGTGCACTGGGCGTAGTTTTGGCTCTCGGAAGTATCCCTTCTATCATAACTGCGTTTATAGCCGCACCGTTCACTTCTCTTAATCCGCTTCTTGCGGCAGGCTGGTTTGCCGGGCTTGTGGAAGCTCATATAAGAAAACCCAAGGTATCTGATTTTGAAAATCTAAGCAGTGACTTGGATAGCTTTAAGGGATTATGGAAAAACAGGATAACCAAGATATTGTTGGTCGTAACTTTCGCAAATTTGGGAAGTATGATAGGGACTTTTGTTGCGGGAGCCGATATTTTTAAAAGTTTCCTAAGTATATTTTAATTAAGGAGTTAAATATGGATATAGCTGTAGTGGGGCTCGGTCTTATAGGTGCCTCTTTTGCAAAAGGGATAAAACAGCATACGAATAATAAGGTCTACGGGTTTGATATTAATAACGAAACATTGACAAAGGCTAAGAGAGACGGGACTATCGATGATATAGTCCTTATGAATAACTTAAGTGATTTCGACATGGTCATAGTTGCTCTCTATCCTGTAAATACAATAGAAGTCTGCACAGATGCGCTTAAAACCATGAAAAGGGGTTCAACCTTGGTAGATTTATGCGGTATCAAAGGAAGTATAGTCGATAAGATAGAACCTCTTGCATTAAAAGCCGAAGTCGATTATATCGGTACTCATCCAATGGCGGGGAGAGAACTTTGGGGATATGACGCGGCGGTCAATGATTTGTTCAAAGGTGCGAGTTTCATAATAACGAAGACGGAAAATACTAATATGGAAAAAGTAAAAATTCTCAGAAATTTGGCTGAGGAGATGTTATTTAAAGAAAGCGTGATTACAACTCCGAAAGAGCATGATAAGATAATCGCTTTTACTTCACAGCTTGCTCATGTAGTCAGCAATGCTTATGTAAAAAGCCCTTCTTTGCTTGAAGAAAAAGGCTTTTCTGCGGGAAGTTTCTTAGATTTGACAAGGGTTGCCAAGTTAAACGAATATATGTGGAGCGAGCTTTTCGTCATGAATAAGGAGCCTTTATTGTTCGAAGTCGATAATATAATAAAGGAGCTTGAAAAATACAGGGAAGCTCTTGAAAATGACGATATTCATTATATGGAAGAGTTACTCAAGGAAGGTCGTATTTTAAAGGAGAAAAGTAACTTAGCTCATTCTAAAAAATGTTGATTATATTTACTTTTTCCCTTTCATAAACATTATTTACATTATATTTAAGAGTATTCAAAGAAGCTATAAGGTCACTTTCGGCTTCTTTTTTTAAATATGCTTCGCTTTGTCTCATAGAAATATCCACGTTGTCTATTTCCTGATGATTTATTATAATAAACCAAATCTTTTTACTTTCTTCCGATTTGCTTTTTAGTTTCTGAAATTCTTTTTCTGCTTTTTTAAAGTCTTTTTTATCCGCATGAGAAATGATTTTATCTATACTGGAATCTATATCACTGACGCTTGTCCTGATAAAATTATAACAAAATATATTGAGTCCGAGTAAGACCGCAAGCAGTAATGCCGCAAAACTGAATGATCTCATTATTTTAATTTATCCTTTCTTATAATATAAAGTACGTTATCGTATATATATGCCCAAAAAACATCTTTGTCATCTTTTATATCGCGATGTTTGAGCTCTTCCGTAAGCCTTTCATCGGTATAACCTACAAGCTTAAAGCTTTCATACATCCTCTTTCCGTATTTGATAAGACTTACGGGTATACCGTTGTCCATTTTTTTAATAAAGCTTGACTGTCCGTTTGATTCCAAAAGCATATACGATACTTCGTTTAAATCTACTATATCGTTATTTCTCAGCTGTTCGCATAAATCGTCTATTCCAATAAGCATTTTTGACATTTGCTTTTGCATTATATCTCCGTCGTAAATCAAATACTCGGGCTTACCGCAGATAAATGCTCTCATCTTTTCGTTTTTATAAGTTATAAATGAAATTAAAGTTTGAAGGAATACTAGGACGACGAGAGGGATTATCCCGTTTAACAGCGGTACATTTACATCTCCGATGGGCTGAGTTACTATATCCGCTATCATTATCGTAATTACGAGCTCAAATGGCTGGAATTCACTTATTTGTCTTTTCCCGAGAAATCTAATGGCAAAAAGAACGGAAAAGTAAATTACACTTGCCCTGATAAAACAAATTAACATAATTAAAACCTTTCTTTTTTTTTAGTTTTAGTATATGATATAAATGAATTTTTATAACATGGAGAGTATAAATATGAGCGGTTTTTTAGAAAGTTTATCAAAAATAATTAATATTATAAATCCGGTTTTATTATTTGTCGTTTTTATTTCCATCATTTCTTTTTTAAGTTATTTAAGAATAAAATTTGACGGGTTTTTCGGCGATATCAAAGATATTTCGAAAAATTTGGAAAGAATAGCGGATAATGATAAGAATAATACAAACGGATTTTACAGATAAACAAAGGAAAAATCACGTGTCGATTTATGGTCGAAAAAGCCTGTTTTCAAAGGGTTTTCAACCTATAAAAATGGACTTGATGATGTATTTGTGATATACTATATAATGATATTCATAAAACAAAAGATACTATATCTTGTGATTATTTACGTCAAATTGACCTGTTTTTGATATATAATTGTCCATTTGAATATAAGTATAAAAAAAATGTAAAAATATGCTATAATATAGTGAAATTGGAGGAAAGATGTCAAAAGATAAAAAAAACGAAGGCAGGAGCTGGGCAATAAAGATTACCTTTTTGACCTTTGGCTTATCAATGGCCTTTAATGTTATAAGCGAAACACTTGTCGGCAACGCCGGTCTGGTGGGGGCTTTATTCGTTCTTGTAGCCATTATTGCTATCGGTATCATATGCGATATGGTCGGTACGGCGGTCACGACCGAGGGGGTGGCACCTTTCAATGCAATGGCGGCAAACAAAGTAAAAGGAGCAAGAAAGGCAGTGGATCTGGTTTCCAAGGCTTCTCAGGTTTCAAATATCTGTAATGACGTTATAGGTGATATTTGCGGTATCATCAGTGGTGCTACGGTTGCCATTATAATAGTAAAAATAGCCGGTATTTATAATTTATCGGAGACTTTTGTCATAAGTATAATCTTAAACGGCGTCGTTGCGGCGCTTACCGTTGGGGGAAAAGCTCTGGGTAAACATATCGCAATGGCGAATTCCACGGAAATAGTAAGAAAGGCGGCTGTCTTTGTAGAACTGTTTTCATTCAAAAGGAGAAGCGAAAAATGAAAAGCAAAGAAAGATTAGACGTTCTTTTATTTGAAAGCGGTATGGCTGAAAGCAGAGAAAAGGCAAAGAGACTTATAATGGCGGGAGTTGTTTTCGTAAACGACCAAAGGGTGGATAAAGCGGGAACAAAGGTAGACATATATTCCAATATAATAATAAAAGGAAACGATAACCCCTTTGTAAGCAGGGGCGGTTTTAAACTTGATAAGGCACTCAAAGTATTTGATGCTGACGTAACGGGTAAGACCTGTATGGATGTGGGAGCTTCCAGCGGAGGCTTTACAGACTGTCTGCTTCAAAACGGAGCAAAGAAAGTATACAGTATCGATGTCGGTTACGGACAGTTTGCATATAAATTAAGACAGGATGAAAGAGTAGTCTGCTTGGAGAAGACAAATTTCAGGAATATGGAATTTGAAAAGGTTGGAGAAATGATAGATACAGTCGTAATGGATGTATCATTTATTTCAATTTTAAAACTGGCTGACAACTTATTGAATTTCCTAAAAGACGACGGGTTTTATATCTGTCTTATAAAACCGCAGTTTGAAGCGGGAAAAGATTTGGTAGGTAACGGCATAATAAAAGATAAAAATATCCATAAAAAAGTGGTCAAAGATGTTATATACGGACTAAAAGATAAAGGTCTGTATGTAGAAAAGCTTGATTATTCTCCGATAAAAGGTCCCAAAGGGAACAGAGAGTTTATCGCATATGTAACCAAAAATGAGGATAATATGATAGATATAGAAAAGACTGTAGAAGAATGTGTTGAGAATGCACATAAGGAGCTTAAGTAATCATGAAAGAAAGATATGTTGGAATCATAACTAATAATAAAAAAGACAAATATATGAGCTTCACAAAGCAAATCGTACATTACCTATATGAAAAAGGTATACATATATATTTGGAAGAACCTTTGAATGACCCCGATAAAGATAATTTCTCGATATTAAATGAAGAAACTATCAAAAATGTGGAATTTTTGATAATCATCGGGGGAGACGGAACCATTTTAAAAGCTCTTTCTCAAGTTGGAAAATACGAAAAACCCATACTTGGTATAAATTTCGGCACGGTTGGATTTCTTGCAAATGTAGAAAAAAATCAGTGGAAAGAATATATTGATAAGGCAATCGACGGGAATTATACCATAGACGACAGGATGCTTCTCGATGTATATGATAAAAATGGTTTAAAACTCGGAGTTGCACTGAATGATACCGTTCTGTTCAGAAAAAATCATTACGGAGTTGCGGAGTACAAAGTATTTATAAATGACGAAGTATTTGCGGATTATCTTGCGGACGGAGTAATAATCGCCGGTCCTACAGGGTCTACGGCTTATAATTTATCGAGTGGCGGTCCCGTTGTAAATCCTAACTGCGATTTATTTATCATAAATCCTATTTGTCCTCACACTTTGAACAACACTAGCATTATAGTGAATTCAAAGGATGTGGTAAAAATCAAATTCAATCCCAAGATAACCAGTGTATTCATAGACAGCACTCAGCCTGATATAACGGATAATGAAATAATCGTTAAAAAGAGCGACATGAAAGCACATTTCATAAGATTTGACGATTATAACTTTTATTCTTTACTTGTAAATAAAATTAAAAATCCTATAGCGGAAGGAGATTTGGATAATGAAGATTGACAGACATTCTAAGATATTGGAAATTTTAAATAAATATGAAGTTGAAACTCAGGAAGATTTGACGGAATACTTAAGAGAGGCGGGAATAAACGTAACTCAAGCTACCGTTTCAAGAGACATAAGACAAATGAAACTTGTAAAGGTAATGACAAAGAGCGGTAAATACAAATACGCCGCTTATTCAAATCAGAGTTCGGAACTCGACGACAGGATAGTGAATGTATTCCGTGAAGCGGTCTTAACCATAGATTACGCAGCTAATTTCGTATGCTTACATACGATTACGGGTATGGCTCAGGCTGCGGGGGTTGCTATTGACGCACTTAAATTGAATGAAATCATAGGGACAGTTGCAGGGGATGATACATTATTCATTTTAGTCAGGACCGAAGATAACGCAAAGGCGCTTGTTAAAAAGTTTGAATCATTATTAAAGAAAGGATAGAAATATGCTTTTATCACTTAATATAAATAACTATGCGATCATAGATAAATTAAGTATTGATTTTGACGAAGGACTCAATATCATAACCGGGGAAACCGGTGCGGGTAAGTCCATTATCATAGGAGCCCTTTCACTTGTTCTCGGAGAACATGCCAAACTGGAAAATATAAGGACGGGACAGGATAAAGCGAATATCCAAGCACTTTTTACCGTTGACGATAATAGTTTGGAGCTAAAAAAAGTTTTGGACGACCTTTCTATCGACTACAGCGACGGTACCCTTATTTTATACAGAGAGATATCATCGAAAGGGAGGAATATATGCAGAGTCAATAACTCTCTTGTAAATGTTTCCACCCTTAAGGAAATAGGTACTCATCTGATTGATATTCACGGTCAGCATGAACATCAAAAGCTTTTAAATCAGCATACTCATTTATCTTTTCTTGACGCTTACGGAAATAACTTAATAAACGACGATCTTGAAAATGTCGAAAGGTCTTATTTTGAATACAAAAAAGCGGAAAAAGATTTTAAATCCATAAAAAGCAAAGCCAAAGAAAATGAGGATAATTTAGATTTGCTCACAAGGCAGTTTAAAGAAATCGATGAAGTGGAATTAGAGATCGGAGAAGACGAAGCCCTTTCAAAAAGAGAAAAGCTTTTGTTGAATTCTCAGAATATCTACAATTATATCGACGGAGCTTATTCTCTTCTTTACAAGAATGAAAATAATGTTTCCATAAATCTTGCCGAAGCCGAGAAGATGTTTTCGGAAGTCGAAAGGTTCGATGACAGTGTGAAAGAAAGCATAGAAATGCTGTCTGAAGGAAAAACTTTGATAGATGAAGTCATATTCTTTTTAAGGGATTACAGAGACTCTATCACTTTTAATCCATCCGAACTCAACGACATAGAAAGCAAGCTAAATAAAATAAATAATTTAAAAAAGAAATACGGTTCTACCATTGAGGAAATCTTGGAGTATAAAGAAAATATAAGCGAAGAATTGGAGCTTATAAATAATTATGATGAAAGGATTTCAGTATTAGAAAAAGAATTAAAGGAAAAAAGAGAAAATTATCTCGATCATTCTTATATTTTAAGGGATAAAAGAAAGAAAATCGCAAAAGACTTTTGTGAAAAGATCAGTAAAAACCTTGAACTTCTGTCGATGAAAGGGACTGTCTTTACGGCTCGGTTCAAAGATTTGACGGAAAATGAGAGTTTTAATAAAAAAGGCATTGACGATATTACATTTTTAATATCAACAAACAAAGGTGAGAGCTTGAAACCTCTCAGTAAAATCGCATCGGGGGGTGAAATATCGAGAATAATGCTTTCATTCAAGAGGATATTATCGGAGAGTGATAATATCGATTCACTAATATTTGATGAAATTGACACAGGGATAAGCGGACAGACCGCACTTGTCGTAGCAAAGCAAATGTGGGAGCTTTCCAAAAATCATCAAATCATGGCAATCACACATCTTCCGCAGATAGCTGCAATGGGAGATACGAATTATTTCATTAAAAAAGAAATAAAAGGTGAAAAAACATATACTTCATTTGTAAGATTGAATGAAGAAGAAAAAGTAAATGAGCTTGTTAGGATCATAAGCGGAGAGAGTATCGGTGATAATGCGTTCATGTATGCCAAAGACATGTTGGAAAACGCTGAGAAATCAAAAAATAGCTAATCACTTTTAAAGTTTGTTTATATTTTTCCTTTCATTGGGGAAAATAGATGAAAAACAAACGAGGTATAAAAAGTGAATGCAGTAAAAAAGAAAAGAGTTCTTTTAGGATTTCTATCATTAATATTAATTATATCAGCTTATATCCTTTATCTTAATTTTTCGACAAAGGAAATAACTGTTTTATCCAGCCAAACGACAAGCGTTTCTTTAAATTTACCTAAAAACTGCAGTATTCAAAATGAAAACGAGGATTTAAAGGTAAACGGTAAAAGTGAAAAAAACTATAATGTAGATAATGACAAAATAGATGTTTATTCTTCTTCTGCCGGTAAATACAAATTAAAGGCGAAGCTGTTTGGAATAGTTCCCATAAATAATTATAACATTAACGTCTACCCAAATGTTAAGCTTCATCCGTCGGGGAAATTGGTCGGGGTCAGCATGAATACAAAAGGTGCCATAGCCGTTCAGTTCCAGTCTATTATCGACGTCAATGACAATGAAGTTTGTCCCGCTAAAGACGCGGGGATAAAAATGGGAGATATCATTGTAAAAATAAATGATAAAAAAGTTTATAACGCAAAAGAAGTTATAAGTGAACTCAATAAGCTAAGTCATAAAGAATTATCTATGGTCATAAAAAGGGAGAATACCGAAGAGACCATTAAAATCACCCCGGTAAAGGCTAAGAAAGACAATAAGTATAAAATCGGTGTGTGGGTCCGTGACAGCGTTGCGGGTATAGGTACCCTTACTTGTTACAATGAAGATAAATCAAGATTTGTGGCTTTGGGACACAGTATAAATGATGTTGATACCGGGATAATCATGCCTGTTAAAAACGGTAATGTGATAGAGAGTGAACTTATAAGTATCGTTAAAGGCAAACGAAATGCTCCCGGTGAACTCAGAGGTGTACTAAAAGCAGATAAAAAAGACATAATCGGTTCCATTCATTTAAATAATGATTACGGACTTTACGGAGATGTTACAAAAAAAGTTGCCACAAGCAACGCTTTGGATATAGCTCTGCAGGATAAAATAAAAGAAGGAAAAGCTCAGATATTAACTACCATTGATAATAACGGCCCTAGATTATTTGATATAAAAATTAAAAAAACTTACAAACAAACCAAAAAAAATACCAAAAGCATGCTTATAGAAGTAACCGATAAAGAGCTTTTAAGTAAGACCGGAGGTATCGTTCAGGGAATGAGCGGAAGCCCTATAATCCAGGACGGCAAGCTTATCGGAGCGGTTACACATGTTTTCATTTCCGATCCCACAAAAGGTTATGGAATATATATAGAATGGCTTTTAGAAGATTTATTAGCTAAACAAAATTAGACAAACTTTGCATATAAATTGTAGTAATCTTTAAAAGAAATTAAAATTAAACAAAATAATATTTATTCAGGAGGAGAAATATGGTATACAAAGTTGCAATAGCAGATGATAATGAAAAATTTGCCTTGGCTGTTAAAAACCATTTTGAAGAAAAAGAAAATTACAACGTTGTGGGAGTAGTAGGTAACGGAAAGGATCTTATAGATGTGGTTGAAAAAGAAAGACCCGACATCTTACTTGTAGATACTATCATGCCTATGCTTGACGGTATTGGAGTTTTGGAAAAATTGAACAAGAAAAATATGAAGGATTATTCACCTCATGTTGTTATGATGTCTGCAGTGGGAGGAGAATCTTTTACCAGACAAACCGTGAACTTGGGAGCGGATTATTATTTCTTAAAACCGTTTGACTTGGGGGAACTATCTAGAGAAATCGATGCATATTTTTCTCCTGATGTTTTAGATACACCTAAAAAAGGACAGCAGAAAAAAGATAAAAATTATCAGGTAGCCGTGACTTCCATCTTGCATGAAGTCGGAGTACCTGCACATATCAAAGGTTATATTTATTTAAGAGAAGCTATCAAACTCGTAATCGACGATGTTGAATTACTGGGCGGGATTACAAAAACTCTTTATCCTATGATCGCAGAAAAGTATAACACCACTCCAAGCAGAGTTGAAAGAGCGATCAGACATGCGATAGAAGTTGCATGGAACAGAGGTAAGGTGGAAACAATAGATAAGATTTTCGGATATACCATCGACCAAAATAAAGGTAAACCTACGAATTCGGAATTTATAGCTATGGTTGCCGATAAAATGAGACTGGATATCGGACAATACGCTTAAGTATGAATATATAATCAAATAATTTAGAGTGATAATGATGTTTATCACTCTTTTTTATTGATTTAAATACGTTTTTATATTAGAATAGAGTTAACAGTAGGGGGTAAAGCAATGGATAAAGTATATCAATACAGCAAATTATATACGTATTTTAAAGAAAAAATTGAAAACGGATATTATAAACCGGGAGATTTGATACCCCCGGAACCCGAGATAGAAAAGATGTTTAACGTTAGCAGGACAACTGTAAGAAAGGCTGTGGACCTGCTTTCCCGTGAAGGTTTTTTAAAAGCTCAGCAGGGGAAAGGTACCGTTGTAACGGATAATAAAACAATGCAGAGTTTGAATCACGTTACTTCCGTATCTGAAACATTAAGACATAAAGGTTATGATGTTAAACCGAAAAATATTTTTATAGATACCGTTGCGGCTGATGATTTTATAAGTGACAGGCTTGGTATAGAAAACGGTACTACCATTATAAGGATCCAGAGGATACAGCTTGCTAACGGAGTGCCTATAGCAATAGTAAAAAACTACTTAAGAAAAGAAGATGTTCCGGATATCGTAAAGAGACAGGATGAAATATATTCATTATATGCATTTTTGGAAAAGGAATATGGAATAAACTTCGATTCTGCAACCGAGCTTATCTCTGCAAAGAATGCAACTTTCGAAGAAAGTCAAATGCTCAATGTACCTGTGGGAAATGCTTTGATTGAACTAAAAAGGACGTGTTTTATGGGAGATAATCCTATTTGTATTGACCACTCAAAGATAGTGGGAAGTAAATACGAACTGGAAATAGAAATGGTAGGAAGAGAAAGATAAAGAGGTAAAAAAATGAGAGAGTATAAAGACCTTGAAAATTTAAGCAGGATGATAGATATCAGTGCCGTCAGAACCGATGTAACAGTAAAAGAAATAGACACATTGGTTGAAATGGCAAAGAAATATAATTTTATAGCGGCGTTCGTTATGCCGGTATTTGAAGAATATCTTGCCGAGAAGTTAAAGGAAGTACCAAATACCAAACTCGGTATTGCGGTTGGATTTCCTTCAGGTGCAGAGCCCACAAAGATGAAAATAATCGGTGTTGAAGACGGACATAAGCTTGGTGCCGATGAATTTGATATGGTCATAAATGTAGGAGCTTTAAAATCGGGAATGTACGATGTCGTTTCCGACGATATAAAAGCAGTCGTTGACGCAGCTGACGGCAAACCCGTTAAATCAATATTAGAAATCGCATATTTAACGGACGACGAAATAAAAAGAGCAAGTGAAATCGCAGTAAAAAGCGGAGTTACATTCGTTAAAACGGGTACAGGTTGGGCGGATAAACCTACGACGGTGGAAACAATAAAACTCATTAAATCCGTAGTGGGTAATGATGCTAAAATAAAGGCTGCGGGCGGAGTAAGAAGCTTGGATACGGTTTACGATATGATAGACGCAGGCTGTTCAAGATTTGGTATCGGTCTTACTTCTGCGGTAAAAATCATGGAAGACGCATATAAAATACTTGGTAAATAGATTTAAGCGGGGTATATCCTCGCTTTTTTATATCAATAGTTCAAAGAAAGAGATAAGCATGAAAGATATAACAGTAAAAACCGACAGGCTCAATATAATTCCCCTTGAAATCAGTGAGCTTAAAATCATGTATGAAAATGAAAAAGATAATGAAATGAAATCGGCATACAAAGAAATGATAATCAACATGGAAAAACACAAGGGTTTTGAAGAGTGGTGTACAAATTGGGAAATAAAGCTAAAGTCCGGTGTGACTGTAGGAGGGCTTTGTTTTAAGGGGAAACCTGATACTAAAGACAGCGTAGAAATCGGATATGGTATCGATGAAGATTATAGAAATCATGGATATGCCGCAGAAGCGGTAAGGTATATCAGCGAATGGGCATTAAAACAAAAAAATGTTAAATTTGTATGCGCCCAGACAAACAAAGAAAATAAAATTTCTCAAAAAGTTCTTATAGGCAGTGGTTTTATACGTGACGGATATGGGGATGAAGATCTTTTATTTAAGAAAACATTATAAAATAAAAGTAAAAAAGCACAATTATTTGTGCTTTTTAAATACTAAATTCCTGATTTTCTTCTTCGATTATGTGTATATTTATATCTTTAAATTTTTCTTTTATCGGTTCCAAATCTTTTATATATCTGTAGTTGCCCTGGAAGTGCATTGGGAATACTTCTTTCGCACCTATGTTTTCAAGGAATAAGTTTATCGCAAGAGTAGAGTTTTCACCGAGCCTTCTGTCTACGGGAACGAATGCGAGATCAAGTTTTTTGCCGCCGAGGACATTTTTAAGTTTATAAATCTCTTTTTCGTAAGCTACTGCTTCATTTTCCTGTGTTTCTTTGTCATCATTTTCCCAGTGCCACCAATTCAAGTCCCCGCTGTGAAAAATGAGTTTTCCGTCAACTTCTATCAAATAACTTACTCCGAGATCCGTCGAACCGAAAGTTTCGATTTTTATATCATCAACTTTTAATTTATCATAAGGTTTTACAAAGTATATTTTATTTTTACGTTCATGTTCTTTTACTTTTATATCATCACTCAGTACCACGGTTTCTTTTTCCAAAATAAATTTATTGTAATGATCCATATGGGAGTGGGTCGCAAAATATACTTCTTTCTTGTTGTTTTTATTTTCCACGTTAGTTTTGTGCATGCTGTCTATTACCAAAATATGTCTGTCGGTTTCGATTATAAATCCGCTGTTATATAGATATTTTACTTTCATTTTTTTGCCTCCTTATAATTAAATTATATCAAACAATGCTTTTAATATAAAGCTA
Source organism: Anaerofustis stercorihominis DSM 17244 (assembly GCF_000154825.1). Taxonomy (NCBI): domain Bacteria; kingdom Bacillati; phylum Bacillota; class Clostridia; order Eubacteriales; family Eubacteriaceae; genus Anaerofustis; species Anaerofustis stercorihominis. The sequence goes on along the minus strand of NZ_DS560015.1, from coordinate 454,651 downwards.
AATATGGTAATATATAATTTAGTTTAAAACAAAAAAACACATAAATCGGAGGAGAATATGAAAGCAATTATTACTGTAATAGGAAAAGATAAAACAGGTATCATTTATAATGTTTCAAAAGTACTCAGTGAACTTAAAGTAAACATTGAAGATATCTCTCAAACCGTTATGCAGGATTATTTTACAATGCTGATGCTCGTTACAATAGACGAAGAAAAAACTTCATTTAAATCTTTAAAGGAAGAACTTGATAAAACAGCCGAAGAAGTTGGTTTATCCATAAGACTTCAAAAAGAAGAATTATTTGATACTATGCATAAGATTTAAGGAGAGAGCTATGATATACAAAGACGTACTTGATACTATTAAAATGCTGGAAGTCGAAAATTTGGATATAAGGACTACTACTCTCGGTATTTCTTTGCTTGACTGTTTCGATTCCGATTATAAAAAAGCCACAAATAAAATATATGATAAAATCACTTCATTAGCCAAAGATTTGGTCAAAACCGCAGATACTGTTGCAGATGAATACGGTATCCCTATCGTAAATAAAAGGATCTCCGTAACACCGATAGCTCTTGCGTGTGCAAATAATGTTGACGAATGGATTGAATATGCAAAAGCACTGGATAATGCCGCAAAAGAAGTCGGAGTGGATATCATCGGAGGATACTCCGCACTCGTTCAAAAAGGCTGTACGAAGAGTGATGAAAGTTTCCTTGAATCTATCCCTTATGCTCTTACGGAAACTACGAATATGTGTTCAAGCGTAAACCTGGGAAGTACAAAATCCGGTATCAACTTTAACGCAGTGAAGAAAATGGGACCTCTTATCAAAAAAGCCGCTTATTTGAGCAGAGAAGATAATTCTTTCGGATGTGCCAAATTCGTAGTGTTTGCAAATGCTGTTGAAGATAATCCTTTTATGGCGGGCGCATTCCACGGCGTGGGAGAAGCGGAAAAAGTCATAAACGTAGGAGTAAGCGGACCGGGTGTTGTCAAGACTGCCCTTGAAGGCATGAAAGGTGCTACCGTAGACGAAATAGCTGAAACTATCAAGAGGACCGCATTTAAAATCACAAGGGCCGGTTCTTTGATAGGTCATGAAGTAAGCAAACGACTTGATGTTCCTTTCGGTATCTTGGATTTATCTTTGGCACCTACTCCCGCTATAGGAGACAGTGTTGCTGAGATACTCGAAGTGATGGGGCTTGAAAGATGCGGTGCTCACGGAAGTACGGCGGCTCTTGCAATGCTTACCGACGCAGTGAAAAAAGGAGGTATCATGGCTTCAAGTCATGTCGGAGGTCTGTCGGGAGCTTTCATTCCGGTAAGCGAAGACAACAGGATGATAGCCGCGGTTGAAGACGGATGTCTTAAATTCGATAAACTGGAAGCTATGACAAGCGTATGTTCGGTAGGTCTTGATATGATAGCTATCCCTTGGGATACTCCGGAAGATACTATTTCAGCTATGATTGCCGATGAAGCGGCAATAGGCGTGATAAACAATAAAACCACAGCCGTAAGGGTCGTACCTGTTTACGGTAAAAAAGTCGGCGATAAAGTAGACTGGGGCGGACTTTTCGGTTCTGCACCTATAATGGAAGTAAACAGCTTCAAAAGCGGTGACTTCATACAAAGGGGAGGAAGGATACCTGCTCCCGTACATTCATTTAAAAATTAATAAGGATAAAAATCATGAAACCTACATTAAAAATCAACTTAAATAAAATATATGACAATGCAAAGATCGTAAAGGATACTTTGGATAAATATAACGTAGACATAACATCCGTGACCAAACTTCACTGTTGTAATCCCGTTATCGTTGATACTTTAATGCAGGCGGGAATAAAAAAGTTCGGAGATTCCAGAATAGATAATCTTAAAAACATAAAAGATATAGACGCGGAAAAATGGCTTATAAGACTTCCGAGCATTTCAGAAGCCGAGGAAGTCGTAAAATACAGCGATATATCTCTTAACAGTGAATATGATACAGTTAAGGCTCTTAATGAAGAAGCTAAAATACAAAATAAAGTTCATGATATACTTCTTATGTTCGATGTAGGAGATTTGAGAGAAGGTTATTTTGATAAAAAAGATATAGTTGACAGTGCTAAAAGGATAAAAAACTTGACTAATATCAGACTCAGAGGAGTAGCCACAAACCTTACATGTTACGGTGGAGTGCTTCCCGATGAAAACAACCTTACAAATTTGGTAAAAGTAAACGAGCTTTTGGAAGCTGAGCTGAATACAAATCTTGACATAGTTTCCGGAGGCAATTCTACCAGCTATACAATGTTCAGAGAAGATAACCCTGTAAAAGGGGTAACCAATATAAGGATAGGCGATACCATTTTATTTGGCAGGGACTGTACTTACAGAAGTCATATCGAAGGAATGAACAAAGACGCTTTTATAATAAAAGCGGAAATAATAGAAATCAAAGAAAAGCCTTCTATCCCAATCGGCAGAAGAGGTTTTTCGGCTCTTAATTCAAAGCCCGAATTTGTTGATGAAGGTATAAGGAAGAGAGCAATATTGTCCGTAGGTAAGCAGGATATAGATATGGATATGTTCCCATTGGATAATGATACAAAGATCCTCGGCGGAAGCAGTGACCACTTGATAATAGACATCACAGACAGTAAAAAAGACTATAAAGTCGGAGATACTTTTGAGCTTTATATGTATTATACTGCGACACTAAGGGCTTTTACTTCTAAATATGTGGTTAAGGAGTTCATTTAAATGGAAGAAATCTATTTTGATAATGCCGCGACTACGGTTTGTTACGAAGAAGTATCGAAAGAAGTAAATAGATATTTTTTGAAAGAATATGCAAATCCTTCCGCGGTTCATAAAAAGGGGTTTGAAGCAGGCAAAATACTTAAAGAAACAAAAGATAATCTTTTAAAATTGCTTGGTATCGACAGTAAAAGAAGAGTCATCTTCACTTCGGGAGCAAGCGAATCTGTCAATCTTGCGGTAAAAGGAACCCTTGCAAAATATAAAAATCTTGAAGATATCAATATAATTACCACCGATATAGAACATCCTTGTGTAACGAATACATTCAGATATTTTGAAAGTTTAAATGTAAATACAAAATATATTACAGTTAACGAGTTTGGTGTAGTAAATATTGATGAACTGATTAACAGTATTGATGAACATACCAAACTTGTGAGCATTATTTATGTAAATAACGAGTTCGGTGTCGTTCAGGATATCGAAAATATAATAAAAAAAATAAAAGAAAAGAATGAAAATGTTCTCGTTCATATAGACGCAACACAAGCTGTCGGGAAAGTCGATATGAGATTAAAAGAAGCGGATATGATTTCTTTAAGCGCTCATAAATTTCACGGCCCCAAAGGTGTCGGTGCTCTTGTACTCAAAGAAAACATAACCCTTATCCCTCTTATTCACGGCGGAGGACAGCAGGAAAGCTTTAGGAGCGGGACGATAAATACTCCGCTTATTGCCGGATTTAACGAAGCTATAAAAATAACGTATAAAAATTATAAAGAAAATAAAAATATTTATAAAGAATTATTTGAATATGCGGTCAAAAAACTAAATGAAAATATTAAAGATTTTCAAATAAACACTCCATATGAAAAAGCAGATATATCTTATCATATATTAAATGTAAGTTTTAAAGGTATAAAAGGAGAAGTGCTTCTTCATATGCTGGAGGAATATAATATTTACGTTTCGGTTTCCAGTGCGTGCTCCTCAAGGAACAACAGCGTGAACACCATACTTCAGGCAATAGGTGTGGAAGATGAACTCATTAAAGGGACAATAAGGATAAGTTTCAGTGAATTCAATACAAAAGAAGAAATTGATTATTTTATTTTAAAATTAAAAGAATGTATAAATAGATTAAATCTTTTAAATAAATATAAGTAGGGATAAAAATTTATGAAGAAAATGATAATGGTAAAGTATGGGGAAATAAGCCTTAAAGGACTTAACAGGAAATACTTTATAGATTTACTCGCAAAGAATATAAGACTTTCTCTTAGGAAATTCGAAAATATAAAAGTACATACGATACAAAGCAGGATAATCGTAAGCGGCTATAACAATGAAGATGAGGATAAAATAATCGAAAGACTTAAAAAAGTTTTCGGAATAGTTTATTTGACAAAATGTTATGAAGTCGAAAAAGATATGGACAAGATAAAAGAAGTAGCTTTGATGGTCATGAAAGAGGGCGGATATGAGACTTTTAAGGTAGAAACCAAAAGAAGCGATAAGAAGTATCCTTTAAAATCCCCCGAAATAAGTAAAGATGTGGGAGCATATGTACTTATTAATACTGATGACTTAAAAGTCGATGTGAAAAACCCTGAAGCGGTTTTAAAGGTAGAAATAAGAGAGAATGCATATGTTTATGCGGGAGATATTAGATGCAATGCGGGACTTCCCGTTAATTCAAGCGGGATAGGCGGACTTCTCTTATCCGGAGGACTCGATTCTCCGGTTGCGGGATATTTAATGAACAAAAGAGGAATGAAAGTCGTAGGACTGCATTTTCACAGCTATCCTTTTACCAGTATGGACGCAAAAGAAAAAGTCAAAGACTTGGCGGAAGTTTTAAGCGATTATAATATGGGAATAAACCTTGTAAATATCAGCCTTACTAAAATACAAGAGCAGATAATATCCAACTGCGAAGGCGAATATTTAACGGTGATACTAAGAAGGTTCATGATAAAAATAGCAAACAGACTTAAAAATAAATTTGATTTAAAGGCTCTTATTACAGGAGAAAGCTTGGGACAAGTGGCATCGCAGACCATAGAAGGTATTTCATGTACAAATGAATGTTCCGCTCTTCCGATTTTAAGACCTCTTATAGCTTTTGACAAGACCGAAATAGTAGATATTTCAAGAAAAATCGGAGCTTATGATATTTCTATCAGACCTTATGAGGACTGCTGTACGATATTCGTACCGAAACATCCTATAATAAAGCCGAAACTATCCAGAGTTTTGGAAGAAGAAGCGAAGCTGGACGTAGAAGATTTGATAGAAGAAACGATAAATGAAATAGAAATAATAAAATTATAAATTAAACTGAATAAACGACAAATTTAGGCTTATTTTTTAAATTATTTGGAGTAATATATATAAAAACTGTTTAAGGAGTAGAGTTTTGAAATATACTATTACACAAGCATCCAATATTTTAGATTGTAAGCCTTATTTATTAAGATTTTATGAAGACGAATTCGAACTTCAAATCCCCAGAGGCTCGAACAACAGAAGATATTATACGACAAAGGAAATCGACATATTTCGTTACATAGAAGCCTTGAAAGGCGAGGGAAAAAGAAATAAAGAAATAAAAGAAACTCTTCACAAATCAAAAGATGAAATTATTTTTGAAGAAATCGAAGAAGAAAAACCAAAAGAAGAAGATAATAATATTACGTGTCTGATAAAAACGATAAATTCTTTGCGTGAAGAAATCGAAAATTTAAAGCAGCAGGATGCGTTTAAACAAAGGGACGAACTTATAACCGAAAACGCAAGACTTAAAATGAAATTAAAAGAAAAATCATATGAATTATCGATTTTAAAAGAAAAATATAACGCTCTGAAGCAGGCTAAAAAGCGAAGTTTATTTAAATTTGAATAGTAGGGAAAACTTTCCAGTGTATTTTTGTTTCAAAAGTCCATAATAGAATTATAACACTTATAAATGGAGGTGAAACAGATGAACAACAGAGAAGCTAAAAAAGGCTTAGACCAATTTAAGAAACAAGTTGCTAGCGAACTTAGCATTAATCTTCAAGATGGATATAATGGTAATTTAACTAGTAAAGAAGCCGGTTCTATCGGTGGTGAAATGGTTAAAAGAATGGTTGAATCTTACGAAAATTCAATGAAATAAGTAAGATAGCATTTGTATGATATAAAAAGGAAGCAGATTTTCTGCTTCCTTTTTTATTTTTAAAAATTATTAAACATTTGGATTTAACCCTAAATTTTTCAAAATTCTACATGTATGTTTTGGTACTATCATGTAGGCAAAAATAATATAGAGAGGTTAAATCATGAATTTTGAAATAAATATAGCAGGTAACACGCTGACTATCAAAATCAAAGGTGATTTGGATGATCATGTTACTTTGGATTTAAGAGAAAACATTGATTACGCATTATGCAAAAAAGAAATAAAAAATTTGATATTTGATTTAAGTGAACTCACCTTTATGGATTCCGCGGGTATAGGACTTTTTATGGGAAGATATAAGAAAATTTCCGCACAAAACGGCAAATGCGGTCTGGTCACAAAAGATAAGCAAATCATAAAAATACTTAGAATGTCGGGAATACTTTCGATTTTTGATTTATTTAATACATTAGAAGAAGGGATAGAAAAATATGAAAATAGGTAATAAAGTAGATAATTTTTTAAATGTTTCATTTAAAAGCATATCCGAAAACGAATCTTTGGCAAGGCTCATCATTTCAAGTTTCGTACTTCCGTTAAACCCTACCATAGACGAGCTTAACGATATAAAGACGAGTGTATCGGAAGCTGTGACAAATTCGATAATCCACGCATACAACAATGAAGACAATCACTTGATAACAATGGAAGCATTTATAAGAAACAGAGAAGTAACGATAAAAATAATAGATGACGGGATCGGTATAAAAGATATAGACCGGGCCAAGGAACCGTTATATACATCAAAACCCGAACTTGAAAGATCCGGACTGGGTTTTACCATAATGGAAAGCTTTATGGATGAACTTAGTATCACATCCAAAGAAGGCGACGGCACTACTTTAATAATGAGTAAAAAAATTTCAAGCAGGGATAATACATATAATGAATAGCGAATCTGCAAAAATTGATTATTTTTCAGATGAGATAAAAGAACTTATAGTAAACGCACAAAACGGAGATAAAAATTCTTTAGAAGAACTGACTGTTATAAATACACCTCTTATAAATTCCATACTAAAAAGATACCTTTCATATTCCATAAGCTATGATGATTTATTTCAAATCGGAGCCATAGGACTTATAAAGGCGATAAAAAGATTTAGTTTTGAATTCAACACTAAATTTTCAACCTACGCTGTATATGTTATAAACGGAGAGTATAAAAGATATTTCAGAGATGAAGGAATAATAAAGGTCGGAAGAAATTTAAAAACCATTTATTTAAAGACAAAGACCATAAGAGAAGATTATGTAAAGAAAAACGGTGTTGAACCGAGTATAGACTATTTAAGCGAAAAAATCGGAGTTTCGTCGGAAGATGTATTGATGGCTCTGGAAGCTTGCAGACAGCCGGAAAGTTTATCCAAAGAATTGAATAACAACGAAAACACTCCTATTTTACTAATGGATAAAATAAAAGACGAGAATGACAGTAATGAAAAGATAGTTGAAAAGCTTGATTTAAAAAATGCTATTATGAACCTTGAAAAAAGAGACAGGCAGATAATAGTGCTTAGATATTTTAAAAATAAAACTCAAAAAGAAGTAGCCGAAGTTTTAGGGCTTTCACAGGTACAGGTATCCAGATTAGAGAAAAAAATAATAGAAAATATGAAAAAAACTTTCGAAAGTTAAATTTTTGAAAGTTTTTTTGTTTTTCGGGGAAAATAATATAAATTTTTATTTAGGAGTTTATATATGGAATCAAATAAGCAAAATATCAAAGATTATAAAGAAGTCGTTAAGAAAAATAAACCCACGCCAAATAAAAGTCATTTATATATGTCTTTTATTGTGGGAGGTATCATTTGCATGATAGGTCAGTTTATCAATAACTTCTTTTCGAGAAGAGGCTTTTCAATGCTTGAAGCCGCAAACATGACATCTATCGCAATGGTCTTTTTAGGTTCGTTGTTAACGGGACTCGGACTATACGACAATATCGGTAAAAAAGCCGGAGCAGGTTCTATCGTTCCGATTACGGGATTTGCAAACAGTATCGTATCCAGTGCAATGGAATTCCAAAAAGAAGGATATATTTTCGGTATGGCGGCAAATATGTTTAAGATTGCGGGACCTGTAATAGTGTTCGGAGTTACTTCAAGCTCTGTAGTCGGACTGATATATTTTATTTTAACGAGGTAAGAGATGAGAAAAAAAATAGGAAGACAAACTTATAAATTTGAAAAAAGGATATGTATAAGAGACACAAGGTCTATAGCAGGACCAATCGAAAGTCAGGGACCTTTAAAAAGTTATTTTCATGAAACATTTGAGGATGATTTACTTGGACAGGATTCATTTGAAAAAGCGGAACATCAAATGTGTCTTAAAAATATATTATCTTTACTTGAAGCAAATCAACTGAATGAAACTGATATAGATATTTATATCGGCGGGGATTTACTGAATCAAATCATTACTACTAATTTAACTGCAAGAGACCTTAAGATCCCATACTGGGGACTTTATAATGCTTGTTCCACTTTTGTGGAAGCCATTCAGGCTGCCGCAGTCCTTCTTGACGGAGATTTTATAAACAGAGCTGTAATAAGTACGGCGAGTCATTTTTCTACCGCAGAAAGACAATACAGGTTCCCTTTGGAGCTTGGTACACAGTCTCCTCCCAGTGCACAAAGGACCGTAACGGGTTCAGGGGCAATGATTTTGGAAAAAAGCTGTCTGGAAGGACCTTTCGTTACTCATATGACTATAGGTAAAGTCATGGATTTCGAACAAAGCGACCCCAATGATATGGGAAGTGCAATGGCTATAGCCGCATGTGACACTATTATGACACATCTTGAGGATCTGGATGTAAACGTAGAAGATTATGACCTTATCGTTACGGGAGACCTTGGGGAAGTCGGATATAATATCACAAAAGATTTCTTAAGGAAAAAAGGTTTGAATATAGAAAACAGATATAAAGACTGCGGCATGCTCGTTTATGACATCATAAATCAAGATGTTATGTGCGGAGGAAGCGGTGCAGGCTGCAGTTCTACGGTATTTACGAGCTACTTCTACAACAAGCTTAAAAATAAGGAATTAAATAAGATTTTATTTGTGGCTACAGGAGCCTTACTAAGTCCCGTTTCAACAGGACAAAAGGAAAATATACCTTGTATAGCACATGCTGTAACAATCGAGAATTCTAAATAAAGGAGATAATAATGGATTATTTATATGTATTTATAACCGGAGGGATACTATGTTTGATTGCTCAAATCATAATGGATAACACTACACTGGTTTCCGGACAGATATTGGTAATATATATTGTTGCGGGAGTAATTTTGACTGCTCTTGGGTTGTATGAACCTATAGTAAAATTCGGTCAGGCGGGTGCCACGGTCCCTCTTACGGGATTTGGATACAGCCTTGTCAAAGGAACCATATTTGCGGTCAAACAGGACGGGCTTCTTGGCGTTTTGACGGGTCCCCTTACTGCAACGGGAGGCGGAATTGCTGCCGCAATAATATTCGGATATGTATTTGCGGTCATATTTTCTCCTAAAACCAAGAAATAAAATAAAAGAGATATCGGCTGAGATGTCTCTTTTTTAATGCTATTTAATACAAAAGGTGTTATAATGAGTTTAGTTTAATAAGGGACAGTTAAAATGAAAAGCATATATAAAACCAAAGAAGGCAAGAAGAAATGCCTTGAATTGTACGACAGACAGCTAAAAAAAATAGGAGCTCCTTATGAAGATATTTATGTCGATACTTCATTTGGTAGAACACATTTAATAAGGACGGGCAATAAAGCAGGGAAACCATTATTGGTATTTCACGGAGGTAATTCCACAACTGCTTATAATTTGCTTTTATGTAAATTCCTGCTTGATGATTTTGATATTTATGCAGTAGATATAATAGGTCATCCCGGAAAGAGCGACGAAATAAGCTTATCTTCGAGGGGATATTCTTACGGGAAATGGGCAAGTGAAGTAATAGATAAAATTGGATTTAGAAATATAATGTGTTACGGAGGTTCTTTCGGCGGAGGAGTACTTGCTAAATTGATGTGTATAAGCCCCGAGAAGGTGGAAAGATGTGTATTGGAAGTTCCGTCGGGAATAAATAATGCCTTTCCCATAAGCAGTGCAAAAATGATGATACCTTTAATTAAATATATCATTACAAAGAATGAAGATTTTATAATAAAGACAGCTATGTATATGACAAACGGAGAAGATATAATAGATGAAGATACGAAAGATATATTAAAAGACAGTTTTGACAATGTAAAAACAAAAGTGGCAATGCCTAGCAATACAGATAAAAATAGGATGAATAAATTCAAAGCCCCCGCATTTGTTTTAGCGGGAGAGTATGACTGTCTTTTTCCCGCAAAAAGAGTGATAAAAAGAGCCAAAGAAATAATCCCAAACGTCAGGACATATGAACTGAGAGGCAGGGGACATATGCATATACTGACAAACAAAGAAAAGCAAATGATAATTGATTTTTTGAAAGAATTATAAAAAAGGATACCTTTAAGGTATCCTTTAAATTTATATCGTTCTTAATACTTCACTGTCTTGTCTTGCGGCGCATGCGATATTATAGGCATGGTCACCGACACGTTCAAAATCCGTTAAAGACTGAATGTAAAGCATTCCCGTAGATACTCCGCATCTGCCTTCTCTGAGTCTTAAAACGTGATTTTCCTGAGCTTTGAGAGTAAGCTTATCTATTTCTTCTTCTATACTGTATAATTCAACTTGTTCATCTTCGCTTATTTCCTGATTGGTAAACGACTCGACTGCTTTATCAAGAAGTTCCAAATCATTATCTAAAAGAGCTTTTAATTCTTTTCTCGCATTATCAGAAAATCTAACTTCTTTTTTTACTGCTTCTTCGCTTTTTTCCATCAAATTCACTGCATGGTCATTTATTCTTTTTATATCGTTTATAACGTAGAATATCCTGGATAAGTGCTCAGAGTCTTTACCTTGAAGCTCCATGGAGTTTATTTTAATGAAGAATTCCGTCAAATGCTCACTCAGCCAATTAACCAGTTCCTCATTTTCTTTTATATGCTCTCTGTCTGTAGATTTTGAGTATATAAAATCATTCCCGGCTATAAAAAGACTGTCTTTTGAGATATCAGCCATCCTCTTTATTTCACTTATGATTTGCACCAATAGTGAAGCCGAATTGGTTACGATTTGAGGGTCTAAATAGTAAAATCTTAGGTTACTTGAATGTTCTCTGTCCGGTATTATTTTATATGACAGATTAACTATTGTGTTGGTAAACGGAAGAAGAACTACCGCCGTAACGAGTTTGAATATGATATGTATCATTGCTACCTGAGCTACAGGAGCCGCAAACGTACCGACAACAAAGTCCGCAAAAGGAGTGAACATCCCTATCGGAACAAACAGTATTGCTCCGAACAAGTTATATATAAGATATATAAAAGAAGCTCTTTTTGCATTTGTCTTAGCATTTATCGCAGATAAAAGGGGAGGTGCCGCAGAACCGATATTAACGCCGCATACTAAATATATAGCAAAATCGGCAGGCATCAAACCTTGAAGAGCCAAAGCCTGAAGTACACCTACGGCTGCCGAAGAAGACTGTAGTATAGCACAAAGTATGGTTCCTACAAATACTCCGATAATAGGGGAGTTCGCACTGCTTATGAAGTCGATAAACGGCTGATATGTCCTTAGACTTACCATTGCTCCGCTCATTGTACTCAATCCCTGAAATAGTATACCAAAACCGAGTATAATCTGTCCTATATGCTTTTTATTTTGTTTCTTTGCAAATAAAAGAAGCATTGCTCCGATGAAAATGCATACAGGCGCTATTGCCGAAATATCAAGTGCAATGATTATACTTGTGACAGTCGTACCTACGTTTGCACCGATAATTATCCCAACAGCCTGGTTCAGTGTCATCATCCCTGCGTTTATAAAGCCCATTACCATAACGGTCGTAGCGGAAGAAGACTGAATTACCGCAGTTACTACAAGACCTACAAGAAAGCCCATGACAGGGTTACGGGTAAGTGCCTCCAGGAGTTTTTTCATTCTTGCTCCGGCCGCAAGTTCCAAGCCGTCGCCCATGTATTTCATCCCAAATAAAAAGAACCCGAGGCCCCCGCATAACGTAAGAATATTAGTAAATGTCATATGCTTATACCCCTAAATTTTAAAATATTATATATATGAATACGAATTAATTACTAACTTAAATATTATTTATTTAAAGTATACGACAAAAAAAGACGATAATCAAGATTATTTTTACCGATAATTTACTATTATTTTACATTATATTTACATTTACTTAATAAAAAAACACCTAAAGCAGGTGTTTCACTTTATATAAAAAGGTTATTAAAGCATTCTCATTACCCCGATCACTTTACCGAGGATTTTTAAATCCGTGGAATAAATAGGGTCATAAACCGGATTTTCAGGCTGAAGTCTGACTCTGTTTTGTTCTTTGAAGAAAGTCTTTACCGTTGCTTCATCATCGATCAGAGCAACGACAATATCATGGTCGTTTGCGGTATTTTGTTTTTTTACTATAACCAAATCTCCGTTTAGTATACCTGCATTTATCATACTGTCACCTTTGACGTGAAGCATGAAACATTCCTTTTTCCCTACAAAAGAACTTGGAAGGGGATAGGTATCCTCAACGTTTTCCTCTGCAAGTATAGGATAACCTGCCGCAACATTACCGATAATAGGTACGTTTATTACGTCATCTACGAGGCTTACTTCATCAACTTGATTTTCATCTTTGGTGAAAGGAGAAAATCCGACTACTTCTATAGCTCTTTGCTTTGATACTCCTCTTTTTATGTAACCTTTTTTTTCTAAGTTGTTTAATTGATTATGAACAGATGAGGTCGATGTTAAACCTACATTTGAACCAATTTCTCTTACTGAAGGGGGATAACCCTTATCCTTTAATTCAGCTTTAATAAAATCTAATATTTTAATTTGAATTTTTGTTAAATCGTTATACATAACATTAACCTCCTATGATTATATTATACATATATTTCCGTTAATGTCAAACTTATGTTCTAACTTTTTCAAAAATTTGTTCTAAATATATTGACAAATAGAACGAACGTTTGCTATAATAATAACGAACAAAAGTTCTTATTTCGATAAGGGGGACAAGAAAATGACAAATTATGAATACAATGTATATAGAAACAAACAAAAAAGAATCGAAAGAGCAAAAAGAAAAAGAGCTTTAAGAAGAAAGAAAAGAATAATGATTTCCGCTTTGATTTTGGCTGTTCTTATAAGTGTTCCTACATTTTTTTATTCCGCTAAAGCAAAGACTTTACATCAGGATACTTACCCTGTATACACGGTTCAAGCTAACGATACTTTATGGGATATAGCCAAAGATATAACGGACGACGGGACAGACGTAAGACAGACTATCTATGAAATAGGTAAGCTTAACGATATAGATGAAAATCAATCTATTGAAGTAGGTCAAAGGATTTTACTTCCTTATTAAATTTAATATTTTATTTTTTTTTAATTTAGCACTCGAACATTTGATGTAAACATATGTTTATTAAGCTTCGGTTTTGTTCGAATAAATTAACCCACTCCTCATATATTCTTTAATATATGGGTAATATATAAATTATCAATCAATAGTAAACGCTAAAAAAGACCTTATCCGGGTCTTTTTTAGGTTAATCATCTCTTAACTTTGTTACTCTTGCCGCTATTTTTCTTCTCTCTTCTTCTATCGCTGCGTAATGTTTCTTTGTCGTATTTACATCTTTATGACCGAGAACATCTGCAACCAGATATATATCTCCCGTTTCCTTATATAAATTTGTTCCGTAGGTACTTCTTAATTTATGAGGGGATATGTTTTTTAGCGGAACAACTATCTTTGTATATTTCTTCAACATCTTTTGTATACTGCTTTGAGTCATCCTTTTATTTTGAAGGGATAAAAACAGAGCACTTTCCTCCGTATCGATATTCTCTCTCGTTTCCCTTAAATATCTGAGAAGTGCTTCTCTTACTTCTTCAGGCATATAAAGTATGGTTTTGTTCCCGCCTTTTCTGGTAACGACAAAACTGTCATTGTTAAAATCAACATCGTTCACATTAAGTCCCACACATTCGCTTATACGTATACCCGTACCCACAAGCAGTGTTACGATTGCTAAGTCTCTTACTTTTGTCTTATTATGATATTTGAGCTGAGCCGGGGTCAGGCTTTTCCCGCTTTCTATTTCATCTAAAAGATTTGCCACTTCGTTCGGTTCTAACCTTATAATAGGCTTTTCGTAATTTTTAGGCAAGTCCACCAAAACAGTCGGGTTAGTCTTGATCATTTCTTTCTTGAAATAGTATTTATAGAAAGAACGAAGAGTCGAAAGCTTTCGCATTTTCCCTCTGTTGGAATTCGAAAGCTGAACCTTACTGTTTTCGTTCTTATAATGTTCCTTGGTGTAATAAGAAAGGTATTCGGTAAAGTCTTCCAAGTCAACGGCTTTTACATTATCCAAATCACTTAGAGAAATGTCTTTTATATCTTTTAAATGAGTAAATAGGGGATGATTTTCTATTAGATATTCAAAAAATATCTTTAAATCCATAGCATATGCGATCCTTGTCTTTATGGAAGTATTGTTTGTGATACCCCTGAAGAAAGCATTTGCAAAGCTCGGCAGCTCTTTTATTTCTTCTCTTAGTTTTATATTAAGTTTATTTGAGACTTCTTTTGTATAATCGGCCATGTTAACTCCTAGACAAATAATATATCTAATTATATTACAATCTTCTTAAATTTCAAAGTTTTATGTGGTATAATGGTAAAAGTTTGATAAATTGATAGTATTAGGGGTGTAGAATGAATAAGACATTTAAAGAGGCATTTAAGGTTACTATGCCGGTACTTCTTGGATATCTATCCATTGGTTTTGCATTCGGACTGATGATACAAAGCATTGGTCTTAATTTTATTTGGGCGGGAGGAATGTCCCTTAGCATATATGCGGGTACGCTTCAGTATCTTGCAGTCGTAATGTTTCAAGGCGGTATGAGCCTTATAAGTGTTGCTCTAATGAGCTTTTTTGTGAATTTCAGACATATGGTCTACGGGCTTTCTTTAATAGAAACTTTTAAAGGGATAAGTTTTTTTAAAAAATTATATATGATATTTGCGTTGACTGACGAAACATATGCGCTTTTGACTTCTTCCACCGTTCCGGAAAGTGTGAAACATGACAAAGAAAATTATTATTTTTACATAAGTATACTGGACCAAAGCTACTGGATAATCGGCTCGATACTGGGAGCAACTATAGGCTCTATAATAAATATCAATACTAACGGTGTTTCATTTGCCATGATAGCCTTATTCTGCGTATTGTGCGTAGAACAGTGGATGAATTTAAAAGACAAGACTCCAGTGTTTATCGGAGGAATATGCGGTATAATATCTCTGATTATCTTCGGTGCGGACAACATGATGATACCCGCAATAATAGGTATTATAACACTTCTTCTGCTGGATAAGAAAAGGGAAGAGAAGGAGGGTATACTGGATGAATAAATATACTTTGATTCAAGGTCTTTTGGCAATCGGTATCATATGTATAATTACATTTATCACAAGATCGGTCCCTTTTGTCCTTTTCTCGGGGAAAGGGAAGAAACCGAGCGATACCATATTATATTTGGGGAAAGTCCTTCCTCCTGCTATGATGATAATGCTTTTGGTTTACTGCTTAAAGGATATGTCTTTGATAGCCTATCCTTACGGGATACCCGAAATAATAGGAGTACTTTTGGCAGTGGGACTTCATATTTGGAAGCGGAACAACTTTATAAGTATATTCGGTTCTACCATAGTGTATATGATATTGGTTCAGGCAGTTTTTGTGTAATAGATAATATAAATATAATAGGGAAGCAGTAATCATAAATAAAGTTTATAATAATATTAATTTTTACGTTAGATTTACATCTTAAAACAAGATAAAAAATAGAAAATAAATATAAAGTATAAAAATAAGCTTTAATATTTCCTTAAAATAAATTTATAAATTATGATTTTAAAATTAAAATATTTACTACACTAAATATTTATTTAGTGTAGTAACAGTATTATTAAATAAAGAGGTATGAAATGCAGCAGATAATCGAAACTTTAGCAAGTGAATTCAATCAAAACAAAAAACATATTGAAAATGTTATTGAACTCTTAAACAAGGGGGATACGGTTCCTTTTATAGCAAGGTATCGTAAAGAACTCACAGGTTCCATGGACGATCAGCTTTTAAGGGAGATAACGGACAGACTCAATTATTTGATCAACTTAAATGAAAGAAAAGAGGAAGTAAAGAAATCCATTGCTTCTTTGGAAAAGCTGACAGGAGAACTTGAGAAATCCATAAACGATGCAAAAACTCTTTCTGAAGTAGAAGACTTATACAGACCATATAAACCTAAGAGAAAGACCAGAGCTTCTATTGCAAAGGAAAAAGGGCTTGAACCTTTATCTGATTTGATTATTTCTCAAAATACGGATTTAGGTGATATCACCGAACTTGCAAAAGATTATATCAATGAAGAAAATGGCGTAAATAACGAAGAAGAAGCAATAAAAGGTGCTCTTGATATAATCGCGGAAAGCATTTCAGATGATGCGGGTATAAGAAAAGAATTAAAACAGTTCATACGTCAAAGAGGTAAGATAGCAAGTAAAAACACTAAAGATGAAGACAGTGTATATGCTACTTATTATGATTTCAGCGAAGGTATCAAAAAACTTGCGGGACATAAAGTGCTGGCGCTTAACCGAGGTGAAAAGGAAGGCTTCTTAAAAGTAGGTATAAGCGTAGATAAAGAGCAGGCTCTTTATATCATCCATAAGCACGTCATTAAGAATAACAAAAACAGTGCATATAAATATATGACAGATACATGTATCGATGCCTTTGACAGATTATTATTTCCTTCCATAGAAAGGGAAATCAGGAATGATTTGACGGATACTGCCAACGAATCGGCTATAAAGACTTTTTCGACTAACTTAAGACAGCTTTTGATGCAACCTCCTGTAAAAAATAAAGTAACTTTGGGTTTAGACCCTGCTTACAGAACGGGTTGTAAGATTGCAGTCGTGGACTGGACGGGAAAGGTACTGGATACTACCGTTATATACCCCACACCTCCTCACAATAAAACAGAAGAAGCGAAAAAGATAATAAACGCTTTGATAGCTAAGTATAACGTAGAGATAATATCTATAGGGAACGGGACGGCTTCAAGAGAATCTGAAAAATTTGTGGCGGATACGATAAAGGGAACTGACGTTCAATACATGATAGTAAACGAAGCAGGGGCTTCGGTATACTCAGCTTCCAAACTTGCCGCAAAGGAATTCCCTGATTTCGATGTAGCACTAAGGAGTGCAGTTTCTATTGCAAGAAGGCTTCAGGATCCCCTTGCAGAACTTGTTAAAATAGACCCTAAAAGCATAGGCGTGGGACAGTATCAGCACGATATGCCGAAGGCAAGACTTAATGAAGCATTGACAGGCGTGGTAGAAAGCGTTGTAAACAGCGTAGGTGTTGATTTAAACACAGCTTCTGTTTCTCTTCTTGAATATGTTGCGGGGATAAGCAGTGCCGTAGCTAAAAATATAGTTGCTTACAGAGAAGAAAATGGGATTTACAATAAACGTTCAGAGCTTTTAAAAGTTCCTAAACTGGGTAAAAAATCTTATGAACAGTGTGCGGGCTTTTTAAGAGTTGCAGAGAGTTTAAATCCTTTGGATAATTCCGGAGTACATCCCGAAACATATAAAGCGGCTAAAAACGTATTGGAACTCACTGGACATACTTTAAAAGACGTAAATACAGAAAACATATCTGATTTGGAAGAAGAAGCTAAAAAAATAGGTTTAAGCGAGATAGCTGAAAAATGTGAAATAGGTATCCCTACGCTAAAAGATATTTTAAAGGAGCTTATAAAACCGGGCAGAGACCCAAGAGAAGATATACCCGCTCCGATACTAAGAAGCGATGTTTTGGAAATGGAAGACTTGATTGTGGGTATGAAGTTAAAAGGAACCGTTAGGAATGTCGTAGACTTTGGTGCTTTTGTGGATATAGGAGTACATCAGGACGGGCTTGTTCATATATCTCAAATTTCAAATACATTTATAAAACATCCAAGCGATATATTAAAGACAGGGGATATAGTTGAAGTGACGGTGCTGGATGTAAATAAGGATAAAAACAGGATTTCACTTTCTATGATAAGGTAATAAAAAAGACACAGTTTAATATCTGTGTCTTTTTTATATTGTTTAATGCTGTCTTTTATATCTATATATAAAGGCAATACCTGTTATGGAAAGTAAAGATAAAATCACATAAAAACTTAATATATCCCCGTTTTCGTCTCCTGTCTTTACAATCCCCGAACCCGTAGTTTTTTTAGCTGCCGTTATTTTCGTTCCGCTGCTTTTGGTGTTTCCGCCTTTTTTCACAATAGGAGTATTATCAGATACTTTTTTAAAATCAGCAGATACAAAAATACCGCTTCTTGGCATTTTAAACTGATATTTCAAATCAGAGATTTTTGTTAATTTTATCGGATCAACGACATCACCTTTTATATTTATATTTTTAAGTTTATATCCTTTATCTTCTTTTACCGTCAAAGTTACTATATCATCTACTCCGGCGGATTTTCTATTCGCTGTAATAGTGCCTCCTTTTATATCGGGGGAAATATATATTTCATAAGTATCTTTTTCAAATTTAGCATGCACAATACCCGGCTTTGGATTATTTTGAGTAAAATCATAAGTTCCTGTCATCCTATTAAGAACAGGAAATTCTTTATTTCCGTTAGTATACTCAATATATATATCTGATAAATGATATTCCGGATCATTTATTACTTTTATGTGTCCTATTTCCTAAAGACATAGCTTTGACTCCGTTAATGTCACTTTCCCGAATTTAATATTGGGATCTACAGTT
Organism: Anaerofustis stercorihominis DSM 17244; assembly: GCF_000154825.1. Classification (NCBI taxonomy): domain Bacteria; kingdom Bacillati; phylum Bacillota; class Clostridia; order Eubacteriales; family Eubacteriaceae; genus Anaerofustis; species Anaerofustis stercorihominis. Next base: position 435,638 of record NZ_DS560015.1, on the reverse strand, counting down.
AAATCATAACAAGGATCAGAATGTGGAACTGTTACTGTTATATTATGATCACCTATAATAAATTTAAATTTTTCTTCAAGGTTACTGTCAGGACCGCTTGTTTTAGTGAAAGGTATAGAATTGTTTTCACTATCTACTATAGTAAGTCTAGTATCTAAATCCTTTATTTTATATCCGGGATAAGGAGTTACCGTAAGAATTACTTCTTCTCCCTTTACTCCTTTTGTTTTATCAGTTCTGTAGGTTACAGAAAGATCCTCAGATGTTAAAAATATAAAATGCTCATCATCTGCCGCTTTGGAAATTGATGGAACGGAGATTAATATAAATAAAGCCATTACAGTAAATAAAAGCATGTGTACTTTCTTTTTTGATATCATTATTTTTCCCCCTTTAAATATTAATTTAATAATATAATCATACAATATTTTTAATATTAAATCAATTTAATTTGTTATAAGGCAGGGGATATAGAATTTTAATTAGTTTTTTTACTTATTTTTTAATAAAATAATCTTAATGATTATGATTTCTTAGCAATACTATTATTAAAATGTATTTGATTTTTATTTCTATTGTTTGAGCTGATATTTTTGAAATATATATAATAATGAATAAAAAAATATACCATTATAATTCATTTTAAATCATCTCAATAATAAGGGGAAACTTGTATTTTTACTATTTTTAAGTTTATTGAATATAAGGGGAATAAGATACGATACCATATTAATAATAAACCAACTTTCCGCTAAAGACAACTTTAGCATAAACTTAAACATATTTTATACCTAAATTAAAGATATTATAATAATCTTCTCAAATCCTTTGTTTATCAGCCTTTGATCAAACACTTCCAATTAAATATTAATTAAAATAATTTTAATTAAACTTTCTCTTTATAATTTATCTTCAGCTCTTTTATCTTGATTGTATTTAATTCTTTTATTAAATCTTTACCAATTTATTAAATCATATAGTTCTTTCATATAAAAATCATTTTAAAATTTACTGAAGGGATTTTTATTCATATCGAGTTCATTCAGTTCATTAGAGTCTTTCAAATACTTCTCCACTTGTTTATCAGTCTTGATACCGAGAAAATTTTTTATATCCGTAAATCCTGCAGAGTTATACTCCTTTATCATCTTTACGGACGTATTCCTCAGTATTCCTGTTGAAATACCTTTTTTATTTATACCTATTTTAGAAAGTGCGTTCTTTACAACTTCTTGTATTCGTCTTTCGGTAATGGGCTGATTATTACGTCCTTTTAACAGGTACAACTGGTCGACTGGATTTAAAAAGTCGCTTAAAATGGCTCTCAGAGCGTCATTTATTTTTATTATCCTTTCATTTTCACCATTACTGTCGATAACTATGGAATTTTCGTAAATATCTTTGATTTTTATATTTTTTAGTTCTTTAACCGTAAGTCCGTTAAAAAGGATCAAAAATATTATGATTTGATTTTTTAACGGTTCATTATTTTTGGTATATTCTATCAACTCTTTTATTTGTTTATCACTCAGGACTTCATTATTGAAGGATGTATTATCGTATTTAAATTTAAAAGTTATAATCTCATTATTAAAAGAATATTTTTTATTTAAATACTTATAAAGATTTTTAACCGCGGATAATTTTCTTGCGATCGTCTTATCCGAATTACTTAATGATGATTTCAAATAATTTATGTAAGCATACATATCGATATTATTAAGACCTTTAAATAAATTTAATTCACTTTCTAAATTATGAGATGATTCATCAAAAGAGTTCCTTTCTTTGATAAACAAAAAGAAGGTATTTAAATCGTACAAATACCCCTTTTTAGAATTCTCATTTATATTTAAATCACTTAAATACTCTTCTATTACAAAACTATTCATTCCACTACCCTATTTACTTCACTAAATATTTATTTACTGAAGTAAAGTATACACTATCTATTTAATGATGTCAACCATCTTTTTAGCAGTTTCAGCGGGATTTTCTGCATTATAAAGTCCTCCGCCCACAATTATCACATCGGGATTTTCATCGCTGATACTTTTTACGGTATCCACCTTAACTCCCCCTGCAACACTCACTTTAGTATTTTTAACGAGTTTCTTAACGGTTATTAAGTCTTTAAGAGGATTTGCTCCCAATTTTTGAGTGTCTGATCCGGTATGTACGCATATGTAGTCTACACCGATTTTTTCAAGGTAAGATACTCTTTCTTCGAAATCATGAACGCAAATCAAATCTACAAGCAGCTCTTTACCTGCTTCTTTAACAGCTTTTAAAGAGTCTTCTATAGTTTGATTATCCGCTGCGGCAAGTACTGTTACTATATCCGCACCTGCATCTAAAGCGATTTTTGTTTCAAATTCACCGGCGTCCATTATTTTAAAATCGGCTAATATTTTTTTATCGGGAAAAGCTTCTTTAAACTTTGTAATACCTTCGGCTCCGTATTTATATACAAGAGGTGTACCGAGTTCGATTATATCCAGATATTCTTCACATTCCTTACCGATTTTAATACATTCATCCAGGCTTTTGGTATCAAAAGCAATTTGTAATTGTTTCATTTTATTCTCCTTTTAGTAAAAATCCCCGCACCTAATAGATGCAGGGAATATTTTATAATACTATTCAGATTTTAAAAGATCTCCAAAGATATCGCCTAAAGTTACATTGCTGTCTTCTTTATGATATAATTTGTTTCTTTCGATCTTTCTTTTTGGTGGATCCATAGTTTCTTTAATGCTAAGAGAAACTTTTCTTTTGTCCTTGTTAATATCAATGATTTTAACATTTACTTCATCACCGGTTTTAACTGCATCTTCAACATTATTTACTCTGTCATGTGATAATTGAGAGATATGAATTAATCCTTCAACATCAGGGATGATTTCAGCAAATGCACCGAAGTTTGTAGTATTTTTGATTGTAGCTTTAACAGTTTGACCTACAGAATAATTTTCGATAAATTCTTGCCAAGGTTCTTTTGTTAAGTCTTTAACACTTAATTTAACTTTGTAATTATCTTTGTCTAATTCTGTTACTATAGCTTTTACGCTGTCACCAACTTTGTATAAGTCGTTGATGTTACCAACTCTTTTCCAAGCTATATCTGAAATATGGATAAAGCCGTCAACTCCGTTTAAGTCAATGAACATACCGAAGTTTGTGATGTTCTTGATTGGAGCTTCAACTTCTTTACCGATTTCAAGAGCTGCTATAGCAGCTTCTTTTAATTCTTTTTCTTTTGCTTTTCTTTCCTTGTAAGCTTCTTCAAGTAAGATTTTTCTTGAAACGATGATTTTGTTCTTTTGTTTGTCAAATTCAACGATTCTGCATTCGATTTCTTTACCTAAAAGGCTGTCAAAGTCTTTGATAAATCTTACATCATAGTAAGAAGCAGGCATGAATGCTTTGATAAATCCTAAATCAACGATCAAACCGCCTTTAACTACTTTTGTAATCTTAGCTTTAACTGTTTCTTTAGAATCGAATTTTTCTTTAGCTTCGTCTAAAGCACCAAGTTCGTCAACTTTGATTTTAGAAAGTGAAACATTACCTGTTCCGTCATTCATTTTCATGACCATAACTTTAACTTTATCGCCCTTAGCAGCTTTGGAAGTCAAGTCTTCCATTAGGTCGTATAAAAAGTCGGCTTTTTTAACGATACCATCTGATTTATAACCGATGTTCATCGTTACTTCGTTGTGGTCTACCATAACGATTTCGCCTTCTACGATATCTCCCTCTCTAATTTCTTTGATTGATTCTTCGATGTTTTTTTCAAAACTATCCACCATGTTGTTGTCCATAGTATTAATTACCTCCTCTATTAACTGGGTTGGTGTCGATGCTCCAGCCGTTAGTCCAATATTGTTATATTTCTTTATAGCATCATCCAAGTCCGAAGCAGTTTCTACAAAGAAAACATTATCGCATTTTGATTTGCTGATTTCTACTAGTTTCTTTGTGTTCGAGCTATGAGTATCACCAACTACTACCATAGCTTCCACTTCTGATGCTATTAAACTGGCTTCTTCCTGTCTTACGCTAGTAGCATTGCAGATCGTGTTGAAAATCACTACATTAGCGCAGTTGTCTTTTATTATATTTGTAATATCATCAAAAAGAGCTTCTATTATTGTAGTCTGAGCAACTACGCAGACATTTTCGTCTGTTTTGAAGTTTTTGGCTTCTTCCTTGGTAAAGATTACTTTAGCTTTGTTTTCACACCAGCCGTTAACCCCTTTTACCTCAGGATGGTCGCTATCTCCTACAATTATTATAGTATAACCTTTATTGTGATATTTTTCAACCTTATTTTGAATAGATTTTACATAAGGGCAAGTTGCATCGATTAATTTTAAGTTTTTTTTCTTGATTTTTTCATAAATTTCCTTGCCGACCCCATGAGAACGGATTATGACCGTTCCTTCATCTATATCATCGAGATTATCTATTATAGATACTCCCTTTTCTTTGAGTTCATTTGTCACATGAACGTTATGTATCAGAGGACCGAGTGTATAAACTTTTTCATTACTGTTTTCACTTGCCTCATAAGCGGTATTGACAGCTTTGTTTACACCGAAGCAGTAACCCGCACTTTTTGCTTTTCTTATATTCATTTTATAACTCCTTTAATCTGATGATTTCAGGATAGATTTCTTTTTTGCATATATCTATACAGTCCTGCGAAGATAATTTTTTTCCATAGTATTCATCCAAATATATGGGTTTCCCGTAATTTATTATAAGAGGTTTTCTGAATTTGTATTCTCCTCTGATACCTACGGGAACTACGGGAACTTTCATCCTTGTGGCTAGAAGCACAAGACCGCCTTTAGGTTCAAGCATATCATCTTCAGTCATATTTCTTGTTCCTTCGGGAAAGATACCCAAAACTTCTTTATTCTTTAAAACTTTCATAGCTGTTTTTATGGCTACTATGTCATTGTCTTCTCTTTTAACCGGGATAGCATATACTTTATGTAAAAACCAGTTTAAAAACTTGGATTTAAATAAGACATCCTTTGCCATAAAATGCAGATGTCTACCTTTTATTTGTACAGCCATTAAAACCGGATCCCAAATATGTACGTGATTTCCGGAAATGATATAAGATGTATCATTATCGGGAAGATTATCGAGTCCCGTGACCTTTACTTTATATACAATTTTAGTAAAACCTTTATTACAGGTCTTAAAATATCATATAACATAAATTACCTACTAACCTTATTAATTATAAATTCAACTACATCATCTATATTCATATCAGAAGTATCTACCACTACTGCATCTTCACATATTACAAGAGGGTCTACTTCTCTTGTTTTGTCAAGTTCGTCTCTGAGTTCAATATCCCTTAGTATATCTTCATAAGGGATTTCTTTCCCTCTTTCGATATTTTGAAGATATCTTCTTTTTGCTCTTTCTTCGCTTGAAGCGTCAAGATAAAATTTGAACTTTGCATTCGGAAGAACTACGCTTCCTATATCTCTTCCGTCCATTATAACGCTTTTACCCTTTGATATTTCACGCTGAATATTTACCATTTTTTCTCTTACTTCTTTTATTGCGGCATAATCGGATACATTTTTATCTATATTTTCAAATCTTATTTCTTTTGTTACGTCTTTATCATTTACAAAAACATTTTCTTTGTCTAAAACAAGATCTATACTGTTTAAAAGGTCATTTATACCTTCTTTGTCATTTGATTTTATATCATTATTCAGAGCATAATAAGTAAAGGCTCTATACATAGAACCGGTGTCCAAATAAGTAATATTTAATTTCTTTGCTATTATTTTTGCAACGGTGCTTTTCCCCGAACCTGCGGGACCGTCTATTGCAATATTTATTATGTTATCCATTAATTACCCCTAAATAATACAAATACTTACGCTTTATTATATAATAACTTTTTATTTTTAACAAGCTTTTTTAGTTCATTTTAACATCAAATAATTTGTTTATTCCCTTACTGAACTGATATTTTTGGCTTACCTGAGGATTTAAGAGACCGTCGGATACTTTTAGTATCAAAACATCTAGCGTACCTTCTTTAAAATTCCTAAGGTCGACTTCCACTACATCTTTATCACTTACGGCGAGCGTCATGATATTATCATTAAGAGTATAATTGAAGTTTTCTTCTCCGTTTACCAGGATTTTTACGTTCTTTGTACTGCTCAGCGACATCTTTATAACTCCCGCTTTTAAATAATTATCGGAGTTTACGAGCTTTGTTTCATTTGAAGAACCGTTACTGACCGTAGATAAGACTTCATTTTTATTCATGATGTTAAGACCTACGAATAAAACACTTAATATAACAATAAAACTAAATAAAAATTTCTCAAATTTAAAAACCATATTACCACCTATTTCCTATTTATATTGTATGTATCAAGCTTAAAAAAATACTTTAAATCTAATCATGACGTACACTTTATTTAAATAATATTTTTATTGATTATTGCTTTACACTGTTCTAAATATTCAATTTGCGGTTAAGGCCATTTTATTTTGAGTGTAAATTGATTTTTGTTTTGATATACCTTTGATAATAATGAAAGAAAGCACGCTGATTTAAGTAAATAAAAAGGAGTCCTTTATATTATTTTATTATATGAAATAAAAAAGAAGATACTTCTAAAGTATCTTCTATATGTATTTAATTTTATTACTTTGTTTATATTACGTGGTTTTAGTTAATCAAGTAATTTAATGATCAAATCATTAAATTTGTCATTTTCACTCCATTGCGGAAAATGACAGGATCTTTCAAACCAATAGAATTCTTTTTCTGACTCTATAGTATCAAAATATTTTTTTGCCAATGCTGAAGATACATGATTATCGTATCTGCCTTCTATAAATATAACCAGGATTTTAAAGCTTCTTTGATTTTCAAAATTTATATCCATAAGCTCTTGCCACAAATATTCAATAGACTGTAAACTCCCCTTTTGGCGATTATATAAATCCATTATAGAATAATATTTCGAAAATATAAAAGGAGTTATAAGAGAATTATAATTTCTTTTTCCATAAAGAGAACCTTTATTTTTAACCACTTGTTTTGTTACATATAATAAATCTTTCAGCCATCCGTTATCATTATAAGAACAATTTATCTTTTTTAGTCTTTCTGCTTCTTTTTCGTTTGCATGATCAAGTGCAAAGTCGTAAGCAGCTTGACATGATTTTTTCATGTTTACAACTTGTCCGCATCCGATATATTTTATTACCATTTCCGGATGTTTTTCTGTAAACTTCAGTCCTAAAACAGCCCCCCAAGAATGTCCTAACAGATATATTTTCTTTTGATTGAATTTTTTAGTAAGTAATTTTGACAAAGAATAAATATCTTCTAAAAACATATCAATGGTGATTTCATCATTTTTAAAATCATAATATGACTTACCTGCTCCTCTTTGTTCCCAAACAACAACAGTAAAATGTTCTTCCAGTTCTCTGTTATATTTAAGGACTAATGGAAGCGCACTGTCTCCGGGTCCTCCGTGAAGATAAAGCAGTAACGGCAAATTATCCTTTTGAGCTCTTATTGAAATATATTGAGGCTTTCCATTGATTTCGATTTTGGATTGTTCGTTAATGTGCATTTTCCCTCCCGTATAATAAAATAATTTTATACTTCACTTTATAATAAAATGCACAAAATTATTTTTAATAACATTGATATTCATAGATTTATTTAGTGTACATTCTGTCCGGCAAGGTATCCCGTCGAAAAAGCGATTTGTAGATTATAGCCTCCCGTCGTTGCGTGAACATCTATAACTTCTCCCGCAAAGAAAAGATTTTTTATAATTCTCGATTCCATAGTGGAAGGATTGATTTCCTTTACGTTTATCCCTCCGTTTGTAATGATTGCTTCCTTAAAACTTCCAATTCCCGTTATATTCACTTCGAGGTTCTTGATTAGATTTAATAATAGCTTTCTTTCTTCTTTTGTTATCTGATTTATTTGTTTTTCTTTATCTATTTTACTGAGTTCTATGATTTTTATTGCAAGTGATTTCGGAAGGAGCAAATCAAGAGAGCTTTTGACCATTTTGTTATTATTCTTTTCAAAATCTTTGATCAATCTTTTTTCAAGTGTTTTAACGTCCAGAGCCGGCTTTAAATCGATTTTCACCTTGGTATCGTGTATTTTATTCATATCTATAAAATTACTTAAATAAAGTACTGTAGGTCCCGAAATGCCCTTATGCGTAAACAACAGTTCTCCGAACTGAGAATTTTTTACTTTACCGCCTATCGTTAAGCTGACATCCACGTTTTTAAGTGTAAGACCCATCAACTCATGCACCCAGTTATCATTTGATAACATCTGAACTAGTGCGGGAACTGGATTTATGACTTTATGACCCAGCTTTTTTGACAGTGTATATCCGTATCCGTCACTTCCCGTCAAAGGATAACTCTTTCCTCCCGTTGCAAGGATTACGTTATCGGCATATAACTTTTTACTGTCATCAAGTATGACGCCTTGTGCTTCATTGTTTTCGTTTACGATTATATCTTTTACAGTGGTATTATATAGTATCTCGCTGTTTTTATCGGTATTTATTATATTTAGTAAAGTCTTTGTTACATCACTGGCTTTGTCGCTTACGGGAAAGACCCTGTCTCCCCTTTCAACTTTTGTCTTAAGTCCATTAGAATGAAGAAGTTCAAGAAGCCTTGTATTGTCAAAGGTATACAGTGCACTGTAAAGGAATTCTTTGTTCTTCATGATATGGTCGAAAAACTCCGATATATCTTTATTATTGGTTACATTGCATCTGCCTTTTCCCGTTATGTAAATCTTCTTTCCTGCTTTTTCGTTCTTTTCTATAAGTGTTACTTTTTTGCCACATTCTAAAGAGGAGATAGCAGCCATTAAGCCGCTAGCTCCCCCGCCTATTATTATTACATCTTTCTTATTTGTCATTCTTTAAAATTCTTACAGAAGTAACTCCTTCTACCTCTTTCAATGTTTTTTCGATATAGTCATTTACATCATTATCTACATCTATCATAGTATAAGCATTTTCTCCTCTTGATTTGTTGATCATGTTTGCTATATTTACATCGTTGCTTGCTAAAAGAGAAGATATCTGACCTACCATATTAGGTACGTTTTTATGTATGATACAGATCCTTGCGTTTGAAACCATAGCACCCAAATCGCATTCAGGGAAGTTTACACTGTTTTTGATATTTCCGTTTTCAAGGAAATCTCTTATTTCTTTTCCTGCCATTACCGCACAGTTTGCTTCCGATTCAACCGTTGAAGCACCGAGATGAGGGATACAAATAACATTTTCTTTGCCTAAAACTTTTTCATTTGGGATATCCGTTACGTAGTAAGATACACTTCCGTCTTCTACCGCTTTTAATATTGCGTCTTCATCTACCAGACCGCCTCTTGCTAAGTTAAGTACTTTGATACCGTCTTTTGCATTTCTTAAAACTTGTTCGTTTACAAGGTTTTTGGTAGATTCAAGTAGCGGAACATGTATAGTAACGAAGTCACATCTTTGGAAAATTCTTTCTATATCATAACTTCTGTTGATGTTTTTGTTTATGCTCCAAGCGTGTTCTATTGATAAATATGGGTCATAACCGTAAACTTCCATACCGAGTTCATATAAAGCATTGGCAACCAAAACACCTATGGCTCCAAGCCCAATTACACCGACTCTCTTGCCTTGAAGTTCGTTGCCTTTAAAGTTTGATTTTTCTTTTTCAACTGTCTTTGCTACATCTACGTTTTTATCTTTTAAAGTTTGAACCCAGTCGGTTGCTTTATCAAGGTTTCTCGCAGTCATAATCAAACTTGCTATAACAAGCTCTTTAACTGCGTTTGCATTTGCACCCGGTGTATTCATTACTACTATGCCTTTTTCGGTGCAGCTGTCTACGGGTACGTTGTTTACACCCGCTCCGGCTCTTACTACTACTTTACAGTTGTCAGAAAGTTTTTCTTCATGTAAGTTATAGCTTCTTAAAATCACACCGTCGTAATCTTCACCTTTGTCAACTCTGATGTTTTCACCTAATTGAGTCAAACCTTCTTTTGCAATTTTGTTAAATGTTTTAATTTTGTACATTTCCCTTTACTCTCCTTAAATATTGTTTTTTTGATATTTATACATAAAATCGATTAAGTCAACTACATTGGATAAGCTTACACCATTGTATAAACCTACTCTTACTGCCCCATTCATAGAGGTACTGATATTTATTATATCATTTTCTTTGGCTTTTTGAATAAAGTCTTCATTGTTTTTTACATTAAATATTAAAGATGTGACAGATCTGTCTTCTTTTATAATATCGTTGGAGTAAAAATTACTTTCATCAATAAAGTCATATAATAAATTTGATTTTTTTATATTTACTTTTTCTATTTCTTCCACTCCCCCAAATTCATCTAGGTATTTAAGCATTTCATAAATTATATATACCGCGAATGTATTAGGAGTCGTAAAAGAGTTACCCGAGTAATAATAATCCCTGTAGGATAGGATCTTTGGAACACCCTTAGGTATTTCCTTTTCAATCATATTTTTATTTAATATTACAACGCTTATCCCGCTCGTTCCCATATTCTTTGCGGAGCTTGCAAAAGATAATGCGAATTTATTTATATCATATGTTTCACTGAGTAAATTAGACGTCATATCCGCTATTAACGGTATATTTCCTATTTCCGGGATTTTAACTTTACTGAATTTTGACCCCGAGGATGTGTTATTGGTACACATGAAAAGATATTTGGAAGCTTTATTTATATCATTTAAAGTTATCTTTGGAAGGGGCTTTTCATATCCTATAAGATTTATTTCGTCTATGTTTGTATGTTTTTTCCCCTCTGTCACTGCATTATTTGTCCATAAATCGCTGTTTATGACAGTTGCGGTTTCATCCTTGGAAGAAAAGTTAAGAGGTACCATAGCAAAATGCATACTTCCTCCGCCGTTGATGAATAAAACTTCCATATCATCATTCAAATGAAGAAGTTTTCTTATTAGCTTTGTCGTATCTTCCATGAGAGAAATAAAAAATTCATTCTTATAATTTAGTTCCAGAGCCGAAAATCCCTGAGAATGAAAATTTAATACATTTTTATTTATCCTTTTGATTACTTCTTTCGGCATTACCGGTGAAGACGCAGAAAAATTAATTTTGTTTCCCATATTTTCTTCTCCTGTCCTCTCTTATTTTCATTCTTATTACCTTTTCTTCTTCTTTTTCGCCGATTTTTTTAAGATGGTCATAATTTCTGTAACCGTAATGTTTTGCTACGTTGTCTATTCTTCTCTTATATTTATCCGTAAAAGCTTTAGCATATAAAAAAACTAAGAATATAAATATAAGTCCGGCAAAAACTGCTAAAACCAATTTCATTATTTGTTCCTCGAATTATAGTATGATTTGTTTGACTTCACTTTGTTCTTTATAATCGTTTATATATCCGTCGTAAATGAGCTTACTGTTTAAAAAACCGCTGAAGTCCATGGGTCTTCTTCTTGTATGAGCTTCGTTAAAGGAATAAAGTCCGCTTTCTTCGAATAAGTAAGACAAGAACTCCGCACAGTAATAATGTTTTTCTCTTTTGATGTCAAACCCTACCGCATTACCTATAAGCCCTATTATATTGAATTTATATTTTAAATGATCCATATAGAATTCATCGATTATTTCTTTTATATTATCATATATCTTTGCGTCTATCTCGCATTCGTATACGAGACATGGGATATTATTGAATGTTGCATGAAATCCCGTTTCCCAGTCTTCTTTGATAAAACCAGCTATAAAAGGGTTCCTGGGTCTTCGTCTTCCGAAGCAGTACATTTCATTCAGTTCTCTGTCAAGAGATATCGAAACGTGATTATAAGGCTTTTTTACCCACAATCTTATTATTCTTGCTAAAATCGTTCTTGTACTTGTAAGAACTATATAAATCTTTTTTGTCTCCATTGTCTTTCTCTTTTTAAATTATTTTAATGAATTTAAAATTTCTTCTCTATCGGAAAAATAAATCTTTTTATCTCCGAGTTCCTGATATGTCTCATGTCCTTTACCCAAGACCAAGACTATTTCATCATCTTTTTTATTTCTTACAGCCTTATTTATAGCTTCTTTTCTGTCATATATTATCTCGGTTTTATCTTTGTTTTTTATCCCGTTTAAAATATCCTTTATGATATCTTCGTTTTTTTCTTTTCTCGGGTTATCCATTGTAAGGATGATATTGTCGGCATACTTTTCGGAAACACTTCCCATAATAGGTCTTTTGCCATGGTCTCTGTTTCCCCCACAGCCAAAAACAAGAGTTATCTTTTTACTGCTGACTTCTCTTATAAGCTTCAGTATCTTTTCCATAGCGTCGGGAGTATGAGCATAATCAATAAAAATATCTTCTGCCACCCTCTCTATCCTTCCGTTGGTTCCGTGATACCTGAGTATAGCTTCTTTTATTTTTTCATATCCTATTCCCTCTTCAAGGGCTATTATTATAGCCGGGGTTACATTATATATATTGAATTTTCCTATGGAATTAATGACGAAATCATATTTATTGTTTCCTTTTGTAAGAGTAAAAGAAGATTTACTCAAGGAGAGTTCTTTTATGGTGATTTTATAATCACTTTGTTCCTTTTCTCCGAATGAGATGACATCTTTTTTATCTTCCTTAAGTTCATTATAGAGTCTGTGTCCGTAATCATCATCGATATTTATCACAGAAAATCTATCTACCATGTAATAAAGTTTCTTCTTTGCCTGATAGTATTCTTCCATCGTCTTATGAAAATCCAAATGGTCCATTGAAAGATTGGAAAAAACACCTATGTAAAAGTTAAGAAAACTTACTCTGTCAAGTACGAGACCGTGTGAAGAAACTTCGAGGAAGCAATAATCCACGTCATTCTTTACCATATCGCTGAAATCTTTTGTAAGTTCGGTTATTTCAGGAGTTGTTCTTATTATCTGTCCTTCCAGTTTTGTGTTCTTTCTTCCCAAAGTACCGATGTAGTCGGTTTTAAAACCAAGGTTTTCAAAAAGCGTATGTGCTATATCACAAAAAGAAGTCTTACCGTTGGTACCGCTTACTCCGATCAATTTGAGATTTTTGCTAGGGAATGAGTAAAATCTGTTAGCGAAATATGCAAGAGCATTTCTCGTGTTTTCGCATTTTATATATGTAATATCGTCTTTGTATCCTTCTAATTCTTCACTGTGACAAATCACCTTTACCCCAAGTTTAAGTGCGCTGTCTATATATTTATGTCCGTCTGTTTCATAACCTACGATACAAACGAACATAGAACCTTCTTCGCATTTTCTGGAATCAAAAACAATACTATTTATATCTATATTTTCTATATCTTTATTTCCGTTTAAAGAATGAGGATATCCCTCTAAAATATCTTTTAATTTCAAATCAAAACTCCTTAGAATTCATCCTTAAAATAATAACACTATTTTATAATAAAATAAATACCTTTAAATAAACTTAATTCAATATTAATAAAAAAAAGAAGGCATAAACCTTCTTATGTACACATTTTATTTACTTCTTTTTTCAAATTTGATATTATCCTCTTCTCTAACCTTGAAATGTAAGACTGCGAAATGTTTAACATGTTTGCAAGTTCTTTTTGAGTTTTCTTTTCTTTTCCGTTGAGTCCGAATCGGTAATTGATTATTTCCTTTTCGCTTTCCTTTAATCTGTCTACCGCAAGAAGCATTATCTCTTTGTTTACGTCTTTATCTATTTTATCTTTTACCGGGTCGCCATTCGTACCGAGGATATCCGACAGTAACAGTTCATTGCCGTCGTAGTCTACGTTCAAAGGTTCGTCAAGCGAAATCTCTCCTCTTATCCTGTTTACCTTTCTAAGGTGCATGAGTATCTCGTTTTCTATACATTTTGAAGCATATGTAGCCAGCTTTATGTTCTTTTCGACCTTAAAAGTCTTGACCGCTTTTATAAGTCCTATGGTACCTATGGATATAAGGTCTTCCACACTGGCGGAAGATGTATCGAACTTCTTTGCAATGTAGACCACAAGTCTTAGATTACGCTCGATCAATATGGTCTTTGTAGTGTTTGTCTCGTCCGATTCCAAATTTTTAAGAACTTCCTGCTCCTCTTCTTTTGTAAGCGGAGGCGGGAGCATATACGAGCCGGAAATATAAAATAATTTATTCTTTTTATGCTTCTTTCTTTTTAGAATATTAAATAAATTAATCATGTAAACCTCCGAATTATTTTAATGTGGATATAGGTATCAAGGCACCTGAAGAGTCTATCCCAAGGATACCTATATATGGGTTATAAACCGTCTTTTCTTTTCTTTTGTTCGTAATCACGATCTTATCAAATCTGAGTATGGGAAGGATCTGTTTTTCTTTTGTCGTATTATAAAAGGTATATGAAAGTGAATCTTTTATGGTTATGGGAATATTGTTATAGATATGTAAGTAGTCGTTATAATCTTCTATTTCATATGAAAGATTTGTATTTAAGATTTTATTTATTATGCTGTTATGAACTATTATTACCCCTTCTCCGTTTATACCTCTTACCAAATTCCCCGTATCGAGGTATCCTTTAAAAGAAATGCTCTTATCTTTTATATAGAGAGTGCAGATATATTCGAGTCCTAACTTTAAATCGTTGATTTTCCTAAGTAATTTATATGCTATAAACGCAGAAATAATGCTAACAAAAATATTCTTTTTCTTAATCATTTCCTTCACCTCTTAATGAGTATTTTATATATAAACTCATACTCAATTTGTCATAAAGAAATTATATGAATATGTTATAAAAGAATATAATTATTTCTCATTTCTAATTATTTACTTCCTATGTGTTACAATAAATTTTTGTTTTGTAATGACATATATTATTTATATTATCTTTTCATGAAAATATGACCAAACTTAAAATATTGAATGCAATTTATATTTTTAAAAATATATATGGATTACTATCAAATAAAGATAGTTTAAATGTAAAAAATAAGCCCGTAGGGGCTTATTTAAATCGAATCATATACTTCTGATACTTATTTCTCCGCTGTTAAAATTTTTTATCTCTCCGTCGCTTGTTTTTATTTTTATTGAAAAGTCTTTGTTTAAATCGAGAAGAGTCGCTTTTATTTTTTCATTTCCCTGAATATATGTTATATCCTCATTTATATATAACATCTTCTCTTTGTATTCTTTGTAAAGAGAATCCTTGTCAAAATTGAGATATTTATTTTCGAATACATTTAAGAATTCGCTTATTATTTTATTTCGGTTTTCCGCTTTTCCCGTAAAATCCTGAACAAACCCAATAATATCTTTAAACTCTTCGGGAACTTCTTCATTTTCGGACCTGTTTATATTTATACCCACGCCTAAAACTACATTTTCCATGCTCCCGCTTTCAAAGCTTATTATACCTTCCGTAAGTATCCCGCATAGTTTTAGTCCGTCTTTATAAATATCATTTACCCATTTTATATCGCTGTCAATCCCAAATGTATTTTTAAGGGCTTCAACGACGCTCAAACCGCAGATTATCGTTATAAGATTTACTTCTTCAATAGGAAGTTTGGGCTTTAACAATAAGCTTAAATACATACTGCTGTCCTTTGGAGAAAAGAAGGGTCTTCCTCTCCTGCCCTTACCTCTTGTCTGAGAATTTGCTATAATGACTCTGCCTTCAATTTTCTCTTCATCTTTTAAATTTTTAAGATAATTTATGGTTGAGTCAACTTCTTCGATTATTTCTATGATATTTCCTATAAATTTAGTGTTAAGTCCTTTTTCTATTTCTTTCTTATTTAAATAGCTGATATTACTGTCAAGCATATATCCTTTGTTTTTGACAGAAACGATATTATAACCTTCCTCTTTTAACAGGTTGATGTTCTTCCAAACGGCATTTCTGGATATATTCAGCCTAAGCGCTATATATCCCCCCGAAATCACTTTACCGCTGTTTACCTTCAATATTTCAAGTATATTATCTTTATTCATTTCAAACTCCTTAATACTGATAGTTTAAGATAAAAAAAAGAGGCTGTCAACCTTTTTGATGCTTATAGTTGACAGTCTTATTGCTTATTTTTTCAAATAAGTATTTAACACTTTATTTAATTTTTTTACGTCGATAGGCTTTGAGAGATGTTCGTTCATACCGCTGTCAAATGCTTTCTTTACATCGGTATCGAAAGCATTTGCGGTCATTGCAACAATAGGGATATTTTTGTAATATTCATTATCTGCTTTTCTTATTTGCTTAGTGGCTTCATATCCGTTTAATATAGGCATTTGTATATCCATGAGTATCAAATCGTAATATCCGTCTTCATGAACAGCAAGCTTATCGAGTACCTCTTTACCGTTTTCAACGGTATCAATATTCCCGGTTATCCCTTTTATAAGTTCTACCGCTATTTCCCTGTTTAATTCATTATCTTCAGCTATCAATATCCTTTTGCCGGTCAATGATGATTTATTATTTTTGTGTGTTTCGCTTTGTATGTTTTTATCAAATAAACCGTTAAACAATTTAATGATATCCGATTTGAATATAGGTCTGTTTGCCACTATATCAAATCCCGCTTTATCTGCATCTATATAGCCACGGGAACCGGCAACGGCGGATAAAATAAGAGTAGGAACATTTTTACTGCTTAGAGCATTCCTGATATTCTTACAAACTTCGAAACCATTCATGTCTTTCATGGTCAAATCGATTAAAACAACATCATAGGGCATGGAATGTTCGTATGCTTTTACTGACATTTCCAAGGCTTTGCCTCCCGACGTTGTAAAATCATTTTTGATACCAAGTGAATTTAGTATCAAATTGAGCCTTTTAGCGTTTTTTTGACTGCTGTCGGCTATAAGTACTCGAAGGTCTTTAACCGAATCATTGATTTTAGGTTCTTTTATATGATTTAATTTATAAGAAGCACACACCGTAAAACAAGTTCCTTTTCCCAGTTCACTTCTAACTAAGATTTTTCCTCCCATCATATCGAGTATACGTTTTGTTATAGTCATTCCCAGCCCCGTACCTTGGATTTTCCCCGACATTTCTTTATTTTCTCTTTCAAAAGGTTCAAATATATTATCAATGAATTCTTTTGATATTCCGATACCGTCATCAATAAATTCAAATTTATAATCTGCATATCCTTGTTTTGTCTGAGGAAGTTCGTATATATTTATATCGATATTCCCATTATACTCAGTGAATTTGATGGCATTTGACAATATATTTATAAATACCTGCTGAAGTCTCAGTGAATCGACTATTATATTTTCATGTTCCACATCTATATCAAATCTTATATTCTGATTCTTTTCCTTAGCCTGAGACAAGATGATCGTTAAAGTGTCATGGAACAAATCCGAAATATTGACGTTTTCTTCTTTTAAAATCAAATTCCCGCTTTCTATCCTTGACATATCCAATATATCGTTTATAAGACTTAATAAATGCTTTGAAGAAACATCTATTTTATCGAGACAGTCCTTTATCCTGTCTTCGTTTTTGATACTTTCTTTTGCAACTGTAGTCATCCCCACTATACCGTTCATAGGCGTTCTTATATCGTGCGACATACTCGATAAGAACAACGATTTTGCTTCGTTTGCGGCATTTGCTTTTTTAAGTGCTTTTTCAAGTGCTCTGTTTTGAGCTTCAATCAATTCTTCCTGTTTTATCTGGTCGGTTATATCTCTGATGATCAGATTTATCCTGTTTCTGTTTTGACCGGAGTTAAATATGGCAGTAGCTTCTATCCACTTGTTTTCATCTTCTCTGAGCCTGTATTTACATGATAATTTTCTCACGTCCTGTTTATTTTCTGCTATATGTCTTAAATTTTTTATCCCTAACGTATTCGCTATATATTTTGTATCTCTGTGATCTATATCATGCCTCAACATTTGTAAGAATGACCTTTTATAATTTCCGTAATTCTTTTTAAAATAACTCATTTCAGAAAAATCATTCTCAATATATTCCCCGGTCTTTAAATCTATATCAACCACAACATCGTAAGCGGTACGTATTATACCGCTGAGTCTTTCTTCTATTTCAAGTTTTTTTCTGTCGGTTATGTCCATCATTACCCTTTGATTAAGGATATTGCCCTTGGCGTCTTTTACCATTTCGCTTGTGGCATAGACCCAGCGTATTTCGCCGTTTGGTCTTTTTATCCTATATTCTTCGCTGAAATTCTCTCCGACGTCTCTTAAAGAGTTTATTTTGCTTAATATGTAATCTCTGTCTTCATAATAAACCCTGTTTAAAAACTCTTCCCTTCCGAGTTTCAAACATTCTTCTTCCGTCTCATATCCGAAAATTTTAAGCGCTTCATTATTCATCATGATAAAAGCAAATTCACCGCCTACATTATGATAACGAAGTATACCGCACATGACTGAGTTATATATACTGTCAAGAAAATCTTTCTGTTCCGTTACTTTTAAAGTAGACTGCTGAAGTTCGTCTATATCCAAAAACAAGCAGTTGATTATATCTTTTCCCTCATCGGATTTGGATTTATAGCCGCTGTCTAATATCCATTTTAGCGAACCGTCTTTACAAACGACCCTGTATTTGACCGCATAATTTTTTTCATTCTCCAAAAAAGATTTATGATAATCTTTAACGGCTTTTACTTTATCGATATAATAAATCAAATTCAGCACATTGCCCTTTGTTACACTTAGAAATTCCTCTTTTGAATATCCCAGCATTTTGCATAATTCATCGCTTACATAAAGAAAATCATATGTATCACACTCATAAGAAGCAAGACCTCCGTTGATTGAAGAGAGTATCAATTCTATCTGTTGATTTTTCTTTCTTAACTCTTCAAATGTTTTTCTTTTTGCTTCTTCAGATTTTATTAAAGCTTTCTCTGCTCTTCTTTGTTCCGTTACATCGGTCACAAGAGCAAAGATCACAGGGTTATTGGTACCGGGATAATCATCTATCCTGTGTGCTTTCGCATTTATCCAATGATACTTGCCTTTGATATCTATTACCCTGAGTTTAAACTCCATAAGTTTCCCTGACATCAAGCATTCTTTGATTGCTAATGAAAGAGCGTTCAAATCATCGGGATGAACCTTATCTTTTATGGATGAGTTCGTATCATAATTGTTTCTGTCATAGCCGATTATATTTAAATATCCGTCATTTACATATAAAGGAAATAACTCTCCGCTTTTTACTTCATAAAAACAAAGTCCGTCACTGATACTATCGGCAATATTTTTTATGTGATATTCTATTTGGTCTATAGACTTTTCCAAATGGTTAATGGTATTCATATTATAATAATATACTTGAATGAAAGTTGAACCGTCAGGATTTTCTATCAAGGAAGTCCTTCCGAGAAAGTGAACGATATTATTTCCGATATTAGTAAAAGTCCTATTCCAATTTATTATCTTCTTACCATTTTTTATTTTCTTTATATCATTTAATATATAGTCGTTTTCTTCCGGGCTTACCAAATCTTTTAAAGTCATATCAGTTATATTTTTATCATTTTCTATACAAAAAAAAGAAAGAGCTTCTTTACTTATAAATAAAACACGATATGGATAATGATCTTCTACGGCAAACAAATGCCCCGGCATTGAATCATATAATGTTTTTATCATATCATTTTGGCTATAAGCTCTTTCTTTTATTTTAAAGACTTCTTTAATCCCATAGTTTTTCATACTTAACTCCCTGTGAAACAGAATTTAAGCTATAGCATCGCTGTCTTTGGTTACAAAATTTATAAGAGTATCAGAAACTTTCTTAAAACAGTCAAGCAGTATAGGATTAAACTGTCCGCATTCTCCGTTTAAAATCATTTCGACCGCAACTACGGGTTCATAAGGCGGTTTATATACTCTCGGGGATATAAGTGCATCAAAGCAATCAGCTATGGATACTACCTGCGCCCAAATAGGTATATCATTTCCTTTTAAACCGTCGGGATATCCTCTTCCGTCCCATTTCTCATGATGCCATCTGCATATGCCGTAGTAATATTCGTAATTTTCATTGTCGAAAATATCTTTAAAGCTATCAAGCATTTCACATTCTTTGACCGTATGGGTCTTCATTATTTCAAATTCCTCATCGGTCAGTTTTCCCGGTTTATTAAGGATATTATCGGGGATAGCTATTTTACCTATGTCATGCATAACGGCGGCGATTGATATGGTTTCGATAAGTGCGGGAGTAAAGCCGTATTCCGGTTTTACTTTTGAGATCTCGGTCAAAAGCAGCTGAGTTATCTGACGAAGTCTTTTAACGTGCTCTCCGGATTCCAAATCCCTAAACTCTACCACAGTACTCAAAGAGTCGATTATAGATAAGCTTTGTTCTTTTAATTTTTCGTCTTGAAGTTTGATTTCTTCCGATTGTTTGAAAATCGTATCTTCCATTCTGAAACGACGGTTATAAAGCTCTATGGCATTCTTGACACGGCGTTTTATTATATTCGGATTGAATGGTTTTTGAACGATATCCTGAACTCCCATATCATAACCTTTATTTATCATGTCCGCAGCATCTGCGGCGGTTACCAAAAAGACAGGGATCTTATCCATCAATCCCGAAGAGTTAAGTTCTTCCAAAACTTCAAAACCATCTACCTTTGGCATGATTATATCAAGAAGTATTATATCAATACTTTCTTTTAACTTATTAATTAAACCTAAAGCTTCTTCACCGTCACAAGCTTCATAGACGATATATTCATCTTTAAATAATTCTTTTAAAATCACTCTGTTCATTTCAATATCATCTACAATTAAAATAACATTTTTATTATTTTTCATAATTTTTCCTCGATAATAAA
Organism: Anaerofustis stercorihominis DSM 17244; assembly: GCF_000154825.1. Taxonomy (NCBI): domain Bacteria; kingdom Bacillati; phylum Bacillota; class Clostridia; order Eubacteriales; family Eubacteriaceae; genus Anaerofustis; species Anaerofustis stercorihominis. The sequence continues at coordinate 414,711 of NZ_DS560015.1, read as the reverse complement.
TTAAATACGATAAATTATATCACAATTAAAGAGTCATTACCAATAATAAAGTTACTTTTTATGTTTTTAATCAATATTTTTATGTTTTGATATAACATGTGATGCGTAAAATATTATCACCGATAATGTGATTTAATATGACGAAATTTGTCATATAGGTTATATTTTATCATTATTATATTCCTTTAATGTTACTTTTGTAACCTTTGAATAAATAAAAAGGATATATAAAATTATATTGACATTTTTCTAAAATTTGTTATAATGTAAAAGTGTCAAAAATAGGGGTATAGCTCAGTTGGTAGAGCAGTGGTCTCCAAAACCACGTGCCGAGGGTTCAAGTCCTTCTGCCCCTGCCATATGTGAATTCAAGCTGCCGATAAGGCAGCTTTTTTATATTTATTTATAGTGAATGGTTCAAGTGATATCGGTGGTATTAAAATCCATACCTTTTATTATAAAAACAGAACGCATAATCATCACTTAAAGGCATAAAATAATCCGACATTTCATTACTTAAAACAGTATTTATTATATTTCTTACTTTGTTTTTTATTTCCATTCTTGAATTATTTCTAAAAAAACTATTTACATTCATCATATCCTTCTCAGATAAAATAAGACTATTTATGTCGTTTCCTGAAATAAAGCGGCAAATCGTATTAAACAGGACGGGAAAACATATATTATCTAAGTATAAGTTCCTATAATCGTTAAATTGATATTCCATAAAGTCTATGATTACATCTCTGTTAAACAATCTTAAAAATTCATTTTCAGTCTTTATGGATTTTAAATAGTATAAAATCAGCTCTATACCGCATTTACTGCTTGGAATTCCTTTGATAAGCGGATAATCAAGAGTCAGGATATTATTTTGAGGAAAATACTTTGGTGTATATTTTATGAAGAACATAGGTATACCCTTAAGTATGGTGTCTTTATAATTCCTAACATCATAATCTTCAAAATCAATTATCAAATCTTCATATATCCCTTTTGCTTCGTACACTTTGTTATTTACTATATTAAGTCCATTCTCGTATAAAAATCCCACATTTACATTTCTATCTATGATAGCGTTATCTTTAAAATTTTCTTCAATGCAATATGATATGCCTTGAATCAGCATTTCAGCTGTTTCGTAAGGTACGGACGAACTATCCTTTGAAGTGTATTTCTCCATTAAATCGATCAATATAGGAAGGATTTTTTCATAATCATATCTTATGTTCAATTCTCCCTTTATTCCCAAAACAATTCTTTCATTATACTTTGATATAAATCTTTATCCCACCTTTGTTCTTCACTTAAATTTTCATAGATATTTTTTCCTTGGGTATAAATATAATCTAGACTCTCATCTCTTACCGCTTTTGAAAATCTTTCCAAACAAGTATCTCTAAGGTATCCCAAATCTCCGTAACATACATCGTCAAACTGCTCTCTCATAAAATTCAAAAGTTCGTCATCCGTTAGCTTATCTTCGGTCTCGTTTTTAAAGTTGTAAAATATATCCACGAGGTCTTTTATGGTGTCTATATAATTATTTCTGTCTATATATGCACTGTCCGAGAATATATAGATTATTTTTTCCGTCACACCGGATGAAAATTCTATCCTCTTATATTTCTTTAGCATTTCATTTTTGCTGATTATTATTTCTTTTGCTTCTTCTCTTGTAATAGTTAAACCAAACTTATTTATATTCACATTTGACTTTTCTATTAAATCAAGTTCTTTCCTTGTGATTTTACCGAGTATCAGACCTATATTTTCATTATCCATAAACTCCCCCCTTTTCCTTTAAGGAGGCTATTATACTCTTAGGTACACAACATAACAAGACTTGAATTTTTTACTGTTTTATGGTATTATAAGTACATAAAAAGGAGATAAATTTGATTATTTATCTCCTTTTTATATTTAAGTCAGTAAAATTTTATCGATTTAACTCAATATATTCAAATAAGTATTAAGCTTTGTTTTCAGAACCACATACGCCTATCAGACGTTTTACTTTGTCTTTCATTGTTTTTATCCCTTTAGTGTTATATTCTTTAGGGTCGTAAATATTTCTGTTTTCAAGTCTCATCCTTACTCCGTTCGTAAAAGACATCCTAAGGTCGGTTGCATAATTTACTTTGCATATCCCAAGGCTTATTGCCTTTTTAACGTCTTCGTCATTGATTCCGCTGGTTCCGTGAAGTACGAGAGGTACATCTACCAATTTCGCTATTTCTTTCAGTCTTTCAAAATCAAGCTTAGGCTCTTCTTTATATGGTCCGTGAGCGGTCCCTATTGCAACTGCAAGGGAGCTGCATCCCGTATTTTCAACGAACTCTTTGGCTTTTATAGGAGAAGTAAATACAGCGTCCTTATCAAATACTTCATTTTCGTCTTCTTTCCCACCTACTCTTCCAAGCTCACATTCGACAGGTATATCATACTCAAAAGCATAATCCACAACCTCTTTTGATACATTTATATTATTCTCAAAATCCATTTTTGAACCGTCTATCATTACCGATGTATATCCTGCTTTTATACATCTTTTACTTAGCTCAAAGCTTGCTCCGTGATCTAAATGAAGTACGATTGGTATACTTGTATCTTTTGCATAGTATTTAACTATGCTAGCCGCTATTTCCGGAGGGATATAATTAAGTGTGGAAGTCGTCGTCTGCATTATAACAGGAGATTTTGCTTCCTCGCATGCTTCTATTATCCCTTTTGCCATCTCCATATTTTCAAAATTGAATGCGGGAACGGCATAATTTTCCGATTTTGCTTTTAGCAGTATTTCTTTTGATGTAACCAGTGGCATGACTTTCTCCTTGAAATTTTATTTTAGTTTTTTATATCAATATTATCTTTTATTATATTTTCTTCGTTATTATCTATATCTTCTATTCTATTGTTTTCACTCTTTAAGTTCTCTAATATATCATTATCTTTATCTTTGATTTTATGTTTCTTTCTTATTACATATATACCTATAATTCCGGCAAGTATCAAACCGAGACTGACAAACTGGGCTATCCTAAGCCCTAAAAACATTAAAGAGTCCGTTCTGAGCCCCTCAATAAAAAATCTTCCTATGGAATAATATATAAAATATGAACAAATAAGCTCTCCATCGAACTTCTTAAATTTCTTATCTATTATGAAATAAAGAAGGAAAAATCCGATCAAGTCCCAAATGGACTCGTAGAGAAATGTAGGATGAACCATTATGGAGCCGAGTGTCGGATCTATTACATTTATAGCCCATGGCACATTCGTAATGCTTCCGTGAGCTTCCATGTTGAAGTAATTTCCCCATCTGCCCACAGCCTGTGCTAAAAGTATACAGGGAGCCGCGACATCAAGCATTTTTAAAAAATCGAGTTTGTGATGTCTGCATACCAAATATACCCCGAGGAATGCTCCTATAAGCCCACCGTGTATGGCAAGTCCTCCGTTCCAAGTCCTGTATATCATATTGAGATGTTCACTGTAGTATTCCCATTCGAACGCTACATAATAAAGTCTCGCACATATTATTCCCAGAGGCAGGCATACGATTATAAAATCATAGAGTATATCGGGATCTATCCCAAGCTTTTTAAGTCTTTTTGCTATAAAGAACAGTGCAAGAAGTATTCCCGTTAAAATACATATTGCATACCATCTTACTTCTATGGAGCCTATAGTAAAAGCTATAGGATTTGGTGTCATTAACATAATTTTCCTCCTCGGTAAATTAAAAGAATTATACCATATATTGTATTTAGAATAAATAATTTTATCAATATATTATTCCCTTTTTTGACCAAATATTATATAATAAAATTTAGTTTTAAGATAGGGAGATAAAAAATGTCTATACCATTTACACATTTACATGTACATACAGAATATTCATTACTGGACGGATTTTGTAAAATAAAAGAACTGCCTAAGCTCGTAAAAGATATGGGCATGGACAGCATTGCCATAACCGACCATGGAAATATGTTTGGTGTTATAGAATTTTACAGAGCATGCAGAAAGGAAGGTATAAAACCTGTCCTTGGATGTGAAATATATATGACCATGGGAGACAGAAAAGGCAGAGATCCGATGAATGACAAGCAAAGCTTCCACTTTATACTGTTTGCGGAAAATGAAATCGGATATAAAAACCTTATGAAAGTCGTATCCATAGCTTATACCGAAGGATTTTACTATAAACCCAGAGCCGACTTCGATTTACTTGAAAAATACTCGGAAGGGATCATTGCGACCAGTGCCTGTATCGGGGGTATAATCCCGAGAAAGATAAACAGCGGAGAAATAGAAGAAGCAAAGAAATATCTTGAAAGATTTATCAATATATACGGGAAAGATAACTTTTTCCTTGAGATACAAGACCATGGACTTGAAGAAGAAAAAACCGCAAACGAAGAATTGATAAAAATGGCAAAGGAATACGGAGTGGGACTCATTGCTACAAACGACTCCCATTATTTAAGGAAATCCGATTCCGAAGCTCATGACGTCCTTCTTTGCGTACAGACTGCAAGTAACTTAAGCGATGAAAACAGGATGCGTTTCCCCAACGATGAGTTTTATATAAAAACTCCCGAGGAAATGAGCGACCTTTTTAAATATTGTCCCGAAGCTATAGAAAATACACATAAGATTGCCGAAAGATGTAATGTGGAGATAGAATTCGGACATTATCATTTGCCTGTATTTCCTCTTCCTGAAGGAATGACTTCTCAGCAGTATCTTAAAAAGCTTTGTATGGACGGCTTATATAAGAAATATGATAATGTTACAAAAGAATTAACGGAAAGACTTGAATATGAACTCGGCGTAATAAACGATATGGGCTTTAATGATTATTTCCTTATCGTTTGGGATTTCATCAATTATTCAAGGACTCACGATATCCCCGTAGGTCCGGGAAGAGGAAGTGCTGCGGGAAGTATAGTAAGTTATACGCTGGATATAACTCAAATCGACCCGATCAAATATGCACTTATCTTTGAAAGGTTCCTAAATAACGAAAGAGTATCTATGCCCGATATCGATATCGACTTCTGCTACGAAAAAAGGCATGAAGCAATAGAATACGTTATCGAAAAATACGGATTTGACAACGTTAGTCAGATAGTTACATTCGGAACGCTAAAACCGAAAGCGGCGGTTAAAGATATAGCAAGAAGTATGGGCATAAGTTTCGACCAATCCAATAAAATTGCTAAGTTAATCCCCGACGAAGCAAAGATAACGATAGAAAAAGCCATTGCAATGAACCCGGAACTTCATCAGATGTACGACGAAGACCCTACGATAAAGAAACTTCTCGATACCGCTAAAGCGGTGGAAGGTATGCCAAGGCATTCATCTACTCATGCGGCGGGAGTTATCATCTCCGACAGAGCCGTTAGTGACTATGTACCGTTATACTTGAATAAAGACAGTATAGCCGCACAGTTCAACATGACCACGGTAGAAGAACTCGGGCTTCTTAAAATGGACTTTTTGGGTCTTAAGAACTTGACCGTAATCAAACATACTTTGGATAATATAAAACTCTCAAAGGGCATTGATGTAGATATAGATAATATAAGCCTTACTGATCAGAATGTTTTCGACACTATAAGCAGAGGCGATACCATAGGTGTATTCCAGCTTGCAAGCCCCGGAATGCAGAGTTTCATGCAGAGACTTAAACCGAATACATTTGAAGATATCATAGCGGGTATCTCACTTTATCGTCCGGGCCCTATGGACATGATACCTACCTATATAGATAACAAACATAACCCTGCTAATATAAGCTATCTTCACCCTTCACTGGAACCTATCCTTAACGTAACCTACGGTATCATCATTTACCAGGAACAGGTTATGCAGATAGTTAGGGACTTGGCAGGCTATTCAATGGGACGTAGTGACCTTATCAGAAGAGCCATGGGTAAGAAAAAACATGAAGTTATCGCAAAAGAAAGAGAAATCTTTCTCCACGGTAACGAAGAAGCCTTTAATAAAGGTGAAGACAAGGAAAAAGTTCACGGCTGTGTAGCGATAGGTATAGATGAAAAGACGGGTAATGAAATCTATGACTTGATGGAAAAATTTGCGTCATATGGTTTTAATAAATCTCATGCGGCGGCATACGGAGTTATCTCATATCAGACCGCATATTTAAAGACTTATTATCCCGCTGAATTCATGGCTGCCCTTATAACCGTTTATATAGGTTCAGACGACAGGATGTTATACATGAACCATTTAAAGGAAAAAGGTATCAAACTCCTTCCTCCCGATGTAAACAAGAGTTATTCTCGTTTTACCGTTGATAACGGGAGCGTAAGATTTGGTTTACTGGCATTAAAAGGACTCGGAGAATCAGCCATTGAAGAAATAATCCAGGCAAGAGAAGAAAAAGGAGATTTTACTTCATTCCCTGATTTTGTAAATAAAATAGAATTCAATTCCTTAAATAAAAAAGGAGTTGAAAGCTTGATTTTATCGGGAGCCTTTGACAGCCTAGGAAACAACAGAAGAGAGCTTTACTGTGTATATGAAGACTTCTTAAACGATACTTTAAGACAGCGTAAACAAAATATTGCGGGACAGACTACTCTTCTTGAAATGCTTTCACAGGAGGAAAACGAACAAATCGAAATGACTATACCTACTATGGCGGAATTCGAAACAAAAGAAAAGCTTAAATTCGAAAAAGAGGTAATGGGAATGTACATAAGCGGACATCCCCTTGCGGAACACGAAGAAGACCTCAATAAATATACGAGCATGCAGCTATATGAAGTATATGACAGGTATGGCAATAAAAATTCCGAAGAAGAGGAAGAAGCGGAACCTCAGCCCCCTGTAAACAATAAATATAATAAGTTCAATAAAAACAAGAGAGAACTTATCACGATTGGCGGACTTGTAACTTATGTAAAAGTGATTTATACAAAAAAAGACAATAAGCAAATGGCTTTTATGACAGTTGAAGATTTGACTTCGGATATGGAAATAGTCGTATTCCCGAGGACATTCGAGGAATATAAGGACATATTGAAAGAAGACAATAAGCTAATAATAAAAGGTCAGGTAAGCGTCAAAGAAGAAGACGAGGAAAAAAGCGTATCCATAATCGCAGATAAGATATGGGATATGGAAGACAAAAGGAGCAGACCGCCTGCAATAAGGAAAAAAGACGTTATTCAGCCAAGGATAAAAAAAGTACAGGAAAAAGCTGTATCTCCCGAAATAAAGAAAGCAAATTCAAAGAAAATAATCGGCAATTCTCTTACATTGGTACTAAACAGGATAAATGAAAGAACGATGAGCGATATCAGAAAACTTTTCGTCAAATACAAAGGAGATAAAAAAGTCGTACTTTTCTCCCCTGTTTCAAAGAAATCCTATGTTGCGGACAAGAGTATGTGGGTACAGCTTGAAATAGGGCTTATAGATGAGCTTGCGGAGCTTATAGGAAAGAATAATATTATTATTAAATAATTAACATAGCAGGGGCTCCGCCCCTTTAACCCTTTTGTAGGGCTCTGCCCTACTACCCGCCAATATTTTTCCAAAGATAAAAATATTGGATAAAAATCTTTCACTCAATTGCCGTGAAGGCTCTTAACGCGGTCGGATTTTCTAAAAATCTCTACCCGAGATTTTTGAAACGACCGCTACCCCAACCTAATAATAAATAAAAAAGCATTCATAAACTTACGAGTGCTTTTTTATTATTTATTTATATATCTATATAAAACAACAGACCGCATATGCGGTCTGTTTAATAAGTATTAAATTAGTCTTTAATTATTTCAAGCATGTCGCCGTTTTTACATCCTGCGGCATTTCCTTCTTCCAAGTCTATATGCATTTCAAGTCCGCATCTTTCGTTGGATCTTATAAGTACATTTTCAAATATAAGTCCTCTTTCTCCCGGAACTCTGACTTTAACGATATCACCGTCTTTAACTCCGTATTCTTTTGCCTGAGAAATAGTCATATGAATATGTCTGCTTGCTACTATAACACCTTTATCTATTTCTACTTCACCTTTAGGTCCTCTTAAGATACATCCGGGTGTTCCGTCCAAATCCCAAGAATCTCTGATAACTTTAGGTACACCAAGCTTAAAAGTATCACTTGCCAAAATTTCGATTTGAGCATGTGGTCTTGCCGGACCTAAAACCCTCATTTTTATTGTACCTTTTGGTCCTACTACATCGACAAATTCTTCCGCAGCAAATTGTCCCGGTTGTGAAATAGGTTTTTTGATCTTTAATTCGTAGCCTTCACCAAATAATGCATCAATATCTTTTCTGCTAAGATGCACGTGTTTATTTGAAAGCCCTACAGGTACTCTAGTTTTCATCTATTTAAATTCTCCTTCAATAATTAAATTAATATGTTTACCACGATTATTTTAACACAAATCATATAATTTGTATACAATTTTTAGAAAGTTATACTCTTTTTCTTATCAGCTCAAACTCGCTGAGTTCGGTGCCGTCGGTTTGAATAAATAACCTTTCTTTAGGGTGCGGAGTACTTTCGACTTCTTCTCCTTTTTCGTTAAACATTTTTTTGATTTTAAAGGTGATACTTTTTTCTCTCGGTCTAACAAGTTCCAATTCGTCGGATACAAAGAATTTATTTCTCTGCTCTATTTCGTACATACCTTTTTCTTTATTATATCCGATTACCTGAGCTACAAAATCGTAATTTCTGGTATAAGAACTTGTTCCATAGTTTTGAGTGGACGAATCGGCATTACCAAAGAAAAACCCTTCGGTATATTGTCTGTGACTTACTTTTGTAAGTTCTTCAAATAAGCTTTCATCTATTTTATAATTTTCCTTGTCTCTTTCATATGCATCAATAGCATTTCTGTATGCATTAACAACGGTAGAAACGTAGAATATGCTCTTCATCCTGCCTTCAATCTTAAAACTGTCTACTCCCGCTTCCATAAGCTCGTGAATATGATTTATAAGGCATAGGTCTTTTGAGTTAAAGATAAAACTGCCTTCTTTATGCTCTTCTATAGGGAAGTATTCTCCTTCTCTCGTACTCTCCATAAGAGAATATTTCCACCTGCAAGGCTGTGCACAGTCTCCCCTGTTTGCATCTCTGCCTGTAAGGTAATTACTTAGTAAACACCTTCCGGAATAAGAAATACACATAGCTCCGTGAACGAACGTTTCTATTTCCATTCCCTCGGGTTTATTTTCACATATCCCTTTGATATCCTCAAAAGAAAGTTCTCTGGCAAGGACTATCCTGTTTACTCCGTTACGTTTCCAAAATTCAACGCTTTTATAATTCGTTGTGCTGGACTGTGTGGAAAGAGATATCTTCATATCAGGAAGAGTATCTCTTACGGTCATGATAATACCGGGGTCGGCGGCTATTATCCCGTCAACTCCGGCATTATCTAAGTCTTTTACATACTTTGCAAGCTCGCTAAAATCATTATTCCTTCCGGAAATATTGATAGTAACATAAACTTTCCCATTTTTGCTGTGAGCAAAATCGGCTCCTTCTCGTATTTCATCTATAGTAAAGTTTCCCGCATTCGCTCTCATGGAAAACTTTTTACCTCCAAGGTAACAAGCGTCCGCACCGTAAGTAAACGCATATTTTAACTTTTCCAAATCTCCGGCAGGAGCAAGTAATTCACTCATTTTATATATTCCTTTTCTTTTATAAATCTATTTTTCTTGTCCATCCGAACTTATCTTCTATTTTACCCCATTGGATACCTGTTAAAGTGTCATATAGTTTTTGAGTAAGTTCGCCTGTTTTAAAACCATTGATTTCTACGGCTTCGCCTTTATAGCATAGCTCTCCGATAGGAGATATTACCGCTGCGGTACCGGTACCGAATGCTTCGGTCAATTTTCCGCTTCTTGCCGCATCCATAAGTTCGTCTATACTTAAATCTCTTTCTTCTACTTCCATTCCCCAGTCTTTTAGTATATGGATTATGGAATCTCTCGTAACTCCCGGAAGTACGGAACCGTCAAGAGCCGCCGTAACGACTTTTCCGTCGATAACGAACATTGCATTCATCGTACCTACTTCTTCAACGTATTTTCTGTGTACACCGTCTAACCAAAGTACTTGAGTATATCCGTTTTCTTCCGCTTTTACCTGAGCTGCGATACTTGCCGCATAATTACCGCCGCATTTTGTAAATCCCGTACCGCCTTTTACTGCTCTTACATATTCATCTTCAACCCAAATCTTAACAGGGTTTACTCCTTCGGGATAATAAGCTCCTACAGGAGATAAGATGATTATAAATTTATATGTCTTTGCTGGATGAACTCCTACACTGCTCTCTGAAGCAAATACAAAAGGTCTGATGTATAATGATGTTTCTTCTTTTGCAGGTACCCAGTCTTTTTCGCATTTAACGAGTTTTTCAACCGCTTCCACGAACATATCTTCAGGCACTCCCGGCATACATATACGCTTATTTGAGTTAATCATACGTTTTGCATTCATTTCAGGTCTGAATAATAAGATTTCACCTTTTTCGTTTCTGTAAGCTTTAAGTCCTTCAAAAGTTTCCTGTGCATAGTGAAGAACCATCATTGCGGGATCTATGGATAAAGGTCCGTAAGGAACTATTCTTGCGTCATGCCATCCTTTCCCTTCGGTATAATCCATTATAAACATATGGTCGGTAAAATAATTACCGAACCCTAAATTATTTTCATCCGGTTTTTCTTTTCTTTTTTCTACTAATTCATATTTTATATCCATTTTGGTCGTCTCCTTATTATTTTGTTTTATATTTGAAAGTCTCAAACGACTTATTGTCTTTTGGTACTTTTAGAGCACCTGTAGCAATATCTTTTTTACACTCTTCCAATTCTAATGTTACACTGTCGCCTTCTTTATAGAAATTTGGATTCAATTTCAAATTAACTACTGAATCACCCACACCTAAATTATTTACATTTTTATTGAATGATTCGAATATAACCGAATCACATATAGACATAGCGGCATTTTTATAATTTTATAAATTTCACCAAGCTTTATTTCATTATCGGATTTATTATAAAGGTCGGAATCTATTACTTTAAGACCTTTTTCTCTTATAACGTTATCGACCCCTATAGCTCCCGCACCGCAAACCGTAAAGAAAACATCAGCTTTCTTTGAAACGAGTTCCTCGGCTATCTTACTTCCTGCCTGTGCGTCGATATAGGAATTTGTAAATGCCTTTTCAACTTTTACATTTGCATTTGCAGCTTTTGCACCGCTCATAAATCCATATTCATAGTCTTGGTTTTTATTTTCATAAGCACCTATATATCCCAAAACATTGGTCTTTGTAGACTTAGCGGCCAAATAACCCGAGAGGAAAGCCCCTTCTTCATTTTTGAAGGTAATGCTCATTGAGTTGTTCGTTTCATCTCCGTACCCTATAAATCCAAGATTACTTGTCGGGTAATCGCTATGGACTGCGAGAAGGGATGAACATACCGCCGGCGAATTGGCAAGGACCAAATCATATTTTGTGGATGATAATAATCCGTTAGCAACTGTTTCATAATTCTCAGAAGATTTAGGTACTTTTATATCGAAAGAGAAATCATAATTTTTAAATGATTCATTTACACCATCGATGATTTCTTTATTCTTAACATCTTCTTCTCCGTATGTATCCGAAATATATGCTATTTTAAATTTTTTATTGTTGGGATCGGTACTATCTGCTTTACTCGTGCACCCGACGACTGTCAGGAGAAAAAAGAAAGCTATTAATATACTGAATATCTTCTTCATATCAAACCTCATAAATTTTATACCTCTATACTGTATAATATATTTATTTTATGCTTTTTTCATGTTTTTTTCAAGTTTTTTGTAAAGAAAAAAGCGCTAAAAGTAATTTAACGCTTTTAAGTATTCATATAACTATAATCTAAATCAATTCATCTATATATTCTTCGGCACCTGTTGCGCATATAGCGCCGTCAGAAGCCGCTGTAACGACTTGTCTTAAATTCTTCTGTCTTACATCTCCGGCAACGAAAAGTCCTTTTACCGACGTTTGAAGAGCGTTATCGGTTACTATATAACCTTTTTCATCAACTTCGACCAAGTTTTTAACAAGAGTACTGTTCGGATTATGACCTACGAACATGAAAACGCCGTCTGTCTTATAATCATATACTTCCCCTGTCTTCTTGTTTTTGACTTTTATTCCCGTCACCATACCGTTTTCACCGAGGATTTCCACCGGTTCATGACTTAGTAAGAAATGTACTTTATCATTGGCTCTGGCTTTCTTTTCCCAGCTCTTTCCGCCTCTGAACTGGTCACGCCTATGAATGATAGTTACTTTTTTTGCAAATTTGGTTAAGTATATCGCTTCTTTCAAAGCGGTATCACCGCCTCCTACCACACACACTTCAAAGCCCGTAAAGAAACCGGCGTCACAAGTGGCACAGTAAGATACTCCCATCCCCCTGAATTCTCTCTCTCCTTTTATACCAAGTTCTTTAGGTGTAGAACCTGAGGCGATAATACAAGTTTTTCCTATATATTCTTCTTTGCTGCCTTTAACATAAAACATCCCGTCGTCTTTTTTCTCAACACTTATTACTTCGTCACTTACTATATTCGCTCCGAAACTAAGGCATTGTTCTTTCATTTTTTCTACGAGTTCCGGTCCCGTAACTTCACTGGCTCCGGGATAATTTTCGATTTCGGTTGTAGTGGTAATCTGTCCGCCTACGACTGCCTTTTCGATGATCAAAGTATTTAGTGTAGACCTTGATGCATAAAGCCCTGCGCTTAAACCTGCGGGACCCGCACCGATAATAATTACATCATAATTCATTTTTTACCTCCTATGGAAGCATGTCAAATTGTCTGCGTGATAATAATTCCACGTATTCCTTTACAAAACCTCCGATATGTGCACTGTAATCGCCGATTCTTTCCAAATCGGCTACTATATCAAAGTATACAACACCGGCTTCGGGAGTGCAAGACTTTCTGTTAAGTCTGTCTATGTGTGCTTTTCTGAGTTCATCTTCTTTTTTATCTATTTCTTCTTCCATAAGGTCCGTTTTAACGGCCTTTGTTAAATCTTTTTCTTTAAATGCGTCTATAGCAAGTCTTAAATTCTTTCTTACCATTTCATACATTTCACTTAACTCTCTCGTTGCATTTTCACTGAAGACCACGCCGTCGTCTCTTTTATTCTGCGCAATTCTCACCATACTCATACAGTAATCACCTATCCTTTCGATATCGTGTATTACCTGATGAAGATGGACGGTAAAATCCGCACTTTGAATGCTTGCGTCCAAAGCGGAAATCTTTATAACGAATTCTGCGATTCCCGTTTCGTACTTATTGATTAGATTTTCCAAAAGCTCGACCTCTTCGATATTTTCAAATTCATTGTTTATGCATGCATTCGAGGCGAGATTTACCGATTTATAAGCGATTTCCGACATTGTTTCGACTTCGTTTAACGCTTCCGAAACAGCAAATGCGGGATTTTCCAACAAAATATCATTCAATTTGAGTGTAAAATCGCTTTCCTCGTCTTTTTTTTTCACCGGCAGAACTTTCTCTATAAACTTAATAATAGGTTTACTTAAGAATAATAACAACGATGCGTTGATTACGTTGAACATAGTATGGAAGTTTGCGATCTGCTGAGTAGGATCACTTCCCGATATTGATAATATAAAATTAAAAACAAAACTATGCCCGTCTTTAGCAAACGCTCCTGTTAAGAATAATAAAGACATCATCCATATTACCCCAACTGTTTTGGTAATAAGATGAAATACCGCCGCCTGTTTAGCCTCTCTTTCAACACCTATCATTGCTATCATAGCCGTTGCACATGTTCCGATATTCATACCTAAAACTATAGGAACGACCACACCAAGAGCTTCATATCCCTCAACTCCGGCAAAAGCACCGCCGATTGCGAGAGCCTGAAGCAAGCCGATAGATGCGGAAGAAGACTGTATCACTGCCGTTACAAAGACGCCTGCAAGAAGACCGAGGATCGGGTAATGTCCCAAACTTACAAGCATATTGGTAAAGAATGGATTGTCTGCAAGAGGTTTTAAAACCGTAGACATAACGCTTATGCCGAAAAATAAAATACCAAAACCCAAAATACATTCCGCAACGTGTTTTAGTTTATCCTTGTTCGCAAACATAAGTATGGCTGCACCTATACCTATGAATAAAGGTGCGTAGTCCGATAGGTTAAGAGCGATTATCTGTCCCGTTATGGTAGTACCGATATCCGCCCCCAAAATCACCCCTGCCGCCTGAGCAAGGGTCATAAGGTTTGCATTTACAAGACCTACCACAAGCACAGTCGTCGCAGAAGAACTTTGAATTATCATAGTTACTATCGTACCCAAAGCAAGTGCCTTTATAGGATTACTGGTAACCTTGTTTAGTATGTCCTTGAGTTTGTTCCCTGCAGCTTTCTTTAGCCCTTCACCCATAAGATCCATTCCGTAAAGGAATAAACCCAGGCCTCCGAAGAGCTGAATCAACATCATAATATCCATATTCTTTCCTCCCCTTTACACCAAAAAAAGGTCAGGCTTAATATAGTTTATTTCATAGATTCGAAATTATGCTGTCTAAGTGCCTCATATAATAGTACCGCTACGCTGTTCGATAAATTTAAACACCTTGCATTCTCTTTCGGTATCATGGGAATCCTAAGCCTTGTACTCGGATATTTTTGGTGAATATAATCCGGAAGCCCTTTCGTTTCGGCTCCGAACATAAAATAATCATTTTCTTCAAATTTAAAATCAGTGTAATTCTTATCTCCTTTTGTCGTGAGTAAATAAAGATTTTTTACATCATTTTTATCAAGGAAATCTTCAAAATTTTCATATACACTTATTGTTGCCTCATCCCAGTAATCTAAACCCGCTCTTTTTAAGTATTTATCCTTTATACTAAAGCCGAGTGGTTTTATAAGATGAAGTTTTGTATCTGTTACTGCACAAGTTCTTACAATGTTTCCGGTATTCTGCGGAATTTCAGGATTAAATAAAACAATATTAAACATTTTTCTGCTCCGTTTCTTATTTTTCCTAAATAAAATATAAGAACCGAGATAAATATAACACATATTACATTTGCTTTTCTTATATTTTACTTATTGTTTATTTTGATTTTACATAAATTTTACATTACTTTACAATATTATACAAATCGATATTGTAATAAATATACTATTCTTTATTTTTTATATCTCTTATGGCAGGTAGATTATTGTACCCGAGACTCTTTGCCTTCTTTAAGTAATAATTTGTCATTTCTTTATCATTTAACATATCATAGGCTATAGCCATATTCCCGTAGGCATTTGCATACTCAGGGTAAATATCTACGGCTTTTTTTAAATATGCAATAGCTTTTTTAGGTTGATTTTTCTTTATATATATTGAACCTAGACTTTCATATGCTTTTTCGTTTTTATCATTTACCTTAGTTACCTTTGAATAATATTCCTCCGCTTTATCAATATTATCGTTTATATTATATACTCTGGCTAAAGTTATCATGTATTCTTCATTCTCTGGCTCCAACTTATCGGCTTTTTCAAGCGGTTCGACTGCGGTATCAAATCTCTTTAACTGCCAGTATGAATATCCTATCATATAATACCTATTTGCTTCTTTTTCCTTTTTAAGCTTATTTTCTTCCACTTTATTTAAGGTTTCTATGGAATTATAAAAATCCTGTGCTTTGAAATATTTTTCGCCTGAAGCATATAACTCCTCGGCACTCTCTTCTCTTTGACAACCGAAAAAAGAAAATATAATAGCAATCAATGTAATAAGTAAAACTGTTTTTTTATAAAAATGTTGTTTCTTAAATGTCATCTTACTGCCTCTTTATACAAATTTTTTATATTATATCATAAAACAGGATATATAAATTTTTCGGTTACAATATTAATCATTTTTTAATTATAAAGAAGGATATATATTATATCTTTAATTTTAAATTCATAAATACTCCTATGACTAAAACCAAAATAAATAAGCATATATAATTATCATCTTACATAAATAAAATAAAAGAACGCAGTTTCCCGCGTCCTTTTGTTAAAGATAAGTTATATTGGAGGAATTATATTATATTCATTATCTGTTTATCCTTGATACTTGGGAACTATCCCGACTTCTCTCATTAAATCCAGAGAATCTATTATCATAGGTGCGTCCTGTGTTCCTATGAGTTCCGCACCTGCCATTAAGTATGCATAAGCATTTTGAGGTTTCGGAGCCTTTACTCCCGATACCTTAAGTTTCGTTTTTGTTCCTTTTAAGCAGTCCCTCATTAAAACTGTCTGTTCCATCGTAGGTCCCGCATAATGTCCCGTAGACGATTTTACATAATCAATCCCCGCTTCGACACATAGTTCACATGCGATTTTTATTTCTTCATCCGTAAGCATACAGCACTCGATTATCATCTTGGTAAGGACTCCGCCCGCAGCACTTACATAGTCTTTAAATTCCGCTTTTATGGCGTCGTATTTCTTTTCTTTCATATTCCCTACGTTCATACAGTTATCCAATACCGTAGCCCCCATTTTAACGGCTTCCTCTGCTTCGAAAGCCTTTACCGCACTCGTCTGCTGACCGAGAGGGAACCCTATCCCAGCACCGATAAGAAGATCCGTACCTTCAAGCTCTTCTTTAACTACAGGTGTCCAGTATGAAGAGGAATAACAAAAAGCTTTGCAATTATATTTTATAGCTTCCTTACATCCATTTCTTACTTGTTCTTCAGTCAAGTCCTTTGCAAGACTTGCGTAATCAAAAAGCTTTCCTACATCTTTTTTTGTCATTTTAGTGAAATCTACAGACATTTCATATCTCCTTTAAATAAGTTTTTTTAACAGCTCATTATTTATAAAGTAATCGTAGTCTATCCCGCATTCTCCGATAAATCTTGGATTATCGGGGTCTTTCTTATGATCCCCGTGAAAATCGGAACCTCCCGAAATTATCTTTACTCTGTCACTGTACTTTTCTTTTACTTCTCTTATTATATCTTCTTTTTTCATGTTTCCGTTATAACTTGTTTTATCGTAAGTATAACTTGCTTCTATACCGTCGAGTCCGTTTTCGATAAGATTATCTATGTATTCGCTTCTTGAAACAGTTTCTCCTTTTAAGCTTACTTCGTCCGCTATCAAATATGGATGAGCAAGAACGATTATACCTCCCGCTTCGTGTACTATTTTTATAATATCTGCGGGGTTCGGTTTTCGTCTTCTCACATTGAGCCTTTTATCTTTTTTTGACATTTTCTTTGCGTCCGACCAAGTCCTCGTATACCCTTTATCAGCCATAAGGTTGAATATGAGCTTCTTCTGCATTTCCTTTTCGCTTCTCTTCTGTCCGCCGTAATTAAGTACTTCTTCAAGAGTGATATCGTATCCGAGAGAATTAAGTCTGTTTAAAAACTCTTTATAGCTTTCTATCTTGCTGTCTGCGATATCTTCCATGACAGCTTTGATTTTTTCATTTTCAAAGTCACATCCGTAAGCTACCATATGTACATCATCGACATCGGTATCACATGAAAATTCACAGGCTTTAAGAAGATTGACACCTATTGATTTTGCATATTCCACACTGTCGACTTCTTTACCGTCAACCTCAACAGTATTCGGAGGTATCATATCATGGTCGGAAATGGTAAGTACGTTCATTCCTTCCCCTGCTGCAAGGTCTATAAGTTCTTTGGGAGTGCAAAGTCCGTCGGAACGAGTTGTATGACAGTGCATATCACATAAATAATTCGGTTTGAAATTATAATCACTCATCGTTTATGCTCCCCTTTCTTAGAGTAAAGAAATTTATATGCTTAAATGCAAGGGCATATATTCTCTTATATACGTAATCATCAAGTTTAAGAGGATCGTTTTCATCTCTGTTTGCCGATGAATAAGCGTACATTCCCTGACAGTAGGCTATTTTTATCGCCGTTGAAATATTTACTTTACTAGCCCTTAAATCAATAAGCTTTCCAAACATCTCATCACTCAGTCCCGTACCGCCGTGAAGAACCAGAGGGATCGGAGAAATATCATCTATTTCTTTAAACAAATCGTAATTGAGCTTAATCTCTCCTTTATATACTCCGTGAGCCGTTCCTATAGCAGGAGCGAGACAATCCACACCTGTTTCTTTTAAATACTTTTCGCAGTCTTCTCTGCTTGCATAAGCTGCGTCATCTTTATGTACCACGATATCATCTTCCACACCTACTATACTTCCGACTTCTCCTTCGAGAGATATATCTCTTCCGCTGATGTAATCCTTGACTTCAAGAGTATCTTTTATATTTTGTTCCAAAGGTGTCTTTGAACCGTCGAACATTATCGAACTCCAACCTGCGTCCATACATCTCTTCGCATATTCTTTATCCGTACAATGGTCTAAATGAACCGCCACATCTACGCTTGCATTCTCGCATATCGGTCTTAAGAATGACATAAATTCTTCTATACCAAACTGTTTTACGGTCTTTACCGAAGTTTGAAGTATTACCGGGACTTTTAAATCACAAGCCGCATCGACCACAGCCTTTGCAGTAAGATAATTTACAATATTAAATGCTCCTACGGCATAATGACCGGCTCTGGCATCTTTTAACATCTTCTTCATTGAAACATAAGCCATTTTATTAACGCCTCCTTTAAATATTATAACTGGATATATCTAGTTATAACCACTTAATACCAGTATATTTATATATACTGATTTTGTCAATAGAATATTTTAAATATAATAAATTTTTCCTCCTTTGATTTCTATAAATATACTCTCAGCCCTTTCAAAATCATATTAGACGTATAATTAATGAAAAATTAATCTAACATTAATATCCGATTTAGATATCTGATATAAGATAAAATATAATTAAACATATTATATAAGAGGGATATAATGAGAAAACTCATATACATAATATTGATATTGTTATGTTTATCGGCATTGACTGCATGTACAAACGATAAAAACACAAAAGACACTTTTAGCATTTCCATCAAAAATAAAAGCGTTAAAGAGATTTACGGACTGCACTATGAATATTTTATTGACGGAAATCAAATCGGCGGAGGTAATGTAGAAAATGCAGATAACAGCATATTGGATAAAAACGAAATTTTGACAAATGAATTTTATCCCGAGGACTTTCAAGAAAACACCGACCTATCGAAATTTTCCATAAAATATTATTTGAAATTAAAAGATAAAAGAGAAATACCATGTAACAACATTATCAAACTGAATGTAAAATACAATGAAACATATAAATTGATATTACTGGATAGCGGTAAGAATGGATTTAAAATGATAAAAAGACATTAATAAAGACTTAAAGACAATACCCTAAAGTATTGTCTTTTTATTATAAATTTAATTTTATTAAATCTGATATCACTAACCGACTTCTAATTATTGAATTCGTATTTAAGCTTTACCTTATCTCCCCTGAAAATAACTTTTGAATATTCATAAGGCTTCGCTTCTTCCTCGTACATTATATCTTCAAGGATAAGAAGCGGATATCCTTTTTCCGTTTCGAATATTTGAGATACTTCCTCTGTGGTGGTCATAGACTCCAATGTTTCAAGAACTTTCTTCGGGGTTATTCCGTATTCATCTTCTATAAGTACACATAACTGTTCGCTTTCAAGCCTGTCCGAACTATATATTTCTTTGAATTTATCGTAGCTTAAATAAGTATGGTGAAGGCTTATAGGTTCGTTATCTACAAGTCTGAGCCTTTTGATGAACATGACATCGCTGTTTTCTTCTATATTTAAATTAAAACTTATTAAAGGAGTAGATTTTATTATACTTTTTTCGTATAAGCTTCGTTGTCGTTTCGTATCCCATTCTTTCGAGCTGTTCTCTAAATCCCATATATGCAAGAGAAGATGTCATTATTTTGGGAGATGATACGAATGTACCCTTACCCGCTACTCTGTAAAGTATCCCCTCTTTGACAAGATGATTGCAGGCATTCCTGACGGTTATCCTGCTTAAATCATATTTATTCATAAGCTCCGATTCCGAAGGTATTTTTTCGTCTCTTTTATAAATCCCCTTCTCTATACTCTCTCTTATAAGCTCTTCAAGCTGGAGATATAAAGGTTTTGAGTTGTTTCTGTCAATATTATACATAACATTAGCCTTTCCGATCATAACTGGTTATAACTAGATATTACCACACAAAATATATTTTTGTAAAGGTGTAAATTTATGTAATATTTTTTATCTGTTATAATAAAATATGATATAAATACAGCTAAATAGTTTCAAATCATTTAAAATACATGCTTTAACTTTAAAATATATTCTAAAAAAAAGTAAAGTTTTCGTTTTAATTGGTTATATAACCGCTTTTTTCGAGAAGTTCTTTTCCTTCGTCACTTTTAATAAACTTAAGCATTTTTTGTATTTTATTATTTATTTGTATGCTTCTTTTTATGATTTTTTAGCTCTTAATAAAAATTAACTGATATCCTTTACACCATATTGTGGTATAATTTATATAATATTAAAATGCATGATAAAACAGGAGGTGCATTAAAATGGACAATATATGTGTAGTAACAGGCGGCGGAAGCGGAATGGGGCTGGAAACGGCTAAAATTCTCGGTAAAATCATAAAATAATCTTGGTGGGAAGGACCGTATCAAAACTTGATAATGCAATAAAAGAATTAAAAGATCTTGGTATCGATGCAGAAGCATTCCCGGGTGATGCTTCTGATAGGGAATCGGTAAAGAAATTAGTTGAATATGCAAAATCAAAAGGAAACGTAAAAACTGTAATACATGCGGCGGGTGTTTCCCCTCACATGGCAGACGCAGAAAAAATATTTACCATAAATGCGGTAGGAACTATCAATATAGACGAAGAATTTGCAGAGGTAATGAATGAAGGAAGCTGTATACTCAACGTATCATCCATGTCGGCATATATGCTTCCCGAAGCAAATGTTCCAAAGGAAGTCTATAAACTTAGCCTTAAAGATGTAGACGCCTTTAAAGCGGCGGCAAATCAAATGCTTCAATCCGTACCTCAAGAACAAGCGACGGGTATGGCTTATACGATTTCCAAGAACTTCGTTACATGGTTTACATCGAGAATGGCTGTACGCTGCGGAAAGAAAGGTATTCGTGTTGTTTCTATATCTCCGGGAACATTCAAAACACCTATGGGAGAAGTTGAAGGCGAAGAAGCTGCTTCTTTTGCTCTCAGAGGAGCGATGGGACGTCTCGGTGAACCTGAAGAAATCGCAAAGATGATGGCTTTCATGGTAAGCGACGAATGCAGTTATTTATGCGGAGTGGATATTTTATACGACGGCGGTTCGGTTTCGGCAATGAGAGCTATGCAGGAAGATATGCAGTAAAAATGAAAAAACAGCACTTATCATACAGTGCTGTTTTTTTATTTACCAATGTGAAACAATTTATCAGTAAATATGATTTTTTGGTTTTATTAAATGTTATTTAAGATGTTAATTCTAATTAGCCGAGTTATTTGGAATTTATTTTTATATATCATTTTTTTTACGATGATTAATCTAAAAATTATCAGATAAATAAATCATATTCTATTTAAGTAAATTATTTACAAATTTGACGGGAACATCCATCCTCACAGCGATTTCTTCCTTATTCATACCGCTGTCGGCAAATCTTTTGCATACGTTCTTCATATCTTCCCCAATTTCGATTATATGATAATCGGGGTCGTATATACGAACAACTCTTTGTCCCCATGAGTGTTCTTTTGATTTATGAACATATTTAATATCCTTCATACTCTCCAGTTTATCTATAAACTTATCGAATTCCCCTACCTTACTTTCTTCAAAGTAAATTTCAAAATCATTGCCGGCAAATTTAATATCATCATTTGAAACTTCAATAAACTCTTCGTAACTTTCTCTAGTTTGTAGGCATAGTCCCCCTGTTAAGGTAATATTTGCTCCAAAATCAAGGATAACTCTAAGGCCCAAAACGTCCTTATAAAATTTCTTTGACTTTTCCATATCCGATACGACCAGCATGGGGTTTTTAAATTTCATATTATTCTATTCCTTCCGATTATTTTTTATTTCCTGCCATAAAATATTAGCGAGCAAACAAAGCCCGCTAAATATTTATATTATAATTAATAATGCCAAATTATTTAAAAACAAAGTATTTCTGACCGTTATATGTTACTACGTATAAACACATATCCACTACAGCTTTTGCAATATAGACATTTATACCTATGTAATTATGTACCACATTTGTGAAGAAGTAACTTAAAAATGCAACTATGACGACCAGTATGTAATATTTAAACATGGTCTTGCCTATATGACCGTCATTTTTAAATACATATTTCCTGTTTAAAGTATAATTAAACAGCGAAGAAATAAGCCTTGCAGTATATGTAGCTACGAGCAAAGGGAGCCCGAAGAAAGTAAATAAACAAAAACTTAAATAATCTACAAGAGCAGAGGAAGTCGAAGAGATTATATATTTGATTATCCTCTTATATACTCTGAGTGAATCTCTCAAAGTATCATAATGAGATGATTCGTTGTCATCTATATAAACTACCGCAATCGGCTCTTGAATTACTTCTATATTTCGCTCCTTTAGTTCCAGGAGCATATTCATTTCAAATTCATATCTCTCCCCTTCTATATCGATGATATCTTTTATCATATCAAGAGAAAAACCTCTAAGCCCCGTTTGAGTATCTACTATTTCATCTCCGTCGTTTATTACTTTGAATACTTTTCTGGTTATAGTATTTCCAAGCATACTTCTCATAGGAGTGGTTTCATCAAAATCCCTTACGCCTAATATCATTTTATCCGGATTTTCATCGAGGACTCTTTCGATATTCATTATATCTTTTGGCAAATGCTGACCGTCTGCATCTGCGGTTACCGCACTGTAATTATTTTCAATACAGTATTTAAACCCTGTCTTTAAAGCCCTTCCCTTTCCCTTGTTGACATCATGCTCCAAAACCACACATCCGAGTTTTTTTGCTTCTTCAAATATATTATCAAAGTCGGGACCGCTTCCGTCGTTGACTATCAATATCTTTTCATCATTTTTTATTAATTCCTTTACTACATTGATGAGTTTTTCATCAGGCATATAAGCAGGAATTAAAACTATAGGATCGATATTTTTATATTTCATCCATTTTCCACCTTTTTTTCACATGTTTCCACATTATATATTACCAAAAAAATTATAAAAAGAAAATGAAAAAAAAATTATATTTTTCTAAACAATTTTGCTATAATAAAAAAGTATTGTTTATTAGGAGAATTATATGGAAAAAAGCAGAAAAAACGGAGCGATATACATAGTAATAGCGGCATTTTTATGGAGCCTCAACGGAGTACTTATAAAATATATTCCATGGCAGCCTATGGCAATAAGCGGGGTAAGAGCATTTTTATCTACCATAACTCTGATCCTTATAAAAGGTGCCTTTGATTTCAAATTCAATAAGCATGTGATTTTTGCAAGTCTTTCTTATGTATCTATGGGGATACTGTTCGTATACGCGACAAAGCTTACAACAGCGGCAAATGCGATAATACTTCAGTACACTGCCCCCATTTTCGTGATAATACTTAGTATATTCTTCTTTAAAAAGTTCCCTACCAAGAAGCAGCTTATAACAGTATCAATAGCATTCATAGGCGTAGTTCTTTTCTTTATGGATAAAGTGGGCTCGGGAGCGATGATGGGTAATATACTTGCAATACTTGCGGGAGTCGGCTATTCGGGAATGTTTATATTCAATTCTTACGAAGATTCAAGCGCACTGGACGCGAGCATAATAGGAAATGCACTGATATTCCTTATTTCTGTTCCTGTACTGCTTCAGGGAAATGAGGCTGCACTCGATATAGCGGGAGTCTTCGGTATAATAATACTGGGTATATTCCAAATGGGTGTATCTTACGCGTTTTTCTCAAAGGGTATCGAAACTACCCCAAGCGTTGACGCCTCACTCATTTCAATGCTTGAAGCGATACTAAATCCTATATGGGTAGCCCTTGTTATAGGAGAAATACCAAGTTTTATATCCTTGATAGGAAGCGGACTTGTACTTACCTCAGTAGTATTTAATATAATAAGTTCAAAAAATGAAAAAGTCATACTTGAAAATAATGAAAGTTAATGATATAATCATTTAGTACTTCAAGCCGATGTGGCGAAATTGGCAGACGCACATGACTCAAAATCATGCGGAGAAATCCATGCCGGTTCGAGTCCGGCCATCGGCACCATTTTGCAGACTTAGCTGTTTCAAAGGATTATATCCTTTTGAAATGGCTTTTTTATTTCAATTATAAAAAAGAAAGCTACATACACTTTCTTTTTAGACTTTTACTAATTTAGATATTATCTACGATTAAATAAATTTTTATTGAATTTATTTTTCAACTAATTTTTCTAAATCACTTATTCCTTTTATTACATCTGTTAAATTATTTAACATACCAGGATTTAGTATAACATCCTTTAAAATATCGCTGGCGAGATTTTGTTCATCTTCTTTTATCTTTAATTCTAATTTTTTTTCTAATGTTTTCATTTCTTGAATATGGTTATTTTCCATTATCTTTAAGTCCTGTTCATATTTAACTTTAAAAGCCTCAACTTGATTTTCAGAGTTTTTGATAGCTTGTCTGTATCCTAAATACGCAGTACTAATCTATACGATATATGGTAATAAATCTAAAATATTAATATTCATCATTACCCTCCTTATAAAAAAATTAAATAATACTTTTATAAATTTTTCAAGGATGATTTTATCCTACTAAAAAAGCACCAATCAGGTGCTTTTTATTTTTATAAGTCAGACTTACTTCTTAAATCTGCTTTTTTCATAATTGTAAGGAATGCTTGTCCCTACGACCACATCTTCTATTTTTTCTATTATTAGCCAATCATCCATATTTCCTTGATGATCGAATTCCAGCGGTTCTATTTCTTCCAAATTTTCAAACTCAACGAGACATAGACATTTTTTATGCCATCTTGTTTTTTGCTTATCAGATAAGTTTAACTTCGGCTGATTTTCCTCAAGAACTTTTGTTATTTCTTCATCTTCAAGTTTTAAATAATTTTTTACTTCTTTAACCGTAGCTTTTGCACAAATATCAGTAGTACCCTTTTGCATGAAATAAAGAGTCTCCCCTTCAAATACTCTGCTGTGAGGTATTTTTCTTCCAGCTGCACCTCTGACGACCATTGTTTTACTTCCATTTAAAATCTTATCTAAAACCTTTTCTCCTTTTTTGCCTATGTTGTCACAGTAAACCAAATGTACCATTTTCTATTCCTCCTCTATAATCGGTATCCATATCTGACTCAGATAATCTTCATCAAAAACATTCCCGTCGCTGTACCATTCCAACTCCGGACAGTTGGCATGTTTAAACGGATAATTCAAAATCCATTCTTCATTCAAATATTTCCAGCATTCCTGAACCGACTTTGGAGGAGCCCCTCTTAAGTCAAATATAGCCCACGAAGCTTCCGGAACCATAATCTCTGTAAATCCATCGGGAAGTTCTTTATCTGATATCACCATGACAGAATACTCCATTTCATTTTTTTCTTTATCGTATCCTCTCATAACACCAAACATTCCCTTATTATCGGCAGTATCCGCCAGAACAAGATTATGGAACGTTCCGTCCTTTTGAGAATTACTCCAAATCTCGGGGATTTTCTTATCTGCATTCTCGTTACAAAGGACCTTAATGCTTTTCCCGATCAGCCTAAACGGTTTTGTGTGCTCGATTTTCCATGAATATTTTTGTTTGACGGATATCCTCATTTTGGGATATACATTAAGCTTGATATCCCCTTTTCTCGCCTCACTGGGAGATACTCCGTGAAACTGCTGAAATGCTTTTGTAAATGAAGTGGGAGAATCATATCCGTACTTGTAACTTAAATCAACGACTTTTATATCGCTGCTTTTAAGGTCGTAACCTGCCAGAGTAAGTTTTCTTAAACGAATATACTCAGAAAAGCTTATATCATTCATATATGAAAATACCTTTTGAAAGAAACCATATGAACATCCCGCTATTTTTTCTATTTCGGATCTGTCAATGCTTTCTTCTTTTCTCTGGAGATGATCTTCCACATAATCAATTATAATCTGCAATTTTTCATTCCACTGCATACTCTGCTCCTTAAATATTTTGACTTGTTTATTTTATCATCTATTAAAATTTATTTCAGCTTATTTTGCGTACTGTTAGGATAGCATAAATATTTATATTTTGAGTAATCCAATTACTGGGATTTTATCAATATTATAATTATTTATTTAAAAGTTTTAATTAAATAAAATATAGTTTATGATAAAAATATATAATAATAAAACACGGAAGATGAGCTTATAAAAGAGATGTTAAAACAACTTCTAAAAGTAAATTAAGGATTTTTGATTAAAAGTATAGAAATATTTATTAATAAATAAATACAAGGATTTTACCGAATACATTAATAAACATAATTTATAGATCAAGCCGTACCGCAATAATGTTAAAATATCAAAATAAATAAACATACCATATATCAGACTGAATAAATTTGTCTTATATAAAAATTGGTTTTCATACTTAATATACTGATAATTAAAGAATAAGACCTGATACATTCTTGTTTATTATTAAATAAAATTAAATGTGACTAATATAATAAATACATATTACAACTATATTTATTTCTTTTCAAACACCTCTCTTGCAGTATTAACTCCGTTGAGTACCCTTGGGAAACCTGCGTAAGGGATACATTGGATAAAGGCTTCGATTATACTTTCTTTCGAAATACCTACATTTAAAGCTGCATGGATATGCACTTTAAGCTGAGGTTCCGCCCCTCCCATAGATAAAAGAGAAACTATCGTAATCATTTCCCTCTCTTTTAAAGTCAATCCGCCTCTGGTATAAATATCACCGAAAGCAAATTCAATTATATATTTACCCAAATCAGGAGCAATATCCTTTAAAGAATTTATTACTTCTTCTCCTCCTTTCCCGTCTACTTTATAAAGCATCTTTTTTCCTTTTTCAAATCGTAAATTATCCATTTGAATTATCCTCCTTTTTATTTTATAATAAGCCTAATACTTAAACTATGGTTTAAGTCAAGTAAAATATTGAGGAAAAATCAAATTATGAAAATCTCACAAATATCAAAGGAAACAAATATCCCGGCTTCAACCATAAGGTATTATGAAAACAAAGGGCTTATAAAAATAAAGAGAGATAATAACAATATAAGGATATTCGATGAAAGTGATATCGAGTGGATAAAGTTCATAGAAAGACTTAAGAGTACCGGAATGCCGCTGAAAGATATAAGGGAGTACTCCAAACTTAGATATTTGGGAGAATGTACTACAAAAGAAAGAATGGATATCCTTTTAAAACATAGAAGTCACGTATTGAATGAGCAGAAAAAATGGAAAGAATATCTAAATAACCTTGATAATAAAATAAAAATATATAAAGATATATTAAATGAAAAGTGAGGTAAGAAATGAAAGTAACTATATATGGAATGCACAAGTGTATAAACTGCAGAGAAACGATGGAATTATTTGACAGTAAAAAAATTTCATATGACTTTATAGAAATAACAGATTCAACAACAACAATGAAAGAGTTTTTAAAATACAGAGATAATGAAAAATTATTTGAAGAAGTAAAGAAAGAAAATAAGATCGGAATACCTTTTTTTGTTTTTGAAGACGGTTTTAAAACTTTGGATATTGATAAAGCTATAAATGTTATAGAAAACAATTAAGAACTATTCTTATTATAATTATGGATTTAAATCACGATATATGATAAAATAAATACATTATTTATAATTGGAGAAAAAAATGTTCGATATATTAGATATAGATAAAGATTAAAAAAAATACGCAGATAATTTAAAAATATTCGATTTTTACAGATTGATAGATATCAATAAATTTAAAGTATATGATTATCACGATAAAGAACTTATAAATACTGATATAAACTGTTATGACATATGGGAAAAAGGAAACCCGTGTAAGAATTGTTCATCAAGGAATGCATGCAAAAATAACGGAGAAATCATAAAACTGGAATATTTGAACGGCAAGATATACCTTATCAATTCGAAGCCTATTACAATTAACAATAAAAAAATGGTGATAGAATTTATAAAAGATATAACAAATAACCTTTTGGTGAGCGATAAAAGCTGCAATAACAATCTTGATATCTCGGATTTGATCGAGCAGATGAATGAGCTTGTTTTATTTGATAGTCTGACAGGTCTATATAACAGACGTTCTTTCGATCAGGAAATAAACAAATATATGATTGAATACGATAAAGAAATAAAGAGTCTGTATCTCGCAGTATTTGATATCGATTTTTTAAAAGATATAAACGATACTTACGGTCATGTTGTGGGTGATAACGCCATTAAATACATATCCGAAGCAATGAAGGAAGTATTCCACAGCGAAAAAATAAAAACGTTCAGAATAGGCGGAGATGAATTTTATACTTTATTTATTGATTTAACAGCTAAAGAAGTAAATGAATATTTAGAAAAATTAAATAAATATATTGAAAATATAAAAACCGAATATAAACTATCGGTAAGCATGGGATACAGTGAATATCAATCTGAAATGAGTATAAATAAATTCATAGAAATTGCAGATAAAAATATGTATAAAATGAAAAGCATAAAAAAATCACTTATTTAAAAAGGAGCAGCATTATAGGCTCCTTTTTTATTATATATTAAAATTCTATATAATAAATTTCAAAAATCATTTACTATATAGTTCCTTCGTTAAAAGCAATATAAGAAAACAAAATTCACACTATGCGGCACTACGCCTGCCTTCGGCAGAATCCGCGCCGCCCGACGACTAAAACCAAATCACAACCGCATCATATAATCTCTTATTTTGATTAATGCTTTGTACGAAAATGAAGAATAAAATTTCAATATATGTTTTATTCCACTTCATCTTTTCTTCTCTCGATCTCACTCATAAATCCCGCAGTCAATATCCCCGAAGGAAGAGCTATTATGGCAATACCCAGACAAGACGAAAGCATACTTACTATTTTTCCTGCCTCGGTAACCGGATATATATCACCGTAACCTACCGTGGTCAAAGCTGTGGTCGCCCAATAAAATGCGTCAAAGAAATTCTTAAAATTTCCCGGCTCGACATTAAACATTATAAGAGCGGATATAAAAGTATACACGACAGCAAATACCAGAATTGAAATAAGAGGTTCTTTTTCATTTTTAATAACGGTAGAAATAAATTCAAAGTTCCTGGAATATCTAAGACTCTTAAACAATCTAAAGGTTTTAAATACCCTAAATAATCTAAAGAGCTTAAAGCTATGACTTATTATGCTTATAGTCGGAAGTATAGAAATAAGGTCTATTACGGCAAAAGGAGTAAACGGATATAGTATGAAAGACATTTTTCCTTGATTAAGTTTATAATCTGAGGTAGATATCCTAAAAATATAATCGACGATAAAAATAGTACATGTCGTATAATCTATAAAATTGAATAATCGGTTATTGAATTTAAAACATAAAGGTATTATGCTTATTATTATTACTATAAGCATAAAAATATCATACATCCTACTTAATGAATCCTCTTCGACAGGCTTTTCAACCATTTCATATATTCGCTCTCGCATACAAATCCCCTTTTGATTTTAAAATATATTATAAAAAGTTACATTTAAATATCATAATTTTACTGTTCATCATTAAATATCCTTATACTTTAATAAATTATAACTAAAAAAATTTATGATATAATTATTATTTAAAACAATATTTTAATATTATACCACAAAACAAGGAACATTATAAAAGCAAGTTTTTCAACTTATTTTATTTTATATTTATAAATAAAACTATATTACATATCCTATTATCAAAATAAAATCACGGAGGATAGATATGTCACAATATAAAATAATAGGTATAGTTGGTTCTTTTAAAAAAAGTTCACTGAATTTAAAATTAGCACAAACAATAAAAGAATATTTAAAAGATAAGGCTGAATTTGAAATACTTGATTATACGAAAGTTCCTTTTTTCAATGAAGATATAGAAAACCCCACTCCCGAAGCAGTAACGAATGTAAGAAATAAAATTAAAGAAGCGGACGCAATTTGGTTCTTTACGCCGGAATACAATCATTACTTTCCCGGAATACTAAAAAATCTTTTAGATTGGCTTTCAAGACCTATCAGTAAAGATATACCTCAAGTCCTTAAAGATAAACCGATTTGTGTAAGCGGTATAACCCCTGGTATGACGGGAACGGTTGTTGCTCAGGATCATTTAATAAGTGTTCTTAACTTTTTAAATGCTAAAGTCATGATGACTTCAAGGCTTACATTCCCAAATGCACTAAAAAGTATGGATGATATAGGGAATATCATTAAAGGACTTGAATTTATCCATGCACAGGCTGATGACTTTATAAAATTTATCGAACTGAACAAATAAAAAAAAGAGATAAACTCTCTTTTTTTATTATTTAAAATAACATTACTCAGCAGCTGATTTTTTATAATTTATTATTGCAATCAAATACAAAACGGGAAATAGTAAACCTATAAGCGAATAAATATTAAATCCAAAAGCCGCCATTCCTATAAGAAAGCTTGCGATATCCCCTACAAGCAGTAATATCCCGCATAACATACAATTCTTTAATATTTCCTTACTTGGGTTTTTGATACTCTTTAATCCGTAGATACCTGCTCCAAGCTGAAAAACGCCAAGTAAAGCAGCCAATGTAACGGAAGTACCCAGCTGTGTAAAATTAAAAGTATTTGAAGCAGCATTTCCTCCGACTGCAACTACTATACACATTATAAGAGACAGCACCGCACCGACAATAAGGAGCATCCTTACTACTAAGTAAACCTGTAATTTTTGTGTGATTTTTTATTTATCTTGTTACCTATTTTGATTATTCTTCTATAGATTGCTTGTTCATATTTACTCCTACCATAAATAAAATAGGAAGAAGCAAACTAAACAATGTTGTTATTGAAAATTGATTTATTACCAAAGTAATAGCTATATTGATAACAGCAATAACTAAAATAACAATACCCCATGTTTGACATTTCTTAATAGATACTTTATCAGTATTCCCTGCATTTTTTACTCCCACGATACCTGTTATAAGCTGAAGAACCCCTAAAATTATACTTATTACACCAAGTATAATTATTAGTCCGCCCGCAAATTCATCTGCACCTGCAGCAACTAATCCTCCGCCCAAAATAGAAATTAAACTTAATATAAATGTAACTACCGCACCTATTATAAGTAAAATACTAACGACTTTTAATAAAGTCTTTCCCTTTGGTTGATTTTCCATATTCTTACTCTCCTTTAAAATTAATATTGTTTATACTTTTATTCTACATTTTTTTGAGCGAATGTTCAACACTAAATCTATACATTAAGTAACAGATAAATTATGTATCATATTTATTATTTTATTTCTCATTATGTTTTATTTTTAAATACATATGATACAAATTATAATAAAATATAAAATATATCAAAATGTTACAAAAACTATACTTTAACTATATAATATCCTATATTATTTATAATTTATAAGAATAAAAATAAAAAAAGACATATTTAAATGTCTCTTTTTATCAAGGGATAAGGTTCGTAAACTTCTTGAAAAGATTTTTAAAGTTATAAAATGTCCCTTTATCTTCTTTTTTTACACTTAATTCTTCCGAGTAATTATAAGTCTCATCTCCTGCTTTTATACTATAATCGGCTATGTAGTTATCACTTCCGGAGTTGTATACTTTTTTATACTTTACATCCGCAATTTCATCACTCTTTAAAGGAAAATAAACATCGCTGCCAGCTGACAATTTGATGATACCGTTCTTACTGCCTTTCATCGGTACGGTCTTTACATAATCTCCTTTTTCAATCACCTTTTTTAAAGTAAAGTTATTGAATGCCATATCCAAAAACATCTTACTTTCCTCGTAGTGGTTCTCTGTATGTAAAAGAACACCCACGACCTGCATATTATTTCTCTTTGCCGCAAGAACGAAACACTTCCTTGCTTTCTTGGTAAATCCGGTCTTTACTCCGTTTGCACCTTCGTAACTCTTCAATAGCTTGTTTTTATTATATAATGTCCTCTGATTTGCTTTGCCCTCATAAGGCATGCTCCACTTTTCATCGTTAATTATTTTTACAAAGTTTTCATTTTTCATCGCATAAGAAGCAAGAAGAGTAAAATCATAGGCAGTTGTATAGTGATCATCATCGGGAAGTCCGTTGGGATTGGTAAAATGAGTATTTTTCATTCCAAGCTCTTTTGCCTTCTTATTCATCATTTTGGCAAAATTATCAATAGAACCTCCGATATAACATGCAATGGAAACCGCCGCATCATTTCCCGAAACCAACATCATTCCATGAAGCAAATCTTCCAAGGTAAGCTTTTCTCCTTCTTTTAAATATATGCTTGTGCCTTCTATTCCCGTCCACTCTTTCTTTATCTCTATTACATCATTTAAGCTCCCCTTTTCCAAAGCCAGTACTGCGGTCATTACTTTGGTGGTCGATGCCATCGGAAGTTTTTCATTCATATTGGAGCTGTATAATACTCTGTTACTCCCCGCTTCCATAATGCAGTACGCCTGTGCACTGACATTTGCCGCTTTGACACCGCCAAAATTAGGCAGATTTATTAATATCATCATTACAATAATAATAGCTATACTTTTTTTCTTCATTATCCATTCTACTCCCGTTTTTCTACTTATAAAATATATGAAGATATTTATAAAGTATGCAGTGTATAAAAACAGAATTAACTTAAGTAACCTTTAGGATTATTTCGCAGATTTGTATGTTTATGAAATTAAAACATCAAAACACATATGGTACCATTAGAAAATGACATTAGTTTATTTTTGAGTTATTTAATCAAAGTTACATACTTAAAATTTCATAGAATTGAAAGTTAGTCAAAAAAAGTATAATTCTTTCATAGGAAGGAAGTAACTACTATTAAATTTTATTGCAAGGAATGGTGTTTCCTTTTATTGAATTGAAAATAGACCTAAACTTTTAAGGTATAGGTCTATCATTTATTAAAAGTAATAACTTTTAGATAAACAGCGTTAAATAACTTCGATAAATTAAAACCTCTCCTAACAAAGCAGTTATCACTGTGATTAAAAAAGCGTTAGATTTTAACAACATTAAGCTATACCTATACCTTGTTACATTAAAAGTCACGATTTAACGGTTTATTATATATCAGATTTCCATAAGGAATATTTGAAAATTTTCTTAAGTTATTTTTTCCGTTTAAAACTTTACAAATCGCAATACGGAACTTACTTTATAAGTTTATTTATTAATTTTCCATTCATAACTTTACTTAAAACACATATCTTTAAATTAAGTGAGGAAATGAATATGTTAGAAAATATTAAACAAAGAGTTATTAGAGAAGCCGAGTATATAGTTAAAGAGGAGTCCACCATACGAAAGTGTGCGAGTGTATTTAAAGTAAGCAAAAGCACCGTACATAACGACTTATCAAAAAGGCTTGAAAAAGTAGACCATGAGCTATATTTAAAAGTTAGGGATATAATCGAAACCAACAAAAAATTAAGACATATCAGAGGCGGGATAGCTACTAAGGAAAAGTATAAGGAATTAAGACATGAAAAGGAAGAAAGTTAGGTTTATATCTGCTTTATTATTGATTGCCTTTTTACTTTCTTATAAATTTTTTATAAGAGATTTCTACATAAGCAGATTTATAAACAAAGAAACTACAAAAGCATATCAGGGAATGATAACACTTTGGGATAATCCCTCAAGAACAGTCATAGGAAGCAACTTTGGATTTATCAAGAACGTAGTGGAGAAATTCGAAGACGATAATTCACTGCTTCAGATAGAGCTTAGAGAACTTAGTTTTGACGGAGCAAGCAAACTCGCAAACGAAAAAGCGGTAAGCAAAAACCACCCGGACATAATGAGCAAATACATCGAAAACAATATAACAAAGACAGATAATATAATGTACGATAAAGAATTCGTAAATAAAATGAAAACCACCTACACAATACCTAAGATAGCGGAAGACGAAGAAAGATGTATATTCCCTGTCTACGGTTCTTTTAACGTTATAATAGTTAATAAAACAGCTTTTAAAGAAATGGGCATAAACCTTCCGGAAGAAAACTGGAGCTATAATTCCCTTATAAAAACAATCAAAGAAATAAAAAAGAAAGATACAAAGAAAGAAAAAATACCTTTCGATATGGTGGTAAATAAAGACAGCTATGCTTATATGAACTTCATATTGGACAGCGGTTATTCAAACATGAATTATTCTAAGCTTGAGAACTTAAAAAAGGAATTAAAAGGATATAAGTGCTTAAGCAAGAAAAAAAGCGAAGAAAGCGTACATTATGATTTATACAACAGCAAAACTATGATATATGCAGGAGACTTGACCGATGTAAACTATCTTATCAGGACTAAAAACAAAGAAAACAGCTTTGACTATGCAGTGTACCCTTATCCATACAATGAACAACAGGTAAATTTTGTAAGCGGAGTAAAAAGTTATTACTTAATGAACACAAAAGACGATTCAAAAAAGGCAGTTCTTCAGGATTTTATTGAATCCATTTATCAAAATGAAGGAATGAATATATTAAATATTCAAGGAAAAGTGCCCTTGTTTCATGTAAACTACATAAAAAAGGATTTAAAATACCCTCATTTAAATAAGTTTATAAATTTAACAAGCTATTATTCTACCGAGGATAACGGTTTTGTCATGAACAGGAAAGATATTTGGGGAAAAGTAAAAGATATATTTAAGTAAAGTTTGATTTAAACGTTTATATGAGTTAAAATATATATAAATAAACTTTAAGGAGAACGTATATGAATAATTTTAATTTCTACTTACCTACCAACGTATATTTCGGGAAAGGTCAAATCAAACATCTGCCCGAAGTATTAAAAGACTGCGGAAATAAAGTACTTCTCGTTTACGGAGGCGGAAGCATTAAAAGAAGCGGACTTTATGATGAAATCATGAGCTTATGTAAAACAAATGACATTGAGGTATTCGAACTTTCCGGAGTAGACCCAAACCCTAGGATAGAATCGGTAAGAAACGGAAGTAAAATATGCAAAGAAAATGATATAGACGTAGTTCTAGCAGCGGGCGGAGGAAGCAGTATAGACTGTGCAAAGATGATCGCGGCAGCCGCAAAAAGCGACCTAGATGCATGGGAACTCGTGATCGACCCAAGTAAAATAAAAGAACCTTTACCTATAGTATCTATCCTAACACTTGCAGCTACAGGCTCGGAAATGGACCCATTCGCAGTTATAAGCGATATGAAGACGAATATGAAAGTCGGAGTAGGCTGTGATTTATTAAAGCCGAAGGCTTCTATAATGGATCCGAGCTATACTTTCTCCGTACCTAAAAAACAAACAGCCGCAGGTACAGCTGATATAATGTCACATATATTCGAAAGCTATTTTTCAAATGTAAAAGAAGGATTTATGCAGTCAAGGATTGCGGAAGCACTTCTAAAGACTTGTATCAAATACGGACCTATCGCATATAACGACCCTGAAAACTATGAAGCGAGAGCAAATTTGATGTGGGCTTCTTCATGGGCAATAAATGGACTTTTAAAAGCGGGAAATGAAGTTGAATGGTGTGTTCACCCTATGGAACACGAACTTAGTGCTTATTATGATATAACTCACGGTGTCGGGCTTGCAATACTTACTCCGAGATGGATGGAATATGTATTAAACGAAGATACCTTGGACAGATTTGTGGAATATGGAATGAACGTTTGGGGGATTTCTCCTCATAAGGAAAAAGAAGAAATTGCAAAAGAAGCTATAGAAAATACATATAAATTCTTTGAAAGTCTGGATATACCTATGACTCTTAAAGAAGTTGGTATAGACGAAACTCATCTTGAAGAAATGACATCTAAGATAGATAAAATAGAAACCGCATATAAACCTTTATATAAAGAAGATATGTTGAAAATTTATAAGATGTCTTTATAAAAAAAAGAAGACTTAGGTCTTCTTTTTTTACCCTATCAACAACCGCTTTCCCTTTATTCAAAGGCTTTTCAGTACTTTTAAGTACCGCTTAAAATACTTTAAAATCTAACAAATATCTAACAAAAATAATGACCGGAACCATCTTTTTCTTTTGTGTTATCAATATCCATGATATTCATTAATTTTTTTACCGCATTTACTTTTAACCTTGAACAGTAAGAAGCACTGTATCCTAATTTTAAAGACATATCCGAAAGCGACCTATCTTCAAAATATATACCCTTTATTATTTCCTGTTCTGATTTATTCAAATGTGTCAATGCAAATTCTAAAAATTCAATTTCACTTTTAGCTTTTTTTATTTCATTATTATTTTCATTTCTTAAAGATAAATAATCGATCCTTGATCTTAATGAACACACCTCTCTCAATTTTTTTTCAAATAGTCTATAATCTTTTTCTTTCATGTTTACCCTCCTAAAGGGTTAAACATAAAGCCAATATACAACTATATTATACTACTTTTCTTAATATTTTTCCATATTTTGGCAAGTTTTTTCTATTTTTTCATAAAAAAAATGAGTTTAAATCCTTATTTTTCTTCAATTTTTAAATTATTATGATAAAAATATTGACATACTCATATGAGTATGATATACTATAATCATAGAAAGGAGGAAATAATAAAAGGAAAGGAGAAGAAAAATGATTGAATACATAATAATAGCCACAGCAATAATTAATCTCGTAACCGCGATAATCAATTACTCAGTGGCTAAAAACAAGGGGAAGTAATTCCCCTCCCCTAACGGGGATTAAATTGTATAATTATTATAAATCAATCATTTTAAAAAGTCAAATGAAAACATTAATAACAATAATATCTGTTATAGCATTAATAATCGCCATTCTTGCACTGATAAAGGCGATTAAAAGTAGAAAGGGTGAATAATATGTCAAACACATCATGGCAAGTAAAAGCAAAGTATAACAAAAAAGCATATAAACAATTTGCGTGCAGAGTTAAACCTGATTTATTTGAAGAAATAAACGCTTATTGTGAAGATAATAATTTATCTAAATCGCAGTTCTTACAAATCGCGATAGATACATTAAAAAACAAATAAACATCAAAAAGAGAGGAGCCTCAGCTCCTCCTTTCTATATTAAATCTTTATCATTATAAACAAATTCAGCCGTATCTTTTTCATTATCATCCATGACATCAACATCTATATCATCTTCATACAAATCATTCTCAACCTCTGCTTTAATACCATTATTTGCAAATTCTACCGTCGCCTCCGTAGGATCGTTCATTGTTTGATATACACTGACAACTACCAAGCAAAGGACATAAGGATTTCCCAGCGCCATTAATATCAAATCTCCGAGTGATTTCCAGCTCGTAAGACTTTCTGCCGTAATTCCCGCATATGCAAGTATTGGTGTAAACACAGCTAAAATAAGCTGAAACACTACTGTTAAATTTAATCTCTCTTTTAATTTTTCTATTATAATATTCATTTATGTTCTCCTTAATCAAAATATTTTTTTATCCCGTCACAATATGATTTAGCCAGTTTCTTTCTCTTTTCGGCAGTGGAAATCAAACTGAAATCTTTTGTATTATCCATAAATGCGCCTTCTATGATCACAGCGGGCATATTTGTTCCCCTTACGTCATAATCACCCCTTTTTATGTATCTTCTGAAATTCTGTCCCGTTCCCTTTGTAATTGAAGCTTTAAGACATTTTGCAAGCTTATATCCTTTATCCGACCCCGGATTTACTATAAGTTCCAGTCCGTCTCCTCCGCCTGCGTTAAAATGAATTGATATATATAACGTAGCTTTTGCTTTATTTGCCTTGTTTGCCCTTTGAACAAGAGTTATTTCACTGTCCCCCGTTCTGGTCATCATCGTTTTGAAACCCGCGTCTTTTAAATATCCGTTTAAATATTTTGCCGTAGACAAAGCCATATCTTTTTCTTTTGCTACTAATTTTTTCTTCTCATATCTGCAAGCCCCAGGGTCACTGGCCCCATGTCCGGGATTTATACATATTAGGTATTTACTGTATTTATTGCTTTTAGAAGATGTACCGGGTTTTGAAGAAGAGGTGCCAAACTTCTTTTTATATTCGCTGTCTGTTTTAGCTCTTGTTTTTTTTCCGCAAATCCCGTCTACCGTAAGTTTATACATCTTTTGAGCTTTCTTTGTCGCATTCTTTGTTCCCTTACCCACTAAAGCATTGTTATCTACCTTAATGCCTGTTAATTTACTTAATTTCTTTTTATAACTCTTAACTACTTCTTGTAACTTTGCGTCTGTCTTCTTTCCATATATCTTGTCTGCTACAAGTCCATATTCTTTTTGAAATCCGCCCACACTGAAATCCAGCCATTTTAGTGAAGCGGTGTATTGTTTCTTACTTAACATTCTTGCAATTCTCCTTTTCCAATTTAATTATCTTGTCTTCATGTTCACTAAGTTTCTCCGAATGTTCGTCCACCCGTCTCCACATGGTCTTAAGTTCCTGCCCCTGCAGTATCTGAGTTTCCATCAAATCCGTAAGCTGCTTATTTATACTCTTTATATCGCTTCTTGTCTCATTCGTCGTATTACAGATAGTATCCAGTTTTACACTTACTTTCATCTGCTCTTTTAAATCCGCAGATGTATCTTTTTTGGAATTTCTGTAATATGTAAGCCCGACGAATATTATTGTAAACAGCGACAGCAAAAGCGATAGATCTATCGTACTTTGCGGTGTCATCTCATATATGTACCCCCTTTCTTAAATATTAAAAAAAGAGCCGAAACCCTTTAAATAAAGGAAAAACACTAAAAAAACGCCTCCTCAGAGCCGTTTTAAGCGGTTTTTTATTTCCTCATTAGTATTTATACACCATAAATCAACATATTAATTTAACGATTTTAGCTGATTTTTTAATCCATTACACTGATTTTGTTTTTCCGCTGCTTGTGCATTCAAAGTTTCTATATCTCCGTCATAGATAATACCCAAGCGTTTACATCTTTCATATGCAGCATACTCCTTATCGTAATTCTTAAGCCATT
This sequence comes from Anaerofustis stercorihominis DSM 17244, assembly GCF_000154825.1. Classification (NCBI taxonomy): domain Bacteria; kingdom Bacillati; phylum Bacillota; class Clostridia; order Eubacteriales; family Eubacteriaceae; genus Anaerofustis; species Anaerofustis stercorihominis. The sequence continues at coordinate 375,321 of NZ_DS560015.1, read as the reverse complement.
CTTCAACCTCTTCTATCTGTATCTGAAGCTCTTCTTTCTGTCTTTGTTTTTCTTCGTTTTCTATACACTGATTATATTTATCTTCGTCAAATATGATTTTTCCATTTTCATATTTATAAAATGCAAAACCATATTCAAAAACCGCTTCATCGTATTCAACATCTATACCCTCTGTTATTTCACCGACAGTGGCATATCCCATAATGTAATTATTTTCATCAATTTGTATTTTCATTTATTTTATACCCCCAGTACCGCACGTAACACATATTTATTGTTATAATATTTTATTCCCGACACAGATGTCCCTGTTGATGTGTTTAAAACACTGCCTGTAAGTGCGGTATTTGTTATAAGTAATCTTTTCCCTGCCGGTGTTGAAAATGTCGCATTACTCAAAAACATATCTATACTATGTCCGCTTTGCTGATTTCCCTCATAATTTTTTTTCGGAATGTAGAAATAATGAAATCCGCTGTTTTGAGGTTCGCTGTCGTATTCCGACCATATCAGAACTATTCCGTTCTTCTGTTCGTTTATCTTTTCAGAAAATCCAACAACTACGCCGTCACCCATATATGAACCGCCCGACCATAATATTTTTTGTTCGCTTTCAAGGATAGAAATATGGTTATTAATATTATTAATATCTGACTTTAAAACTTTTCCCTGTTTGGCAGACAATGCTTTATTAACATCAATACTATCAAGACCGTCTATTACTTCTACTCTCGTAGCCCCTCTTGCTACCCCGTCAAGCTTCATCTTATCGTAAGAGCTCATAAGCCCCGCTTCTGTTATGCTTACTTCATTATATGTAGTATCGGTAAATACCGCATTTTCCGGTACCGCAGTTTCTACAGTAAGGTTGTTTACCGTATCCGCATTATCTGCCTGTTTTGCTATATCGACTATATTGTCTCCGTCGGGATCATAAACACTTCTTCTCATATCACCGCTTTTTGATAATTCCAGTTCGCCGTCTAATTTATTCTTTAGTTCCGTTTCCAATACTTCGAACTTAATATTTAATTTGTCATCATCAACTTTCGTTTCTAAAACATTTACCAAGTTCTTTTCTTTTGTTTCGTTTTTACCTTCTTCGTTCGTTATGATTACGGTATTACCTATCCAGCCTTCAAGCCCTGCTAAACCGGTGATAATATCCTTATCTACAAGGTCTTTATCATTGTCTATATCTACCTTTAAAGCCAAATCAGCGTCTACATCGCTGAACCTGCCATCAAGATGTTCTATTACGATATCTTCCAAATGTCCGTAATCAAAACTCCCGGTATCTCCCTTATCTCCTTTTTCTCCTTTTAATACAGGAGTATCCACAGTAATTTCTATTGCCACTTTTTTCCTCTCCTTTTATACTTCATAAGTCTTTTTGTTTACCACTTCTTCTATTTCCACTTCCCCTATTTCGGAAGAAACGACATCCCCCGTCTTAAATATAAACTTCACATCATACTCTATACTGTCTCCTTCCTTGAACCTGTAAGTATCCTCCTGAGAAAATCTGACGAGAAAACTTCTCCCGTTATATAACTCGACTTCTGTCGGATACTCTTTTATTATCTGCTTACTTCCTTCTCCGAAAGTAAAAAGCACTTTATCGACTAGACTTAGGTCGAAAGTGCTTTTATCACTCACGGTAAATACCAAATACCCCGTATTACCATATTTAATTGACATTTTGTTCTACGCCTCCTTACCAGCACGCATAATACTTCCCGTTTTCTTTTACTACCTCATATCCCATATACTCAAACATCTTTATCTTTTCTTTTTTGCTTAAGCTTTTGTTTTCAATAAGGTAATTATAAACTTTATTCCTTGATTCATCTCTTCCGTATCCGAATTCGTTTCTTATACTATAATTACTCCCAAATCCCGTAGCAGTCGAATATATCAGCATCATCTGTGCTGAAACAGGGATATCCAGTGTCTTTGCCTTTTTTATTAGCTGTTCTTTTTTCCACCCTGTATACTTGCTTTTTTTGTACTTTATATCATTGTAATAAATATAATACTTCGCCTGCTTTTTATAACTTACTCCCGACTTCTTCATCTTGACGCTGTGTTTCGTCGCCTCGTCATCTTTATAGTTAAGTACTCTTATAGCCTCCTTACCCCCTTTTTCTCCGCCTACAGTCTTATAAAGTGCCTTTGCAAGGTCCGTGGAATAAAGTCTTGCCTCTTTATCTTTCTTAACTTTTTTCTTGTATATTTTGTTCAGTTCTTCTTCTACCTTTAATATGTTTTGTGTGCTTTCCTCCTGAAGCTTGTTTATCTTAAGCTGTATTTTCCTCTGCTTCATTACCTTTTCAGCATTAGTCAAGTCTTCTTCGAGTACTGCTTTCTTTTTCCCGTATAAAGCATTTAAATCCTCGCTTACATTGCTTACATACCATTTCACGACTTTAGCCGGAGTATAAGTCTTGTTTCCTTTGTCATACTCTGCGGATATCCTCTGATCCAAATCGTTAAGTACATCGTAATACTTAGAGCTTATATTATTGCTGTATGCGGTATCGCTTATAAATGACTTGGTAAGGTTTTTGAAAGTCCCTTCTACCGCATTGTCTTTTCCCACCAAACCGCTCGGAGTGGCAAAAGGAAGAAGTAACCTACCTCCCACTCCGGAATACTGCTTTAATACGTAATTTATCTTCTTCGGAGATATATTCGTTATTTGACCTATTTTTTTTGAAATCACATCCGTGTTTTCGTCGTACTGCTCGCTCGGTTTTCTCTTTTGCATAGAGTCGGAAACTAACTGTCCGCCGTAATAATTCTTGTTGTTCATTGCGTCTGTTATAGGCGAAATCAAAGTACCGCTCGGAAGCGGGCTTATTTGTTCCCACATCTGTCCAAAGGTCCCTTCGGAAGAAAGGAAGCTTACATCTTCGCCCTTTGCAGCTTTTCTGTAAATATCGTTCGTCAGTATCCCTATGGCCGACACCGCTCTTCCCTTCGGTATCCTTAAATATTTTCCGTCACCCATATAGAATAAATAATAACTGTTCTTTACATAGTCGTTAAGCTGAGAATAAGCCTTGTCTCTCTTTTTCTTTTCTTCCTCGTCCTCATCTCTGTCCTGTATGAATTTGATAAGTCCGTTCATTGCCATTACGCTTATCCCTAGGCTTATCCCTTTAAACATAAATCCGGCTAACGCTTTTCCGTTAGGCTGTTCCAAAAGCGACCTTATAAGCTTGTCTCCCCCCTGTACGGCAGGGTTGAAGAAAGGAACGAAATATCTGTTGGCTATTTTAACAACCTTTCCGCCTCTGTTGAAATTGACGGTTATATCATCCGCCCTGTACATCGCTTTTGTAAGATTTTCATAGCTCGTCCCGCCTTTTCTTACTTGGTCGATGAACTCCGTAAATCTCGGAGCCTGTTCTATAAGTACATTCGCCTGTTCTACAAGATCGAATACCTTAAGCCCCGCTTTGATACCTTTTCTGTCTTTTATATCAAAACTGTCGTCTCCCCAGTATGTCTCCTGAAGTCCGCCCTGAGACTGATATAAGTCCCATAATTCACTTCCGCCTCCCCATATCCCTTTCACGATCTCTTTCACAGCAGTAGGATACTGCTTGACGAATGCCTTAAAATCGGGAGCATAAAGGAGTGCGTCTCCTATATCTTTAAAGAAGTTCCTTATGGCAAAGGTAGGGTCCCATGCCGTTACCGACTTTTTAAATACATTCATTGCTTTATTAAGTCCGTCCGCAAATATATTGTCGAATACCGAGCTATTTTTATAAGAGTTTAGTCTTGTGAGAGACTCGAACAACATCGGATTGTTTACTCCCAAAGTCACTTTCTTACCATTATCGTAAAAGACGACTTCTCCCGGGTCTAAAACGGTAAGGTTATCGTCGTACATATCCGACAGGTCTTCTATACTTATATCTTCCACCTTCCTTATGTCTACTTCCCCTTTTGTAAGTCCCTTTTTGGCTTCCTTATAAAATTCGCTCAGAAGCATATTTATTTTTGCATTCTTTGTCGTTCCCATTGTCATTCTTACAAGAGCTTTATCTATATCCGTTATGTTCTCAAACCCGCTGAAACCTTCCGCCTCTTTTATAGGCTTGTTTATGCTCAGCCTGTGTCTTGTCTTGGTGCCTCTGAACCCGTAAGGGTCTATTTGCTCCACAGGGATATAATTCGGATAAAGTTCTTCCAAATAGTCTTTAGTAGCCTTATCTATAAGCCCGCTGTCGACTTTATACTGCATTTCATTTTTTATATAATTATATACTTCTTTGGCTGCCTTTATATATTCCGGGTGAGAAGCTTCGTATCTTTTTATCATCATCTCGGATTTTTCTCTGCTCGTCTTTTCGTCTATAGGCTTATTCGTCTTCCACCTGTCTATATTGAGTCTGTGAAGCATATAATACGTAAAATCCGAACTGTCTCTTATAGGTTCGAATATCTCTCTTAAGCTCTTTCCTACCCTTTTGCCTTCATGATTTACTTGATATTTACCTATATTAAATTCCGCTGCCTTGCCCGCATGTAAAACGGAATTATAATAATTCTTCATCCTTTCGTTACGCAGGCTCTTCCCGAGCTTTTCCACTGCGTATCCGTCGTTTATAAGGTTCTGCTTTAATGCTGCTATCTGATGCTTGGCTCCCTTTTGCTTGCTTAATATCTTGTCCGCGCCCATTACGCTCTGCTTGGTCGCCATATTGTCAAGATCCTTCTTTAAAGGAAGCTTCTTAAATGTTACCTTCCCGGCTCTAGACTTCGCTATTTCGAATGAGTTTGGTATCTCTTCTGCCAAAGCTTCATTTGCATAGGAAAGTTTATGCTTTTCCGTATCATTTTTTTTGTTTTGTGGTATAATGTTATTGGAAGAGTTGCTATTGACAACAATCTGCGAACCCTTTGATGGCTCGGTTTGTTTCGTTGATACAACTCTTTCTTTTTTTATTGGTTTTTGTGATATAATATCTTTGGAAGAGTTGCTATTAGGGTCAACAAGCGGGGCATTGACCACCGGTGTTGAATTTCCGGTAGTAACTCTTTCTTTATTATTGATTTTTTCAACATATCCTTTATTTATTAATGTATTAATAAATGTTGAAAAATTATTTTTCCCGTATGCACTGGTTATCATATTATAATCATCGACAATAATTTTACTTTCTTCGGGAACTATTTTTGCCGTTACTATTATTGGGCTGTTATTTTTATCTACCAATCCTGTATCAATAATAAAATTATTACTGTCATATCTTGCTCCCGAATTATCTATATACCTATACACATCTTTAGGATTATCCATACTGTCAATAACATCTATCAATCCCTTTTTACCTAATCCATGATAATGGTATCTTTGATTAACTGGAAAACCTATTTGTTTTGCTTGTTGCTTTGTCAAAATTGTTGTAAATATATGCTTCCTTCCCATATACATAGGATAATTGGGCATACCTGCTTCAACTAGAATTCTAGGTGTGAAATCTCTGGCTTTTATTAATGATTTTTTTTCTTTTGATAGATTGTTAATTATTGTTTCAATATCACTTTCAAAATTCCTGCTCACATGATACTTCACATGTTCCTCAATATCGGTATCCACTCCGTTTTTGACAACATTATCATATATCCTTTTATACATCTGTTCGGCTTTTATTATCCTGTTTTGAACTTTTCCCGCCGTTCTTGCTTCTCTGCTGCCTTTGTATTTAACAAATGTATTTTTAAGCATTTTAAAGAAGTCTCTTATCCTTGTAAATAAAGAAGTTTCTTCTCTCGCAAGCTTTATTACCATATCGTTTTCTTTATCCGTAAATAAATACTCGCTTACAAAGTCCGATAGCACTTCTTCCTTAGCGTCTTCCCTGCTGAAGCCTTCCACTTCTTTCATGTATAAGTCTATCCTGCTTTCAAGTGCTTCTCTCGCTTCGGTATTTGAATATATGCTCCTCAGTACAAATTTCTCAAGCCTTTCATATTCTCCCTTGCTTCCGTTTTTCAAATAGTGAGTAAGCTCATGTTTGAATATGGTGTTGATTTTTATCTTGCTTTCGGGGTCAAGATATATAACTCCGTTTTTATACATCCCCTCTATTACATTCCCCGTATCCTTAGCCTGTAAACGTCTGAACCTGACTTCTACACCGACCTTCTTTGAGATTTCGTTGATGCTGTCGATATAATCTATCGGCACTTTGTACTTCTCTGCGTTTTCCTCGTTAAACTCCTGCCCTTTTTCGCTGAACAGTTCTTCGTCATATCCCTTTTGCTGTCTGATTTCTTTGTTGTTTTCATCAAAAAACCTTTCAGCTTCGGTCGTGTCGTTTATTAAATTTTTATTCTTTTTGGTATCAAGTTCGCCGTTTTGTGATATAATATTATTAACAGGAGAAGCATTCTTCTTATTGCGGTTAGGGAATTGACCCCTTTCCCCTTTAGGTAAGTTTGTTTCTCCTTTTTTAGTTAGTTTAGTAAACTCTCCACTTTTAAGTCTATTTTCTATATAATTATTAAATCCGCTTACACCAAATGCTGTATTTACATTATTGGATTTTATATCTATACCAAGATATCTACCGTTTTTATTTATTGTCATTGCAATCATTATTGGTCTGTTTTTGCTATCTTTTTTATCAACAAAAAAAGCAAAATGATTTTCTCCATATTTTGTATATGTTCCGTCTTCTTTTTTTATCTTATGATATTGGTATACTTCGCTTGTTTTATTTAGATCGTCCAAACTTTCCAATAAGGTTTCTACAGTTATCCTATGCTCATTATGTCCAACTTCTTTTAATCCGCTATCTTCACAATTCTTAATTATGCTTTGAGGAATGAGCACAGGTAAATCATCAACATTATTATCTAAAAGTATATCAGGTGTATGCTTAAAGACCCTTAACATATCACTGCTTGGATATTTTTTATGAAGCACTTTTTTTACATTGTTTATAAAATTTTTAGATAAGTTCAAAAATTTATTATTAATATTATTATCTTCTAAATTTTGTTCTTCTTTTTCATAATTTTTATCCAGCTTTCTATTCAGATCCTCTATCTGTTTCTGCTGTGCTTTTATAACCTTCAAAAGCTCTTTATTATCCACGTCCCCCTGTTTTTCCAAGGTCTCTATGCTTTCTTCTGCAGTTAAGTTTTCCCTTTCCAAAACGGGTTTCGTTTCTCTTACTTCCTTTGATAAGTTTACTACGCTAAGCCCCTTGCTTCCCGCAGTGTTATCCGGTATAACTTCCGCGGTATATATGCTGTCGCCTACGGTTTTCTTTATCACCAAAGGAGTAACTCCGTAAGAAGGATTATCCCCTCTTTCTATACTGTCATAATCGTTTAATATATAATTCAGCTTCGCTATATCCGAGTTTTCTATCCCGTTGTCCGCATTCACTATTTCTTTAAGAAAGCTCGGTCTCATTGTAAATTCCGCATTCTGAGTGTCTATCCCCGTAAGGCTGTTTATATCTCTTCTTGTCTCTTCACTGCTCGGGGAAACTCTGTATGAAGCATTCTCCACCCTTCCGTTCATTACTTCCGAGATATAATTATTGAAATTTACATCCGCCGAGTTTTCGTACCGGATAAGCCTTTTTGTTGTCTCTTCTCTCGTATGCTCCGATACGTCTCTTTTTACGATGCTGTTCGTATCACTGCTTATACCTTCATTATTTATTTTCCCCTCTTTATAAGCCCTCACGTCCCTTATGGCCTGCCTGTATTCGGATATCTTGTTCTTTGCCTTTTCGGGTGCTGAAATATCCTTTATACTGTCTGTTTCGCTCATATACTCGCTTGCGTTTTCTTTCCCGAATATATTACTGAGCTCCGTCTTTGAATAAAGCTCCCTAAAAGTCCCTTCTTTTGCTCCGATACTCTCTTCTATCCCGCTTAATTTTATATTGTCCGCAAGCTCCTTGGCATTGGTTATGCCTTCTATGATATTTGAATTCCGTGACATGTTTACAAGGTTATTTACATTCGACTCTACGCTGTTTCTGGTCTTTATTACTCTCGTACTGCCTACAGTCCCGAATATACCCCCTACCACGGAACCCAGCAAAGCACTTTCCAAGGCTTCGGGAGAAAGTAAATCTATCTTTGCGTTCTTATCTCCGAGAGTAAACCTGTCGTTTAAAGGACTCAATACTCCCGCTTGTATCCATTCTTCCATCCCTTCATCTATAGTCCCTTTTATAAGCTCTCTTATGACCTTGTTTTCTGCAAGATTACTCGATACTTTACCGAGACCTTTAAGTATATGTTTGGAAAAACTTCCTCCTGCGTTACCTACAATGGGAAGACCGCCGAGAAATTTCTCAGTAAGGACTTCCGATAATGCGTCTCTCGTTGCATACTTATCCGCTGTGTCTACGTCCACACCGTTCCCGATCTGGTCTTTATAGCTGTTGCCGTAAGCGGAAGTAAACATAGTCCCGAGACCTATCGTTCCTCCTCCTGCCATACCCATGGCAATAGTCGGAACCATAGAACCTATGTTTTCCGCCGCAGCATAAGCGAAAGCCCCTACTTTGTTCTTGTTCTTCTCTAATTCTTCTTTACCCTTCTCAGTCAGATTTCCCTTTTCATCGGTATCGTATTTTATGACGTTACCGTTTTTATCTACAAACCCATTAAGATACTGATTATACAAATTAGATTCCATTACGCTTGCTCCGCTGTCAAGGATATTGTCGTTTCCTCCCATTTTGGAAGCCATTTGTGCCGTTCCTTCCATAGCTCTGTTAAATCCGCCCTTGACTGCTTTGAGAGCATAGTCGAGTACATTTGGATTGCTTTCCTGGAATTGCTTATAATCTTGTCCCGCTTTTTCAAATACCGCCGTAGAACGGTAATTTTCAAGATATTTTGCCGCTGCGTCTCTTCCTTGCGTCGCAAGCACTGCATAAGCCATGTTCTTTTCGTCTTCGCTCATAGCATTAAAAGCCTGAGACTGATTACCTCCGCTTTTAAGTATCGCCGTTACGGGATTTTTATCGTAGTATGCTCCCGCATTGCTTCCGTCGGTTTTTATCGCTTTACCTTTTGCCGCTATCTTTGCCAGTTCTTTGGAATATGCCTTGCTGTATTCCTTCTGCATCAATGCTTGTGCATCTTTTTCTTTTCCCGATCTATATAGGTTTAATACCTTTTCACTCGGCTCATAATTTACTTTTATGCCTGTTTTGTTTATCTGAGATTGTACCTCTTTTTGCTTCTCTTCACTGCTTTTGAATACAAGTGCGTCTGCTCTCGCTTCTCTTGCTTTTACTGCTTCTTTGGTATTTTTTATCCCCGCCTTGCTAACTTCGTTTATCGTTCCTTTTGTGTTTGCTGTCGCAGAATAATCATAAGGATTTAAAATATCTTTAGGTCTTTTATTTTCTTCTCTTATTTGTTTTACTGCCTTATTTATGGGAGCTTTTGGACCTTTATTTACATTGCTCGTTATCTTCTTGTTTTCTTCTATATTCGCTGTGTTGCCGGTGGTGTTTTCTTTTGTAAACTTCCCGTAAGGGTTCTTTACATTTTTCATCACCTTATCTATTGTTTCACTCTTTACAGTGTTATTTTCATTTTTATTTTTATCAACTTCTTCTTCATTCTTAACTACATTTACCCTGTAATTATTAGTAGTATTTTCTTTTGTGAATTTCCCGTAAGGATTTATATTTATATCCTTCGTATTTATATTACTATGTGTCGGATTTACTTTGTTTTTAAATTTATCCGTCACATGAGAAGTATATACTTTGTTTTTCTCTGCATTCCTCTTGTTGCTTCCCGTGGTCGCCGCTCTTGCCGCCGTGGACCCGCTGCTTACGCTTGACGGCGGAGAATAAGGGTTTATCCCCGTGTTTTTATATGCACTCTTTACCTTTTCTCCCGACTTGCTTTTATTACTATTTGCTTTAGCCTTTCCTTCTTTTGTAAGGCTCCTTTGATTTTGACTGAGATTGTTTGAACTTCCGTATCCCGCTTGATTTAATTTTTCAGACCACGATTTCTCTTTTCTCTTTCTAGCCATGATATCCACTCCCAAATAAAAAGAAGAGCATACGCTCTTCTTCGTTTATATATATTTTTTTATTTGCTCCAAACCTTCTGAATTATATCTGAATACATCTACTTCTTTACTGCTGTTTTTTCCCTTATCGTGATACCATTTACCAAACCTAGATGTCTTCAGTTTATGCTCGTTTGCTATCCTTCCTATTCTGTTAGCCGATATACCCAGCATATCTCCTAACTGCGTTGCTGTATAATATGTTTCCCGAACTTCAGGAAGCGGGATTACCGCAGAGCCTGCCAAAGCCTCGCTCGCATAGGAAGAACATATTTGCCTGTAATCCTCGGACTTAATATTCTGACCGATTTTAAGCCATATGGAAGCTTCCCTCGCCCTCGCATTCCTAAGCTTTGCCTCCGCAAGCATTTCCTTTATCGGTTCCGTTGTCTTATACTCTCCTGTCTTTCTTATGCTGGGCAGTACCTCGCTCGTTACCCAGCGTTTGAATTTCTTTGCTGACGGTAACTTACTAGAAAGAATAAGACTGTAAAGACCAGATTCGTTAATGAAGATTGTTTCTTGTGTTCTTCCCATGCTGTCAATGAGTCCCTGTTTCAGGGAGTCATATTCATCAATATGATTAGCAAGTGCATTAAGCGGTTTTGCATACCCCAATATCTCCGCTACATCTTTTCCCACAAAATAAGGCTCGTTATCTATCATTAAACTTCTTACTCTTCCAAACTCACTGTTTTCAAATATCTTTATTTCGTTCATATTAGCATTCCTTCCATAAATCCGTTGCATATTTAAAACCCATTACAAAGCCTAACATCTCAGCATTTGCAGCCAGGCTTCCCGCACATTCGTCAACATCACTAAAGCTTTTACTTTTCATTATCTTGTCAAATTCCGGATCTATATACTTTTCATATAATTTATGATAATCTTTCTTATCTAGTGACTTATAGTATAGTTCCATTATATTTTTATATTCTTTCATTAAAAAATACCTCCTAAATTTATTGATTGAGGTATCCGTATCTGATATAATATATTTATCAGTAGGGTAACCTCTGGTTCATAAGAGATTAGGTGCGGTCGCCAAACTACAGCCTTTTCTCTTATTTTTTTATATCGGCTTCCAACTTTTTTATCCCATTTCTTATTGCTTGCCCTTTATTAACGTTTTCCTGTTTACAATATTCATTTAAAATATCAGAACTTTTTTTATCTAACCTTACAGTCAAACGTTCTTTATCTTTAGGATTATCAGTTGGTCTACCTATTTTAGTAGACAATATACATTTACCTCCTTCCTTATGTCTGACTTAATTATATACTAAAGTCTGCCAAAAGTCAAGAGATATTCTAATATTTTTTACGCCCCTGCCGGCTTATTATTTTATTTCTTTTTTATTGCTTTTAGCTTTTCCGGTACTCTTCTTTGAAGAAGCTTTATTCCCCGAACCGCTTCTCTTAGAGCCCGAACTGCTTGATTTTCTCGAAGAACTGCCCGCAGAGGCGTTATCTTTTTTTGCCTGTTTCATATTGAAAGCTAATTCTTTTTTCGCTAAATCCAACTGCCCTTTGTTTATGGAATGATTGCTCACTCCTGAGGCAATATTTACCCTGTTACCAAGCAAATTGTTAAGGTTGTTGCTCCTTGTCGTCATTGTATTGTAAGCAAGCTCCGCCATCTGTGCATTTTTTGCATTCCTTGCCTGTGCTATCTGATTGTCATAATTCATCTTTGCTTCTTCAGCCGTGCTCCTTGCCTGTGACACTCTGTTTTGCATGGAGTTATAATTTGCAGTCTTACTGCTTTCGCTGTATCCGCTTCCCAGAAGTCCTCCGCTTGCCTGTGCTTCCGCCGAAGCCCCGTAAGGATTTATGCTTTTCAAATAATCCGCGTTTGCCGCTCTGCCTTCCAAGGTAGCTCCTTGATCCGCTTTCACTTTCTGCTGGTTAAATTCTTTTATGGTTTGTTCGGTAGACGCATTCATATTGTTCTTTGCCGAATTATAATACTTATCTACCGCTGCATTACTGCTTTTATATTGACTGTTAGCAAGTTTACTTAACCCGCTGTATGGATTTGCCATTTTCTCTCCTTTCTAAACTTTATTTATCCCGCTTGGTTTTATATATACGCTTTTTACCTTTATGATACTGCTTGTATCGGTCTTTATGTATATACTTTTTATTTTACTTATCGAACTCGTACCCGTCTTTATGTATATCTTAGGTATGACCTCCTGAGTCACTTCTCCCGTCTTGCTTAACGTATTGCTTTTGCCTACATACGTAGAACCGCTGTAAGTCTGCAAATAGCAAGTGAAAGTAACGCTTTTCCCTGTTCCTATAACTTTTTTTATGCTTTCCTTTTCACTTGAAGAAAACGATACGAGACTTCCGGATTTATACCCCTTTACCGTCTTTGTAAAACTCCCGCACTTTATTACCAGATTATCGGTAAATTTTGTATTATATTTAGTATATGAAGCTTTTATCCCGTTGTACTCTCCGCTTATTGATATACTGTTTAATTTAGAAATCCTTTTTATTTGTGTAATATTAAAACTTTTACCGGATATCGTCGCAGTCCCAAGCTTTACACCGCTGTAATGCTTCGCCGAAACTTTAAAACTCCCGCTTCCATCACTGTTATGCTTTACGGTAAAATCACCTTGCATTAATTTACACGGATTTTTATTTGTATCGAAAGAAGTGGAGGTATTCGTCTTTTTATTCCCATCTACTATTATAAACTTTGTATTACTGTTAAAATTCCAGTGTCTGTAGCTGTCTTTTCCTCTAAGCCATAACTCGCAGTGAATAACACTTTTGTTCGCTTCCTTATCCTGACTCTTTAATTCCCATTCAAGAGATATATATACATCACTGTTATTGCTGTATTTTCCCGTTATCCTTCCGCTTGCAGCCATAACTTTCTCCTAATATACGAATACAACGGAACCTACGGGAAGCTTGGAACCGTAATTCGTGCTCGCAGTAGTCGGAACGGTCTTTGAAAATACTATCTTCGGAGTCGTATTTACGCTTGAACCCGACTCCGAAGTAAATACTTTCAAAACAGATGTATTCACTGTATTCAAAGTATTATTCATATTCGTTATGCTTGTGTTTATGGAAGAAATACTGCTTGTATTGCTGTTCACGTCTTTTATGATCTCATCGTTCACTTTTGATACAAGGGAATTATTTATATATTCTTTTATATCCGCTCCCGCCTTGTCAAACGTCTTTCTAAGCTCCAATCCCGATATTTTGGGCGTATCACCGAGAGGCTCTATATTTATTACGTCTTCATTGAATTCTGTTATATTTTCTATAGCCATATGTATCACCTACCTTTTTATATAGCTTCCTTCAAATGCTTCGAAGGTCAATGAGAAAAATCCGAAAGGCTTATCTTCTTTCCCGTCTTCACTCTCTCCTTTTATCATCACCTGAAGCTCATTGAATTTCTTTTGTTTGCTTTTGACTACCTGATAATTATTATCCTGATTAAGTAAGAAACTGACATTACCGAAATTAAATCCTTGGAATGAAAACCCTTCGTTTCTGTAGCTTGATACCAAGCCGAATTCCTTGGTTTTGTTCGTCCTTACATATATGTTCGCACCGCTGTTTCCCATGACTTTGAATTTTGCTATACCGCCTCGTTTGGATGTCGTCTTCAAATGATTGATATTGCCGAAATTATCCGATTTGAGAGTTATATAATTTTTAAGTCCTTCACCGTTATCCTTATACATATCCTCATCAAACACACATACTTCTCCTCCCGAAGTACCAAAGAATAACCGATTATCGAATGATTTTAAATAAACACCGTTATTTATTTTATCTCCTTTGATTACCCTTAAATCGCTGAAATAATACCATTCATACTCATACCCGTTATTTGAGCTGTAAGTACACCTACTGTCGGCCAAATACATACTCCCGTCTATCAGCAAACATAAATATCCTTTATATATATCGACACTCGCTTTAAGAAGATTCTTCTCGCTTACCAGTCTCGGATTGATAAGCCTTGAACGAGAACAAACGAAATCCATTGAGTAAATATCGCTGTTTAGATCCGAATACTGAAGTCCGAACATACCTTCTTTTGAAAGAAAGCAAATATCATCTAAAAAGTTTATCCCGCACCCGAAAGTACCGCTGCTGCACTTACCCTGTTTTGAAGGATAAGTTTTTGTTATTTTGGTTTCCGTCTTTCCCGCAAAAGTCGTTACAGTCAAGTTTTGATTTGTCGGTATATGATAAAATAGATTGTTGCCTCCTTCTCTTCCGTCTTTGAACACCCAAAGGACACTTCCTCCGACTACAATTGAAGTAATAGCTTCATTATCAGTTCCGTCCTGATAATATCCAAGGTCGGATATATATTCGGGGTCATTAAGTTCGCTGTGAAATAGTCCGTTTTTATATGTACCATTACCGCTGAAAAAAGCCCTGTTATCAAATACGGTATTCATAGTACATTCGTTTATCCTGTCCTTATAACCTTCTATCTTTTTATAGAACATTATCACAACATTGTCCTGTCCTATAGTCGCAGGTTTAGACGGAGCATTATTAAAAGTCACAGTCCCGGTCTTTTTATTTACACTTACGACTTTATAATTACTTTCACTGTCTATATATTCATCATTTATCCATACTTTTATATAATCAATGCTGTCGGTAGTCAAATCGGTAGTATCCAATGAGTATTCTTTTGCGGTCCCGTCGCCCAAAAAAGAATTTTTTCTCCAAGGCGTAAGCAAATTTACATTTTGATATGTATCTCCGCCGCCGCCGGGTATCCTCGCTATGGTGGTCGTTGGGATATAAGGTATATCCAAACCGCTCTCTCTTACATCTTTATTTATACTTAGGACCTGTTCATCTATCCTCGCTATATTCGTTATATCGATAAGTTCTTTACCGTTATATTTATAATAAGTTACCCCGTCATTTAAATATAAGTTATCATTATACATGAAACTGCTTGACCTGACAGTTCCCATTCCTTCCGCTATAGGGACCAAACCCTCGGTTTGTAAATTGCTTGGGAATTCTTTCCATAGATAGAGCTTATTTCCCGCATGCAATAAGGCCTTACTGCTTCCCGAAGTAGTATAAACATGTATACCGTACACTTCTTTATCCGAGGTCTCGCCTTCTATTAAGTCCGATACATCCGCTACTAACCTGTACCCTTCTCTTGTAACTATACACTGACTGTCATCATTGTAATCCTTCCACATGTTGACCATATCCGGGGAACGGTTTTCCTTTACGTTCCTTGCTTCTCTTGAGAAGTCCACACCTCTTATTTCTCCGTAAGTCTTCGTTATGATGTTTGCCATTACAGACCTCCACCAAATCCCATAGGTCTTACTACTCCGATTATATCGCTCTTACTTATATCCAATGCTCCGATATACTGCTGTGCTTTTGTATCGAAAGCACTGTAATTCGCACTTACGTCGGTCTTTAATATATCTCCCGCAACCAAATAACATAACGCCATTACCGTGTCCTGACTCAAATCAAGCTCCGTATCATTTATATCCTTTTCGTCTATCTCGGTTAGATCCTCGGCATATATCCTGTATTCCGCTTCTATCACTCCGTAAAAGTCATTTCTTATATAAAGCCTCTTATTTAAATAATAATATTCTATCTCGTTCGTCTTTGAATCTATTACCCTGACACCAAGAAGCTTTGAACATGAACTACCGAGAGAATAAGGCGTATATTCCTTCTCATTCGAGGTATTGTCAGCTACGTTTATTACCTTTTTTCTTTTTAATCCTTCCTGATTTGCAAGGTATATATACTGCATATGTATAAGCGGAAGCAGTTTCTTGTTTATATCCTCATCATCGGAAGTATACATATTCGTCGTTGAATATTCTTCCACCAAGGCAAGTATATATTTTTTTATCTCTTTTATACTTTGTATACTCATTATTTTTTCTCCCATAAAAAGAAAAAGGGGCGTAAAGCCCCTTATATTTAAGGAAGTGCGATAGCACCTATTGACACTGTCCCGTCCGTGGTTATCTTAACTTTCCCTTTGTTCTCTTTTACATCCATATACATACCGCTTTCCAGTACCAGAGTATTAGTATCTCCGCTTTGCATATCAAATTCAAAAGTCGCTTCATCTGTTCCCTGCACTCCGTTTCCTCCGTGTACCGTAACTTTTGAAGCCGCCCCCGCACTCAATATTATAAGTATCTTTTGGTCCGCTTCTCTGTAGTCTATCAAAGCCCCGTTAGTTTCATCTATAGCCTGTAATTCGGGATATCCGCCCGCTTCGTTCCTCTTTATCTTTACACATTCAATATTTGTTGCTGCCATCTTTCTTCTCCTCCTTTTTTACGCTTCGTGAGCTTTTATTACTCCGAGCTCTTTCGGTCTTACAGTCTTTGTTCCGTATACCATAAGCCCTTTTACCGCTTCCGCAAATCTCTTTTCGGGTCTGTAAGGTTCCACTTTATCTATCTGTTTTGCCGCCGCAATAGCTCTGTCAGTTCTAAGCATTAAATAATCGTCTTTTCCGTCGTTATATAAGTTGTTGCTCATTTTTACATAAGCATTTTTGTACTGCCCCAAGATACCTTGTTTTATCAGTTTATCGTTTTGAGTTTTTAGTTCTATGATTTTATTTTCAAATACATCATAAGCCCATGGAGTAAGCTCGATGACCACTCTTTGTGTCAAAGGCACTCCGTTATTTCTGAGCCATACAAGCTTTTTATCTATCAAATTTTTAAGTTCGTCGGCAGTAGCGATTGCACTGGAATTTGTCTTGCTTCCCGCATTTACCGCTTCGCTTGCAATGCTATAGTCGTATATCTCAGCAAGTCCGGCTGTAGCTTCCGCTCTGAGAGAGCTCATAAGTCCTTTCTTTGTCTGTGCTTTATCGATATCGTCAATGGCAAAGTTGAAGTACTTGGCCTTATCGATATTCATGTAAATACTTGTATCAGGTGGATTTTCGGGACCGTCTATATCCGTCCCGTCATAATCTTTGATCGTCGGTCTAGTAACACCCAATATCTTTACTTTTCCGCCTTCTTTGACTTCTCCGTCGAAGTCATGACAACAGTCTTTATCAAGTACCGTCATCTTCTCTAAATCCCTTAAAATATTCTTACTCCATATAAGTGGTTTAAAATTGTTATAACTCATTTTTTCTTTTCCTCTCTTTCATTAAAAAAATACCCTCACAGGTATCTTATATTTTTATTTCCATTTTTCCATCGAACGATTTACTATATCGAGTAGTTCCGGATATTTATCGAAATCCTCATCCGTAAGCTCGTCCACTTCATCCGGTGTATAAAAATCTTTTATTCCCTTATTGTCTTTCTTATTGTCTTTTACGCTTCCCGCAGGTTTGTATCCTTTTTTCTCAGCCTCTTCTTCTCTGCCGAAAAATCTCTCATAATCGTTATATATATCCAAAATACTTATGTCGTTCCTGTATCTGCCGGCAAAATCCATGAAGTCTTTATCTCTTAGTATCTTAGGGTCCTTACCGCTTTTTGAAAGCTCTATCTCCGCTCCCTTTATGGCAAGTTCCCCTTCGAGCTTATTAAATACTATCTGTTCTCGGTAATTAAGGTCCCCTCTGTTCCTAAGCCTGTTATATTCTTCGAGGAGTTCATCGTTCCCCGCCTCTATTATATCCCTCGCTTCCGCTTCGGCAAGTATCTCCGCGTCTCTTTTGTTTTCTCTCGGCTTATAATCTGAAATCGACTGACCGTTTTCTTCATAAAAAGATTTCAGCTTTTCGTTTATCTCGCTTACGCTCATATCTCCCTCTATTCCGTACGCTTCTTTTATCGTATGCAACAAAGGTTCGTATTCCGCCAGCTTCTTTTCGTTTTTGCTTCTCTCTCTTGCTATCCTTCTGTCGATTATCCTCTGAAAATCATTTGAACTCTCATTCTCGTTGTTCTCGTTATCCTCTTCGCTGTCTTCTTCTTCCTCTTCAAAAATATCTTCGTCTTCAGAGTCTTCATCTTCCGTCTCTTCTTCAAAAACGTCTTCACTTTCCTCGTCTTCAGATATCTCTTCTTCCAAATCTTCGTTTAATTCTTCTTTATTAAATTCATCATCATAAAACATATTTACTTCTCCCTTTTTAAAGTCTTGTCTGACTGTTTATACCGTTCTAAGTTCGGTGACTGTCCCGCTTATCGTCCGTCGACACTCCCGTTTTACGCCCGTCGGCAATAAAAAAATACCTTATCGGTACTTTAATCTAATTATAAAATTCTCCCTCATTCTGCACTTGTCCCGTCATACCGTTACCCATAGCGTTCATGGCTTCTTCTTCCATCGGCACTGCGGCTAAATTACTGTCTATCTCCGCTTTCTTCTCTTCCGCTGCCATCTCTATCTGATTTATCTTCGCTTCCTCTTCTTTTCTCTTCTTTAAGATGTTTGTAAGTATATCCTTCGGCATTACAGAGTCGGAAGGTAAATTTTCGGCGTACTCTTCAAATGTTATCAGCTGATTTGTCATAAGGTTTTGAAGTGCCGTCTCTCTCGCGTATTTATCAAAAGGAGAGTTCGGTGATACATCTATCTTGATATTTACCTTGAGCTTTTCTATAAGCTCTTTCGGTATAACTTTTCTTATGTATACTTCCTTATCTTCGATATCCTTATCGTTTTCTTCTACACTTGATACCACTTCTCCGTGTCCTACCTTGCTTGATATCAGCTTACTGTCGAAATCCTCCCCTTCTCCCGCTTCTTCCGCTGAATAAGGATTGATATTTTCCATATTTATCTGAGGTCCCATATTTTCCTTAAGTCCCTGTACGGACTGTTTGGTTATTATGGCTTTCCCTTCATCGGGAGTATATACCTGCCACATCTCAAACATTATGCTCGCCACATCTTCAAGAAAATCCTTGAACCTTATAAGATAATCCGTCAGGTTCTGCTGGCTCGCCTGCTGTACCGCAAGTATCGCCTGTCCGCTTGCCTGTTCGGGGTTTACATCCCCCGTAACACTGTCTCCCGCTCCCGCTAAGTCCTTAGTGTTGTTTATAAGGTCGTTTTGCAGGCTTACACTGTCCGAACTCATGCTTGCGGGATTTAAATATCCCACGACTTTCCTTACATCGTCCACCGTCTGCCCTTTTGTAAATATAGCATTCCCAACCTTCGTTATGCTGTCAGGATTACTTATCCTGTCTCCGTCCACCACCAATTTGGGATATGCTCCCATCATCACCGCCAAAGACCTTCTCGTAGCCGTCTTGTTTATCTCTATCTGGTTCGGTATAAGGTTTAAGACTTCTCCCGTGCCTCTGGCACTTCCTTTCACCTCTTCCCATACAAAGTGAGCTATAGGGTATTTACTAAGCCCCAAATCCCTCTCATCCTCTATGACCGCATTCTCCGTCGACTTCTTGAACCATATGTGACCGTCTTTCTTAAAGAACTTGCTTACCACAAGGACCATGTTATTAAGCTCTTCTTTTGCATAATCCCCGGACTGTTCCTTTGTGTTGTTGTCTCCTCTTATATTATCTATATCGTCTTTATTTAGACTGTTAAGCCCAAACTCCATATTCTTCTTAGCTTCTCTCCTTACCGAAGAAACGCTTCGTCTCGTTGTTATAAGGATATAGTCCTGCTCGTTTATATCAGGGTTGTTTTCATTCTCATAATAAATGTTGGTCTTATTTATGACTTCCGGGTTTACTTCGTTCTCCGTCATATCATAATCGAGATATAATATACCCTCAGAGTTTATACACCCATCCTTTAATATCTCCCTCGCCTTCGCGTCTATCTTCTTGTTCTCCCATAAGATATTGATATATTCGTTCAGCTGCTCGCATAAATCCGTCATTTCTATCTGAAATCTCTCATCTTCAAAGTTGTTGGGAGAAAAGACTATGCTGTATCCGTTCCCGTTTATTACCCCTATCTTATACTTCACTATAGGTTTTATTATGTTATATGTGATAGGCGATATTACTCCGCTTTCCAGCCCCTGCCACTGGTTCCCGTTGAAAAACCTATATACCTTGTCCGTATCACTGTAAATATTCTTCCTGTTTAAAAAGTCTTTCCCCTTTTCATATAAGGTCCATTCGTCGGTCCTACTATACATCTCTTCCATTATCCTATCTTCCTTTGCCCTCTGTTTGTCCCGTCGTAGTTATCTATATTCATAAGTGCGGTGTTTATCAGATCCATCTCTTTCTTCTCTTCCTTACTCATCTTCACTCTCTTTCCTTTGTCTTCTACGATCCTGCTTACTTCCTTTTCCTCTCGTATCTCTCTTCCGTTCCTAAGCCCGAGATTGTAAGAAAAAAGCACCGTCAGAAGACTGACAGTGCCGTATATCAAAATACTAATTATTATTAAGTTTGCGTTCATTACTCCTCCTTATCCCGTTATCATGAGCTTAAAGGCTTCTCTTCCTCTGGGAGTTATAAGAGTTTGTACTCCGCTCCAGTCAGTTTTATTGTTGAAGCTTTCTTTTATCTCAAAATATCCTTTATTTCTGCTTTCATAAGGAAGTATCTTACCCTTTTTGTCTCTGTAAATATATTTTTTATTAATAAGAAAGTTTATAAGTACTTTTCTTTTTATCCCCAGTTCCTTAGCCGTTTCCGTAAAATTCGTCAATGTGTTTCGTTCCACCAGTTCGTCGAAATAATCTGCCTTAGGCTTCATTATTTGATTATCTACCGCCAGCTTACTGTTCAATGCTTTTGCTTCTTTAAGTTGATTAGCAAGCTGGATAAGGAAATCAGGGCTTAACAGAGCTTTCTCAAGCGTCTCATCGGTCATATATGCTCCGTGTTTTCTGATATTTGGTAATATTTCCGATGTTACCCATTTCCTAAACTTTTGTGCATTGGGTTTATCACTTCTTAATATAACAGAATATAAACCACTTTCATTTACAAAATTGGTACTTCCTGATTTACCGCCTAAATCTAACTTAGTCACTTCATCTACATCTAATCTATTGGCAACCATTGTTGTATTGGTAATTGATAGTGCCTCACATACATCTTTAAGACAAAAATATATATCATTATTTATTAATTCAACTCTTACTCTTCCAAATTCACTGTTTTCAAATATCTTTATTTCGTTCATCCTAGCACTCCTTAATCAGCTCCATTGCCGTTTTAAATCCCATTACAAATCCAACCATCTCCGAACTCGCCGATATGCTCCCCGCACATTCGTCAACATCGCTGAAGCTCTCGCTCTTCATTATTTTATCTATTTCAGGTTCCACATACTTTTTATATAATTCATAATGTTCCGGCTTATCCTGTGACTTATAATGTAACTGCATTATATTTTTATATTCTTCCATTAAAAAATACCTCCTAAATTTATTGATTGAGGTATCCGTATCTGATATAATATATTTATCAGTTGGGTAACCTCTGGTGCATAAGAGATTAGGTGCGGTCGGCAAACTACAGCCTTTTCTCTTATTTTTTTATATCGGTTTCCAACTTTTTTATCCCTGCACTTACAGCTTCACTTTTATTAACTTCATATTGTTCACAATATAAATCCAATATTTTTTTATCTTTTTCATTTAATCTAACACCAAGCTTATAAGGCTTCGGATTATTAGTTGGTCGCCCTATTTTTTTAGACAACTTTACACCTCCTAACTTTTGTCTAACATAAGTATATATTATTGTCTAACAAAAGTCAAGAGATATTTATACCTTTATAAAATATTTAAACCACCTTAACCTCACTCCCCAAATCACTTCTCCCCCTCTTCGGCTTCTCTGCCTCAAAGTTATAGTGTCTAGGTCTCTTCTCTTTCGGTATCGTCATTTCCTGCTGTTCTCTTATGTTGTATGCTATGGCAAGCCCCATTACCAAGTCGTCGTGGGCTCCCATTGCCGCTTCCGGTCTGCCTTTCTCATTCCTTACGAATGTAAGCATTTCTTCCAGCGTATCTTTATCCACTATCTTCTCTCCCTCTTCTCTGACTATTTTTATAAGGTTTGCTATTATTATGGGTCTCGTCAAAGAAGTAGTCACAAATCCGAAGGCTTTTACCATCTTCTTTGTGTATGTATCTTCTCTTTCTCTCACATACATTTTAGGATATTTAAGTCTTTCAAGCTCCTTATTGGGATATGTGGAGTAGTTCGCCTCTATCCCTACCAGTGCGTCGTTATAATATTTCCCCAGACAGTATACCTGCCTTGCATATAAGTCCTCATCAAATTTATTTTTCATTGTGCATACTTGCTGCCCCGTTACATTGTTTATTACATGAGCCGTGAAGTTGTCGCTCCCGTCTCCCGCAGTATCTCCTCCGATAACATAAGGATATCTCCCCTTCACATCTTCGTATATATTTATATATCCTCCCGCGTCCTCTATCCACCTTATATTCGTTATATCCTTCCCGTCATAGTCGTATAAGAAATATCCCCTCTTTACGGGTCTTATGTCCTTTGCAAGCTGATTGTTCACTACACCCACATCGAATACACTGTCTCCCAGAACTCCCCACATTCCCAGACAGTACACATTGTAATAATATATATCCGTGTCCTTGTAGCTCTCAAGCTCTCTCTTGTAATCCTCATCAATGAACCTGTTGTCTTTATAAGTGGTATGAAGATATGTAGCCTTGTCTTCGTTTATCAGCTTCAGCTTTATCCAGTGATTTATATCTATGGGGTTAAGGCTCATCACTATCTGCTTCTTGCTCTTTCCCCCTCTTAAACGTACATTCAGCTGCTTGTAGTCGTCCTCTTCTATCTCGCTGGCTTCCTCTATCCATACATCCGTAAGCTCTCCCGTTTCAAATGTCGTGGATTTGATCTTTTCCACGTCGTCAAGCCCTTTGAATATTATCTGATTTTTATTAAGCTTGCATGTTATGCTCATATCGCTTTTGTTAATCAGAAAATACTCTCCCAAGTTCCATTTATAAATGACCTGCTTGAACAGTGCAAAGGTAGAAGTCCTGTTGGTGTTCCCCGTCTTCCTTGCCACAAGTACGTTGCATAGATCACTGTTAAGTATCTTATACACATACCTCTGTACCACGAACACGCTCTTCCCGCTTCCCGCACCGCCGTAAAAAATAAGAAGCCTGTCTTCGTTATCGATATAAGGAAGATAGACCTCATTGAATACTTTCTTTGATATTTCAATATTTATTTCACTTTCATTAATCATCCGTAAGCGTCACCTTTATAGTTTTCTTGCTGCTGTCCAGCTCCACCTTCTCCGTAAACAGTCCATACCTCTTACCGATCAGCTCCGCTGCCTTCAGCTTTTCTTTCTCATCCGGGTTCTTCCTTATCTTCCTCGCACTGGACTCCCCAAGCCCCTCTCCTTCGATAACCACTATCTCCGACTCGCTCTCTCCTCTTACCACCGATGTCAGATACTCCATTATCTCCTCGGCTTCCGCTATCTTCTTTCCCCTTATCTCACTGAGCCTTTCGTCTATATAAGCCTTTATTTCAGGTTTTCTCAAGTTCTCACTCCCGATAGAGTACGCACTCTTCTTCGCATACCCCGCCTTGATAGCCGCCTCGGTGGCATTTAAGCATATTATATATTCATCACAAAAACGCTTCTGCTTCTGTGTCAATTTACCTTCCTTTCCCATTCTTACCCCCCTGTTTACTTAAAAAAACAGAGGGTTCGCCTCTG
This sequence comes from Anaerofustis stercorihominis DSM 17244, assembly GCF_000154825.1. Lineage (NCBI taxonomy): Bacteria > Bacillati > Bacillota > Clostridia > Eubacteriales > Eubacteriaceae > Anaerofustis > Anaerofustis stercorihominis. The sequence continues at coordinate 351,560 of NZ_DS560015.1, read as the reverse complement.
TTTTATATCTAAAAAGACAGAGTTTTAACTCTGCCTCTAATTCCCTAATAACATAATAACACATTTTTTCTTAAAAAATGTCCCAAGATTGTCCCAAAATTGTCCCAATTTTTAATTTGGATTAATTTTAGCACTCCATAATCAGCTCCATTGCAGTCTTAAATCCCATCACAAATCCCAACATCTCCGAATTTGCCGATATGCTCCCCGCATATTCGTCAACATCGCTGAAGCTCTCACTCTCCATTATTTTGCCAAGCTCAGGTTCCACATACTTTTCATACAACTCATAATAATCTTCTCTATCTTGTGACTTATAATATAATTCCATCATTATTCTATATTCTTCCATTAAAAAAACTCCTTTTCAAATTTTTTTGTATTTGACAGAAGTTTCAATCCATAGTAAAATATTTATAGATAGATACTTCTATCGGTTTTGATGTAAGCTTGTGGCTTTAGTCGGTGGCAGCTTACATCTTTTTTTATTTTATTTTTAATTTTTCCTTTAATAAAGATATTCCCTCTATAACTGCATTTACACGTTTAGTATTCATCGCATCAGCACATTTCTGAATATCCTCAATTTCTTTTTTTGACATTCTAAAACCGATTTTCTCACTTCTGGGATTATTTGTCGGTCTGCCTATTTTCTTTCTATCTATAATAAACACCTCTCAATCTTGCCTTTTCATAACATAAATGTTATCATATATATAGTATCGGACGGTGGCAAGTACCGCCCAATACTTAAACAGTGTTTGAAGCTTTGCTTATTTAAGTAAGGCTTCTATTTTTTTTATTGCTTCTTCTTTGCTGTCACTCGATTTGATTATCTCTATAATCATTTCAAGTACTGTTTTAAATTGTTCATTGGTCATTCCATTTTCCATAATATCCCTTTCTGGCTCTTGCCTCCGTACTCGTTAATGTTTTATTAACTGTAATTATATTATACATTATGGTCGACCATAAGTCAATAGTTATTTAAAATTTCTTTATATTGTCAAGCCTAAAATATAAAAAAGACAACTTTTTGTTGCCTTTATCCTCTACGACAAGAAAATATTTATAAAATACTGCTGACCTCTTCCCGTTACCTTAGGAGTCCTTGATATACTGATGTGTCCGTCACTATGAGTTATAGCTGTTTCCTTTATTTCAAATAAGTGTTTATCCATACTTCTTTGAGTAGGCATATTATAATTACTTCCCTTTCTTCTTATCAAATATCCGTTCTCCCTGAGCCACGAAAAAAGTCTATTCTGACCTATCTCAATTCCATTTTGTTTTAAAAGCTTAGCAAGCTCTCCAATTAATATTGACTGTTTGGAAGATGTGACTGCGTCCGCAAAAATCACTTTCGGTTTATCAGTTTCTAACTTATTTTGAAGTTTCTTCATCTGTCTGTCTGCCATTTTTAAAGCTCTTGCCATTACAAGCTCGGGAGTGTTAAACTGACTTTCGACTTCTATAAAGTACTGTCTAATTTGCTTTCCCTTTTCGCTTCTCTGAAGCATACAAATTTCTTTTGCCATTTCTATTGTAAGCTGGTGGTCTTGTTTATTCTGTCCTCCATGAATTTCCCTTTCCAAATTAGGAAAGCAAGTTAAATAATCTGCATTTTCGGTAAATCCATATTCACACATTCTTCTAAACCAAGTCGTATAATTACTGTTTACTTCCAACATCCTATGTAAATCTCTTCCAAGCACAGTCGGTCTGTCATTTTCATAATTTATTTTAATCAAATCATTCATTTATAATCCTTCCTATCTTTTCAATCAATCCTCTCTTTAGCCTATAATACCCGCTCTTACTTACCCCGCACCTCCTATACACCTCATAATCCCTCATCCCCTCAAAATACTTCCCCTCTACAATAAGTCTTTCAGTATCACCGAGTGTACTCATAGCCGTCTCTATCCGTTTACAAAATAAAGTGTCTTTCTCTATTTTTTTATTCAAGACTTCTTTTGATTGATAAAGCTCTATCGCTTCTTTCTCCGTAGTGTTGCTTATGTTTGAAGTTTCTACCTTTATCCCGTCGTAAACGACTGCCCCAAGCTCCGTCTTTCTAAGCTCCAGCTCTCTTATCTTCAGCCTGTTTATCTCTATCTGCTTCTTCCTTAAAGGATAATCGTACAACATCGCCTCTACATGTTTATACCCCGCCATATCTACCCTCTTTTATTTATCATGATCATTCTCGCTTCTCTAGTCTTTATGTACTCTTCTTCCATATCTTCATACATAGCCAGCTTCAAATATTTATCAAAGTGTTTCTCTCTTCCGCTGCACTTCGCATACGTCCCCTCCATACTCTTTAAATACAAATTCCCACCTACTGTCATCGTCAGCCTGTCCTTTTTCATCCTCTCCTCCTATAATATCAGCAAACACTGCTTAAGCTCATCTTCCTTTATGTTTACTCTTCTTTCGCTCACGCTTCTCGCTCTCTTTTCTTCGCTCCCTTCGCTTATGGTCATAGTTACCTCCATACAGTAAACACCTTTTTCAAATCCCCAAATGCTCACTTCCGTATATGTAGTCTTTGAATTTATGTTCGTCTCTTTCTTAAAGAATGAAAGTAAGTCTTTCCTGTTCGTTCCGGTTACTTTATATCCCTTTAACTCTGCATATTCTTTTAAACCTTGTTTTAAATCATTCATCAGTGCAAGCTAAGCTCCTTCCTCTTGTTTATCTTTTTAAGTAATTCCTTCGGTGCTTCTTTCCTCGTCATCTTTTTGTCACACTCCTCTACGTCGCACCCTCTTCTTTCTCCCGTAAGGACCATATAATCGCAGTACTTTTCTCCGCTTCCCAGCCTGCCTAAGAATACGCAACCTCTACAATTTCTCTTTTTATCCTTTTCGCTCTTTATAAGCCCCATACGAAGTGCCTTCATCCTTACAGTATCCGTGCTCTTGTTAAGCTTCTCGCCTATCTTGCTTGCTATATCTTTTCCCCATCTCTCTTTTAAATACTTCTCTTCCGCTTCAGTCCACTTTTTCATCCTTTATCCCTTCTGCCTTTGATATCTTCACTCCCCCGGATATATCATTAAACTCCCCGCATGAAAAGTCACCCTCTACATAACTTTTCTTCTCATGACAAAATAACCTCTTATCCGAAAACAGCATGCTTTCATTCTGATAAATACAGTTTTTACATATCTTTTCCATTTATCCCTACTCTCCCTCCGACATCATCTTTTCAATATCATCTTCACTGTAGCTTTCATATTCCAAATCGCTCTGCAAAGTCTCCTTACCGCTTTTACCGCTCTTGTTATTTCTCTCCCTCTCTTTTTCGTCCCTTGCCCATTTGAGTATGGTAAGGTAATGACTCTTATAACTCTTTCCCGTACTCCCGATATAATAGCTCAAATCTTCTATACGCTTTTCATAATCCGTATATTTCTTCTTGAGCTTTTCGTACTCTTCATCACTAAGAAGTACATTTCTAAATTCACCGTATATATGTTTACTTTTCTTTACTTTACTTTCCTTTACTTTACTTTGTGAAGAACTGCATACATTTTTGCCTTTTTTGTATACATTTTTTTCCTTTTTGCTTACATCTTGATAATTTGGGCTTACCTTAATAAGGAGGTACCTTGAATCGACTTCTACTGAAGTACGTCTCTTAACTATCTTGAAATACCTTTTTTGTATCCCTCTCGAAGTCAATATCCCGTACTTTTCATAAAGCTCTGCACTAAAAATACCCCGCCTTAGGCACTGTTCGATTATTTCAGACACGACAGAACCACCCGCCAAGCCTACACGCTTGGCAAACAGCTTTGCAACGTCCGAATCCCATTCACAATAATAACCGCCCGAACCGTATATCTTTTGGTATAGTTTAACTATTATCGCAAACCCTTTCAGTCCGAAATCTGCCTCGATAAAATCGAACTCATCATCAAGATGTACATCCAAAGGAAAATACTTTATCCCGTTGTCCATATGTACATCCTTTCACGAAACAATAACGGCACCTCAAATTGAAACACCGATACGACCCCGTATAAATTTAACGAAACGGTATCACCACCCCGAAGAACGGTAATACGACCCCGATTTTTTTTTGAGACTATACTGTAACCCCATTAAGAACGACAGCATAACCTCCCTTGTCCATATAAATATATAAAAAAATGAGGGGATTTATTTTTGAGTCCATAGGAGGATACTCCTCCTTTTTTTATTTTATAATCATGCCCCTCTCCATGTTTATACCTCTACTGTTTTTTATTAAATATCAAGTAAAGGAACTTTCTTTCTGATTTTTTCTATCTCTCTGTCCTTTACTTCTCTTTCTATCTTTAAAGCCTCTATATCATTGTGAAGCTCTATTACATGATCCATCAGCCTTTCCATATCAAAGGCAGTCATCTTGTAATAACTTCCCCTGTTAAGACTGTCTTTCATACCTTCGAATATGTAGCTCACCGCTCCTCTGTAGCTTCCCGTTACAAGAGTGTCATAACATTTGTACTTATCCATATTTACCGCCCTTTAAGACGCTCTGAGCTATGGATATCGTCTCTTTTCCTCTCTCGGCGAATATATATCCGTCCATCAGCAAATCCCTTTCAAATTGCTTTATATCATCATTGGAAAACTTTTCTATAAGGATACCGAACAGCCCTTTATAGTTGACCGTCGTGTCGCTTATTATATCTCCCTTATCTCTATCCATAACCGTAATCTTATAAAGCCTGTTTTCCTCAACTGCTTTATCCGCCAAGGACCTTATCTTATACTTTCCGAGTTCGGCGTTTTCCCTTTCAAGCTTGTCCGTGTATATAAATAACTCCCTTACGTCTACCCGATTAAGAGTTATCCCTTTATCGTTCCGGTAAGCCTTAAGAAATCTTTTGAATATGTAACTCAGCGGATGTGATGACTTTGTCAAATTCCTAAAATCCTGCATACGCTAACCACCTGCCTAAATAACTTCCCAGGGATATTATCACTATCCCTATAAATAACCCCATAAATAATCCGCATAACATGGGATGATCTTCGATATTGACAAATTCCTTAAAAAATGCTAGTATCTTAGTAGATATTTTGATTGAACTGCTTTTTTGCTTGCCGGCATAAGCGGTTCTTTTTTTATTTTCTCTCATTTTCATCCTTCCTTTCCCACATGCGGATATACAAGTTTTCCCTCAAGCCATGCTTCAAGTCTGCTTTCTGGGATAACAAATATATTCTTCTCATATTCATCTTCACACTTCACACAGCTCCCAAATGGCAGCACTCCCTGTATAATCCCCCTTCTTATTGCCCTGGTACTCTTATGTAACCTAACCGCAACTTCCTGTACCGTAAGCATTTTTACTTCTTCCATATCTTCTCCTTTCCTCTTTATATTCAGCCGATAACGGACGAGAGAAGCAGATTATAGACTAAGTTGAATAAATTTAGGGGATGTGTGCGTATTCCTTATTTATTCTTTGGGACTTCTCCCGCCCGGTACCGACTGAATACTTTTATTATTTTTTCTTCTTTATTTCTTTTTATGTAAAGCAAATATATTTTTATCTGCTTTTATTAAAACTTAAACTGTACGCAGGTGCTAAGCAGAAAACTTAATAAATCGGCTCTGTAAAATGGTACACTTGCTACAAAATTCATATATTACATATTTTTAAAAGGAAAAAATTATACTACCTGCGTACAGTTTAGGTCTTAATGTTTATTACTTAGACTTTTTTCTTTCCATACAATAAATATCTATTAGTTTTACTAAATCCGATAATGTCACTTCCCTGCTTCCGAAAGCCAAAGAATATTCCTTACCTTCCTTTTCCAGTTTGTTGATCCTGTCTTCCATTTCTTTAATTTTGTTTTATAAAACATACCCTCTACCTCTTTGCTTAATCATCTCCCTTGCTATGTTACAAATTCCGACATATAATAAATATACAGGTACTGCAATACCGAGTAACATAGAAAGGAGACTAAGATTTTATGCCTAAATCCGATAAAGAATTGGCTGTTGAACTTGCTATAGCCCAAATCAATAATGCTGCTATTACAAAACCCGAAGATTATAAATCAGGAGCATTACCATCGTCTACTATATGTGATATGATCGAACTTTTTTATACAAAACTTTCTTCTTTAGAAACCAATGCAGAATAAAGTTTAATCATTTTATCGGTAATCTTCAAAAGTTCTTCAAAAGAACAATCTTTTGACTTCTCTGCCAATAATTCAAGTTGTTGACAGAGAATTTCCTTAGATTTATCCATTTTTTCCTCCTTAGATTTTTTATCCAAAAATCCCCCAAGGTCTGAGAAGATATAATCCGAGAAGCAAATTGAATACTACCCAGATAAAATACATCCGGAAACTTTCCGGGTTTATTTTTTTATATATAAACAGACAAATAATAGCAGCAAAAAATACTATTATGTATACCAAAGTTCCTCCATCCATTCCCTCTACTCCATTTTTTTATAATTTTTCGCAAAAACCTCTCTTATGTTATATTTTCCGATATATAATGTATATACAGGCACCCCAATTGCCGAGTATAGAAAGGAGATTTTATTTTATGACAGACAATGAAAAACGTGCACATGATATGACAATGCTTTTATTACCAATATTCCAAAAAGATTTATTTGATAAAAGTAAATCAGATAACTATGATGCGGACTGCATAACTGAAGCATATGTACATATATTTAATGATTTTTATACCAGATTTAATAAAATTATTAAAAAATAATGAAAAGGCTCAAAAAGAGTCTTTTTTATAACCTTTCATCTTTCATGCTAATCATAATTTCCTTACTTGTAATTTCAAGTATCTTTACCGCTTCTCTTATAGTTAAATTATGCTTTTGCAACACTTCAAATAATTCAAATCTTATATCCAACAGATCTTTATCCAATCCGTAAAATAATCTATTACCTTTTTCTTCTTTTCTTAATTTCATTCCTCTACCCCACGTCTTTATTTATTTCATCTTCCGTCATAAATAAGTAATCAAATGAACATTTGAAAATTTTACATAATCTCTTTGCTTCATGGATATTAAATTTGCCTGTTTTTTTCTTGCTTTCATATGAAACACGAGATAAATTCAAATTCTTAGCTGTCATTTCATTAGTTAATTTATTTCTAGCTTGTTCTGCATCTAAATTTGGGAACATTATTTTACCTCTCTTTTTATTCGTTTTGTCAACTTTATATGTATAATATATCTTATTTGACGTTTTGTCAATATATTTATAAAATATTTTTGTCAAAATGTCAAGTTTTTATTGACTTTTTCAAAATGACAACTTATAATTACCATAAAAGGAGATATAATGAGTATTTTTAGTGATAATTTAAAAAAATTTAGAAAATTAAAAAATTTCAAACAAAAAGAAATAGCTGAAATGTTAGAGATAGATACCTCAACTTATTCAAATTATGAAAATGGGAAAAGAGAGCCCAATATATTAACAATAAAAAAAATAGCTAAAATATTAAATGTTTCAGGAGATGATTTATTGGGTATCAAATCAAAAGAAAAAAATAAACATTTTTTAAATAATAGAGAAATGTCACATATCAGTAAATATAGAAAACTAAATGAACCGCGTCAAAACAGAGTCGATAAAATAACGGATATGGAACTTGAAGAACAGGAAGAAGAAACGTTAAAATCATCTTCTTCTAAATTTTTAAAAGGATAAGAAAGTTACAAAAATCGACAATTTATATATAATTGATTTTAAAAATAAAGATAAATAGTGGGTAATTTTTTAATATTTTTTATTGAAAGACTTGATTTATACAGGTAATACCTGTATAATATAGTTATAGAAATAAGAAAGGAAAAAAGATATGGAAAAAGTAAAACCAAAGAAAAAAGAACCCACTCCATATGAAATAGCAAGTTTAGGTTTGCAGGGATTAGCACTCTTAATAGCAACCATAACCTTTTTCAAGAAGTAAGTTCATGAGGGGCACTGCCCCTCAATCAAATAATACCATATCTTTAAAAAAAATACTATGAAAAAATTAATAATTTTGCTTATGTTTTTAAACTTAATCATTTTTACAATATTAATAAAATCAAGCTTATCTGTAAGTCTTATTATAGCATTGCTTACAATCTTAAATATTTTTCTCGTAATAATTATAAGTAAAAATGAAAATAACCATAAATAATAAAAGAGGTATATAATGACAAATAAAAAATTTTCCGAAACATCAAAGGGAAAGGCAAATGAACGTTACGATAAAGCAAATACAATAAGAGTAAGTTTAAAATTAAATAAAAATACAGACGAAGATATAATAAATGAAATCAGTACAAATATGCCTAAATCAACACAAATAAAAAAACTTATAAGACTTGGAATTGAATACAAAAAAATTTTAGATAGTAGTAAGTAATAAATATAAGGAACTCTCGAGAAATCCTCGATAGTTTAAAAAATATAATTCGCTAAAAGTGACGTATATTTAAAACTTCAAAAAAAGTATTGACATTTAAGAATTCAGGGAATAATATATATGTATAAAGGCACACGTGTATTTGTGTTACCTTTATATATAAAGTTAATTAATCCCTGGCAGTACGCCTCTTAATCTATACCAAGAGTGCCGAACCTGGGGATTTTTATTGTGAAAGGATAAAATAATGAATAAAACAGCAATTTTAGTAGACGGAGGATTTTATAGAAAAAGAGCAATGTACCTTTGGGGAGATAAATCGCCTAGTGAAAGAGCCCTTGAATTGAGTAGTTATTGCAAAAGACATCTAAATGAAAAAATTGATGGTGTAAAGACTAAAAATGATTTATATAGAATTTTCTACTATGATTGTACACCTATATCTAAAAAGGTATATCATCCTTTACTAGACAGAACAGTTGACTTTTCTAAAACAGATACATATAATTGGACTGTTGACTTTTTAGAATCATTAAAAAAAGAAAGAAAATTTGCACTTAGGCTAGGCAGATTAGCTGAAGAGCAAGCTGAATATAAATTAAAAAAGGAACCCTTAAAAAAACTATTTAAAGGAAGTATAACTCTTCAAGATATAACAGAAAATGATTTTTTCATTGATATAAAACAAAAAGGCGTTGATATGAAAATTGGAGTAGATATTGCTTCTCTTGCTTATAAAAAACAAGTTTCACAAATAATTTTAATTTCCGGTGACAGCGACTTTGTCCCCGCTGCAAAGCTTGCAAGACGTGAAGGTATTGATTTTGTACTAGATCCATTACATTCAAGTATTAAATCAGATTTGTTTGAACATATAGACGGATTAAACACAAGAGAAAACAAACCTCCAAAAGGCGAAACAATTAAATTTAACCTAAAGAAAAAATAAATAAAAAAGCCCCTATCCTCTACCAAAGGATAAGAGCTTACAGAGTGCATTAATTATAATACACCCAACATCAATAGTATTATAGTTCAAAGCACTCTTATTTGTCAAATCAAAAAAACAAATAAAGGAGTGTTATTTTTATACCATGAAAAACCCAAACAAATTCGGGACTTGTTATAAATTGTCGGGAAAAAGGAGAAATCCCTATATAGCAAGAGCCTACACAGGAAAAAACGAATACGGAGAACCTATATATAAAACCATAGGTTACTTCAGAACCAAAACCGAAGGCAACAAAGCCTTAATGGAATATAATTATAATCCCTATGACATTGATAAATCCAAATTGTTATTTAAAGATGTATATGAGCTATGGTTAAAACAGTATAAAGAATATAATCCATCATCTAAAGCAACGGAAAATTATCATAAAGCATTTAAATTACTGTTCCCTATCCATAACGAAACCTTTTCCAAATTAAAGGGATACCATTATCAAAGTATCATAGATGATCTCGGCAAGAAATATACTTTTAATTATCTCAAATACGTGTATAGTCTTTTAAGACAGATATATAAATTTGCAGTGGTAAATGATATAAGTCTTGCTGATTATTCCAAGGGACTCAGAAAAACAGGGAAAAAGAAAAATGAACAGGATTATCTCACACAGATAGAAGTAGGAATGATTTATAAAAATTTAAATATTGTTGAAAATGCTGATGTTATACTGACTTTATGTTTAACCGGAATACGTCCAAGTGAATTATTTAATATTACAAAGTTTAGTGTAGATTTTAAAAATAAAATAATAAGCGGTATCGGGATAAAAACCGAAGCGGGATTTAATAAAAGGATCCCTATTTCCAAATTTTTGGAACCTATACTCATAAACAGATATAATAAAGCGGATACATACCTTTTTGCGAAGCCCAACGGGCTTAAAATGAATTATCAGTACTTTCTAAATCATATTTACAAGCCTTGCCTAAAAGAGCTTGATATCCCTTATAAATCTCCTAAAAGCACACGTCATTTTTTTGCTACATTTACCAATGAATTAAATCTTAATAAAAAAGCAAGAACAAGTATCTTAGGTCATACAAACGTTAATTTTACCGATGAAACTTATACCCACACCGAAGATAATTTCCTTAAAAAGGAATATAACAAAGTCGATACAATGCTTGGTGACCTGTTTAAATCTCAAACAAAAAACTAACAAAACCCTTTATTTAAAGCTATAAAACGGCTTGAATAAAGGGTTTTTGCTTTTTCCAAAAAGCAAACTTAGGTCTTCTTTTTTTGCCCATTTATACCTTGAATTTTATTTAAACTATAAATAGTTTGATTTATTATATAACTTAATTAATACATTAAAGGGGCGCGGAATCTGCCAAAGGCAGGCGTAGTGCCCCGCTTTTTCTGCTATAACCATTAATATTTTCTAAGCAAATTAAAAAATATATAGCTTTATTAATTTCCAATTAGGTAACCATTAAAATCAATAAATTATATAAATTAACTGATATAATAAATTAAACATATACGGAGGGTAATTATGAAAGAAAATTTACAAATCAAGGTTTTAAATAAAAAATTAAAAGAGAGTATCAATAGATTTATTCCTACTTTTATATTTACTATAATAATGTTTTTATGTACATTTGTAACAAATATAGGTTTATTTAAGTACGATATATCTGAATTTACAATGAGTTTAATAACGGGAATAATCGTATCTATACTTGTAAACATATTTTTTGAGTATAAAAAACAAGATAGCAACAAAACAAAAAATAACATTCTATCTATTGTAATTTCATCTTTTGTAACAATAGTATTTTGTATACTTCTTTTATATACGAAAGGTGGTTACAAAGATTTAGTTCATTTAGCTTATTACGGTATTATCATTGCAAGTTTACTCATTATGATATATACAATATATACTTCCGAAAATGAAAAAGCATTATTTATACATTTATTTGCTTCATTTATGCTTACTGGTATTATATCTATAATGATATACTTAGGTCTTTCTATATGCTATTCGGCTTTCGAACTTCTTATTTTTAATTTCAAATACCTAAATATGTTTATGATTATTGCTTCATTTTCTTTTTCAATAATATTTATAAATTTCTTTTTAACATTTATACCAAAGAGAGAAGCAGAAATAAAAACATCTAAAATATATACAAATATTATAAAAAAAGTAATGCTGCCTTTGTACACTATCCTTATAGGTGTATTATATCTTTATATTTTTAAAATCATATTTACAGGTACAATTCCCGTTGGAGAAATGAACCCATACGCGTCGCTTGCACTGCTCGGATATATATTTTTATATCTAAGTATTAATAATATAAATAATAAATTCATACTATACTTTAAAAAATATGGAAGTTTTGTACTGATTCCTATAATAATTACACAATTAATATTTATAGGTATAAGGATAAACGCCTATGGTCTTACCCCTTTAAGACTACTTTCATTGATCCTTATATTTATAGGAATTATATTTTTAATATGTATCATAACTAAAAAGAGTATAAAATATCCGTTTTTGATTGGAGGAATCATACTTTTAATATTTACAGTCTCTCCATTCAATTTATATAGTATATCTAACAAAACACAGGAATTAAGACTTATAAAAGTGCTTGAGAAAAATGATATGTATAAAGAAGGAGTAATAATAAAATCAAATGAATTAAGTGAAGAAGATAAAAATACTATTGAAAGCTGTCATAATTACTTGATTTCATCCTCGGGCGTAAAATCAAGATTGGTAAAATTTATATCCGATAAAAAAGATACGACTTATCTATATGGTTTTGAGTTTAAAGAAAATAATGATGAGTACTCGAATATAGTAGATAATGATAAAATCACTTATTCCTTTGACTATGATATAGACGATAAAGGTTTAAATATAGATGAATATAGTAAAATGTTCCGGATAAAAAGTGACGCCTTAGTTTATAGAGGTAAATATATCAAAAATAAAAACGGAGAAAATGTAAGTTTTGACTTTACTGATTATTTTAATGAATTATATGAAAACAACAAGGAAAATAACAATAAAACTATTAAAATGATATATGAAAAAGATAATGTCAAAGTAGTATTCACTTATTTGGATTTAAAGGTTAAAGATAAAAATATTATAAACTGTTCATACGAAGGCATATTATTTATAAAATAATAAAAGCAGGGAGTTTCCCTGCTTTTTTAGTTCAAAAGTTAAATACACAATTTAGTATTTTATTGATTTTAATTAAAAACACGGGGCACTACGCCTGCCTTCGGCAGATTCCGCGCCCCTAAATCAAATCATTCCAAGCTCCTTTAACCTTTTATCGTCAAGACGTTCATTATTTATAATATCATCTAAAAAATCATCTATCCTATCATTTGATTTGATATTCCTTATATAAATAATCGTCTTAGCAATATCATATAAAACAAGTCCCCTGCCACTTTCTCTGAATATGGTAAGGTCAATATTTATCAAATAATCCGCTATTTTTTCGATAAGCTCGGGATAATGATCTATCCATATGGGAATAGACTGAATACACTGCCTCGCGGTGGAATATTTTTCATCTTTACAACACTGAAGATATCTGTCTAAAACATATAAGAATTTATTATCGTCATACTTCTTTGAGTACTTTGCATTTTCCGCAATCAAGTATACGGCAATATGCTTATGATAGGAATTCTTGCTTGTAAGCATATCTTTAAAAGTATCAAAATAATCATATACATCTTCAAAGTCTCGGCTTTTGGCTCTAAGAAGTAAAAAGGAATTGTATCTTAAATTATTATTTTTTTCTTTCAAATTGGAAATCAAATATTTTATATCTTCTTTGCTTAATGTGACCGAAAGCTCCGGGATTTCTTTTTTATCAAAATTGTCTAAATTCATATCCACTCCATTAAAGTTCTATATCCAGCAGTACCGGACAGTGGTCGGAACCCATTACGTCAGAAAATATTTTCACGTCTTTGATTTTATCCTTTATCCTGTCGCTTACTATAAAGTAGTCTATCCTCCACCCCGCATTATTTTTTCTTGCGTTAAATCTGTATGACCACCATGTATACACCCCTTCGATATCGGGATATAAATATCTGTAGCTGTCTACAAACCCTCTTTTAAGAAGTGAAGTCATCTTATCTCTTTCTTCAATGGTAAACCCTGCATTCTTTTTATTTGTCTTTGGATTTTTAAGGTCTATTTCCCTGTGAGCCACATTTAAATCTCCGCACATTATAACAGGCTTCACTTTATCAAGTTCACATAGATAATCCGCAAAATAATCTTCCCACTCCATACGATAATCAAGACGCTTAAGTTCGTTTTGGGAATTGGGAGTGTACACATTTACCAAATAAAAATTTTCATATTCAGCGGTTATAACTCTTCCTTCCTTTGAAAACTTTTCTTCTTCCAATCCTGTTTTTACACTGATTGGTTTTATCTTTGAAAAAGTAGCTGTCCCTGAATAACCTTTCTTTTCGGCATAATCCCAGTATTCTTCGTATCCGGGAATATCCATTTCTATTTGACCTTTTTGCAGTTTCGTTTCCTGAACACTGAAAATATCACTGTCGACTTCGTTAAAAAAGTCCATAAATCCTTTATTTACACAAGCTCTAAGCCCGTTTACATTCCATGTCACAAGTTTCATATATTACTCCTCATCATAAGTATTTCATTAAATTAATAACGATTATTAATTATTATTACATGTTTTTAAAATACTTTCTAATAAGAAATAATTTTCTTTTTTGTTTTATTCCAATGATATTTTATCAAAAATTTCTATTTCTTCCATTTTTTGAATTTTATTATCAACTTCTTTATTTATAAAGAACCTTCCCTGCTTTCTACGCAGTGTTCACATAAATTCATTAAATACAGTTCATTTTCCGTTTTACTAAATTCTACCTTTAACCTTTTAGGATATTTATTTAAAAGTATATTATCGTTATTTTTTATTCAATCCTATTATATCTATAGGATAAAATTCCATTCCTTCATAAACTGTATGATTTAAAATACCATCCCCGGTTTTCTCATTATTTAATTTATTTTTATCCCACGAATATACCAAATTGCTTCCGTCCTTAAAGGTTATATAAGATAAAATATTCGTATCTCTTTTGCATTTATAACAATTATATTTACATGTTATGAAAACCTTTAACCAAAACAGGATAAAATACTACAAAAAATAAACCCCGCAAAACGCGAGGTCTATAAAATATATCATAATCTGATTTTTAATATAATAAAATCATACCATAAAAGTTTATACCCGATTCTCTCCAGTCTTTTCCGCCTTTTTCGTGAGGAAGAACTTTAAATCCCGTGCTGTCTCCCCATGCCTTTACTCCGTGCTCTTCATATCCATTATTGATAACGGTCTGAATAACGTCTATCCCGCTTCCGTCCATTTGCGGTATTACTTTGTCGGCATGTTTGCAATCCGGAAAAGAACATTCTTCTCCGTATTCATCTCTGCATATTTCACACTTCTTTGCTCCGTATCCGAGACATTTATAATATCCGTGTTTACCGAGCCAATCAAGCATTTTCCTTAGTACATGATTTACGTCATAAGGGTCGAGACACTGTATCAAAAGAGCTTTTTCGTAAGTATCGAGTAAGACCTGCATCTCCTTATACGTAGTTGCAATAGGAGGGCAGCACTGTCTTTTATTATAATTCTTACACCCGTATTTACACTTATTCAGCGTCCAAGGTGCCGTAACTACGCTTTTGGGATCTATCACCTTAGCGGTAGTCGCACCAAGCTCAACAGCTACTTTTGCAAAATCTTCCATTTTACTTTCCCCCAATTACCTACATTTCATCAGGTCTTTTCGTGTAACGTCTTATAATCAAATT
The DNA here is from genome assembly GCF_000154825.1 of Anaerofustis stercorihominis DSM 17244. Classification (NCBI taxonomy): domain Bacteria; kingdom Bacillati; phylum Bacillota; class Clostridia; order Eubacteriales; family Eubacteriaceae; genus Anaerofustis; species Anaerofustis stercorihominis. The sequence goes on along the minus strand of NZ_DS560015.1, from coordinate 336,261 downwards.
ATCTATAACCGAATTATTCCTGTTGGATAAAATAAATACTATTATCTCTGCTATTTCTTCAGGCTTGCAGGACATATTTTCAGCTAAATCTCCCCTTGCGATTTTAGCCATAGGAGTTTCAACAGCAGAAGGATATAAATTATGTACTCTTATATCATCATCGAAAAGTTCTATATTTAAAACTTCATTCAATGCTCTTTGTGCATACTTTGTGGAACAGTAAGCGCCCTGATGTATATGAGGATACATTCCCGAAGAAGACACTATGGAAATTATATCTGAACTGTCTGAGTCTTTCAATAACTCATAACATGCCTGAGTCATCGAAAGAGTCGTATATACATTAACTTCATAAAGCTTCATAAACTCTTCTTTGGTTACATCAAGTAAAGGCTTTCTGAGTGCCACGCCAACACTGTTTACCAAAATATCAAGTTTGCCGAAAGTATCCTTGCAGTGTGCTGCGATTTTCCTGCACGTATCCAAATCGCATAAATCACCGCTGTAATACTCTATGTTTTCTCCGATTTCTTTCTTTAAACTTTTTAATGCTTCTTCATTTATATCAGCCATTAAAACTTTAGCACCTTCACTAGCCAAAGCTTTTACGATTTCTCTGCCTATACCTCCGGTCGCTCCCGTTACTATAGCTACCTTATCTTGTAATTTACTACCCATGTTATTTTAATCTCCTAAGTTATGTATTTATTCAAGCCCCATTTTTCTTGCTACCATATCCGCCGCACAGCTTATAAGCTCAGCACAGGTGCTCCCGCCTGCTTTTCTCTGCTCACGAAGTTCATCACAGCGTGAATAATTATTTTCTTTTCTGAATTCTTCAACAAGTTCTTTTATTGTATCATAACTTACTTTTTTGCTTTCCTGATCGGTAGGAACTTTCCATCCGCCTAAAAATCCCGATACGATAGCCATTCCTGAAACAGCTCCGCATACTTCTCCCGCATAGCCTAAACCTCCGCCTAAGTTAGCCGATAGATTTGCAAGAGTATCTCTGTCAACGCCCAATTCTTCTTCGAAAGCCAATACAACAGACTGACAGCAGTTGTATTTTTCATCATGTAATTTTACTGCTTTTTCACCATATTTACCCATATTTTATCTCCTTTTATTTCGAATTTATGTAATAGATCGTTTAATAAAAAAACAATCATAACATAATTATGTTATCATTGTTTTATATATTTGTAAAGTATTTTCATGCTACACACTACAATAAACATTACTATGTTTAATCCAAATATCTTTTCGCTTCCGTAAAATCTTCTATGACCCCATAAACTTCATTTAAACTTTCAAAATAAGGTTTATCCTTTTCATCTGCAATCACTATTACTTTATCAAAACCGCCGTTATATGCCGCCTTTATCCCAGAAATCGCATCTTCAAACACTACTGCGTCTTTTGGATCAACACCTATATTTTTCGCCGCTTTCAAATAAATATCCGGTGCAGGTTTCCCCGGTAAAGTCCCGTTATCGAAAACGACTTTATCGTAATCGAACCACTTAGCCAAATCAAAATTATCAAAGTAAAAATCTATATTTTCTTTATTGGAAGCCGTAGCAATATTTATCTTAATTCCCTTTTCTTTCAAATAATCAAGAAAATCCGTAAGTCCTTTAACCAAGTGAAAATTTTCTTTATCTTCAAGACATAGTCCTCTGTAAACTCTTTCCTTTTCATCGGACATCTTCATTAGTGTTCTTTTATCCATTTTCTTATTCAAAAAATGTTCGATAATAAATGAACTGTTCCTTCCGTGTACACATTCTTTGAATTCCTTATCGCTTATTTTTCTGCCTATCAAATCACCGATATACTTTTCCCATGCCTTTTCATGCTTGTCGGAATCAAAAAAACATGGTCCCGTTGAAATCAAATATTACTGCTTTCATTTTCTCTCCCACTATTTATATTAATATTTATTAATAATTATATCATAAAAGTATATTATTGAGATACATAAAAACTGCAAGGAACTAATCCCTTACAGTTTAAAATCTTTCTTCTTATAAAGTCTTTTTAAGTAAAATATAAAAATCATTATATTTCAAAATGAAAAGTCCTTTTTAATAGTTTTGTTATTTCAACCAACAATAGTGGCAGCAATGAGAATACACCGACTATCTTCCATTCTTCAAATCTTAGCGTAGTAAGGCTGAAAAATTCTCTAAGCTGTGGTATACATATTGTAAGAGCAAGTATCATACCAGAAGCTACCATTGCCAAAAACAAGTATTTGTTGTGTCCGTTCTTTGTGGTAAAAGCAGACTGAGTGTTCGACCTTTGGTTGAGTGCATGAAATAACTGAGATATAGCAAGAACTAAGAAAGCCATCGTCATTCCAACCTCATGAGAATCGATATGTATTCCTATTTGATAAGCGGATATCGTAGCAATCATTATATATAAACCGTGAAGCAATACCCTCACAACCAGTCCTTTTTCAAATAATGAATTTGACTTTATAGGTTTATGCTTCATTATATTTCTTCCCGCAGGATCCACACCCAGAGCAAGTGCGGGAAGAGTATCCGTTGCCAGGTTTATCAAAAGCACATGAACGGCAAGTATGGGTGCGTCCCAATTTAAGACAGTCGCTATAAACAGAGTAAGTATTTCTGCGATATTACCCGCAAGAAGGAATTGAATAACCTTTTGTATGTTCCTATATACTCTTCTTCCCTCTTTTATTGCATATTCAATGGTAGTAAAATTATCGTCCATCAAAATCATATCGGCACTGTCCTTAGCTACGTCGGTACCGCTTTTACCCATTGCAACACCTATATCGGCAGCTTTTAAAGCAGGAGAGTCGTTTACGCCGTCCCCCGTCATTGCAGCCACTTCCCCTACTCTTTTTAGAGATTTTATTATCCTAAGCTTATCTTTTGGAGAAACTCTTGCAAAAACAGCCGCTGTACCTACAAGTTTATCAAGTTCGTCATCATTCATATTATCGAGCTCATCACCTGATATAACGGTGTTCCCGTCTTTATATATATGAAGCTTTTTAGCTATTGCCATAGCGGTTATCTTATGGTCTCCGGTTATCATTATAGTCCTTATGCCCGCTTTATGACAAGTCTCTACCGCGTCTATGACTTCTTCCCTCGGAGGGTCTATCATTCCCACTGCACCGAGAAATATCATATCAAATTCGATATCTTCATCATCTTCTTCGGGGATCTCATCTAAAATCCTCTTGGCAAAACCAAGGACTCTTAGAGCGTCTTCAGACATCTTACGGCAAAGATTAATTATATTAGCTTTGTCTTCTTCGGTTATGTCTCTTACGCCTTGTTCTGTTAATATCTTCGTACAAAGAGGTAACATTTCGTCTACAGCACCCTTTGTGAAAGATGTTATTTCTCCGTCCATTATATGAACGGTACTCATTCTCTTTCTATCTGAATCAAAGGGCTGTTCAAATTCTCTTTCATGTTCATCTTCATAGTCTTCGTGGTCTATACCAAAATCTTTTGCAAGATATATGAGGGCTCCTTCCGTTGGATCTCCCAAAATCTCTCCCTCATTATCCAGGTCAAGGCTTGCATTGTTACAAAGTGCGGCGGCTGAAATCAAATCTTTATATATGTGCTCATACTTTTCTCCCGCAGCTTTTACTTCTGTAGCTTCTCCCTTTTCAAAATCTCCGTTCATGGCTATATGAGTTACGGTCATTTGATTTTTTGTAAGCGTGCCTGTTTTATCGGAGCATATTACAGTCGCACTCCCGAGCGTCTCCACTGCGGGAAGCTTTCTGACAAGTGCATTTTTCTTTGCCATTCTTTGTACACCGAGAGCCATTACTATCGTTGCGGTAGCGGGAAGTCCTTCGGGAATGATTGAAATGGCAAGAGAAATGGCAGTCATAAGAAGAGGTATCAATGGCTTTTGATACATATATCCTAAAATAAACATAAGTACACAAACTACTATACCTACTACGCTGAGTATTTTGCCTACAGAATTCAGCTTCCTCTTTAGAGGTGTATCAAAGTCATCTTCTTTTTCCAGCATTCCCGCAATACTGCCGACTTCTGTATCCATACCCGTAGCGGTCACCACCCCTATACCGTTTCCGTAAGTTACTATGGAAGAAGTATACGCCATATTCGTCCTGTCCCCGAGAGGTATATCTCTTTCAAACACGTCCTCCCAATCTTTTTCGGAGGGAACGGACTCTCCTGTAAGAGAGGCTTCTTCTATCTTTAGGTTTGCGGATTCAATAAGCCTCATATCTGCGGGGACTATACAGCCGTCTTCCAATATCACCACATCGCCTATAACAAGTTCCCTTGCCTTAACGATGCTTTCTTCACCTTCTCTAAGCGCCCTTGCGGTAGGTGCGGACATACTTTTCAATGCCTCCATTGCATCTACGGCTTTTTTCTCCTGAACTATACCTATTACAGCGTCAATTATTACAATCACCATTATCACGATGGCTTCCGTCCATTCGTTCAAAATAACGGACAGCAGCGCAGCCGCTATCAATATAAGGACCATTACATCTGATAATTGTTCCTTAAGCATTTCAAAAATAGATTTTTTAGGTGCTTTCTTCAGTTCATTTGCACCATATTTATTTAATCTATCCAAGGCTTCTTTATCGCTTAACCCTTCAGTTGTAGTATTCAAACTTTTCAGCATATCTTCTACACCAAGGGAGTGATAAAAAACCTTATTTTCATTATTATTACTCATTTTTTGTCTCCTTCATAATGTTGTTTTAATGTATTAAAAAAAGCATAACCAAAACATCCCTACTCCTGTAGTGATTGGCTATACCAACAAAATGAATTAAATCTCACTAAAAAATGAGCATTATATAATTTTATATACCTTTTCAGGTCGTGCAGGTCATCCACCTTTTTATCACCTCTTTCATCCTTATGATTTAATCATATATTATTTTATGTATATGTATCTTTAATGTGATTTATATGAAATTAATATGATATTTATTGCTTTTATTTAAATAAACAAGCCTTTAAGGGCTGTCCGCCCTTAAGAACCCGACCATTTTTGTCCAAAGCAACAAAAATGGATTAAATGCTTCCACTCAATTGCCGTGGAGGCTCTTACGCGGTCGGATTTTGAGAAAGAGCTGCCCGCACTTTCTCCAAACGACCGCTACCCCGACCCCACGTTAAATAAAAATTTCTTTTTCTAAATTTTTGCCTTTATAATAAAAAGATACAATAAAAAAAACTCTAAGAAGAATTGTCTCTTGATATATTATTTGATTTCCTATTCAAGATCATTAAATTCAGATGATGTGAAAAATTCTGCCAAGGTTATATTTAGACCATCACAAATTATTTTTAGAGTAATTATTTTAGGATTTCTGCTTCTATCATATAAAATGCCTTTTAATGTAGAAGGAGCTAAACCACTGTAATTTGCCAATTTATTTATACTAATACTCTCTTCCTCACACAACTGCAAAATCCTTATTTTAATTGCTTCTACCGTATCCATTATAAGAACTCCATATAAAATAGAATATCGCATAAAATTCTATTAGTAAAAAATAAATCTTACTTTATCCTACTTTTATATTGATTTACTGTCCGACATAGACTATAATTATATTGTGTCAGACAAAGGAGGTGTATATATGTCTCCACGAACTGGAAGACCTAAGAACGAAAATTCCATGAATGAAAGAATCACTGTGAGACTTGATAAAGAAACCAGTGAAATCCTAAAAAAATATTGCGAAAAGAACAATATTGAAAGGTCTGAAGCAATTAGACAGGGAATTAGAAAATTAGGTTAAATTAAAAGGAGCCTGCACCCTACTAAAAACACAAGCTCCTTACACTTACCATACCGAAGTATGATAAAAATATTCTATCATACTTCCTATGGTTTTTCAACAACACAAAATAAAACATAGGAGGATTTAAATGAATAATAAAAAGAAAGAAAGCATAACATTAGAACTGACCAAAGAAGAATATTCTAAACTAAATGAATACTGCAAAATAAAAAATGTAGACTACTCAAAAGTAATAAGCGATATAGTAAATGATTATCATAAAGCATTGGCGGAAGAAAAATGAAAAATCGGATATTGGAAGAAATATATGAAAAATATATAAACAGTGATATCAATCAAAGCAGAGACGGATTTGAAGAAATCAATAATGAAAGATTTATTATCATCAAAAAGATAAACGATATCGTAGGAGATGAAGTATTCCGAAAAATAGAGCAGGATATCGGAGATTATGCTTACTTTGCTGAAAAGGAATGTTTTATCAGAGGATATAAGGAAGCGGTAAATAACCTCAGACAAATAATTGAAAGTATATTCTTATTTGTTTCCATATCAGACGAAAATAAATTTAAGAACTATAAGAGGAAAAAAAAGAACCTTATGTAAGGTTCTTTTATTATTTGGTTAAATTATTATAAGATATTATTCTAACAAGTGATATAAAATTGTCGAATATTAATAAAAAGCTCCTTAATAGGAGCTTTTTACATTTTTAAATGAAACGACGCAATGTGAAACCATAGTGACTTTTAGATCCCTTCTGCCGAAGGTTAAGCACCGCGCAGTAAAATAAGTTATACGTCCTATCTCTTTTGAATTAGCACATTTTTTCAACGAAAGTTTTATCTATTATTAAAACTAATAAATCTTTTAGGTGATTTACGATTGACCCACTTCAGTAAGTTTAATATCCCTTTTGGCGAAGCTCTTAGCCACCGCGGCGAGCGGAGATTTTGACTGCTTACCCATTTGAAAAATGGGCTGGATTTTTAATCTAGATGTGCCTTGGCACATTAAGCAACACGATTTCGAAGTTATGCTGTGCAACGGATTTGCGTCAGCAAGATTTGCGAGTTTCCCTAAGTTATTTTTATCTTCGAAAAAATATTGGTCGAGTTATTAAGGGCTGAAAGACCTTATAACCTTTATTTATTAGCACTCACATAAATAGGATAAATATCCTCTTCCGTTAAAGGAATAAGTTTACCAACTTTAGTCCCTTTTACATAGAAACATCTGTTTGTAAGTTCTCTAAGACCGTCTTCATCCTGTATACCTATTCCAAGCTCGCTGAAACATGTAGGCATATTTATTGATTTAAAGAATTCCACTGTAGCTTCGATACCTTTGTCGGCTAATTCTTCATCTGTACCTTCCGTTATCCCCCATACATTTCTAGCGTATCTCGCAAATCTTTCAATGTCTTTATGTTTTACATAATTTGCCCAATGAGGCCACATTGCAGAAAGAGAAGCACCGTGAGCAACATCGAATTTCGCACTCAATGAATGACCCAGTCTATGAGTTGCAAAGTCCATAGGTGCACCAAGACCGGTTAGACCGTTATGAGAAAGAGAACCTGCCCACATTATTTCGCTCATTGCATGGTAGTCTTCTTTATTTTTACAAGCAACTCTTCCGTTTTTTATGACTATTCTAAGCAAACTTTCCGCTATTTCATCTGTTAAATCATTCTGACAATCGGTCAAATCCGTAAAGTATCTGTCCATTGTGTGCATCATGATATCAACTACACCGCAGCCTACCTGATAATCAGGAAGAGTATAAGTAAGTTCGGGATCCATTATCGCAAATTTAGGTCTGTTGAAATCCGTTGAAAGACCTCTCTTCATTCCCGTTTCTTCGTTGGTAAGTACTGCAGAATTACTCATTTCGCTTCCCGCAGCCGAAATAGTAAGTATAACTCCTACGGGAAGAGATTTTTCGACTTTAGCTTTTCCTTCCCAGAAATCCCAAATATCCGTATCGGGATTTGCTACGCCGTGAGCGATACCTTTTGCAGTGTCGATAACGCTGCCTCCGCCAACCGCAAGGATAAAATCCGCACCGAATTCTTTTGCTTCCTTAACTCCTTCTCTTGCAAGAGATAATCTCGGATTAGGCTTTACACCGCCAATCATCTTATATTCGATATTTTCATCTTTCAAAGACTTTTCGACTTTATCCAAAAGCCCGCTTTTCTTAGCACTCTTACCGCCGTAAACGATATATGCTTTTTTTGCTCCGTCTTTCTTCATTTCTTTTCCTACTTTATTTTCCGTACCCTTACCGAAAATTACTTTCGTAGGTGTGTAATAATCAAATTTTTGCATAATCTACCTCCATTGATTTAAAGATTATTATATTTAATTTTATTGTAAACTAATTTTTCCAAGGTCTTTTCTCTTCGGTATAACCTTTTTCTATCCAGTATTCGACGTCGGCTTTATTGAGCCCGCCTCTTTTTTGAGCAAGGCGTATCCCGTAAAAATAAATCCTCGTTTTTAAATTTACTCTTGCCTTACCCTCATGCTTTTTAAGCTTCCTCGCCAAAGTATCCGTCTTCTTTTCTATTTTAGCTCTGACCTTTTCACTTACTTCACTCCATTTGACCGAGTATACTGCTACAGCGAAAAGGTAAGTCTTCGGTATACCCCAAAAATCAAGACTGTCCTTTATATCCTTGCAGGCTTTCTTCATTCCTCCGCCTGCCGCAGTGGAAATACAAACCGCCTGCTTTTTGAACATGACAGCTTCGGGTCTGTGAACAAGCCATCTATAACCGAAATGGTCGAGAAATGCTTTCATGGAACCTGACGAATAAAATACATACGTGGGGGTCGTGAATATTAAAACGTCGCTATCATGAATTATCTTATCAATGGGATGAACCAATTCATAATGAGGACACAGTGTTTCACTTTTCATGAAGCAAGCAGTACACCCCGTACAAAATTCAGGCATGTCTCTTGGAAGGAATACCTCTTTTATATTCTCTTCATCGGTAAGTTTCAAAGCTAAAATCTTACCTATATTATAAGTCGAGCCTTTATGGTTCTGTCCGTTTATTAATGCTACTTTCAATTGTTACCTCTTTCAATGAAATATTCTTTTAAGGCAATACCTAACTATTCTTTATACAAAACTTAGTCTATTACAAACCCTGCCATTTTTGTCAATAAAAAAACAAAAAAATAGGTTTATTAAATTATGTATGACAAAATTTAGATTTATAACACAAGCTATAAATAACAAATTTATCTTAATAAAAATTTGCTTATGTGTATAATAACCACTCGCAAAAGACCATAAATGGCGTTCGCCATACAGTAAACCAAGAAGTCATATTGACCTCTGCTCCGTGATATTGTGACTATTTTAAGATTTCAAAAAAACCTTACCAAGTTTAATTTATTGAGCTTAGACATGTTTTAGCATATTTAATAAAATAAATTCGTAGTTATACCGTGCAACAAATTCCCCTAAGATAATTTGTAAATTTTCTTATCGGTTAAAATATCTAAAATCCTTTTAGCGTTTTCGGTCTGGCAAAAAGAGATACATGCTTTCACGATGTCGCATTGAAGACTCTTAACGTTTCTCAATTTTCGGAAAAATGTTACCCGCATTCTTTAGAAAAGAAGCTACCATAAAAAAGTTTTAAATTTTATTAAAGGCAATAACTTTTTCAGGTAAATAGCGATTGATATTTTTCAGTAAGTTAAAGATCTCTTTTGGCGAAGCCTAAGCACCACGCAGTGGAAGCATTTTATCCAGTATGTTTTGCTTCGGAAAAATACTGGCGGGTCGTAGGGTGGAACCCTACAAGGGTATAAGGCTTCCTTAAAGTCTTTTCCCCACAACACTATACCATTCCCCCATATTATTAACTTCAAGTATTTCAAAATTATTTTCTTTGTAGCTTTCCACTACAGTATCAACGGTTTCTTCGATTATCCCGCTTGAGATAAAGATACCTCCTTTTTTAAGTATCCTGTTCGTATCGGGAGTAAGCCTTTTTATTATATGAGCGAATATATTCGCAACTATTATGTCCGCTTTGATATCTACCTTTTCCGCAAGGTCTCCGATAAACACATCAAATTTATCTTCAACATGGTTTATCTTGGATAGATAAGAAGAAGTCTCAATACACATAGGGTCTATATCAACTCCTGTTACATGTGAGCTACCGAGTTTTACCGCGGCAATGGAAAGTATACCGCTTCCGCAGCCGACGTCGATAACGTCTTCTCCCCCTTTTATATACTTTTCAAGCCCCATTAGACATAGTCTTGTAGTCTCGTGAGTTCCCGTACCGAAGCTTGCCCCCGGGTCTATTTCCAGTATTATCCTGTCTTCATTATTATCATAATCTTCCCATGTAGGCTTGACCACAAGCTTTTCACCTACTTTTGAAGGCTTGAAATATTTCTTCCAGTTATTTGCCCAGTCTTCCTCTTTTATATCGTTAAAACCCAAATCAAGGCTTCCGAGAATATCTTCACTGTCTGCCGCCTTAAGTATATTCAATTTATCTTTTAATTTAGTTATTACTTCATTTTGATTTTCATCTTCCAATATATAAACTTTGACGTTTGTCGGAGTATCCTTTTTCTTCATTAAGTCCTCGTCAACCAAATCCCAAGTCTCTCTGTTATCTGTCAGGAAGTTTTCAAAATCGGCTTTATCTTCGATTAGGAAACTGTCAATTCCGATTTCCGTCAAAGCATTCGTTAGTATATCTATGCCTTCGCTCTTTGTATAAATACTTATTTCGTTGTAATTCATTTGCTCTCCTAAAATTTATTTGTTTAAACTTATATTCCACATTGATTTAAATTGCTAATATAAAATTATAAATACATCTAAATATTTCATTTACAATCATTTCTGATATTATCTTTATTTTCACAAGAAATTTGTAAGAAATTTCATTTCAAATAATTTATTCTCATTTGTTCTTTTGGTAAATCTTTCGTTATTAATTATATATCCAAACAATGATAACTTCAAGAAGAATAATTTTCTCTGTTATATTAAAATTTAATTAATGTTTTGAAAATTTTACGAATATATAGTATAGTATTTATAGATAAAAAGAAGATACGGAGGGAATCATGGCCTTTAAGATAATTACAGACTCAGCAAGTGATGTGCCAAAAAATATAATAGACGAATTTGATCTTCATGTTATACCAACTCCCGTTGTTATAGACGAAAAAGATTATTTCGATGGAGAGACGATTTTTCCAAAGGATTTTTATTCAACACTTGAAGATAAAACAAAAGATATAAAAACATATCATATCAATACTGAAATGTTTAAAAGCAATTTTGAACCATATGCAAAAAGCGGAGACGAAGTACTTTATATGTGCTTCTCAACAGGAGTTGCGGGGACGTTCAACGCAGCTAACCTTGCAAAGGACGAGCTTTTAGAAACATATCCTGATTTTGATATAACGATAATAGATACAAAGTGTGCTTCACTTGGATTTGGTATCCCTGTTTACAAGTTGCTTAAAATGCAGAGAAACGGAGCAGACAAGGAAACGATAATAAGAGCCGCCAAGCACTTCACAGAACACATGGAACATATCGTAACTGTGGAAACATTGGAATATTTATACAAAGGCGGGAGACTTTCCAGATTATCATTCGTAGTGGGCGGAAGCTTAAATATAAAACCTATGATAGATATAGATGAAAACGGAGCATTAAAGGCTTTCGCTAAGGTAAGAGGCAGAAAAAAAGCTATAAATAAAATCATAGAACTTGTGGGTGAAAGAGGAAAAGACCTTGAAGACCAAATAATAGGTGTCGTTCACGGAGACAGAGAAGAAGAAGCAATAGAACTTGCGGAAATTTTAAAAGAAAAATATAAGGTTAAAGAAGTCATAATAAGTTATGTTGGCTGTGCTATAGGAGCACATACGGGTCCGGGTGTTATCGCAGCAGTATTTGAAAACGAAAGCGACGGAGAATTTAAAAAGTATTTGAACTAAATATTTAAACAAAAAAGCTATCAGAAATGATAGCTTTTATATTATTTTTTTAAACCCTCAAAATCAAAAAATTCAATGACAGACATACCAAAGCCTTCGCATATTTTTTTGATTGTGAATATCCTTGGATTACTGCATCGCCCATTTACTATATTATCTATTGTCGATACAGCTACGTTGGACAATTTGGCTAATTTATTTATCGATAAATCTCTTTCACTGCAAAGTTCTATGATCCTGTTCCCGATAACTTCTGATATTGCCGTGATATTTTCCTCAAAGATTACCTAAATAAAATTTATTTCTTTTTTCTATAGTATCTTTTAATACTTTACAAACAGCAGTTTCATGATTTAAATTTTTTGCTTTACAGTATTCATTTAATTTTTTAAGATGTTCTTCATCTATAATTACATCAATATAATCTAAGTTATTCATAAAGATACCTCCGTTTATTTTCTTGCCAAACAGAGGTATGCAGTGTATAATATTTACATACTCCGTTTGGGGTCGGTAGTCCACAAATACCTTTTGCCGGGTCGTGGGCTACCTTTTTTATTTGTTCAATTCTGCATACTTTTCATCTATCCCATTTCTTAGAAATTCGGAACGATTAACATTTTCTTTTTCACAACAAAAGTCTAATCTTGCTAATGTTTCTTTATCAATTCTAATTCTAAGCATAATATTTTTAGGATTTTCTGAAGGTTTTCTGCCTAATCTAGCCATTATGTAATTCTCCACCTCGCTTTCATGTCGCTACTAATAGTATATATTGTAGCGACTAAATTGTCAAGGTAGTATTAAGTAGTATGTGTATAAATAATAAAAAAGCTCCTATAAGGAGCTTTTTAAATTTACGATCTTCATAGCTATTCTTATTTTCCTAACTTCCATAAATAATTATCGTGTAAATTTTAAATTTTCCCCTTTTGCAAATTGATCATGTTATCAAATGTGTTACCACATCTAAGTTTTATAACATAAAATTTAGTAAGCGTTCTAGTCTTACGAGAGACAAAAAAGGACTGGAGTTTAAGGGGCAACGCTCCTTATAGAACTCCTAAATAATTAAGCACATCTTCACCGTCGATTTCGGCTTTTACATTTGAATTAGCTTTTTCTATAATCCCGTTTTCATCTATAACATAAGTCGTTCTGACAACTCCCAAAGTAGGACTGTTTTCATCCAAAACGTCATACGCTTTTAATACTTTTTCAGATGGGTCAGAAAGCAGGATAAAAGGCAAGTCATATTTATTTATAAAGTCTGCATGAGATGTCTCATCATCTCTGCTTATACCTATGACCGCGATATCATTACTTACGAATGTATTGAAATTATCTCTGAAATTGCACGCCTGTTTTGTACATCCCGGAGTATCATCTTTCGGATAAAAATAAACTACTACCTTTTTCCCTTTAAAATCCGATAAGCTCACTTCTTTCCCGTCTTTATCTTTAAGCGTAAAGTCAGGTGCTTTTGTTTTTACTTCTAACATATTTTCCTCCTATATTTTAAGGAATATATATTTGTCCTTACCGGACCTTTCGGAAGAATATTTGTATCCTTCGTACGTAAAATCTTTAAGCTCTTTACTTGATTTTATCTTATTCTTAACTATATACCTGCTCATTTCACCTCTTAAAGTCTTTGCTTCGGTGGGCAAAGTTCTAATTTTACCTTTGTGATTACATTTAAAATCTACGGTTATAAACCTGTCTTTATCTTTAAGATAAGGACTTACCACCTTTGAATACTCTCCCGAGGCAAGGTTTATCACTTCTTCTTTATCTTTAAAAAGTTCTTTATATATATTGTTAGACCAGTATTTATATAAGTTTTTCCCGTTAATATCAAGTTTACACTGCATTTCAAGTCTGTAAGGACATATTCCGTCATATGGTTTTAGTATTCCATAAAGACCGCTTACTATTCTTAAAGTTTCATTTGCAAACTCGGCTTCCTCATCACAGAAATCTTCAGCCTTGATATGAGTATACTGCAGCCCGTTATATGAAAGTATGGCAGGTATCTCATGCTTAAAATCGAAGAAATCATTATAATAAATGAAAGCTTCCATGGCTATCTTTGGATTTACTTTCATGATATGCTCTATCTCCATAGGGTCGAGCTTTCTTATCTTCTTCGCAAGGACCGCTGCTTTTTTATAAAACACGGGCTCGGTTATTTTTTTATTTTCATCATATACGATTTTCATCTTTTTTGCAGGTGAAATTATTACTTTCATAAATACCTCTCTTTTCCTTTTTTAAGAAACAAACAACCTAGGGGCTCTGCCCCTAAAACCCCGGCACTTTTTTAAAGATAAAAAAGTACCAAAAAATCTCCGCTCGAGCCGCGGAGGCTTAAAGCGACTGGATTTTCTGCAAAATGCTGCCCGCATTTTGTGAAACAGTCGCTTTCCCATCCCGACAAATAAAAATTTTATCTTTAATTAAAGCTAATAAATTGTTTAGATGATTTGCGGATGAAAGCGTTAAATAAGTTTAATAACTCTTCCACAAAGGCTTAAGCACCGTGCCTAACGAGGTTCTTTTGTCCATATTGTAACTATTAGTAAATTTTAGATGTGTGAAACACATTTAATAACATGATTTCGAAGTTATGCTGTGCAGTAAATTTGCTTTAGCAAGATTTGCGAACTGGACAAGAAAAACATGATCGAGTTGTAAAAGGCTGACAGCCCTTATAATAATACAGCAAATACATTTGCAAGCACTACGGTTATAATCCCCGAAACGGCGACGGAAAGTCCGCTCATTGCTCCCTCTACTTCTCCAAGTTCCAATGCTTTTGCAGTCCCGACTGCATGAGAAGCAGTTCCGAAAGCAAGTCCAACAGAAACAGGCTCCGTGATTTTGAACATCTTACATACATATTCCCCTATAAGATTTCCGAATATCCCGGTAATGATTATTATCGCAACCGTTAAAGACGGTATACCCCCCAATTCACTGCTTAATGACATACCTATTGCTGTGGTTATGGATTTGGGAAGAAGCGTTATATACTGTTCATGTGTCAGCATAAACATATATGAAAAGGCAAGAATGCTTCCCAGACTGGATAGTACCCCTGCGGTTATTCCTAGTATTACCGCTTTTAGATTATGTTTTAATATCTCAAACTCTTCATAGAGCGGTATCGCAAGACATATGGTAGCGGGAGTCAGTAAAAAGCTTATATACTTTGCCCCTTCATAGTATGTCTTATATTCAACTTTACATAATGTTATTATTACTCCCACGAAGATGATCCCTATAAGTATGGGATTTAATATGCTTAAGTTAAGCTTTTTCCTTAAATAATCCCCTATAAAATATCCGAGAATAGTTATGAGTATTCCGAAATAAAGAGAATTTGTCAGAAATACCATTAAATATCCTCCTTATCTCTTCTTATGATTTTCTGCGATACCAGACCGGTAACGACCATTACGATTATAGTAGTCACTATTGTTATTACTGTCGCAGGGAAAATGAAATCGGTCATAGCAGAATATATTGTTATTATTTCGACTCCTATAGGTACAAACATGATAGGCATGGTATCCAGCAAAAAGCCCCCTACATCTTTAATATATTTAAGTTTCAGTACCCCGCTTTTAAGTAAAACGAGCATTATAACAAGTCCGTAAATACTTGCGGGAATTGTCAGCGGAATCATATAATTTAATAGTTCGCTTATAAACGTTATTAATGCTATTATTAAAAATTGATATAAATATTTCATATTTTGTCCTGTATTGTTTGTTTTTAAATTTTTTTTAATATATAAATAAAATTAATTAAATCTATATATTATTGTCTCCGTAAAAATTATCATATATATCCTGGGCAAGCATATCTTTATTCCTGTTTTCAATTACATATTTTGTAAAGTAAGGGTTGTCCGTCACTATACCGTCAAGCCCGGTCTTTAATAAATTTCTTATATTTTCTTCTCTATTTACCGTCCACGCGTATATTTTCTTTTTATTGAAATGTGCGTCGGAAACGATTATATTATTTATAAAAGTAGCTTCCACGGACAGTTCATCCGCATATTTAAGTTCCCTTACATCTCCGTAAAAAAGTGTGGTTATATAACATGTCCTTATATCCTTATCTATTTCTTTGGATTTTTTAAGTATGTTATAATTCATGGATGATAATATACACTGATTTTCCATTTTATATTTCTTGATAAGCTCAATCGTCTTCTTTTCAAGATCTTTTTCATGCCCCGTGCTTTTAAGTTCTATCATCAAGTCGATCTTTCCTTTTGCGGCTTTCAGCATTTCTTCCAGTGTCGGGTATTTTTCATTACTTAAATCAGAAGAAAAGTAACTTCCCGCGTCATAAGTCTTGACTTCCTTTAAATTTACTTCCCAAACTTTTTTGTCCACACCCGAAATCCTTTTAAAATCGGTATCGTGCATAACTATAAGATTTTTATCCTTGGTCTGCTGAACATCTATCTCGGCACAGTCCGCCTCTGCTTTAATAGCTTCTTTAAGGGCTGACACCGTATTCTCAGGTCCGAAAGAACTTCCCGCTCTGTGAGCTACGATTTGAACGTTATTTATATTCCCGTTTAAATAAAAAGTATCGGAATACACTAAAAGTATCATTATTATAACTATATATTTAACTACAGTTTTTAAAGTACTCTTACAGTCAAATCTTCTCTTATTTTTTAGTATATAATTATCATCTTCCATGACATCATACCCGTAGTATAATACCGACAAAAAGGCAATATTGAATATCAATATAAATATGGATAATAAGACGCTGAAAAAATTATTAAATGAAGTCACGCAAAGCCAATAATAGTTTTCTATATCCGTACCCGTATAGAATAATTTTATTTTTAATATGATGAATAAATAAGCTATTATAACAATAAAGAGTGTCAGTAATAATTGAAATATCATAAACATGATAAAATAAGATACGCTTTTTATAAACTTACCCTTTAATATCTTACTGCTTTTTTTGCAGGCACTTTTAAAATCCGTCTTATTTATCACTATTTCAAATATAGAGAATATATATTTGAAGAGTACTATATAAATAAGAATAAGAATAATAATATATACTATGCTGAGAATTACATTTTCTTTTATAAAGTCCAGTATGAATTCCGGAATACGAACCGAATTCAAATACCCGGAAGTAAGATAAATATTGTTTAAAGGAAACAGAAGTACCATAAAGGCTATAAACATATTCCTGGGCTTAAATATCATAAACGACCTTTTAAAGGCTTCTGTAAAAATCCTTATGAAACTTAGTTTTATCCTATTTTTGGCACTCTCAAAATAAATGATTATCCCAAATATCTCCAGTAAAGTTAAATATACAAATATAAATACAAGAATAATACATATAACTGCCGACAACGGATTTTTAATCATCAAAATCACATTGTCGGGAGTCAAATGAGTTATCCCCGATATCTTTACAGCGTACTTAAATAAATCTTCACAGAAAAGTACCGCAAAAAGGATAAAAGACTTATATATTATCTCAAATAAAATCAAATCGGCAATATTATATTTAATTAATTTAAAACACCGTTTTAATATATCCTTAAAGCCTTTAAAGAACTTCTTCATATTGTCTCTTTACCTTAATTTCCCGACTGAGAACATTTTATTGCATCTATTGCCGCTACGATAAACAGCACATTAAGCTCGTCTTCGTCGTTAAAAACTTTGATTGTATATGTATCCGTAAAACTTATTATCTTCTTTGAAATCTCGGCTATGGTATTTCTTTCATCATAAATGCTGTAATCCCATTCCCAAATATTTCCTTTGACTTTCCAGCCTTTAAATTCTATATTGAATTTCGGTCTTAAAAAGGTAAGTTCCTTTTTGATATGACCAATACATTCATCATTTACTATTATCTTAAAGCTCGGAAGGAGCTTTAAGAGTTCTTCCTTTAAAATTGCTACCTCTTCATCATGTTTATTATATACTTTAAAACAGTGTCCCAAAGAAATACTTCCTTTTATTCTATATATCACATCTCCGTTTTTATCGTAAACATCATAACTATCCAAAAATGACATTATTTTTTCTTTGATTATCAGTTCTTTCATTTTTCCCTCCTATAATTATATATATACTATATACTAAAAAAGACTATTTAACAAAAGTTTTATAGTCTTTTTACATTAATTTTATATTAATTTTCCACGGTTTTACTTCCTATATCCTTGACAAAATTGATCATAAAAGGCAGACACACAAAGAATGTACATAAATCCGCAACAGTCTGCGTCATCTCCACCCCTACAACGCCGAAGATATTTGGAAGTATCAGTATCAAAGGAATAAAGAATATCCCCTGTCTGAGAGAGGAAAGTATAGTCGCGGTAAAAGATTTCCCGATAGACTGAAAGGTCATATTTGCGATTACTCCAAGAGGTACGATAGGTATTATCGCACACTGAAATCTAAAAGCCTCTGTTCCTATTTTTATGACTTTCATATCATCGGCTATAAAAGCTTTTATTAACTGCGGAGCAAATATAAATGCAAAAACGGCAAAGACAGTCATGACTATCATACCCGTTTTCAAAGTAAAAGTGAATGCTTGTTTTACCCTGTCATATCTCTTAGCTCCGTAATTAAATCCGAGAACAGGCTGATATCCCTGACCGAAACCTATCATAATAGAGAATATGAACATGAATATCTTTCCGACGATAGACATTGCCGCAACAGCCGCATCACCGTATCCTGCCGCCGCAACGTTCAGCATTACCGTAGCTATACTGGCAAGCCCCTGTCTCGCTAGAGACGGAAGTCCCGTCTTTATTATCATTGAACAGGTTTCAAACTCTCTGGTAAAGTTTCTTATATGAAGCTTTACTTCGCTTCTCTTTGATAAAAAGTGCGAAAGGAGAATAAAGAAGCTTATAAGCTGAGATAGTATGGTCGCAATAGCGGCTCCCGATATACCAAGGTCGAAAGTAAATATAAATATGGGGTCTAAAATAATATTTAAAATCCCTCCGGTACCTATTCCTATCATTGCGAGGTCTGCTTTTCCTTCGGCTCTTAAAATATTATTCATTACGAAAGAAGCCATCATTATAGGTGCCCCGAATAAGATATATCCCGCATAACCCTTTGCATATGGCAAAATAGTATCAGTTGAACCGAGCACTTTCATCAGAGGGTCTATGAATATAAGACCGAAGACTGCTAATAAGATACCCGCAAGTACAGCGAGGAAAAATCCCGTTGAACCGACTTCGTTTGCCTTTTCATCCCTCTTCGCACCGAGAAGTCTTGATATAAGGCTTCCCGAACCCATTCCGAGAGTGAACCCTATCGCCTGGATTATCGCCATAAGAGAAAATACTATCCCCACGGCACCCGAAGCACTTGTCCCAAGCTTTGAAACGAAGTAAGTATCCGCCATATTGTACACCGAAGTTACCAGCATACTTACTATGGTAGGTACGGCAAGAGAAGTGATGAGCTTTGATATCTTCGTTTCCGTCATCTTTATATATTGTTTGTCTTCATTATTATCATCCTTATTGTCTAATTCATTTTCCAATTCGTTTTCCAACCGTTACGCCCCCTAAAGAAAAAAACATATTTATTTAAAAACCTAAATAAAACATATAAAATGCAATCAAAAGCATTGATATACCCAGGAATATTTTGATAAAAAGCTGTAATTTTCCATACTTTTCGTTATTGGTTATCTTATTTGCAAGTCCCAAACTGGTTCCTACCATAACGGTGAGTATACCGTGGCCTATCGAATAACAAACAAGAAGCAATATTCCCCATAATATATTTCCGCTTCCCGCAACTATCCCAAGTATCACGACAAGTACGGGAGTGGAACAGGGAGAAGAAAATACTCCCGCAAGTATACCCGAAAGAAGTGCTCCGCCGTATCCTCTCTTTTCATTCTTTGAAACCAGATAAGTGGAAGGGATAAAATTGAAAAGCTCAAAAGTCTGAAGAGCCATAAGCACCATTATTACACCAAGAACTATATAAAACCACTGTCCGCTGAGTGTCATTACTTTCCCGAGCATTGAAGCAAGAGTACCGAGGACGGTAAAAGTAAGTGCTGTACCCACCGCAAAGGTCACAGAGAGCTTAAAGAGTTTCTTCGTATCCTCTTTCCCGTTCATGCCCACATATCCGACTATCAAAGGAATTGATGAAAGCGAACACGGAGTAAAGGAAACGAGTATCCCCGCAAAGAATGCAACTATGGGAGCGAGGTATATATTTGATGTAATAATACTTGAAATACTTTCTAAAATATTATTTATCATACTATTTTATTCCCATATCCTTGAATATTTTAAGGAATTCATCTTCAGTAAGCAGTCCTTCTCTGGCAGTATAGATATGTTTGTTATCCGCCTTTGAAGAATATTCTATCATTTGAATATCTATATCCTTACTAGGTTTATAAGGATTGCCTTTTTCATCAAAAAAGAATAAAGTCGGTGTTACCTTTACGGGAAAATCTTCTATCCCCTTAACATCTGCGTCAACGCTTATTGATTTTATGATAACTTTACCTTTGTATTCTTCTTTTAATTTATGAAGAGTGGGCTCCATCTCTCTGCAGGGAGGACACGTAGCACTGGAAAAATCAAGGACTATGGGAAGCTTTTCTTTTTTTAGTTCATTTAAATCAAAAGTTGCCGAACTTGTATCCGAACCGCTGTTTCCCAAAGCATTATCATTATTATTTTTAACTATATAAATCCCTATGACCGATATAACTATCAAAACGGGAATTACTATCCTAAGTATTTTCTTATTCATTATTTTACCTCCGATGTATAATTTTATTTTATAATTCTAACATAAAAAAATAAAACTCGTTATAGTTTAACGAGTTTTATTTTTATTCGTAACTGAATATTAGCCAAGAAAATATAAATTATTTTCAAATGTATTATATCATATTAAATACTGACTTACAAGGGTAAGTACATCCTTTATAAGGGACTCCGTCCCTTAAACCCTGCGAATATTTTTCCGAAGCAAAAAACAACTTAAAGAAACTCGCAAATATTGCTAACGCAAATCTGCTCGTGTTGTTTAATGTGCCAAGGCACATCTGGATTAAAAATCCAGCCCATTTTTCAAATGGGTAAACAGTCAAATGCTTCCACTCAAGCCGTGGTGGCTATTAACGCTTCTCGATTTCCTAAGAAACGCTGCCCCGCGTTTCTTGGAAGAGAAGCTATCCCAACCCTTTACATTAAAAGTTTTTTCTAATTTTAGAGTAAATAACTCTTTTAGGTAATTGGAATATGATAAACCACAATAAGTTTAATATCTCTTCCACGAAGGCTAAGGTACCGCACCCGGCGGGGTCGTTAAATCCAATTTTTAGACAAGTAAAAATTGGCGGGTCGTAGGGCAGAGCCCTACAGAGCGGTTAAAGGGCAAAGCCCTTAACCAAGGTTATACATATGATTAAGCGGACCCGAACCTTTTCCGAGATCCAATCCGTCTTTAAGCGCTCCGGTTATATATTCCTTTGCGTTTTTAATACTTTCTTCTTTCGAATATCCCGCAGCTAAGTTGCATGCAATTGCTGAAGACAAAGTACATCCCGTTCCGTGAGTGTTCTTTGTATCTACCCTCTTACCCTTGAACCAGTGGATATTACCATTATCGTAAAGCAGATCATTTGCGTTATCATCATAGTGACCGCCTTTAATGAGTATGGCTCCGTCTATATTTTCAGATATTATTTCTGCCGCTTTTATCATGTCTTCTTCGCTTTTTATATCAATTCCCGATAATACTTCCGCTTCGGGGATATTTGGAGTTATAACGCTTCCGAGAGGAAGAAGTTCTTTTATCAAAGTTTCCATTGCGTCTTCACTGATAAGCCTGCTTCCGCTCGTCGCTACCATTACGGGGTCAACTACTATATTATCAGCCTTATATTCAATCAGTTTTTCGGCAATGGCTTTTATTATCTCAATATTGGAAACCATACCTATTTTTACTGCGTCGGGTCTTATATCCGTAAAAATACAGTCGATTTGATTTTTAACAAAGTCCGCATCTGCGTCCATGACTCCGTAAACCCCGGTTGTATTCTGTGCTGTAAGTGCGGTTATGGCACTCATTGCATACATCTTGTGAGCGGTTATCGTTTTTATATCAGCTTGGATACCCGCGCCTCCGCTGGAATCAGAACCAGCTATCGTAAGTACTTTCTTCATATTACTTATCTCCTTTTACCATTTCCTTTGAAAGTTTAAGAAGTTCCTTGGTATCATTTACTATATCAGAGCTTGCAAATATAGCAGATACGACCGCAACCCCATCTACATTCGTTCCTTTAAGCTTTAAAATATTATCCTTACTTATACCCCCTATTGCTACTACGGGGATACTGACGTTATCGCATATCTCCTTTAAGGTATCGAAAGAAACTTCATCTGCGTCCAGCTTTGTTGAAGTCGAGAACACAGCCCCTACACCGAGGTAATCGGCTCCCTTTTCTTCCGCAAGCTTTGCTTCCTTTAAATTAGAAGCGGAGACTCCCAGTATTTTATCCTTACCTATCTTCTTTCTTACATCTCCCGCTTCCATATCGCTTTGTCCCACGTGTACTCCGTCTGCGTCGGATTTAACTGCTATATCCACGTTATCGTTTATCACAAATGGAACGTCGTATTCCTTTGCAAGTTCTTTTATCTTTAACGCTTCCTTTAAAAATGTTTCTTCATCAAGTTCCTTTTCTCTCAGCTGTAAAAATGTGATACCGCCTTTTAAGGCTTTTTTGACTTGAGAATATAAATCCTCACTTTCCGTCCAAGCTCTGTCGGTAACCGCATATAAAAGCATATCTTCACTATTTACTTTCATACTTTGCTCCTCTTTCAAGTTCTTCACTTGTTAAGTTAAATATCGTATCTATCAAATAATTTCTGAATGTGGAATTACCTGCTCCTGTTTCAATCATCTTCTTATAAGCGATTTCTCCCGCATATCCCATTAAGCATACGCTTGCAAGACAGGCTTCAAGCATATTATCATTGTTAGCTGTTATGTAAGCGGCAGTCATTGCGGAAAGCATACATCCGGTTCCCGTAATATTTGACATCATTGCATGACCGTTTTTTACTATATAAGCTTTTTTACTGTCGGCTATTATATCTGTTTCTCCTGTAACGATGATTACCGCTCCCGTTTTAGCCGAGAATTCTTTTACAAACTTAACTGCGTCATCTATATTTTCATCTGTCACTTTATCCGCTATATCCGCGTCAACACCTTTTGTGGTACCGCTTCCCACAGCAAGGGTCTTTATTTCCGATATATTGCCTTTTATAACGCTGAAATTGATTTCTTTAAGCAAATCATTTGCAGTAGAAGTCCTAAGAGTCGAAGCTCCCGCTCCTACGGGGTCGAGTATAACAGGATGAGAAAGTTCGTTTGCTTTCTTTCCCGCAAGTATCATTGAAGGTATAGTATTCTTATTGAGCGTACCGATATTTATATTCAGTCCGCCGCAAATAGTTGTAATTTCTTCCGCTTCATTGCTATCGTCCGCCATTATGGGAGACCCGCCGCATGCAAGAAGTATATTCGCACAGTCGTTTACCGTAACATAGTTTGTTATGTTATGAATAAGAGGAGTTTTCTTTCTTACGTTTTCCATCATTTCTTTTAACATTCTTTTTTACCTCCGAACATTTTATTTACTATAATACATAAAATCATTACTATTATCATTACGGGAAGAGTATTGCCGATAGGAGTATCTATCCTCATGAATACTCTGTAGGTTATAAATCCTATAAGCCAAAGTATTATATTTGTTTTATTTACACTTAGTGCACTGTAATCTTTCTTTAAAAAGAAATAGTCCGCTATTTGAACCGCAATCATAGGAGCAAAGACAGAGCCTATCAGATAAAGGAAATTCTCAAACTCTTCTATGGGAGTAAATATCGCAAGTAGAGTACCTATTATACAAACTATTATTGCAACCTTTTTTTCACTCAGTTTCTTACTTATACTTACACTGCTCACTCCTGCGGAATATGCGTCGAGGAATGTAGTAGTCACTGTAGAGAGTATTATTATGATTACCCCTAAGATACCAAGCCCCGCCTGAAGCATTATTACCGCTATGTCACTGCTTTTTGTAAACAAAGCCGCTCCCATTCCAATAACGTACATCCAAGAACTTGATATAAAATAAACACCTACACTTGCGAATGCGGATTTACCCGGTTCTTTTGCTTCTTTTATATAGTCGGATATCAAAGGTAGCCACGAAAGAGGCATTGCAACGCTGAGTTCCACAGCAGAACCGAAACTTAGTCCTCCTGCGGAAGGATTTACTATATTACCTTTAAATATAACAGTGCTCAATACAATGGTAAGCAGGAATAATCCGCCCATAGCAACCGTATTCACTTTTCCCAGATTGGTTATTCCTATAACCACCCATAAAATTATAAGTGCGCCTATAACTATGCACCAAAGAGACTCCAAAGGAGAACCGAGGAATGAATTCGATATAATACTTACCGCTTTTGCTCCTCCGATAATCATTACTGCTGTCCAGCCCACAAGCTGAAGTACATTAAGAGTTGAAAAAAGAAGTGAACCCTTTTCTCCGAAAGACATCTTTACCGTCTCCATAGCACTCCTTTCGGTTCTTCCCCCGATAATTCCCGCAAAATACATAAGTGCACATCCTATCAAATGTCCCAGCAGTATTGCAAAGAGTCCCTTTGTAAATCCGAGGGGTGCTATCAAAGTCCCCGTCATTATTTCCGCAATGGAAACTCCCGCACCGAACCAAATAAGAGAATTGTCAAATACGCTTGTCTTCTTATTTTCCATAAACTTTTCCTTTCCATATAAGCAGAAAAAAAACGAGAAACCAATTCGGATTCCCGTTTAATAATCATCATTAAATGCTTCCTACGTTGGCATTATCCACATCAGGTTAAGGGTCGAAAATTAATTTTTCCTCTCAGCAAAAAGCTCCCCTGCTTATATATTAAATTTGTAATTTTATGCTAGCATAATTGTAGGATTATGTCAATATCTAAAGGGCACATCCCTTTTACCCTTAAAATAATCTTATCAGGACTTCGTCCCAATACCTCGGGAAGTTTCCCAAACCTCTTTTGCGGGGTTTTACCCCGCACCCCAGCACTTTTTAAAAGATTAAAAAGTACCAAAAAAATCTCCGCTCAAGCCGCGGAGGCTTATAGCGACTGGATTTTCTGCAAAATGCTTCCCGCATTTTGCGAAACAGTCGCTACCCTACCCCTCTTATAAATAAAGGTTTTATCTTAAGTTTAAGAAAAAAACTTTATTTATAAGGGTAAAAAAGTAATTTATTATATAGCAGATTTTTCATAAAAATAGGTTGGGATAGCGATCGTTTAAAAAATCTAGGATAGAGATTAAATAAAAAAACTCGCAAATATTGCTAAAGCAAATCCGCTCGTGTAATTCATCAAGCTAAAGCTTGAATAAATTTAACATTTATTAAATTTATCTGTTCTGACGAACAGCGAATAGTCAAATTCGACCGCGTTATAAGCCATCACGGCGTTTGAGTGAAAGATTTTTATCCAATATTTTTATCTTTGGAAAAATATTGGCGGATTGTAGGGCAGAGCCCTGCATAAGGTTTAAGGGGAAGAACCCCTTATTGAAGTGTTTCGTACATTTTGATACTAAAATTTATTCTTCGGTAGAATGTATCTTATCTTTGATTTCCTGCATTTTCATATCGGTATAGGAAATTAGAGTAGCACACTCCTTGAGTTCGTTGATTATCGTATCTGCGTCTACAACGTCTTTTTTATATTTTAACTGATGTTCCAAAGTTGCCCAAAAGTCCATGGCAATAGTCCTTATTTGGATTTCGACTCTCAGAAACTGCTTTTTATCCGAAAAGAATACAGGAATCTCCACTATCATATGATAGCTTCTGTATCCATTTGGCTTAGGTGTCTTGATATAATCCTTTACGGCTATGACATTTATATCGTCCTGCTTTGCAATCATTTTTGCCAGAGCATATATATCGTCAAGGAAAGAACAAACTATCCTTATTCCGGCAATATCGTTTAAATTGTCCATAGCTGACTGAACACTTACTTCAAGCCCCAGATTTTCAAGCTTTGCGGCAATGCTTTCCGGCTTTTTGAGCCTTGACTTTATAAACTCAATCGGACTGTTCGCTCTTTTTACGGCAAGCTCTTCATTCAAAACTTCAAGTTTTGTCTTTACTTCCTTTATGGCACAGCTGTATTTCATCATAGCTTCCTTGTATTCTTCGCTATCTTCCATGAAATATTTCTTTGCGTCACTGGGCAGGTTTACCGTACTGACAAACGTTCTGTTCAAATCTTTTTCCATATTCATATATCAAAATTACCCTCTACTGTTGTTTAAAATATTATTTTATTTCCATTCATATCCGCAGCTTAAGCAGATATAATCAGGTCTTGTTTTATCGTCGGGAGAACAGCCTCCGTAAAACTCTTCTTTTCCTCCGAAAGCTTCACAGGCTTCAAAATACATCATCCCGTACATCATTTCTTCAACATTTTTAATATTACATTTAGGACATACTTTATCTTTCATAGTCTCACCATGTCTTATATTTTATCATATAAATACACTTAATTACATAAATTTAATATTTTCTTAATAAAATTTAATAAAAAACCAATGTACAAATGTACATCGGTTTTAACTTTACTTAACGGGATAACAGCACTCCGTCACTTGTTCTTCCACACTCTTTACTTCTTCCGGACCTTTATGATATATGGAGAACATAGGTCCTATAAATTCCAAGTCGTTTTTCTTTGCATATTCCACCGCCTCGATATTTATATCTCCTATTTGCTCATAGCTTCCATTAAAGATTATACTTAATACATTCATCTTCGGCATATCTTTTACTTTTATTTCCCCTACTTCCTTTACACTGTCTTTTATGCTTACGCCTACTTCTACGTCTACGTTTGTATCTTTGTATTCTTTATCGTGATAAATTGCCATATTGAACTGAGGATCCACCGCATTTGGATAGTTACTGTAAAGACCTTTCATCAGTCTTCCCCATAACATCCCTTCATCAGCGAAAGTCGGTATGATATCTCTTATATATGCTATTTTATATGCGGGTATGATTTTTCTTTCGATATTGTATTTCATAATATTTTCACTCCTACTAAGCCTAAGAATGTTTTTATCGATTAAAGCAAGCTGTTCTTTGACCTTGTTTAATTCTTCTTCCTTGTCATTCTTATACTTTATTAAATAATTTTTTATTTCTTCCTTAGTAGTGTTTTTATCTAAAATTATCTTGATATCGCTTAAACTAAACCCCATTTTCTGAAGCAGTATTATATTGCTTACCTTTATAAGCTGACTCTCGTCATAATACCTGTATCCGCTTTCTTCGTCCACATATGTGGGTTTTAATAAATCAAGCTTATCAAAATGTCTCAGCATTCTCACACTTACTAAAGACAACTTTGAGAAACGTCCTATTTTTATCATGATAAACCTCCGTTTTTTGAGCTCAAATACATTCTATATCCTGACATAGTGTAAGAGTCAATACTTTATTTTTCTTTTTGAGGAAATAAATAATTAAGTAAGACTCTATTACTTATAAGTTATCCTAGTTTTCATTCTATGATAAGCAGCAGGACAAAATACTATAAATGTTATATTAAATAAAAAACCTCCCTATCGATATAGAGAGGTTTTATTTTTATTTATACTTTTATAAAAGTATAAGATATATCAGGAATATAACCAGTAATACCCATGTTATAGGATTGATTTCTTTTGCTTTTCCGCTGAATACTTTAGAAACTACATAGAATACAAAACCTACTGCGATACCGTTTGAGATAGAGTAAGTAAGTACCATTGTAATAACCGTAGTGAATGCAGCAACCGCAACGGAAATATCATCCCATTCTATTTCCTTAAGCTGCTGAGCCATTAAAACACCAACAATGATTAGAGGTGCACTTGTAACAGGTGATAAGAATAATTCTCCTACTTGGATAGAGTTAACTACTGTAAGAAGCGGCATAAATAAAATAGATAAGAAGAATAATACCCCTGTAGTACAAGCAGTAAGACCTGTCCTTCCGCCCGCAGCAACACCTGAACCTGATTCAACGAATGATGTAACGGTTGATGTACCGCATACGGCACCGACACATGTACCTACTGAATCGGCAACAAGTGCTTTTTCAATATTTTCCATTTCTCCGTTATCATTAACCAAACCAATTTTGTTACCTACAGCAACCAAAGTTCCCGCTGTATCGAAAAAGTCGATAAATAGGAATGTAAAGATTACCATGATAAATGATGGTTTTGAGAATAATGAAGATATACCTTCAAAACAAGCACCGAATGTAGGCATAGAAAAATCAAATGATACGATACCCGTTGGAAGTGCAGGCATTCCGCTCACACCAAACATTCCGGCAACAACACCTACAACAGCAGTGATTATCATTCCGTAGAATACTGCCGCATTTACTTTTTTACATAGAAGTGCAACTGTCACTATAAGTCCAAAGCATGCAAGGATAACCGTAGGGTTTGTGAGATTCCCCATAGCTACATATGTAGATGGGTCAGCAACTACGATACCCGCATTTTTAAGACCGATAAATGCGATAAAGAAACCGATACCCGCTCCGATAGCAAGTTTCATGTTTTTTGGAATTGAATTGATTATTGCCTTTCTTACTCCGGTTACGGAAATAATAAGGAAAATAACCCCTGAAATCAATACTGCCGCCAAAGCTTCCTGCCAAGTGTATTTGAAAGTCATGCAAACAGTATAAGTAAAGAATGCGTTAACTCCCATACCAGGAGCTAAACCAACCGGATAATTCGCAAGAAGTCCCATGATTATACTTGCAACACCCGATGCAATGGCAGTTGCCAAGAAAACCGATTGGAAATTCATTCCGGTTGATGCAAGCATTCCCGGATTTACACCTAAAATGTAAGCCATTGTAAGGAATGTAGTAACACCGGCAATGATTTCAGTCTTAACATTGCTGCCTTTGCTTTTCAATTTAAAAAGTTTTTCGAACATTCTGTTCCTCCCTATAAATAATAATAAATCAGACTTCATTATATCATTTTTATGTCATCACGACAATACAATTTTTTCACATAAATTACAAAATACTGCATTTTCTTTTATAAATAAACTACATAGGGGCACTGCCCCTTGCACCCCTTAAAAACCCGACGAAGTTTTTTCCAAAGAAAAAATAAACTTATGGAAACTCTCAAATCTTGCTGACGCAAATCCGCTCGTGTTGTTTAATATGCCAAGGCACATCTGGATTTTAATAAAATCCAGCCCATTTATTAATGGGTAAACAGTCAAATTCTTCCACTGCGTGGTGCTAAAGCCTTCAGCAAAAAGAATATTAAACTTACTGATGTAACTCACCCGCATATTACCTAAAAGAGTTATAACCTTTAATAAAATATAAAACTTTCAATGTAAAGGGGGTGGGGTTAGCGACTGTTCCCAGAAAATCGGGTAGATTTTCTGAGGAAATCCAGTCGCTATAAGCCACCGCGGCTTGAGCGGAGATTTTTTGGCACTTTTTAATCTTTTAAAAAGTGCCGGGGTTTTAGGGACAGCGCCCCTTATAAGGGTTTAAGGGCAAAGCCCTTGATGTAGCTAGCAGGAC
This sequence comes from Anaerofustis stercorihominis DSM 17244, assembly GCF_000154825.1. Classification (NCBI taxonomy): domain Bacteria; kingdom Bacillati; phylum Bacillota; class Clostridia; order Eubacteriales; family Eubacteriaceae; genus Anaerofustis; species Anaerofustis stercorihominis. The sequence goes on along the minus strand of NZ_DS560015.1, from coordinate 306,671 downwards.
AAAGTCCTGCAAAAAAGTGGCAAGACTTCGTCTTGCACAAAAAAAGTCCCAGTAATTTTACTGGGACTTTTTTTAATTTAATGGGTATTCCCCCAATTTTATAATTCTTCCAAAGCCAAAAGATAACCTTCAAGCCCTTTTCCGATGATCCTCTTTGTAGCGACATAAGACACATAAGAATGTTTCCTAAACTCTTCCCTCTCGCTTATATCACTTATATGAACTTCAATGATTTTTCCTTTGAACATTTTCAGTGCATCAAGGATACCAACAGAAGTATGCGTATAAGCCGCGGGATTGATGATTATATCATCCGCTTCATCGAGAGACTGCTGTATCTTCGTTATGATACTTCCCTCACTGTTGGACTGATACATCTCCACTTCATAATCAAGTTCATTTGCTTTTTTGTTGATAATATCACACAGATAGGCATAATCTTCTTTTCCGTAAAGATCCTTTTCTCTTCTGCCCAGCATATTGATATTCGGTCCGTTTATAACAAGAACTTTTTTTGACATTTTATTATTGTTCCTTCTTAGCTTCTTTTGCTTCGTTTTCTTCGATATCGCCGTCTATTACGGTTTCTTTTAAAGAAGATAACAAACCTGCCATATTTTGGATTTCGGAAGGAATGATAATTTTTGTAGATTTACCCTTTGAAACTTCAGAGAATGTTTCAAGAGATTTAAGTGCGATATATTCCTGTCCCGCCTTTGCTTCGTTTATCATCCTGATACCTTCGGCATTGGCTTCCTGCATTTTGATTACAGCTTCAGCATTACCTTCGGCTTCTTTTATCTTACTTTGTTTTGATGCTTCGGCTCTAAGGATAGCCGCTTCCTTTTCACCTTCGGCGATGAGTATGGCACTCTTCTTTTCACCTTCGGCTCTAAGGATACTTTCTCTTCTTTCTCTTTCAGCCTTCATCTGTTTTTCCATTGCATCCTGGATTTCTCTAGGAGGAAGGATATTCTTAAGTTCTACTCTGTTTACTTTTATTCCCCATGGGTCTGTAGCTTCATCAAGAATAACTCTAAGCTTTGTATTTACTACATCCCTGCTTGTCAAAGTTTCATCAAGCTCCATATCCCCTATGATATTTCTAAGTGTAGTTGCAGTAAGTACTTCGATAGCCTGTATTGGTCTTTCAACCCCGTAAGTATAAAGTTTAGGGTCTGTTATTTGAAAATACACTACAGTATCAATCTGCATAGTTACGTTATCTTTCGTTATAACCGGCTGAGGCGGGAAGTCGATAACCTGCTCTTTTAAAGATACTTTCTTTGCAACGACTTCAATGAAAGGTATCTTGATGTGAAGTCCCGTTTCCCATGTTGTCCTGTAGGAACCGAGCCTTTCTATTACGTAAGCATATGACTGTGCAACGATTTTAACGTTTAATACAAGCACTGCCATAATAAATACTATAAGAATAATGAATAATAAAATTGCGAACATTTTCTAACCTCTTTCTTTTTCTTTTTTTTGTACGATGACATGTACGCCTTCGATTTTTATGATCTTTACTTCTTCGCCTTCGGGAATTATTTCGTCGATTTCATTAAGAGCCGACCATACCTGTCCCTTGACTTTAACCTGCCCTACAGCTTCCTTATTATTTATCTCCTTTATAACTACCGCATACATCCCTATCAAACTATCCGCATTCAAAGGTACGATTTCACTTTTAACATATTTGTGATACAGCGGATAAGTTATACATAAGAATATTATGGATGTTATAAAAAATACTATTACCTGTATCACGATATTAACATCCAAAAAGCTTAGTATAAGAGATATCAAAGAGCCTCCGGCAAACCAAATGGATACAAGCTGAGTGGTCAAAACTTCTATTACAACAAATAAAACCAGAAGTATCAGCCAAATAAGTATCATGTTTTCACTTGTAAAATTCATTTTGCTTTTCTCCTTTTATGTATTATATCATACATAAAAAATTTACATTATATTTCTAATGAAAATTTAATATTATTTTACCCCAAAATATTTGTTTATTCCTTTAACAAGACAAGTAGTATATTTATCTCTGAATTTGGAATTCTTAAGTTTATTAAGTTCCGATTTATTGGATACAAATCCCGCTTCAAGCATAAAAGAAGGAGCGTTTGTTTCCGAAGTAACTATAAAATCATTTTCAACCAAACCGCCTTCGAAAGGTCGGAGTATCTTAGATGTTTTTATCTCTTTACTTACATAAGATGCGGCTTTTTTCGTGTTAACGGCACTTGCACAGGGAGATTTATCTATAATGTTATATCTAAGTCCCGTTGACGGACTGATTTTCTTTGTCTTCTTACCAAACTTAAAATATATTGTAGGACTTCCCGATTTTGAGTATTTTATTTTGCTTACTTTATAATACTTCCTGCCGCTTCCATATTTCTTTGAATAGATTTTTACGTATAATCCTTTATTATCAAGGTACTTTTTATATGTGGAATAATACACTGCATATCCCTTTGCTTTCTTTGATGTACTCGAATTATGATGAATACTGACGAATAAGTCCGGATTTTTTTTATTGGCGTATTTTGAAAGCTCCCTTAAATTTTTAAATGATAATTTTTTATATGGTTTTCTTGTATATATGACATTATACCCTTCTTTTTTAAGCTTCTTCGCCAAAGCCGAAACAAACTTATCGTTAAGACTAACTTCCCATGTTTTTTTTATCTATCCCCTTTGCTCCATAGTCTCTTCCATATTTTCCTCTGTGTCCCGAATCCAGCATGACGGTTACATAAGACTTTGATACCGCTTTTAAAGATTTCTCGCTATATGTACTATATATATTCTTATCTTTTACTTTTACATATGAAACTACTTTATAATAATAAACTTTATTACCGGTAAGTTTTCTGTGAACAAAAGAATTTCCCGTCTTACTCACCGATGTGAGATAATTATATTCTCCGCTTTTGCTCGTCTTAAAATAAATTTTATATCCGTGTACATCGCTTATTTTATTCCACGATATCTTTATGGATTTGCTTAAGTAATTTTTCAGTTTTACCGTAGGATACTTCGGAACCACTTGAATCGTTACTTTTGTACTTAGCTTTTCGTCCTTGGTTTTTATATCAATAACAGTCTGCCCGTAATTTAACCCTTTTATGACACCCTTTGAACTTACGCTTACGACCTTTGTGTTCTCGCTCTTAAATATAAGCTCGCTTTTTTCTGATCCGTCAGGTAAGAACCTGACATTTAAAGTATAAGACTGACCCTTTGATATCTTTTTATTTTTAAAATCGAGAGAGATAGCTTCGGCTTCCGTTTCTTCTTTTATATCCTTGGTTTTCTTACTTCTTTTTTCTTTTTTTGCTTCTTTATCATTTTCTTATTTTTCGTCAGATTTATCTTTACCTATTTCGTCATTAACTGTTTTATCATTTGTTTGTTTATTTTTATCATCTTTTTCTTTGGTATCATTATCGTTTTCACTTAATTCTTTCGTAATATCGGAGTATTCTTCCTTTATATTATCCGCATTTATGACATTCAAACTTCCGTAAAAATTTGTAAAAATGAAACTAAACACCAAACAAAATACAACAAAACTTTTTAAATACTTTTTCATAACTTCCCTCTTTATAAAAAAATACACCGCTGTATATTGTCAGCGGTGTCAATATTAAAATTATTCTAAATTTGCATGGTTTTTGTACATTTCGGCTCCGTCGGTATCAAGGTCTTCCATGATATCGAGTATTACGGAATCACATACAAGAAGTAACCCCTGTTCAAATAATGTACCCATAGGCTGTATTGAACTTCCGCTGTCGGACTTATCTTTTGTCTGTGCCCCTACCGTAATTACAACGTCTGCAAGTTCCGCTATCCCGTCTTTATCGTTAGAAGATATCAAAGCGATTTTTGCTCCCATTTCTTTGGCTTTTTTAGCCATTGCCACAAGTCCTGAAGTCTTACCGGAACCTGAACCGAGTACAAGCAAATCACCTTCAAGGATTGCCGGAGTAGTAGTTTCTCCTACCACATATGTCTTATATCCCATATGCATAAGTCTCATTGCGAAACCTCTCATCATAAATCCGCTTCTGCCCATTCCAGATGTAAAGATCCTGTTGGCACCTTCCAAAACTTCTTCGAATTTTTCTATTTGTTCATCGCTTACTTTATCCATTAATTCTACTAATTCATTTGCTACTTCTCTTCTTTTATTCATCTGTTCTTCCTAATTCCTTCCATGTTTTTTCCATTCTTTTTCCTACGTTGGAATATTTATCACTTATAAACATTTCCTGCATCATTTCAGCGTCCAGCGCTTCACAGTAAAATTTACATTTGCATAAGAAGAAGTAATATACATTATATTTACTTCCCGACATGACTTCGAAATTCGCCATGCCTTTAGAGATTATTATATCAGCTCTATCCAAAACGTCAATACATTCTTTTGAGCATTTTGGCAGATATGTACCTACTATATCATTACCGTTTGGTACTATATCCGCATAATCGGCTATACCGCTTTCATAAGCTTCTTTAGCTGTTGTATCGCTTGAAATGGGATAAGATGCGGGCACAACCGTTATATGCTTATCGGGATAAACCGTCTTAAGCTTTTTACATAAGAGAGAATCCAAAACAACTTCTCCCACATTATCCAGAAGTATAACGACTTCTTTTGCGTTTTCTAGTTCTTCTATAAATTTCGAATATAATTCTTCGTCGAATTTGATATTCTTTACTCCGTTTATGACTTCTTTAAGTTCCTCCAAAGTAAGGTCCGGTCTTGTAGCAAAGTCTATTACATTCCCGGCTATCGCAAACTTAATGGCATCGTTTATTATATCGTCGCTTTCATCAAGCATTTTTTCGATATCGTCTTTCATAGACAGTATGCACTGCTGATACATTTCTTTTTCTTTCTTATGTATATCATCGCTTTTTACATACTTTCTCGCAATCCTTTCCCAGGTAGATTCAAGTTCCTGATAAGGAGCTTTGACTATCGCTTCTTCCACTTCTTCTAAAAAGTTCGCTATTTTATCTTTATCGATATTGTCATTTGCAAACTTGGTATATCTTTTTCTGTTACATTCAAGACACGCTTCACTAGCAGGCATAATTTCCTCCGTTATAATAATTATTCTTATTATATTTTACTACAAAACAAAATAAAATCCTAGTGGTAAATCGCAAAAAGAGCAAGGGAAAATATCTCCCTCACTCTTTTTATTACTCTTCGCTATCCAAGAAATCAACCATCTGAGAAAACTCATCCGTTACTTCTTTTTTATCATTGGATATAAGGACTTCATCTATTTCATTATCTTTGAAGTCTTGAGTCATATCGCCTTTTGTTTCCTGCTCACGGTTTTCTTCTTCCGTTTTATCGACAGATACTTCTTTATCTTCTAAATCATTCTCCGTATAAGTACCTTCCGAACTTTGTGTTTCAATCCCGCTCTCAATATTGTCAAGGACAGTATCAGTCTTTTTGCTATCACTCTCTTCGTCTATTTCGCTGATTATACTATCGATGTCCTCTTCGCTTAAAGTCTCTTCCGTTTCTTGTGACAATTCATCTTCAATGCTGTTGTCTTCATTATCAGTCAAGTCTTCATTATTTAATGTTTCTTCACTTTTTAAGACTTCGTCGTAAATACCTTCAAAACCGTCCTCATCAGAAGTTTCTTCCGCATTATTAATGTCTTCTGAAATCTCTTCATTATCGGTATTTACATCTTCTTCCGAATATTTATTATCTGAAGCTTCTTCCTCGGATTTAACAGTATCAGTATTTTCAAATACTTCTGCTTTATCATCTTCAGTATCATTAAATGTTTCACTGTTTATTTCTTCATCCTTTGATATGCTTTCATCAACCACTTCATCGGAAACGACTTCATCCGCATCACTCTCATCTGATACAGACACATCATCTATATCATTATCGGATTTATTTAAATCAGCGTCATCATTTCCCGATAATTTATCCTTGGAGTCTTCTTCTAAAACATCATCGGAACTATTAATATCTTCATCTGTGTTATCTGTATTTACCAAACTATTCTCTGCTGTACCTTCGGCTTTAGCCGTTTCGACTTCATCTTCAACGATATTAACCTTATTTTCAGTTTCATCGGTCATATATTCGTTGTTCATGGTGTCGAGTTCGGTATCGTTTAATATATCTTCAAACAACTCATCACCGATTTCTGAATTATCGACTATATCAGCTTGGTCGATATTCACTTCATCCATAGGGATATCCCCATCTGCTTCATCTTCAAAGCTGTAATCAAGGTCTGACACACTGTCGTCATCGATCTCTTTACCGAAGTCAGCCGTATTTATTAAGTCTTCGGGACTTTGATACTCTTCTCTGAAACTCAAATCAAGATTATCATTTTTGTTACCGATATCTTCTTCGCTTATATCTTCGAATACAAAACCCTCGCCGTCATCATCATAAATATTATCATTTTTTACGGATAGCTTATCGCCTTTTTCCCGTCTTCCCGCAAGTTCAAATCCGATTTCTTCTTTCAGTTTATCATCTTCTTCTCTTAATTCGTAGAAGCCTTCGCTCTTACTTACCGGAGTCATCGCCGCAAGCCCGTCACCAACTTCTGCGGATTTACTTTCTTCAAAATTGTTTTCTTTTTCTTCGATTTCTTCCGCAGTGTCTTTTTCTTCTTTTACTTCATTTTCTTTTGATTTTCTGTCTTCATCAGCCTTGATTTTCTTATCAAGGTCTTCCTCTATTTCTTTATAGTCTATTATATTTTTATTTTCCGTTTCCGGAGTTTCTATTTGGTCTTTACCGTCACTGCGAGGTTTTATTTTTATATCTTTAAGACTAGGGTATAGCTTCATTATCTGTTCAACGGTAAATACACTTTCCCCGTCGACTTCGTCGCTTTCGTCCGCTTCCTCTAGGACTATTTCATCATAATATTCGTAGTCTTCATCCTGACTGATAGGCTCTATACCTAAAGCTCTTCTTCTCTTGAGTTCTTTTTCCCTTCTCTTTCTTTCCCTGCGTTCTTCCGCTCTTCTTTCCGCTTTTAAATATAAGCTCATCAAAAGGACATACAAAAGTATACATAGGATACCTATTAGAATAAACGGAGTATAATCAAAATCTTCTAGGTTAACAGTCGAAATCGCCTTATCTATAAAATCATAATCCGTGATATTGGCTTGTTTTAAAGAGTTATCGGTAAATACAAAGTAGTATACTCTGCCCCCGTCTATTGTAAATAATATTAACCCATGACCCGTAGCAGCTTTATTATCCGCACCTGTTATCTTTGTATTATAAAATATCTTAAAAGAATTCCTTCTGTCCATTTTGAAGCTTTCTATGCTTGTCAGCGTCGGAGAAGGTGCGAATTTTTTTATGAGTTTTACCGCATTCTTCTGCATGTAAGCTTCGGACGCATATGTATTTTCAAAGACGTCGCTTTTAAGAGTTAATTTTTCAAGATCTCTCTCGTTATAATTCTCCTGCTCTTTATTTGTAAGAAGCGTAGATACATCTTCAACATTTATTTCAAGTCTTATCTGTTCGCTGTATGGTATCAAAACCGAAGACTGATTGGTCTCCATTATTACGTTCTTTTTATCTTTAGGAATTTTTAGACTATATGAATATTTTCCGTTAAAATATTCTTCATAAGAATTAAACCCAAAAACCGTAGTACTAAGGGTAGTCAAGGCTATTAAAAATATCATTATAAAAGCTAAAATTCTTTTCTTTTTCATATAATTCCTACCTTAAATTCATTCATTTTTATAATACCATAAATTACATAAAAATAAAAGATTTTAGGTTTTTCTTAATAAAAAACAAAGATGTAAGGGACTCCGTCCCTTAGGAACCCTGCCCTTTTTTGTCCGAAGAAACAAAAAAGGGGTAAAAGTTCTTTCACTCATTCGCCGTGAAGGCTCTTTAACGCGGTCGAATTTTGGGAAATTGTTACCCACAATTTCTCCAAACGACCGCTACCCCTATCCCTATAAAACAAAATTCTTACTATTTTTATTTCTCTTAGTTTTCATAACATTTAATAATATCTATATCTATTAATTTATGCTAAATAAAAAACACTTTAATTAAGTGTTTTATTTTTTACTGTTTATTCAAATCCTTAACCAATGATAAAATATTTTCAATTTGTTCATCACTTAAATTTTTTAAATATCCTATTATTTCATTGATTTTTTCAACAATGAAAAGAGGCTTTTTCCTTACTTTTATTTTAGTTAAATATATATAAAATCAATATTTTTTAAGAAGCCTTTTATAAATAATTATCCCTATCACATATAAGAAAATTAAAAGCCCCCCGAGATACAACACTATCAATTTACCCTCTTTTATTATTTCAAGACTGGAAAGGACTGAAAAGACCATCATTGAAAGTGCTATTGCGACAAGAGCGATGACATAAGCATAACGTCCGCTTTTATCTCTAATCTTTTCCTTTAATTCATCGTGCATATCTATTCTTTCATTTTCAAGCATTTCAGCGTATCTTTCCTTGTTCTTCGGACGTGTCCAGTATATATATTTATAAATGATTGCAAACCCCATTCCGGCCATAGCTCCGGTAAGCCCCCAAAGGACACCGCTTAATTTGTTTTCGTTATTTGATATGGCAATTATTAAAAATACACTTCCGAGAACAGCATATAATATTCCGAGCATAAGATTATTCTTTTTCATGTTTATCATCTTTCCTTTCATGTATAAAAACTTCTTCTATCCTTTTATCAAAGAAATCCGCAATTTCAAAAGCCAATTCGAGAGAAGGATTATACTTCCCATTTTCTATGGAACTTATAGTCTGCCTCGACACACTGAGCTGTTTTGCAAAATTCTCCTGATTTAATCCAATCTTCTTCCTTAATTCTTCTACTTTGTTTTCCAAATACAACATCTCCTTTTTGACAAGGTTCCTTTACATTATTATATGCCTTAATATAAGTTTTGTCAATGTTCCTTTACATAATTATTTGAAAATTTTATATATTCAAGTATTATGTTATAATTTAAATATATTACATATAAAAAAGAGGAAATAATCATGAAAAAGAAATTCTTACTCGGTGTATTTACACTACTATCGGCTTTATTATGCTTAGAAAACGTTTATGCAAATTCCTCATGGGGCTGGGTTGATAAAAGACCATTTGATCTATTGCCTTTGGTTATTATTATTACCTTAACTATAGAAGTCCTTATGACAATAAACTGTCTTGACGAAAAGAAATGGATAATAGTGATTACAGTAATTACTTTGGCAAATTTGGTTTCTTTTGCGGCACCATACATTTACATTCAAGGATTTGGTGCTGAAGTAGGTTACACATTTAAGGAATGTCTTGATAACATTCCAACATATAATGTCTGCTTTATATATTTACTAATGACTGTAATAATAGAACTGCCTATCGTTTATGGGATACTTAAAAGTTATACCCAAAATAAAACTAAATTATTTAAAAGAATAATACTTGCAAATACTATAACAACCGTACTCGTCTTCATAATAGAAAGGATATTTTGCAGCGGTTCATATTAAAAAAGAGTGGTTACCCACTCTTTTTCTATTTAAGAAAGTCTGTTATGATTTTTGACGCTTCTTTGGCATTTGATATGACAGCGGGATGTTTTCCTTTTTTAAAAATATGGATATCCCCCGCTCCGATTTCTCCAACGATTTCTTCATATTCTGAGATAAAATCATTTTTTATCATTTCATCTCCAATGCTGACTGTAAGAAGAAGCGGAACGGATCATTCCTTTATAGGTCTATAAAATAAAGGAACATCTTCCGCAGACATTTTTATAAGCACCTCTGTGTCAGAGTCCACTGCATTTTCCCAATCTTTACCATGACACCATTTATAAAAGCATTTAGTAAAAATACTTTTCTTTGCATTTCTTCTTTCTTCTATCAAATCTTCTTTAAAAGTATCGCCTAGTTTTCTTCCGTCAAAGCTGTCTGCAACTACTTTATTTATTAGCTTAGGACAGTAAAGCGCCGCATTTATTGCCGCCCATGCACCTCCGCTGGTTCCCATAAGACTTACTTTATCGTACCCCAGATGCTTTATAAGTTTAGTAACTTGCTTCCCCTGATCTATCCATAAATCAGTATCGAACTTTTCTACCCTATCCGATTTACCACAGCCTAAAAAATCTATAAGAATGACCTTAAAATTATTTTTATACAGAGATAAGATAGGCTTAAACATCTTTGAAGATACCCCATTACCGTGAAGGAACATTACCGGTTTCCCATTACCTATTTCGCAGTAATATACATTCTTGTTTTTATATTTAAAATATGACATATATGCCCCCAATTCATTTTTTTATTTAAATAAATGATTAGCAAGGCAATAAAAAATAAAGCCTCGCTTACTATTCAGTCCAGATACCCATCACTTTTCTCCTTTTATTATTTATTATATCAGTATTATATCATATTCCTTTATAAATCATGGGAGTATATATTATCCCATTTGACATTTGTTCCTTATCGGTATCGGTAAAACCAAGCTTATGGTATACTTCCACAGCATATGGTGAAGAATTTACCGTAATATCATGACTAACAATACTTCTTATATAATCAAATAACTTTCTTCCTATACCTGTTCTATGATATTTGTCATCAACAAAAAATAGAGATATATGACTTTCTCTAATAGCAATTACACCTATAATTTCTTCATCCTTAAAACAAGCGTATATATTTAACTTGGATATTTCTTCACTGCTGTTTAAAAAGCTTTTAAATTCCTCTATTCCCTCATTTGGATAAGAAGGTGCTTCGTATTTCAAGAATACTTTCCATACCAAACCAAGAGCCGAGGAAATCTCCTCTTCTTTTATTTCCCTTATCTTCATAAATATCTTCCTTTATATCTTTTTATTTAAATATAACATAAAGAACAGTTTAATAATATAATTAAAATCCTTAATAATATTGATTTTAGAAATTATAAAAAAGGTGTTGACAAATTATAGAAATAATGGTATCTTATCTTTGTTAGCAATAGCTAACACTCATAATGAATATATATGTATTACATATATTTTGTTAGCAAGGACTAACATAATATTTATCTCTTTTTATATTTAATAGAATGAAAGGTACTGCATACTGTGCACACCCTAAAATAGCCATAACTTCCAAATATTTGTTTTATGCGGTACCATTACCATTCTATCAGAAATGCGAGGTGTATGATTTTGTTTGAGAAATATTTAATTGAGCATTGTTCCCCCACTCTCGGCGGTCTAAAGACTGCAAATTTGTTCAACTATCCATATGATGACGAGACAGCACTCAAAGCCGACGTAAAGAAATGGAACAGAGAATTAAACAAGAAAGGAATAATCCTTGAAATAATCAAACAAAACACTGACACTGCTCTTATATATGTTTACAGAGTAAAGAAACTCAGAGAAGATATAAATAATGAAAATGCAAAAAAATTTTTATATAAGTACGGATATGAAGATTTTAATACATATTACATGATAAAAAGATTAAAAACAAGACTTAGGGAAAGCGAAGAATTTCCCCATGAAATAGGAATGTTTTTAGGATATCCCCTTGAGGATGTCAAAGGATTTATAGAAAATGCCGGACAAAACAGTAAGTGCTCGGGATGCTGGAAAGTGTACTGCAACGAATGTGAAGCGGTTAAGATATTCAATAAATTTAACAAATGCAAAAAAATATATTCTAAGCTTTTTTTAAGCGGCAGTACGATATCAAAGCTTACCGTAAGCATTCAAAATAAAAAATAAACTTTAAGAGGTGAAATATGAAAAAAATAGCAGTTGTATACTGGAGCGGAACAGGTAACACCGAAGCAATGGCTGATATGGTCAAAGCAGGTCTCGAAGAAGCGGGAAGTCAGGCAGATATTTTCATGTCTGCGGATTTCAGCGGTGATATGGTTGAAAACTACGACGGGATCGCCTTCGGATGTCCTTCTATGGGAAGCGAACAGCTGGAAGAAAGTGAATTTGAACCGATGTTCATGGATGTTGAAAGCAAGTTAAGCGGAAAAAATATAGCTTTATTCGGTTCTTACGGCTGGGGCGACGGAGAATGGATGAGAAATTGGGAAGATATGTGTAAAGAAGACGGTGCAAACCTTACATCAGAAAGCGTGATTTGCTGCGGAGCTCCCGATGACAGCATCAATGATGATTTAAAGAATTTGGGTAAATCTCTTGCATAAATAATAATTATTTTGTTTAAGAAGCATAGAAATATGCTTCTTTTTTTATTCCACCAAGCGTAGAGTTCAAAAACATTTATATATGATATAATATCATTCGAGGTAATAAAATGGATAGAGAAAAAAGAAAACAGATGATATATGAGTATAAAAACAGAACTCCCGAAATGGGTATTTTATCATATGAATGTATTAAAACAAATGAAGTATTCCTAGTAACGGCAAATGATATAAAGGCAAAATTAAACAGCAACAAAGTAAAGCTGAACAGCGGTTCATATCCAAATAAATATTTACAGGAATTATGGAATGAATACGGAGCCGATAACTTTGAAATTAAAATATATAAAAGACTTGAGATAAAATCAGAAGAAGATAAAGAAAAAGCATTAAAAAAACTTGATGAGCTTTTGGAAGAATGTTTATCATCAAATGCTAAAGCTAAAAGGATGAAAAAGAAAAGGAATTAAAGAATGAATAATATAAAAATAGGAAACTTGATAAAAACTTTAAGAATAAAAAAGGATATGACTCAAAAAGAGATAGGAGATATGCTAAACGTAAGCGACAAGACAATATCAAAATGGGAAACGGGAAACGGACTTCCGGATATAAGCATTTTAAGCTCTTTGTCCGAAGTACTTGACACTCAAATAGATTATTTACTTACGGGAGAAATAAGTACAAACGATAATAAAGGAGGAAATATGAAAAACACCAAGTTTTATGTCTGCGATAAATGTGACAATATAATAATAAGCACAAATGAAATAAATGCTTCATGCTGTTCTTCCCCGCTGAAAGAACTTAATGTAAGCGATAGTTTGGATAAAGAACTTATCAAAGTAGATTTTATCGATAATGAATTCTATGTTCATATGGACCATGCAATGACCAAAGAAAACTATATATCATTCATTGCATATGTGACCTATGACAAAGTATATCTAAATAAACTATATCCTGAAGGCAATGCAGAAGCAAGGTTCAGATACTCCGGTCGTGGGATATTTTACGCATACTCAAAAACGGAGGGACTATATATGAAGAAGTACTGAAAATTATATACTTTCAGTACTTCTTTTTTTAATTATATAATTTATCATATTTTCTATTTTATCAGGTATTTTATCAATTCTCAATATTTTAAATATTATGATTCTTAAATTATCGATTATAAGTCCGGTTATTAAAATCAAAAATCCACATGCAATGAGTGAAAAAGGTATAACGCTTGTTCGAAAATTACCAATAAAAACAAATCCATTTTTTATTATTTTATTCCAAACCAAAGGCTGAACATGTAATAAATAAACGCCAAAAGAAGCTGGGGCAAAATATTTTATTAAATTGATCTTTATCCTGTCATTGATAATTAAATTTAAAATAAAGTCAAAATATAATAATGTGGAGGATAGAGAGAATAACAAAGTTATACAAAAGGAATATAAGAAATTAGTAAGCATATATTCATTATTTTTTATATTTAAAAGTATTATTTAAACCAATATATTCGATAATCAAAAAATAACGATTAACTGCACAACACACATAAATATTAATAATATAATTTAAGTCTTTGATGCTTTTGATAGAAAATCTTTTATAAGTCTTCTCCTGTTATAGGTATCTAAATAAAAAAGACAACTTTTTTGTTGTCTTTTTTTAATATTTCTTATACTATTCTATTTCTTGTTTATAATAATCTACCATTCTATTTATATCTAAATCACCTTCACCTTTATTATTTACTTTATAATAATCATAGTTACTATATACCTTATTTTTGTTACCGTAATGTACTATTAATGTTTTTCCTTCTTTCTGGATTTTTACCGGATGAAGTTCTCCAAAGTCATAATAATAATCTTCTCTATTACCAAATTTTATTTTATATTCTTTATACACTTTAGAAAAGATACTATTATCACTCTTAATCTGCTTCAATCCTACCAAGAGTTCTTTTCTATATTTTTTTTCTGAATAAATATAATAAAAAAGTGTTACAAAGTTTAACATTAGAAGAAAGCAGCTCAAAACAAGTATTGATAAAATTTTATTATCCATATTAACCCCTTTATAAATTATTAGTAACTTCTTATATTACTAAAATTATAATATTTACCATTACAATGCCATGCAACAAAGTATTTAATATTTTTATTTGTTACTATCTTATTATCATGTACTATAATTCTATTTGTAGAACTTTTTAATCTAGAATCCCTTTGTTTTTGTGTTTTATAAGAATTTTTACTACCTATTGTTCCTACACTTTCACTAAACTGCTGTCCACTTATATGCTTATCTATCCAATTATCATCATGTACATTTCTTAAATCTTTTTCTCCCATTTTATAAAACTTATTATCCGTCCATGAATAAAATCTATTAGTCCATGATCTTACTCTTTTATTTTCATAAGATGAATTTGTCCATACAAGCGGTGAATATCCTTTAGCTTTTCTTCTTTTGTTTACTTCGTTTAATACTATAGACATCTTCCAACCGTTAACGTAGTAATACTTACCGCCGTTTACATATACCGGAACTGTCTTCTTGATTTTTTTGCCTTTAACTTTCGCACGAGTAGTTACGGTTATATTACACATACCATAACCCTTAGCTGTTACTGTTCCTTTTGAATTTACTGTAGCAACTTTCTTATTTGAAGATTTGTAATATACTTTGTTATCCGTAGGCGATGAAGGATTCAATTTAACGCTTATCTTCTTCTTAGAACCGATAAGTCCTTTTTTGAAATTAGAGAAGTTAGTAAATTCAACGTAAGCTGAAGCTGACATTTTCTTTAATTTCACTGTCTTGACCGTTACTTTACATCTCTTCTTGATCTTCTTATTATCTTTTGCATATGCGTAGATATAACATTTTCCGTATCTTTTAGCTTTTACTTTACCGCTTGATGATACTGTAGCTATTTTCTTATTTGAACTTTTCCATTTAATACCTGTATTGCTAGCCCTGTAAGAAGAGTTTTTACCTTTTACACTGGCTTTTAATTTATAGGTCCTACCCTTTTTGGATATTGTAACTTTGCTTTTACTTATCTTTAGACTCTTAACTCTATTCTTAAATGTAGTAACTTTACATCTTGAGTATTTACCGCTTCCGTCTGCTGCCTTTGCATATATATAACAACTTCCGTATCTTCCTGTAGTTTTTACATAACCGCCGGATGTAACTGTGGCGATCTTACTGTTTGATGTAAACCATTTTATACTTTTGTTTTCCGCATAAGAAGGAGAAACGGTTGCTTTTAGCTGTACGTTCTTTTTATAAGAAGTATTAAAACTTGTTCTGTTTAATTTTATACTTGTAACTTTACTTTCTTTTACGGTTACATTACAGCTTGCTGTTTGTCCGTTAGAGTTTGTCGCTGTTATAACCGCACTGCCTACTTTTTTTTGCTGTTACTTTACCTTTAGAATCAACGCTTGCAACTGTCGGATCGTCACTAGACCATGTTACAGTAGTATTGCTTGCGTTCCAAGGCTCGATATTTTCTTTTAATTGGTAAGTCTTTGTTCTTTCTAATGTGATATCGCTTTGTTTTAATGCTATTCCGGTTGTTGGGATATTATCTTCTGCAATAATTTTTATAGTATCTTTAATATTATAATTTTCATCACTTATTGTTTCTACTGTAGTACCTTTTTCATTTCCGATATAAAGATACATCTTACTTCCTATATCTATTGACCTATATTCTTCTCCATCACCTATAAAAGCAATTTTATAATTATCGCCGGAACTTATCATACAGGATCCGGTGCCTTCATATGAATAAATGAGTTCTATTTTTATATTTGGTTTTCCAACTTTGATTGTTTTAACACCGTCTATGATTTCTATATCGTGTTCTTCTCCGTCATATTTGACTTTTTCTATATTTATGGAAGAAACAGCTCTTGCACTTTTGCTTAAAGTTTTCTTAGTTTTAGGTATAGATGATTCTTTACTAGTTTTATTTTCATCTTTATCGGAAGATTCTTTTACTTCCTTTTTTGTTTCTTCTTTTACGGTAGACTTCTCTTCGTTAGATTTAACTTCTTCTTTCTCTCCCCTATCGGAAGAAACTTCTTCTTTTTCTTCTTCGATAACTATTTCTTTATCATCTTCCATACTTTGAGTATTGATGTCATTAAATGTTTTATTTTCAGAAGCAAAAACATTTATCGGAACCGATGTTAAAATCATCAATACTGCCAATAACATTGTTATTATTTTTGTTAGCTTTTTCATTTTCCTTCCCCTTTTTGTTAGTAAAAACATATTAAGTTATTATCCATTATTAAAAATTAAATATTATGTTAAATTTATATTATAAAAACAGATATAAATATTAGTCTCACTTCTCTTTCTTCTCCTCATGACAACTCCCCCTGCTCGGACAGTCATCACAACCGCAGCTGCACTTCCCCCTGTTTTTTATAACTTTTATTAATGCAAATAAAAACAAAATTAAAATTATTCCAAGTATTATATAAGAACTTAAATTCATATCTCTCTCCCACCATGTTTTTTATAATTTTATCATAAAAACATGATATTGATACATTATTAAAACAAATATATATACATTATTTAATATTTATATTGACAAAATAAAATTTATGTTATAATGGATGTAATTATTTTTATGGAGTATATATTATATGAAGACAAAGGAATCACAAGAAAACTATTTAGAAACAATACTTATTTTACAAAAGAGAAAGGGCAATGTTAGGTCTATAGATATAGCAAACGAACTTGATTTTTCCAGACCCAGTGTATCGAGAGCCATAAAACTGATCAAAGAAAAGGGATATATAACAGTTGATGAAAGCGGACTTATAAAACTTACCGAAGAAGGTAAAGAGGTTGCCGGTGCGGTTTACGAAAAGCATGTCACTCTTGGGAAATTTTTAATAACTTTGGGCGTAGAAGAAAAAATTGCAATGGAAGATGCATGCAGAATGGAACATGTGATAAGTACTGACAGTTTTGAAAAAATCAAAGCACATGCCAAGAAATGTATGGAAAAATAAGCAGAGAAATAATTTCTCTGTTTTTTTATTTTTTTTGACAAAAGTTTAATTGAAAGTGAAGAAATATTATGTTAAAATGAATTGGACTTTAAAAGACAAATATACATTTGTGAAGTTTATTAGGAGGTAAATATGATTTATACAACAGAAGTAGAAAACATGTGCGTAGTTAAAAAAGGCGCAAATCATGGCCCTGCACCTATTCCTGAAGAAGGAAAATGGGTACAGTCAAAAGAAATCAAAGATATCAGCGGTCTTACACACGGTGTTGGTTGGTGTGCACCTCAACAAGGAGCTTGTAAACTGACTTTAAACATTAAAGACGGTATAATCGAAGAAGCTTTGGTTGAAACTCTTGGATGTTCGGGAATGACACATTCAGCTGCTATGGCAAGCGAAATCTTAATCGGTAAAACTTTACTTGAAGCTTTAAACACAGACCTTGTCTGTGATGCTATCAACACAGCTATGAGAGAATTATTCTTGCAAATAGTTTACGGCAGATCTCAATCAGCATTCTCTGAAGGCGGTCTTGCAATCGGAGCAGGTCTTGAAGACTTAGGTAAAGGACACAGAAGTCAAACAGGTACTTGCTATGCAACAACTAAAAAAGGACCTAGATACTTAGAATTATCTGAAGGTTACATAACAGAAATCGGTTTGGATAAAAACGATGAAATCATCGGTTACAAATATGTAAACCTAGGTGTTATGATGCAAAACATTAAAAAAGGTGTCGACGCTATGGAAGCTATCGAAAAAGCCAGCGGTAAATATGGCAGATTCGATGAAGCGGTAAAAACTATCGACCCAAGAAACGAGTAGGAGGGAGGAAATAAAATGGCATTATTTGAAAGTTACGAAAGAAGAATTAAACAAATTGAAGAAGCTTTAAATAAAGACGGTATCAAGTCACTTGAAGAAGCAAAACAAATCTGTGATGATAAAGGTATCGACGTTGCAGCTATAGTAAAAGGAATCCAACCTATTTGTTTTGAAAACGCATGTTGGGCTTATATAGTAGGTGCTGCACTTGCTATTAAAAGAGGAGCTACTACAGCTGTAGAAGCTGCAAAAGTTATAGGTGAAGGACTACAAGCATTTTGTATCCCGGGTTCGGTTGCAGATGACAGAAAAGTAGGTTTAGGTCACGGTAACCTTGCAAGTATGTTACTTTCAGAAGAAACAGAATGTTTCGCATTCCTTGCAGGTCACGAATCATTCGCTGCTGCAGAAGGCGCCATCGGTATCGCCAACTCAGCTAACAAAGTTAGAAACAAAGACTTAAGAGTAATTTTAAATGGTCTTGGTAAAGACGCTGCTCAAATTATCTCAAGAATCAATGGCTTCACATATGTACAAACAAAATTTGATTACTATACAGGAGAATTAAACATCGTAAACGAAACAGCTTACTCTGACGGCCCTAGAGCTAAAGTAAGATGTTACGGTGCCGATGATGTTAGAGAAGGCGTTGCCATCATGCATAAAGAAGGAGTTGACGTATCTATCACAGGTAACTCAACAAATCCAACAAGATTCCAACATCCTGTTGCAGGTACATACAAGAAAGAATGCGTACAAGAAGGTAAAAAATACTTCTCGGTAGCAAGCGGTGGTGGTACAGGAAGAACACTTCATCCTGACAACATGGCTGCAGGTCCTGCTTCTTACGGTATGACAGATACAATGGGAAGAATGCATTCAGACGCTCAATTCGCCGGTTCTTCATCAGTTCCTGCTCACGTAGAAATGATGGGACTTATCGGTATGGGTAACAACCCTATGGTTGGTGCTACAGTTTCGGTTTCTGTTGCAATCGAAGAAGCTCATAAATAATTAGTAAATAAAAAAGACACCATAAGGTGTCTTTTTTACACTTTAAGATTTAATAAAAAAATTATGTGTATATTACTTATTATTTTCTATAAACGGAATTAATAATTCAGCAACATTACTTATTGGCATTGTTTGAAGAATAACTTTTCCAGGTCCTTTAACTACAGTATTGAATAAACCTTCTCCGCCAAGTAAAATATTTTTTGCTCCTTTTACCATTTGTACATCCATTGAGCAAGTTTCTTCCATAGCTGCAAGATATCCAGTACTTACAATAAGCTCTTCACCAGGTGCTAAATCATATTCTACACTACCTCCGTCAATTTCTATAAATGCAGTTCCTTGTCCGCTAAGTTTTTGCATTATCAATCCTTCTCCGCCGAATAACCCTTTACCGAGCTTTTTCTGAAAATACATAGAAAGCTCAACACTTTCTTCAGCCGCAAGAAAAGCACTTTTTTGAACAATCATATTCTTTCCAGGAGCGATTTCAAAAGGAATAATTGCACCAGGGAAACTAGAAGAAAATGCAATTTTCCCTTCTGTATTTTGTGCTGTATACTTGTTTTGGAACATAGATTCTCCGGAAGCTAACCTACCAAGCATTTTTTTCATACCTCCACCTGTGGTTGTTTCCATTCTGATATTAGGTGACATCCAACTCATACTTCCGCTTTCGGTAATCATTGTCTCACCTGGAGCAAGATTACATACTACAGTGGGTAAACTACCGCCTAAAATTTCATAATCTTTCATTTTTTTCTCCTTTTTTTTATCATATAA
Organism: Anaerofustis stercorihominis DSM 17244; assembly: GCF_000154825.1. Classification (NCBI taxonomy): domain Bacteria; kingdom Bacillati; phylum Bacillota; class Clostridia; order Eubacteriales; family Eubacteriaceae; genus Anaerofustis; species Anaerofustis stercorihominis. The sequence continues at coordinate 286,728 of NZ_DS560015.1, read as the reverse complement.
CAAAATAAAAATTATGTCAATTAAAATTATTAATATATAAAAAAACACCGTTAAGTTAATTATCGTTATATGATATGACAACAATTAAAAATATTCTTCCGAGAAGTATAATAATACTGGCAAATATTATAACAACAATACTCATATTTATAATATAGAGGATATTTTGCAGCAGTTCATATTAAAAAAGAATGGTTACCCACTCTTTTTCTATCCCTATGATAAAATCCTTTTTTATCATTTCATCTCCAATGCTGACTGTAAGAAGAAGCGGAACGGATCATTCCTTTATAGGTCTATAAAATAAAGGAACATCTTCCGCAGACATTTTTATAAGCACCTCTGTGTCAGAGTCCACTGCATTTTCCCAATCTTTACCATGACACCATTTATAAAAGCATTTAGTAAAAATACTTTTCTTTGCATTTCTTCTTTCTTCTATCAAATCTTCTTTAAAAGTATCGCCTAGTTTTCTTCCGTCAAAGCTGTCTGCAACTACTTTATTTATTAGCTTAGGACAGTAAAGCGCCGCATTTATTGCCGCCCATGCACCTCCGCTGGTTCCCATAAGACTTACTTTATCGTACCCCAGATGCTTTATAAGTTTAGTAACTTGCTTCCCCTGATCTATCCATAAATCAGTATCGAACTTTTCTACCCTATCCGATTTACCACAGCCTAAAAAATCTATAAGAATGACCTTAAAATTATTTTTATACAGAGATAAGATAGGCTTAAACATCTTTGAAGATACAGGAGCTTCTTAAATTTCCAAATGACACAACGATGTAAACTATTTTGTTTTTTATATTCCTCAAATACTTGATTTCAGTAACTAAGTAAAAAATTTCAGAAATAAATTAATACAACATCCCTGCCCAAAAGGGCGGAGCAGCGACTGTTACGCAAAATGCGGGCAGCATTTTGCAGAAAATCCGGTCGCGTTATAAGGCACCGCGCCCAGCGGAAGCATTTAACTCAAAGTTTTTTTGCTTCGGAAAAAACTTTGCGGGGTTTTAGGGGCAGAGCCCCTATTTTCTTTTTTTAACAGGATGACGAATAACCGTCTTCAAATTATTTATATTCTTGACTTTTCTCGGGTCGGAAAGATATATTTCATGATGAAGCCTTTCATCATTTATATCGGTTTCGTACCCCTCTTTTTCTATGAACTCATTCATCTTTGCTATCGAAGCTGGTTCATCATCATAGGATCCCATATGCATTATCTGGACGCATAACCCCTCTTCAATGGTTTTAAACCGAGTATTTGATAAATCAACCTCAGGTTTCTTTTTTGAAAACTTTTCAAGTGCATATTCGTATACATCTCTCGTTACAAACTCGGGCTGTCTTATCATGGAATACCACTGAAACTTGTCCTTATCAGTTATGTTTATACCGTCAAAACCTCCTTCATCAAGCCACCAAAGCCCTTCCAAAGGAGGAACCACATATTCAAAATATCCCTCTATCCTATCCATGGGGTCTTTACTCATTTTGCTCATTTTTATGGTAAACGAAAGCCCGTAGAGTATTTCCATGGCATTCTTATATTCTATCGATGTATTGGGATTTCCCTTTCCTTTTACCATTATAAAATTCATCTTTGGAACATCTATGATAGACGGTTTCTTTTTAGGCATATATAAATCTTTATATTCTTTTTTGTAATCAAATTTTTCCATTTTTTACACTTCCTTTAATTCGTTATTCTTATTATAAACCCTGGCATAGTGTCAGAGTCAAGAGTTTTCTTTATAAGAAACAACATTCAAGAGGCAAAGCTGTTATAAGAACACCAGTACAAAAGTATTGATAAAAGGGCTTTATTTTGTTATAATAAATACAACGAACAAAAGTTCTAATAATATATACAAGGACAATATTATGACAATAAAAGAAATAACATGTAAAAGCGCGATAAACAGGATATCAAATTCAAGACTCCCCTATCATCTTGATTTAAATGTATACAGAGGCTGTACTCACGGATGTAAATACTGCTATGCAATATATTCCAACAGATACTTACAGTCGGATAATTTTTTCGGAGATGTTTTTGTTAAAACAAATATAGTCGAAGTCCTTGAAAAGGAACTCAGAAGAAAGAGAAATAAAGATGTCATAAACTTGGGAAGCGTCACCGATTCTTATCAGCCCATAGAAGAAAAGTATAAAATAATGCCCGAGATACTAAAGCTGATGATAAAATACGAACAGCCTGTCATTATCTCCACAAAATCGGATTTGATACTGAGGGATATCGAACTCATAGATGAACTTTCAAGGCTGACTTATGTAAATATCGCTTCAACAATAACCGTAATGGATGAAGACAGGAGAAGGATAATAGAACCCGGCAGCGTAAGCTCAAAAAGAAGAGTGAATATGCTCAGAGAAATGAAGAAAACCAAAGCCAGCCGAGCTATCCATACCATGCCCATAATGCCGTATATAACCGATGACAGAGATAATCTGGAGGAAATTTTTGCCTATGGAAAAGACATTGACATAAATTATATACTTACCGGTCCCCTTAATTTAAAAGGAGATACAAAAAAAGTATTTATGGATTTCGTAAAGGATTATTTCCACGATGAATATGAAAATGTCAAGAACGTATACGGCAAAGGTGCTTACGTATCAAAAGAATATAAAGAAGAAATGTATAAAAAAATAAATGATGTAAGAAGAAAGTATGAAGTCAGCGGGAATTACATGAAAGGTATAAGAGATTTTAAAAAGAGTATTGAAGTTGAACAACTTTCATTATTTTAAATTTTAACTGATATTCAATACCAGTTAAATTAAATCGAACAAAAAATAAGGACTTGGAAGATACCAAATCCTTATTTTATATAAGCGTAAACGAGGCTATCTAAAATTTCGCCATTTTTATATATGCTTTTTTCTTTCCTGCCTTCAAATTTAAACCCGGCTTTTTCAAGAACTCCCTTTGAACCCGGGTTATTTGAAAAAATCTCTGCATGTATCCTCACTATATCGAACCTATCAAAAGCTTCTTTTATGATTATATTTACAGCTTCGCTCATAATACCTTTGCCCCAGTAATCTTCACCCAGCCAGTAGCCTATTTCTGCACTTTTTTTGTACACATCATCCATGACAAAAACGCCTATACTGCCCACTGCTTCACCGTTTATAACTATAGCTCTTGTTATATTGTTATTCCCCTCGTTTAAAATGCAGTCCTTAACGTACCACTCTGCATCTTCATAAGTATAAGGATATGGGAAAACATCCCTCAATTTACTTGCGATTTTTTCATTATTTGCATGTTTGGCCACATCTTTTATATACTTTTCGTCCCAGTTTTTTAATTCAAATTTCATCTCTATCACCTCCCTTTCTCTTTAGATTTCTTATAAAAATAATCAAAAAACAAAATAAATCTTATTATCATTCAACTTCTTACAATCAAGTAAAATGCAAAATATGAACCATAATTAAAAATTAAAATAGTATAAGGATAATAAATATAAAAAACAAGTCATAAATCATCGTTACATACATTATATAACCGTCGAGCTTAACTAAATTATATATGTTTAGTTTTAGTACCATTTTTACTTTTATTGTTGAATTTCATAACCCCTTTATAAAAAAGTTCATTAAATCCCAATTTAAAATAAGAAAAACCAGAGGATTAAAATCAATTTTATTTTCTTATTATATAACGTAAATTAATTATAAAAGAATTATCACTACTTAATATAAAATCATTAAAAACATTTATGTAATTTTTATATTTTATCATTAAACCCCATACTACATATAACGTTATATCTTTTTACTTATAATAATTTAAAACTTTATAATATCAAAATTATAATTATATATATTTATTACTGCGTAACATCGACCCATTTTAAGGCATTGGAGTATTTAAAAAGTTCGTCACATGTCAGTTCTATGGCACTGTTCGCACTTCCGCATGCAGGGAAAACGGTATCGAACCTTTTCATCGAAACATCAAGATATGTTTTTACTCCCTGAGGATTTGCAAAAGGACATACACCGCCTATCTTGTGATTTGTGAACTCTTCAACTTCATCCGCACTTAACATTTTCGCCTTTTGATTAAATTCTGCCTTGAATTTTTTGTTATCTATTCTTGCATCTCCCGCTGTGACTACCAATATACAGTTGTTGTCTTCTGCTTTATCCTTAAATGACAGAGTCTTTGCGATCCTCGCTCCTTCGGTGTTCAATGCCTTTGCCGCAAGCTCCACTGTTGCACTGGATACATCGAACTCCAGCACTTTATCTTTTATATTAAATTTATCAAAATATTCTTTTACCAAATCTATAGCCATATATATAACCTCTGAAAATAATTTTTGTTCTATTATAGCACATTACCCCGGGAAAATCCCCATAACAAAATAAAAAAAGCCGTAAGGCTTTTATGTAAGGTTAAAATATTCCTCTTATAAATAAAAACAAAGAGGCAGTACCCCTTTGTTTTTTAATTAATATAATTATACCTATCCTTCTGTTTTACTATACAAATTATGGATATTATAAGTGCAAGCACTTCCGCTATGGGAATTGCAAGCCACAATCCGTCCACACCTATGATAAGCGGCAGAAGGATTATAGCTCCCGCAATGAAAACAAAAGTCCTCATAAATGATATAAGTGCGGATATTTTTCCGTTCGACAGTGCGGTAAACATAGATGAAGCAAAAATATTAAAACCCGAGAACAGGAACGTTACCGAGAATAATAAATATGCTCTTATTGCAAGTCCATACGTATCACTGCTTTTTGGAATGAAAATCGAAACCACATCCTGTGCAAATACAAGGGACATAACAAATATTGTCACCGTAGATACCATTATTATCTTGATACTGTTCTTAAATATCCTTTGCAGCTGAAGTTTATTTTCACTCCCGAAGTTATAACTTATAATAGGAGCAACCCCGCTGGAGAAACCCATATACATGGAGTTGAACAAAAACTGTGCATAAAGTAAAAGGGATATAGCCGCAACTCCTTGTTCTCCGAGCATCCTCATAAGAGTAACGTTGAACATCCAGTTCGTTATACACATGGAAACATGTCCCACCATTTCGGAAGCTCCGTTTGTCATGCACTTTGTAAGTACCTTTAAGTTCTTATCGATTTTCCCGAAATGAAGTCCTTTTTTATTAAATATGAAGAATATAAGTCCCGCAGCAGACGGTATCATATATCCTATAGTAGTCCCCAAAGCAGCTCCGGAAATCCCCATATCCATAGGCACCATAAAAATATAGTCCAAAAATATATTGGTTATTCCCGCAATTATCGTAAAAGCAAGTCCCAATGCAGGCTTACCCGCAGTTACGAACAGACTGCTGAACACGAGCTGAAACATAAGCAAAGGGATAAAGGTCAGACATATTTTTAGATAGTCATAGCAATATTTAAACAATACATCGCTGGCTCCTAAAAAGTATATTATTTTATCCAGGAATAAAAGAGAAATCACCGACATCACTGCACTTATAATAAACACGGTAAGGACTATCAAAGATAGATCTCCGTTTGCTTCATCGTCTTTTTTCTCCCCGATCTTCCTTCCTATTATCGCACTTCCTCCCGTACCAAACATAATTGCTGCCCCAAAAAACAAATTCATGAGAGGCTCAATTATATTTATTGCGCTAAGTCCGTTTATTCCCACAATCCTTGATACGAATACTCCGTCTACGATAGTATAAAGAGCCATAAATAGCATCATAATAATCGTAGGCAAACTGAATTTTATAAGGGAACTCAAGTTAAATTCTTTTGAAATACTATTATTCATAATTTCCTCCTCTCATTTATTTAACTGACGTTACTGATTATAAACCTTAAAGTTACTTGAATGTCAATAGGTTTTTATATATAATTTTAATAAAGGAGATAATTATGGAAGATAAATTTAATATAGGAACTATTTCAAAAACTTTGGGAATTCCGAAATCAACAATAAGATACTGGGAAAGCGAAGGACTTATAAGTCTTGACAGAAATTATAACAATGAATACAGAGAGTTCTCAGTCTCGTCTATATTTGAAATTCTTGATATCTTATTTTACAGAAAGCTTAATATCCCAATAAAAGAATTAAAGGAAATAAACTTTAAAAGTACCGAAGATATAGAACAGATACTCATAAATAATAAAAAAATAATCAATGAACAAATCAAAAATTTAAAAAAGACTAGGAATTTAATCGATGAAAGACTGGAACAAACGAAAACTTTCTACTATTTAAAGGAAAATCCTTATGAAATCGTAAATGAAATAAACAATATCGGAACGGTAATAGAATTTGAAATGTCAAACAGAGAGATTTTAAATAAGTACTCTTCGGCGCCGGGACATTTTGTTTACTTCATCGACAGAGAAAAAAATATATATAAATACGGATTTATCACGGATAATGTAACAGAAAAAGACAATGTACTATGGAAAAACGAAAAAGGGAAATATAAATATGCAAGATTCATATTAAAACAGGATTACTACAGCTTAAATACAGATGTGTTCAAACACGTGAAAGAACTTAGTAAAAGAGGATACCAAGTTGGAAAACTCATTGCAAGGTATCTGCTGACCGATTATGATAATGGGAAATATGATTACTATGAAGCTTTTATTGAAATATGGGATATTTAGGGTTCTGCCCTACTACCTTTTATAAAGAACTATTTAATTCCCCTACTTTATCTCATAATCATAATCATTCTCTTCACAAATCTCAAGGATTTTCTCCAGGAGCTCTGCGCTGCACCCTTTTCCGATTATAACTTTTTTAAGTCTTAAATCAACTTTATCGTAAGGGACGTTCAATCCGAGATAACCGCTTCTCATTTTTATATCGGGATACAGTTTTCCGTCCGTTATATCCTTATCAGAATAGAATGAATATAACATCCTTATCTCATTCTCCTTAGTGGAATTCAAATATCCGTTCATTGGATTTTTCACGACGAAGGGAAGAACAGCCATTGGGATATTCGTTATTATCCCCTCATCCAAAGCTTTGAAAGAATTGATTATCAAATTTGTAAATGGGATTTTATTCTTTTCGATATAATCTATAGGATAAAGCATATCAAGGTCAAGGGACTGAAACACTATACACAGACCGTTTCCGTCATTTGCATAAATATCCCACATATAATCGTTATATTTATACGAAAAACAGCACACGTCATACATCTCTTTCATTGAACCGTTTAAATATTCTATCTCTTCCCTGCTAAGATTTGTATTCTTTTGTGTCTTTCTGATATTGTATTCTATCTTATATTCCGTAGGATCGTTTAAATATCTGTAATAACTAAACCACAAAGTACCGTTTTTAAGGGATTCCAGTTTTAAAAGATTTTCTTCTTCGTTATCATTAAATTGAATAAATTTATAAATATTACTATCATTAAGTAAATATTTTAAATATCTTATTTTATATTCCGTTGCCGACTTTACCGATTTATTGAAATAATCTTTATAAAACATATTTTTATCCTTATATAAATAATCTAACTTTTATTTTTTCTAAAAATCAAGATAATTATCCATTGAGTTATTAGGTATTTTAAATATATACATTATTCATACTTTTTTATTTTAGTACTTTATATTTTTAAACATTCTTTTCCTTTTCTCTACTCTTTATCTTTATACGGCATTATTTTTTCAATAAATTTTATATTTATCATTTTTGCCTATAATTAATAAGTAATAAAAAATAAATAGCGGTAAATATAATTTTTCAATATTTTATAAGAAATTTAACTGTTTTAAATATTACAAAATATTTTTCATGAAAGAAAAAAACATCTTTAAAAGAAAGATGTTTTTTGTTTCTATGTTTTTATATATCATTTTATGGCTTCATTACTACTTTTAAAGCTTCACCCTTTTTAATTAAAGACACACCTTTTTCCATATCTTTCAATGGAATTATATGTGTCACTATATTACCCCTGAGCATTTTGTTGCATACTATATCGAATGCTTTGGAAAATACGGAAAATCCGTATCCGAAAGCACCTTTTATGGTAAGTTCTCTGTAATGAATTAAATTTGCGTCCAGCTTGGTCCATGGATTATCTTTATTCAGTCCGCCGAACAGTACAAGAGTACCTCTTTTTTTGAGCATCCTAAGTCCTTGATAATGAGCATCCGCAGAAGGAGCCGCAACTATTACATGATCTGCCCCAATTCCGCCAGTCAGTTCCATGACTTTTTCTATCGGATCGTACTTGGAAGAATCTATAAAATCCGTACCGCTGAACTGTTTGCACATCTCAAGACGGGAAGCTTTCAAATCAACCATGATTATTTTCTTTGCTCCCTTTAATCTGGATATTTCGGAGTGAAGACATCCAATTGGACCGGTCCCGATTATAACTACTGTATCACCTATGTTCACTCCCGCATTTTCCTGTGCATTGAGTACAGAAGAAAGAAGTTCAACGGTAACTATCTCTTCACTTTTTATATTTTTTGGAACTTTTAGTATAAGCCCTCTGTCTATACCTTCTTTCGGAACAGCCATATATTCCGCCATTCCGCCATAAATAGTATGTCCATATGTCAGCCTGTTTTCACAAAGTGACTGAAGCCCGCTTTGACAATAAGTACATTTCCCGCATGGTATACCCGGATGCATCATGATACGCTCTCCAACTTCGTATCCATCTACACCTTCAGATACTTCTATTATCCTTCCCACATTTTCGTGCCCAAGTACGGCGGGATACTCTACATTATGGTGTCCGAACGCATAAGTCCTGACATCACTGCCGCAAAGCCCCACGGCTTCTATTTTTAAAAGAAGACCTCTTTTAGGACACTTCGGCGTTTCTACATCTTCATAATCAACCTTACATTTTCCTTTTAGTACAAGTGCTTTCATATTATTCACTCCTTTATTCAAGTCTTGTCCATAATCTGATGTTCTTTTCTTTGTTTGCATACCTCATAAGTTCATCAGTAACCATCTGAGAAGCCCATTTTTTTACATCGGAAGATATGCCTCCCATATGAGGAGTTATGAGTACATTATCCATTTTAAGGAGAGGATGATTTTTCGGAGCGGGTTCATCCCACATGACATCAATAGCAGCAAATGCTATCTTCTTGTTTTCAAGAGCTTCTATAAGTGCCTTCTGGTCTACAACGGCGGCTCTTGCGGTATTGATAAAGTATGCGTCTATTCTCATTAAATCAAACCACTCATCATTGATCATTGACCTAGTGTCTTCGGTAACATTAAGATGTACACTTACAAAATCGCACTCAGGAAGCATTTCTCTATAATCTTCGGCTTTTTTTACATCTAATTTAGAGAATATTTCATCACTTTGATATGGATCGTAAGCTATTACGTTCATCCCCATACCCTTGCAAATAAGAGCTACATTCTGTCCTATCGCACCGAGCCCCACAAGACCTATTGTTCTATCATAAACATCAATGCTCCAAGGATAAGATGACCTTGGATTTTCTCTGTCTTTAAAACGCCATATGACGTCTTTTCTTTCGGGAACATCATAAATATCTTTTTCATCCGCAAGAAATCTGCCATCCATCAAACCGTGATATGAAAAACCTATCCTTTTGCATATAGCAAGCAGCATCCCGACAGTATACTCTGCAACGGTGTGTGCATTTCTTCCCGGAGCATGAATAATCGGTATATTATTATCCTTTGCCGCTTTCCAGTCTATATTGTTCGGCGTCGCTCTCGCACACCCAAGCAGTTTCAAACCGTTTTTTGATAGAACATCGATACATTCTTTTGGCATGGGGTCTGTATATATAAGGACGACTTCATTATCAATACATTCACTTATTATATCTTCCTTAGTCGGAAGATAGTCGCTTCCCGTCCATGGTAAAATTTTCACATCATATTTTTCTTTTATTTTCTTCATGTCATCGGGTAATAACTCAGCACTAAGTGCAAGTTTTATTTTATCGCTCATTTTATTCTCCTTTTATTCCTTATGTAAAAGTACACTGACTCTATATTTTCCGGGTGTGGAAGCCTCCTTAAAAGCTTCATTTATATCATCCAGATAATATGTATTTTTCTCTATAAGTTTACTGACATCTATTTTTTTTGTATTTAATAGATCTGCCGCATTCAAAAAGTCTTTCAAATCTGCCAAATAGGTTCCTATAACTTCTATTCTCCTGTAATGAATGTCGTTTGCGGTGATACCTATTTCGGGAGACGGATAACTTGCCGCAAATAAAAGCATTTTCCCATCCATTTTTTTCAGCATTTTTGACGCTTCTATATTTGCGTTTGTATTTCCGACAGCTATGATTACGATATCCGCACCTTTATTTGAAGTAAATTCCATTACTTTGTCTACTGCATTTTCCTTAGACGGATTTATCGTTGAAAATCCTAATTTTTTTGCTGTATCCAGTTTATTTTCCATCATTTCGCTTATGATAACTTGTGCTCCGTAAGCTCTTGCAACAAAAGCATTAAGCATGCCCATAGTCCCTGCTCCTATGACTACGACTTTTTCAAAAGGTTTGAGCCTTAACTTTTTAATTCCCTTTACAACAGTAGCCACAGGTTCCAGGAATGCCGCTTCACCTGGTGTCAGCTCCTTATTCATTTTTATTACACTCGTTACCGGGCGAATAAAATAGTCGGCAAAGCCCATCCTGCCTTTGTAAATACCATGGTCGTCATATGTGGCTCTAATACGGCACTCGCTTTCTCTTCCGCTTCGGCAGAATTCACATGAACCGCAGTAATTATTTGCAAGTGCAACAAAATCTCCGATTTCCAAATCAGATACATTTAAGCCCTTTTTTATTACAACACCGCTTCCCTCATGTCCTCCGCTTATGGGATAACCGTTATGCTCACGCAGCCCCAGCCACTGGGTATAATCGGCAGTACATATATTACATGCCAATTGTTTTATCAAAACTTCATTATCCTTTAAATCCTTAAGAGGCATCTCATGAACCTCGGCACATCCTTTTTTCGTAAGACATCCAAATCTTATATTTTTAATTTCTTCCATATTTATATCTCCAACACTTCAATCATGCTTTACCTTTACCGCCGAACAACTCTATGTAATGTGACAATAGATCTCTGTAACCATTTAACCCCATATCCAGGCAAGTATTGGTAAAAACAGTCCTGTTACCTTTATAAGTAACGTTAAAATCTTTATCTATAATTTCTCCTGCTTCTTTGATATATTTTGAGCAGGAAGATATATATGCACCGGATAAATCAGTAGATAAATTAACTTTTTGAATTCCGCATTGGACCGCTTTTTTTAATTTATCATCACCCGTTCCGGAACCTCCGTGAAGGACAAGAGGTACGTTCACAATATTACTCAAGTCATTAAGCAGATCAAAATCGAGATTAGGAACACCTTTATATACTCCGTGCGAAGTCCCTACCGCTACAGCAAGAGCATCCACTTCGGTTTTTTTCACATAATCAAAAGCTTCATCGGTCCTTGTAAGTCCGCTGTCTCTGGTTTCATCGTATTCAAAGCCTTTGCCGACATGTCCGAGCTCTGCTTCAACGCTTACACCTACGGCGTGAGCGGCTTTTACGACTTCTTTTACATATCTCACGTTTTCTTCAAATTCAAGCGTGGATTTATCTATCATAACGGAAGTAAAACCGCACCTTATAGCTCTCATAGCCACATCAAAATCCGAACCGTGATCAAGATTTAATGATACCGAAACATTTTCATATTTATCTTTATAATAATTTACTAGAAGTGCGATTTCTTCCATGGGAACATAGGAAGTTGCGGAAATTATAATCGGTGCATTTAAATTATTTGCAGCTTCGAAACATGCTTTTACACTTCTGTCACTGAATACATTGGCAGACGCTACGGCATATTTCTCTTTTTTAGCTTTATTTAAGAGTTTATCCATACTTACTAACATAAACTATCATCTCTTTTCTATGATTATTTTAAACTGTCCAAATATTTTTTTCTTCCGGGGCATTTTTCCATACCGCTGCTCCACATACATTTATTACAATTAAAGCAATTTGCAATTTTTTTATTTTCTTTGATTTTGTTTACAAATTCAGGGTCACATAAAAGCCCTCTTCCCACTGCCGCAAAATCGCCGTAGCCTTCAAAAATCACTGTATTTGCATCTTCTGCATTTCTAATTCCTCCCACGGCTATTACTTTACAGCTTAAATAAGGTTTTATTTGTGAACTTGCCCAAATCCTGATATTCAAAGGAAAATCATTCGGAGCTTTAGGCATAATGCTTTCACTCATATACCCGCTGGAACCGAACCCCGTAGAAATATGAATTATATCGGAACCGCAGGTATCAAACATTTTTGCAATTTTTATTCCTTCATCTATTGTAGGTTCGTCAAAACCCATTCTTACTGAAATAATAAAATCATTACCACATTCTTTTCTTATTTCTTTTAAAATTTCTAAAGGAAGTTTCATCCTTTTATCTAAGGACCCTCCATATTCATCATTTCTTTTGTTCGATAACGGAGAAATAAAATCACTCAGCAAATATGAATGAGCACAATGTATTTCAACGCCATCATACTTTGCTCTTTTTGCTCTGAGTGCCGCTTTTACAAATTTATCTTTTATCTCTTTTATTTGAGGAACCGTCATCTCTTTTGCCTTAAAGGCTTTATTTATTATAGTCCCTTCAAAATCGGAAGGAGCTATATTCGCCTCCGTTATACCTTTTATCCCTGCATGACTGAGCTGTGCCAGTACAGTACAGTTCTCATTATGTATTTCACTTACCAGTTTTTTATGACCTTTAATAAGTTCATCGTCCCAGAGTCCCAGCTCACCTTTTGTCAATCTGCAGTTAAGTTTTTCATCCACACAAATTGCTTCTATTATAATTAAGCCAACGCCTCCTTTTGCTCTTAACGTATAATGTTCTATTATCTTATCGTTAACTTCTCCGTCTTTTACTTCATAGTTAAAACTCACCATTGCAGGCATGACTATTCTGTTTTTTATTTTATGTCCATTTATTTCAATGGGAGAAAATATATTTAAACTCATTATTATCACTTACTTTCTTTAAAAACATCCATAAACAGCCTTTGGATTATTTATAAATATTTGTTTTATATCTTCTTCACTCAATTCACATTCTTTCATAAATCTCGGGATAAACTTTTTGATGATATATTCAAGCCCCGGACCACCCCCGTAAGCTTTGTAGTACGTATATCTTCCGAAATCCGCACTTATGAATATCCAATCTAATTTATCCATATCCAAAAGGTCTTTAAGTATCCTTATATTTTCCTCAAGGGGATATCTGTAAAGCCTTGCAAGATTATCAACAGACATATAACATCCTCTTTTTGCGATTTGTTTATAATCAAAGGTATCGGGGTTTCTGTCTACATGTCCCAAAACCACTTTTGATAAATCCGCTCCGCTTTCCTCTAATATATCCAGTATTTCCATTCCCATAATACCCCCGTGATGAATCCATATGGGAGCATTTGTTTTTCTTTGAGCATAGGCAGCGGCTTTTAAACACTTCTCTTCATTTTCATGTATATACAGAGGTGACACCGCACATTTGATTTGTCCTGCTTTTATATTGCTGCTATCCATACCGAAAAGGATATCTTTTATAAATACATCGGCTAATTCCGCTATAGAAATACCCTTTATATTATCCGGATTATGGTCATGCAAATAGTATCCTGTGGTTGCTATAAGATTTACCCCAGATTTTTTACTTGCTTTACGCATTATCTCGGGATTCCTGCCATAATCAATAGCAGTGCCTTCAACTAAAGTTACGCCTCCCGCATTCTTAAAATTTATTAGTTCTTTTATACTTAAATCTATATCCGTAATAGCAAGTGTAGGATCCATTTCTGATGTATAAGGTCTTGAATATATATGTTCATGGGTATATGTCATGCCGATTTTATCCGACGAAATATCTCCGAGTACCGTTCTTATTTTATTCATTTTTTTCCTCTCAAAGTTTTGACAAATATGCAAAGCATATTTGTCAATATAAAATAACATATTATTTTTTACTTAGAATATAAACGTCACTATCTTATGTAATATATATCCTACCCATTCAAAACCTATACAGTATCCGCCGATAGTAGTTCCTTTGACGAATTCGAAGCCGACATTTGAAGCCATCTGAGTAAACAGCGGAGCAAGGTCGGTAACCATATAAAGTGCAAGTGAGAATGAAATTATCGATATAAGTATAGTTCTGAAGGCATTATGTCTGGAACCGTATACGATACCTATTACCCAATAAGGAAGTGAAGGTAAGTCGGTAAACGGTAAGAATTTATTTCCGGGAAGTACAACTGCTAGGAAAAGAACGATAGGAATACCGATTAGTCCCATTGTTATAACTTCTTTATCTCCCATCAACATACAATAATCCATTGCCAAATTGAATTTTCTTCCAGGGAATTTACTTGTCATAAATTCTCTCGCAGCATCTGTTAGAGGTGCTAGCCCTTCCATCATTATGGAAACCATTCTAGGAAGCAGGTACATTGCCGCTGCCATATTTATACCAACGCTGAGAATATTTTCCCACGCATATCCGGCTACCGCTGATAACAATCCGCCTAGGATAAAACCGAGGATTGCAGGTTCAGCAAAGAAAGATATACTTGAAGGAAGCTGATTAAGGTTAAAATTGATTTTATTTATTCCGGGTATCCTGTCTATTACCCAGTTACACGCTCTAGAGAAGAGTAACTGGATAGGAAAACTCTGGGTCGTAAAACTAAGACCTCTCCACTGCTCTCCTCCGAAATCAACAACGACATCTTCCTGTCTTTCCGCAAGGATCGTGTTTATCATCATAAATGCAGTAGCTACGATGATACCTATAACCATACTTCCTGTTGCGAAATAAGACATAGTACCGATTAAAATATGATGCCAATAATTGAATATATCAACATTTAATGTATGAGTCCAATTTAAAATCAAGAAAATAGCGTTTATTGCAAGGAATGTCAATATACATGCAACTACGAACGTACCGTTTCCAAAGGATATAGCCGAACCTGCCGGCCAGCCGACATCTGTAATATTAAGAGTCAGATTGAATTTTTTCTGAAGCCCTTCGACTATACCTCCCAAATTATTACTTATTAATCCGATTGCCAAATTGATACCTGTAAATCCGATACCAACGGTAAGACCTGCTCTTACGGCATTTTTGATCTTCATTCTGAATACTAGACCGAGAATTAAAATTACCAATGGCATGATTACAGCCGCACCTAAACCTAAGATTGTATTTACAACATTTAACATTTTTTATTTTCTCCTTTCTTTAAATTATTGTGATTTTAAATATTCAGCTATTTCGTTAAGCATTTCCTGTCTGCCTACTCCCGTAAGAAGAGGGATACCGTTCATTACTTTGATTTCCCCCAAATTATGTACGGTTTCCAGAGAAGCCGTAGCAACTACTATTGACGGATGCATTGATTCAACAAGACCATCGATTTCCCCCAAAGAGCAGGTCCTTACATTTACGCTTACTCCCATTTCTTTTAAGCTTGAAGTCAATGACGCAGCAATATGCGACGATGTAGCGACCCCGCTTCCGCATGCAGACAAAATAGTATAAGTTTTTTCTGACATTTTGTTTTCCTCCTTTCAGAAATTTTATTTATATATAATGTTGAAAACATTTATGTCCGTTATAAATCGTTTGCAAAATATATTTAGATACCGCTCCTTATTTTTTATTGTTTGACAGTGAAGAATTGATTTGATACATACCGGGTTCAGGAGTACATATCTATCTGACACTTATTCTTTTAATCCTCCACTGTCTGTTAAATAGGAGGGTTATGCAAGCATAGTTTAGTTAACTATGTCGAATAGCAAATTATTATCTTTTAAACTCTATATTTCCCTTAGTATCGATATAAAGTGTTCATAATCTTTTGAAAGTATCAGCCTTGTTACCCTTTCGGGATTATTGGCAAGTTCCACCGTTATATTAAACAGATGTCTTATATACTTTAAATCTTCTTTTCTTATCGACATAAGGAAAATCACCTGCACGAATACGTTTCCCCATTTTATCGGATGCTCCAAAATACCGACACTTATTATCGTTTGATTTGAACATGACTCAAGGGGATGAGGCATTGCCAGCAAATTACCGAAAGTGGTAAAAGATATTTTTTCTCTTTCCAATGTCTTATCCAAAAAGTCGGATTTAACATAGCCTTCTCTTTCCAATGCTTCCGTCATTTTAGTTATTGCCTCTTCATAGTCATCGGCTTTTAAATTTTTAAAAAAGAATTTTTTATCGAAGTATGAATCAAGTCCATAAGGAAGCGGATTTGATAAAGTTTTATTTTTTATACTTGCAACCATGGAATTTATAGCCGTTATATCGTTGGAATCAAGCATAGGTGATATTTTAACTACGGGAAGATGACAGTCATCAAACATATATTTTGAAGCCGTCGTTATTATCCCCGAAGGATTATCCTTCATTATTTCATCCAGACTATATGCCGAGTAAGGCCCGACCAAATTAAATTTATCGGAAAACTTTGATTTGATCCTCGCCATAAGCAAGGTGCTCGTTCCGTGATTTGTATTGCTTACAAGTGCAATACAGATACTGTTGTGGCTCATATTGCTTTCCATTCTTTCTATTGCCGCTCCGAGATAAGCGGTTATATAGCCGAGTTCGTCTTCGTTGAGTTTCACATCGAACATATCGTAAAAGCATTCATAAAGATAAAGAGACATTTCAAAGACAAATGAGTACTCCGTTTTAAGCAGTCCCAAAATCGGATTGCTCGACGATTGGAGCTCGCTTTTTTGCTTTATCATATATTTTATATGCGAACAAAGTCCTACTCTAAGTTCTTCGTCATTTGATAAATCAAGCCCGAAATTATCTTTTATGTCATTTAATAAAGAATCCACTATGGCCATAAAATGATTTTTATCAGAACCGTTATTTATTTCTTTATCTTTTTTATTTTCGGTCACTACTCTCATAAGAGAAAGCTGAATTATCAAGTCTAATATTTCTGCGTCGTTTAAATGAAGACCAAGCTTATCTTTCATATTATCTGCTATCTTAAAAGCAAGTTTGCTTTTAGGATCATTGATAGAATAAGTTTCGCTCTTTTGCATTATCAGTGAATGTCCGGTGCTTATTCTGTTGTGTTTTATTGCCAAATATACGACAAGATGAATGATATCTTCATCGGTCATTATGGAACCGAACTCTTTCAGCGAAGTCATAATACATCCCATTATGGTTTCAAGGATATGTTTATCGAAATAGTTATAGTAATTGCTTATCATTAAGTAACTGGGATCCATTCTGTCGAGTATAAGTTCCTTTAACAGAAACCTTCTGGATTCTTCGTGACCTTTAGTCCAAATAAAGCCTTGTTTTCTTTGAATGACAAAAGGATCTTTACGATTTTCCAATACTCCCCTTATTTTTTGGATAGTACTTTCCAAGGTAGGCATACTGATGGCAAGTTCATCTGCAAGTTCCCAAAGCTTTTTTGGATTTGACTCGTCTACCTGCATCAGCCTTATACTGAGATACCTCAATCTTTCTTCGGGAGTTATGGGAAGATTTTTTTTATTAAACAAAAGTTTATTCAATAATTCCGAGTCGGAAGATTTTAATCTGTAACCGTTTTGCCTGGATGATTCAATTATGTTTGAACTTCCCTCCATCGCACTGTTTATGGCTGCAATATCGCTCCTGACTGTTCTGTCCGTTATCCCCATTTCTTTAGCTATTCTAGAACCTTTTATCCACCCGTCTTCGGACAAAAGCATTTTCAATATGTTCTTTTGTCTCAAAGGAATATTTAAAACTTCTTTTTCTTTCATTTTGAAGATTTCCTTCCTAAACCTATTTACGCATATATCAATACGAAAAACAATCCGAGGGTTTTCCTAATATTTAGGAATATACACGCATGCAATATTATCATTCCCTGGATATTCGAATTTAAATATCCTATTAATATTATAAGAAGTATAACTACTCAAAAAAAAGTTTATATTTCCTAACGGTTAGGAAGTAATGACAAGATAAAAGGATATGTAATACTACCGAATAAACTTAAAAATATTTTCAAAACCTTGATTTATAAAGTAAAAACGTTATTTGATTAATTTAATACACATTATTTTTTTACAACCCATTAATTATATTAACCATATCAAATCTCAGCTATGAGATATTAAAAAATATATCTGTTACAACGGACGTTTCCTAATGATTAGGAAATGATCATTAAAAAATCCCTATTTATTTAATAATTTTTTATTTATAACACATCATTAACTTGACATAAAAAAAGAAACGGCAAAGCCGTTTCCGATCATAATTCTCTTTCTATTTCAAAATCATCCCATGGGATATCCACCATAGCTTTATTTGTTATTATATCGTCAACGTGAAGGAGCAAAGGAAAATCTTTTCTATCTATTTTATTTTTCCCGATCAGCTCTTTCACTGCCGTAGCGGCTCGTCCTGCTATTACCACCGATTCCAAAGTTACACCTTTAAGCGTATCCAAAGCCTCATCTATGTTAAAGCCTTTTCCAAGCAATACTCCTATTTTCCTTGTCCTGCCTCCGAATATCGTTACATATAAATCTCCTGCACCGAACACGATATTCTCTTCATTCCCTCCGAGTATTTTTATAAGCTTCATCATCTCCCTTACGCTCTGTCCGAACAAAGCCGCCTGAGAGTTGTAATGAATAACTCCTTTACCTTCTTTTTTTTCACTTATTCCGACTGCAAGCGTAACAGCAAGAGCATAGATGTTTTTAAGTGCAACAGCACTCTCCACGCCTCTTACGTCCTGTGAAATACTTATGTGATAATAATCCGTTTCCAGCATTCGTTTAAGTATTCTTAAAACATTTATATCATCTCCGCAGAAACATACATGTGTATTATCTTTATCCGCAAGCTCATAACTCGTGCATGCACCTCCTATCGCATTCAAACTTTTGTATGGATTTGTATATTTTCTGTAGTACTCCGGATATGTAAGCATATTCCCGTCACCTAAATCGATCATCCCCTTAGTAACGGAAAGAACGGGTATAGAGTTCGGTATTTTAGAAAGGACTTCCTTTAAAAACCAGTCTACACCGAAACTGCTGACTCCTCCTATAATCAAATCGCTTCCTTTTATCGCCTCTTCCATTTCATTGTCGCTATAAAATTTAATCCCATCGGGAAGATATCTCTTTAATGTTATATGATAATTCGTGAGTTTTGCCTGTTCGATTATATCTTTATCTAGAGGAGTCCCCACTATCCTTATATCGTGACTGTTATCACTTGCGGGAAAAGAAAGTGCACTTCCCATCATTCCCGCTCCGATTATTGTTATAACGCTCATTTTATTCTCCTTAATATAATTCTTTATAAATTTTAAGAACTCTTTCTTCATCCAGTTCTACAAAATTATTTTTCATGAGTCTTTCTTGATTTTCCATAACTGATTTAGCAAAGATAACAAGCTCATATTCTGATACACCATACTCTGATAATTTTTTCTTTGTTAATATACATTCCAGCAATTCTTCCAATCCGATAAAAGCATCTTCTTCGTCACATGAAAGGATTTTACTAATAAAGGTTCTTAAAACCTTTATTTCTCCGTCTGTCTTTAATTCCATATAATTATTCATCACACCCATAAAAACAGCATAGTTAGATTCACCATGAGGAATATGATATTTTGCACCCAAAGGATAACTCAAAGCATGTACGGCGGCACACCCCGCATTGGAAAATGCTATGCCTGCAAGAAGACTTGCGAGAGAAAAATCTCCCAAAAGTTCGCTCCTGTACTCTTCGCCTTTATCTCTTATTAAAATATACCCCTTTAAAATCATCTCCACAGCTTTATAACTGAAAATCCTCGTGATTTCATTCCCGTTCGGAGATAGAGTCGATTCGACAGCGTGTATCAAAGCATCTATGGAGCTAGATGCAAATACTTTAAAAGGAAGCCCCTGTAAAAGCTCCGGTATCAAAACTGCAGCGTTGGCAAACATTTCATCGGAAGATAACCCTTTTTTCGTACCTTTATTAATAAGTTCCAAAATGGCTATATTGGTAATTTCACTGCCGGTACCGCATGTTGTGGGAACTAAAACAAGCTCTTTATCTTTTATAGGTTCAAATTTGCCATCATATAAGTCTTCGACGGGAGTTATTCTTTTCAGGCTGAAAAGCTTTGCTATATCCAAGACCGAACCTCCTCCCACCGCTATTACTCTTTTGGGAGTTCCTACTATATCTTCATATATCTTTTCAACTTTTTCATCACTGGGTTCCCCCTCACCGTACATCTCATAGAATTTAATCTGACACTCTAAATTTAACTCCTTTAAATGAAACTCAAACACAGGTTTTGTTGTCAGTATAAAATCTTCTTTCCCGAGATCAAAATCCTTTATAAACTCTCTTACGGTATCGAATTTATAAACACTTGGTCTTACCATAAACTCTTTCATATTTTTTATTCCTTCCTTTATTTATTATTTTGTTTCAATAATTCTACATCCAAACCGATATAAGCGGATTATGTAAGATTTCCGACAAATATAAATAATAGGAAAAGTTTTCATATTATTTTTTATTTAGTGTTTAAAATACATTTGGGAGATAAAAATAATATAATGCCTTTATTTAAAAGGATTTTAATTAAATCTTTGAGTATTTTTTATAAAAACATAAGTTCAGAACATATAAAAAATCATTAGGAAAATTTTTCCTAAAAGCCTTCATTAGGAAATCATAGACATTTATAACGGCAAAAGAATATTTAAAAATCAATTTATTTATGCTATAATTCAAAATCATACCACTTCTTTATTTTTAATGAATATCATAATGGAATATTCAATACTGAAATTGTTTTTGTTCACGCCAAACAAAAGCAAAACTAACAAATGAGGTAAGCAAAATGAGTAAAGAGAAAACAAAACTAATGAATATAGAGGATTTACTGTATGAAGACTTGGTATTATTCGATGTAGAAGCGGAAAACAGCGATGAACTTCTTACAAATCTATCTGATGTTTTAACAAAGAAAAAATTTGTAAAGAACAGTTTCAAAAATGCAATAATAAACAGAGAAAAAGTATTTCCTACGGGACTTCCCTCTCCGGGTGTAAAAGTGGCAATACCGCATACCGATGCAGAACACGTACTGAATTCATGTATAACCATAGCAAAGCTGAAAAAGCCTATTAAATTTATTGAAATGGGTACATCATCAAATATACTGGATATAGAACTTGTATTCATGCTTGCGGTAAATGCTCCCAAAGACCAGCTTACCGTTCTTCAAAATATAATGAATACTCTAAGTAATAAAAAGCTGTTATTGGAACTTAAAAAAGCGGATACATCTAAAAAAGTGATCGATATAATAAAAAATAACAACTAAAATAAAAAAGAGATAAGCTATTTGTGAGGCTCACTTAGGGATTTGATGAAATAACTATTTTTAAGTGAAGCCTTCAAACGGAATTCAAAACAAAATGACCACACTAGAGTAAATCAATACTCTGGTGTGGTCATTTTTGTTATCTCGAGTACCGAAATGGTAGATGAGATTCATTATGGATTTTTTTGCTGAACAGATAGAATAAAGTCTGCCATAGCCACCGAAACATTAACAAATAATCTTGCATGATGTTCATAAATAGTTATTCTCTTTGCACCTACACCATGTGCGTCACTATCTTTATTTCTCATTTCAGCTATTGCAGAAACAATGCTATTTAATCCAGAGAGTAATGTGTTTATTCTCCTGTCCGTATTAGCATCATTGTGCATATTGTAAAGAGTTTTTACTTGCTTGTACAACTTTCCAATATCTCCACTATCGGAGGGAACTTCATTCTTCTTTTCTATAACATAACAGAAAGTTTCTTCTAAAAGAGTTCTCGATTTTGTGATTGCACTATCAAAATCATTTTGTTCAATATCTCTCATTGCTCTTGATGAAATACTTTTAATATACTCTCTGTCAATAGTCTTTATTTTGGGTGCAGCTATTTCAACTTTGCTTCCTATTGGACGAACAACAAAAGTATTTCCTATAATTTTAAGTTCATTTCCACCAAAGAAAAGTAGTCCATTAATTTGCTCAATAATTTTGTCCACAATAGTTTTATGAGCTTTTTTAATTTCATCTGCCGCGTGTCCATTAAGTATCTTTGAGAATTGATTTAGCGAAAACATATGAGCCAATAAACTGGAACACTTGTTGTCTTTTATGCAGTGTTCTAATAAGTTGTCCAAATATTGCCATCTACTTAAAGCGCCGCCATTCCATGAATATGTTACAGGAAGGCCGAACAATGTAGACAAAGCACATAAATCAGCTCCTGACAAATATGGCATCGCAATTTTTATTGTTGTATAATCTTCAAATTCATAATCTCCATATTTAGTATCTCCATCAAGGATGGCGATTATTTCTTTATTTCTTAATAAAGAAAATGTATCATTGTCCACTAGTTTTCACCTCTCATAACCTCACTGATAATCTGTGCCATTTGTTTATTTCCTAATTGGTCTCTGAAATGGACTGTATAGCCATCTGCAGTAAGCATATTAAAGAATACTTTTGCACATTCTATTTTTGCTTTTTCAGTACCTCTCAAATCTGTTTTGTTTTCAACATCTTTTGTTTCAACAATAATATTCAATTCTTTATGTCCGTTTTTATGCTTTACCACATACATAAAGTCTGGGCTATACATTCCGCCGGTAATTGTAGGAATAGCAATGCTTGCTCTAGGAATTTTTCCGTAGACAATAACTTCATCTATATCAGCAGTAATATTGTCTTTTTCCAATGGCGAATCATATGCGTAGGAATCGTATAAATACTTGTCACTAGGGGTTCCGGGAACAATTTTTGTGCCTATCCTTCCTTGCGATATTTCGCTCCTTACAGTTCCGTCTGCATAAGTAAGTGCTGTTGCACCTAACGGAGCCTTACTGCGTTCATATCTAAATCTTCCTTGCAAATTATCATTCTTCCATGCAGAAAATTCTGCACAGAAACCTGCTACCGTATTCTCATTGATATGTGCAGTAAACTCAGTTCCATGCTTTTGTGCATATTTAGTCAATGCTGTGTGTAATACTTTAATTGGTAAATTTGTAGCAGATGATATTCTTTTTAGAAAAACATTGTATGGAATTGTTTTCTGAATTACATACTGTACCCCTGTTTCTCTTATAACATTCATCTCGGCTCCATTGCTTTCAACCACATCTCGGTCACTGCGCATAACCAAATCCGTAAAAACTCCCGGCTTTTCAAAGAGTTTCAACACAACATCATCTAAATTATCATTTAAATCATTATCATAAAACAACAAATATCTGTGATTGATAGTTTCCCAAAGTTCCTTTATTTCGTTATAAACAGCTTTGCGGATTTTCACAGGTTTTGGTTTATCTTTATTTCTATCTTTAACTTTTCCAGCAGATAAGCCTTTAGCAAAATCAGGATATTCTGCAAAGAACAAATCTCTTGTTTCTGGTTTGATATTAAGATGTCTGTCAATGTAACGCTTATCATAAAGTTCATCAAATAAATCATCACTTGATTTGCCGATTTTCTTTGCTACTGCATTCAATTTTTCTTCAGAAATAATTGCTGTTTGTGGAAGTTCTCCATTTATTTGATCCACAAGTTTTTGAGCAAAGTCTGCCTCTGTAAAATCAACAATATAATTCAGTGTGAACTCTTCATTAGATATTCTATTTCCGTTTTCATCAACAGGAAGACGTAATCCTCGTCCTACTTCCTGAAGCTTACTGTTTTCACTTCCACTTGAACGAAGTTTTGCAATAGTAAACACATTAGGATTATCCCAGCCTTCTTTTAAAGTCCATTTAGAAAAGAGAAAACGTAGTGTATTCAGTGTTCCATCTTCATTCTTAAAAGACAAAAGCTGTGTTTTACCATGTAAAATGGTATCAACTTCTTTTGCTATGTCTTCATCTGAATCACTATTATCTTGAGAGAAATACCCCGCATGACAAGCACTTAAATCTGAAAGGCTTGCTTCAAGATAGTCTCTATATTCTTTATCGTGCTCATTTAAAGATGATATGGTTTTTTCTATTTGTTCTTTCAACAATTCTTCAAACATTGTTAGAAGATATGGCTTCTTGCCGTCATCACTACTTCGATATGATGTGATGTCATCAATGAAAAACAATGCTAAGGTTTTAATCTTATAGTTGCGATTACAGAAATTTTCTTTTTCTGTTTCAAAATGACGCTGCAGAGCCAGTCTCAGCATCTGTTCCTGATATGAGGTCATGTAAATATCAACATCAAGTTCCTCTCCGGAAGTCTTAATAATTCCGTTGGAGAATTCAACCGATGTTTTATCAATTACAGAAATAGTTATTCCCTCAAAAGCATCACTAATAATTGATAAAGAATCTCCTTTTTTCAGTGTAAAGTTTCTTGCTGCTTCATCTTTCTTTTTATACTGAAAATGAACTGCTTCTTTGCTATCAATAGATGTTATTTTTACTTTTTCTTCTTTCTTTGAAACAGGCTCAAAATGTTCCTTTGCTACACCCTTGATTAAACCCTGATTAAAAGATGCACAAGCATTTAAATCATAAAGAAGATTTTGGTAATCCTTAATTGTAATTTTATTTTTCCCTCTTCCTGTAGTTGTTTCCGGAAAAGTTGCACCAAAACGGATAATCGATTGAGGCTTAATCTCATCGAGAATAACTTTAAAAGCTTTTTGATCACGTGAAAAGCGATGTGGTTCATCAATAATCACAATTGGCTTAGTAGATGCAATGGCATTGAATGGTCTATAAAAGCCTTCCACTCCATAGTCATAATCATCACGAGTTAACATTTTACCATTTGTCAATAATTGCATATTAACAAGCAATACATATATTTTCTTTGTATTTTGGCAAGAACCTTTTACAAATTCACTTACTACACTAGGAAAATAAGAACGACCTTTTTTCTTGTTTTTCGGTGATTCCAGTACCAATGTTTCAATTTCAGTTCCGTATCCACAGCCATCGGTGAAATGGCGTCTTGCATATGGTTCGTTTAAGAATTGCTCTGTACCGGCTTTAATTGCCAGAGAGGGTACAGCAATGATAAATTTATTAAAGCCGTATCTTTTATGCAGTTCAAACATCGTCTTTGTATAGACATATGTTTTACCCGTTCCTGTTTCCATCTTTATATCCAGATTGAGATACTCACTGTCTGAAACAGGAACATTTGAATGATATTCCGGCGGTAACTCAGATTGCAATCTTTTTATATTTGTTGCAATGTGAGTATCAGCCAATGAAAAAGTGGGATTTGTATAAAATTGTGTTGGTGCTGAAATATAGGCACCGCTAAATACATCAACAATAGCATCAATTGCTTTTTGCTGATGTGGTAATTGTTGTTGGAGGATTAGTTCCATGTTATGCCTCCTTAATAGCGTACATCAAAGTTTATACGAAGGTTCTTTTCCGTATCTTTGAGTCTTGCTAAATTCATTTTAAGGTCTTCTGTCATAGTCCAAACAAAGCTATATCCGAACAACACTACATTTCCCGGATTAAAGTTACCGTCCGTTTCATATTTATCTACAATGGCAGCAATAGCGTCTTTTGTAATATCAGCATCAATGAGATATAGGTGTTTATCAATGAAATATCCCGTATATCCCTCAAAATCTATTTTTTGTACATCTGCATTAAACCCGTATCCGTCATGAACAAGCCATGTTGTCAAAACAGTATTTGTTCCAAAGTCTGTAAGGATATCATTTGTTAAGAACATACCTTGATCTTCTGGAACAAAATTTTCCAACTTATCAAGAGTAGTTGTATTTGGCTCTTCAAGGGTATAGTGCTTAAAGCCAAGAGAATCTTTTGCATCTGGGTATGTTTCTTTAATTTTAGATGTTGCCCTATGAATTCTTTCTAATCCAACTTGATCAAGTGTATGCTTTCGATTTACACTATCTAAAAAATCAAGAACTTTCTGCGTTTTTGCTTTTTCAGTCTTTGAATCATTGGAAATTTTTTTATCTAAATCTTCTGGCAACTGAACAGCAATCATGGTTCTGGTATCATTGCTTTCAGCGTTCAATGATAATAATGCTTCAAAAGAAGATGCAGAACCAGAAAAGAAATCTAAACATATATCTCCATCATTTGAACCTATATGGAATACTTTCTTTATTAAATAAGTTGGTTTTGGAAAATCAAACGCATCTCCCATTTCATAGGCGGTTAGTTCTTTTGAACCTTGTTCTGTTATAACATTTGTTTCTTCCCAAATATCATCGTCTTCTCCCGATAAATCTCCTACCAAATCATCTTCATACCATATGGTTTTAGCTTTAAATGTTCCTTTTCTATATTTCTCATAACATCCATATTCACCAGTGTTCTTTTTCTTTGCCACTAATTCACTTTCCATAGATGAGGATGAATTATTAAAACGGTTAAATTTATCTTTCCCCCAACGCCAACAACTTTCTTCACCTTCACTGTTTAACGGTAAAATTTCAATGCTGAATTCTTCGCTTTTTTCTAGTGAAACAGGACAATATCCACATTCATCAATTGAATTTGGATTTGTATATATTGGATAGTAAAGATTTGGTCTATTAAATTTTCCAAATTTAGGGTTTCTGTTTCTCAATTCTCTTTCTTCAAATTCTCCAATATTGTCTTGTTTATCAAATGCTCCTTGCCCTTTACTTAACTCATTAAGTTCGGTTGAAACATTCTTTGTATAAACAAAAAGATATTCGTGAGTTTTAGCAAGTTGCTTATATGTTTGCCCCCTCTTATTTGCTTGAACGATAATATTTGCAACAAAGTTTTCTTCTCCAAAAACATCATCACATATCAGTTTTAGATTACTTTGTTCATTATCATCAATAGATATAAAAATAACGCCATCATCTGTGAGCAAATCCCTCGCCAACAATAAACGAGAATACATAAACATAAGCCATGCAGAGTGGGAAGCTGAACCGCTCTTTGTTAAATCAAGAATTCTTTGCGCTTGTTCCTCGTCAATGCTTAACTTTGTTGATAACTCTTCAGCCGAAAAGTTAAAATTATCATTATAAACAAATCCATCAGAGCCTGTATTATATGGAGGATCTATATAAATACATTTAACCTGATGTGCATAGCTTTTAAGCAAGTGCTTTAACCCATCAAGGTTATCTCCTGAAATATAAATATTCTGGCTATCTTTGTTTTCTGGTTTGTTGTTATGTTCTTCGTCTGGCACAATAACAGTAGTAGTATCAATAGATGCTAACAAGCGAGCATAATTCTTTCCAAGGAATCTTAATTCGTAACCTTCATTACTAACCATTAACTTGTCACTTAAATATTCTTTGAATCTTTCAAGATCAAAACTGCCGTCTGCGTTAAAACAGGCAGGAAAATTCTCCTTCAATACTTCTATTTGTTTAGTGTTTGGAAGTATTTCTTCATTTGAATTCAAAATATCTTTAATCATTTTTCTTTAACCTCCACAGTGTAGTTAAGCCATGCCTCTTCAACAGTTGAATAATCTATATCATGATTAAGGCAAAATTCTTTAATACTTTTCATCGCATTGATATTAGGTTTTGCTTTTCCACATTCCCATCTATTTACAGTTGAGAATGCAACTTTTACTTCTTTAGCAAAATCATTTTGTGTTAATAGACTTCGTTGTCTAATTCGCTTTATCTCTTCCGGTAACTCCATATCGCATCTCCTAGTCTTTGTAATCTCAAAAATATAGCGTTATTATACCACATAATTATGAATTTTTCTAGTGCCTACCCTCCGGTCTATATGACTTGGGGGATTTTTATTTTATTTTTCAAAATCGTCAGATTATATGCTCTCTAGTGGCTATAAGGTAGAGGGCAATTTCGTAGGATGTTTCACTTTCATATAAAAGTTTTGAAAAAACGTCCTTTTAGCCATCTTCCCGTGGCTACCAGTTAGAGAGGAAATTAAAAAAGTTTTTCTGAGAAGTTAAAAAGCAGGCATTTTCTTTTACCTGTTACTTAGAGGGATATGAACTCAATCCAGAATTGGATTCGTGAAAGCTTTTTCTTTGAGGGGTAAAAAACAAGCATTTTCCTTTGCCTGTAACTTATAAGGAAAAAATTTTAAGAATTGGTACTTAAACGTATCGGTTTTGTCCTTTCGCTATTGAAGACGAAATAAAGGAGGAAATTCATATGGTAAAAACTGAAAATATACCACCATATCTAAAAGCAAATGCCAAATGGTGCAACTGGAGATACGAGAATAGAGATTCTGGAATGACAAAAGTTCCATACAATCCAATGACTAACGCTCACGCATCAGTGAAAATCCCAAGCACTTTTACTGACTTTGATTCAGCAATTAATGCACTGAATATTTATGACGGTATTGGAATCCGTGTGGATGGTAAGTTGATTGCTATTGACCTAGACCATTGTATTGAAGATGGCAAGCTCAGTTCTCTTGCGGAAGATATCACATCTCATTTCGGAAATACATACATAGAGATAAGTCCGAGCGGAACAGGTCTGCGCATAATTCTATTTGTTGCTGACGGTTATGTCTATGACAAAGATACCTACCATATCAAGAAAGGTGATATCGAGGTTTATGTTGCAGGTGCTACAAATCGTTTTGTCACTATCACAGGTGATGTATATCTCAAAAATGAAATAGCAGAAAATACAGATGGTTTACAGTGGCTGATTGATACATATATGAAAAGAAAAGTACCGACAGTTAACGATTTGAATTTTGAAAACAGGCCATCATTTTTATCCGATGAAAGTGTCATTGCTAAAGCAACGGTATCAAAGCAAAGGAACAAATTTCAAAATCTGTGGAATGGAGATATTTCCGATTATCCGTCACAGAGTGAAGCAGACTTAGGACTTGTATCTATACTCTCATTCTATTGCAACGGAAATAAAGAACAGATAGACAGACTGTTTCGTGAGTCTGCCTTATTTCGTAGCAAGTGGGATGAAATGCACGGAAGCAAAACTTATGGAGAAATAACGATAGATAAAGCATTGTCAGGTATGAAGAACTTCTATTCTCCGATAGTTCCTGCTCCTGCAAGTGAAGATTTTGATGATGAAATGAATAGGCTTATTGCTTTAAATCCCGAAGATATTACAAAGTATCCTTGGACGGATATCGGTGCAGGAATGCTCTTTGCAGATTTTTATGAAAACTGTCTTCGCTATGTGCCTGAGCGAAAATCGTGGTTTTATTACGAGAATGGTATATGGAAACAGGATGTCGGCGGACTTAAAGCTATGAAGTTATGTATGAATCTTGCAAATCTTCTGCATATGTATGCTTTGAAAATTACAGACGAGCATAAACGAAAAAGCTATATGGACTATTCCAAACGATGGCAGTCACATGGGTGCAGAATCAATATTCTAAAAGATGCATAGGTGTATCATCCCATTTCCGTATCAGAATTTGATTCCGATCCATATATCTTCAACTGTAAAAACGGAACACTTCGTGTGGATACCTTTGAATGTCTGGAGCATAAAAGCAGTGATAAATTAACGAAAATTTCCAATGTCATATATGATCCAAATGCCAAAAGCCATAGATGGGATAAGTTTATCTCAGAGATCATGTTCGGTGATAAGGAAAAAGCAAAATTTCTACAGAAACTGCTTGGTTACGGACTTACAGGAGATACAAGACATGAGTGTATGACCATTCTCTATGGTGCAAGCACTCGTAATGGCAAAGGAACTCTCTGTGAAAGTGTATTAAAGGTACTTGGCTCTTATGGTTGTACGGCAAGACCCGAAACACTTGCTCAAAAGAATAATGCAAACAGTTCTCAGCCAACCGAAGATATTGCCCGTCTCGCAGGAGTGCGATTTGTAAATATCTCGGAACCCGGTAAAGGACTTGTCCTTAATGCAGCACAGGTAAAAAGCATGACCGGTAATGATACCATCAATGCTCGTTTTCTTCATGAGAACAGTTTTGATTTTCAGCCATTGTTCAAGCTTTACATCAATACCAATTATCTGCCTGCAGTCAATGATATGACCATTTTTACAAGTGGTCGAGTCATCATTGTTCCTTTTGAAAGGCATTTTGATGAGTCGGAACAGGACAAGTCGTTAAAACAGGAGTTTTCAAGACCAGAAGTACAGAGTGCTATTTTGAATTGGCTGCTTGAAGGATATGCACTTCTACGAAAAGAAGGGCTTGTACTTCCACATTCTGTAAAAGATGCAACTGCAAGATATCAGCATGACAGCGATAAGATGGTTCTCTTTATGGAAGACTGCATGGAGCAAGGGGACTTTGAAGAAAGGACTTCTTCTGTATACAGATGCTATAAGGATTGGTGTGCCGAGAACGGTCACTATGCCGAAAGCATGAAGAACTTTAAACAAAGTCTTGAAGCTGTGGCGAACGTAGTCAGAAAAAGACCGAAAGGTGGCGGAGAGAAAACCACAATGGTCATAGGTTACAGATTGCTTTCGGATTTTCTTGAATAATAACATGGGGCATTGTGGCAAGTATATATAGTTGATTTAAAATTCTACTCTCTATAGAGAAAATATATATTTATCTGCCCCATTGCCCCAACTGTGAAGGAGGTGATGCGTATGTGCTAGATAACCTAAGAACATCAACGATTAAGGCAATAGCCTGGAAAGGAGTAGACACATGAGCAAATACAGATTTGATACATCTATCTTCGACCGATATGTACATGACATGAAACATATCAACAAATACCAACCTGTGGTTATGCTTGCAAATAGTAAAGGAAAAGCATTTCTTGTACAGTGTAGCGTTAAAGCAGACCACGCTTGTTGGAGCATTTTCGGAGATTTATTCGATGCAACATTTCTATCCCGTAAGGACTTAGAAGATTTTATCATCAGCAACAATCTTCACGAGTGGACAGAAGAAGATGACAGGATATACAACAAAAAACTTTCTAACTTCTGTCAAAACAAGTGTCGCATTGAACTTTAACCCCTAGGGGCGGTGCAAATCTCCACGCTTTCTTTTACCGTGGAACGGCGTGGGGTCTTGCGTACAAACAAGGCGAAATCAAAGGGGTAATTAAACCTAAATCAAACACAACAATTTTTTATGAGAAAACGGAGAAATAAACACATGAATATTGATAAGAAGGTTGCACATTATTTACGCAATACATGGATCGATTTTCAGACATTTTACATTCTGGATATCGTCCCTCAAAACAAAGATGACGCTGTTGTTATTCTTTGCCCGCTATATCCAACTGAAGACAAAGTGTTCTTTGTCTGGTATCAGGGCAAACAGTATCCTTATCAGTCATTTGACCATATGATGGATGCACTTATAGAGTGCAGACATATCTCACTCAGAGAAGCTGATTCTCTTAAGAAAAAATATATTAACACCAATGCAAAGGAGATTTAAGATTATGAATTACGACACTTTTACAATTGAATCCGAATCCTACAGAAAAGCATTCTGGAACACGATGATGAAAGGAAAAGGCGTTCTGTATAGTACTATGGGAAAAGGAAACGCCGGAAGTGATATGTTCGTTATTCCATACGACAGTAATCGTATGTTTATGGATGCATTAAAGAAAGAATATATCTTCAGAAATATCTGCACAAGCATTACCACTATTGACTCTGATTTGGATATTTGGCTTTCTGATAGTGATGAGCCAGCCGAATGGGTAGTAAGCAATACCGACCGTTTTATAAAAGATGTAGCATCATCTTTCACTAAGAAAAAGGTGAAATGCCACAAACTTGCCATCATCGATAGAATGGATATGGATTTTATGCAGGATATGAAATTCGACATGGAAGACTTCCTTGTAAACCGCTTTGCTAAAAGATTTGGTAAATCTGAGGAAGACGCATTTGTAAATGGTACTGGTGTAGATATGCCTACAGGATTTTTGCATGATACCGATGGCGCTGAGGTCGGTGTAACAGCAGATGCACTTACCTATGATGATGTCATTGCGCTGTATTTCTCTACCAAACAGGAATATCGCACTAAGGGTGTATGGTTAATGAACGATGAAACTGCACAGAAGTTACGCACTCTTAAGGATAAGGACGGTAACTACATTTGGAATCACATCAACGACACTATCATGAGCAGACCTGTGTACATCTGCAATGCAATGCCAAGCACAGATAAGATTATCGCATTTGGTGACTTCAGCTATTACTGGATCATCAACCGTATGCCAATCTGCGTACGTGCTTTGACAGAATTATTTACCATGCATCACCAAGTAGGCTATCTTGCACATGAGTATCTTGATGCAAAACTAATACGTTCTGAAGCTGTTAAGCTGCTTCAGCTTAAATAAAAATTATCACTCCTAAGGGAGTAGCGTTCTGTTACTCACTTAAGAGTAAATGAAAAGAGGTGGATTCAGTGAAAAGTAAATCTGGTGTAACTGAACTTCAGATCGGGAATACCTTATTTATCATAGAATACGAAACAAGTGCTACGGCTGCCGAAACAGCCTACGATAAGGTAAAAAGGCTTATTACAAGCCATGCAAACGACCATGAAAAGTTATCAGAAATAACACAATTATCAGCGTAATATAACTCGACTAATGCCGAATAGTACGGTAATATGACAATACCCTTACTGGGTGTTCCGCTTGAAGGCTGTCGGAAAGGAGTAGAAAATGAATAATTTAAACAGACAGCCTTATGATGCAGCCCCCGAAAAGATAACTGCACTCTATTGCAGATTATCTCGTGATGATGAACTTCAGGGTGACAGCAACAGTATAAAGAACCAAAAAGCAATATTAAAAAAATACGCTGATGATAACGGATTTACTAACACTGAATTTTTTGTTGATGACGGTGTGAGTGGTACAACCTTTGACAGACCGAGTTTTCAAAGAATGATAGCAGAAATGGACGCAGGTCATATCGCAACGATTATTGTAAAAGATATGAGCAGACTCGGTAGAGATTATCTCAAGGTAGGTTATTACACAGAGATTGCTTTTCCAGAAGCTGAAGTCAGATTTATTGCCATCAACAATGGAGTTGACAGCATCAATCAGCAAGACAGTGATTTTACACCATTTCTTAATATTATTAACGAATGGTACGCCAAGGACACAAGCAAGAAAATCAAAGCCGTGTTTAAGGCTAAGGGCGAATCGGGAAAGCCACTTTGCACAAATCCACCTTATGGATATATGAAAGACCCTAATGATAAGAATCATTGGATTGTGGATGAACCTGCTGCAGAAATCGTAAAAAGGATATTTCAACTATGTATCGAGGGATACGGTCCAAGTCAGATTGCAAAGAAACTTGAAAATGACAAGGTGCTTACGCCTTCTTTCTATTTCAAAGAAATCGACTTGTATCCGACAGCACTTACTACCGAAGAACCTTATGCATGGGTGCCTAGGACGGTAGCAGATATTCTTGACAGGCAGGAATACCTTGGTCATACGATCAATTTCAAGACAAGGAAAAAATCCTATAAGCTAAAGAAAACGATAAAGAATGACCCATCAGAATGGCAGATTTTCAAGAATACACATGAAGCTATTATTGATGAAGATACATTTCAAACGGTAAAGCGAATTCGTGACGGAAGGCGCAGACCTACACCGCTCGGAGAAATGCCGGTACTATCCGGCATGGTATTCTGTGCAGACTGTGGTTCAAAGTTATATCAAGTCAGAGGCAAAGGCTGGAGTCATGACAAGGAATATATGGTCTGTGCCAACTATCGCAAACGAGGCAAAGACACCTGCACTTCCCATCAAATACGCAATGTGGATATTGAAAATGTTCTACTTTACATGATTCAGCAGGTAACAGCGTTTGCTAGAGAGCATGAAGATGAGTTTGTTGAGATGGTTACAAAGTCCAATGCCAAAGCAGTCGAACGTGAAATTCGTGAAAGCAAGAAAGAATACGAACAATCGCAGACCAGAGCCAGCAAGCTCGACACCATTATTCAAAAGTTATATGAGGATAATGTAGAAGGTAAAATCAGTGATGAGCGTTTTGCGAAAATGTTAGCAACTTATGAAACCGAGCAGAGTCAACTAACACATCGTCTTGCAGAACTTAAGCATATCATCGATGCAGCAAAAGAAAAATCTAACAATGTAGACAGTTTCCTTCGATTGGTTAAAACTTACACAGATATCAAGGAACTTAACGCTGAGATCATCAGAACTTTTATTGAAAAGATATATGTTTACGGAAACGAAAAGCCTTGGGATAGGAACACCAAAAAGCTAAAGGTAATTTTCAATTTCATTGGTGAAGTAGATATTCCAAGCAATGTAAAAAAGGCATAGCCGATTATTACGACTATGCCGATATTTTACAGGATTACAAATCCCTTATTGAGTTGCCCTTTGGTTTATCTCTTTTTTATTTACATAAATATATTTTCTGTATTTAATCAGTTTTTTTGTAATTTCTTATAAAAATAATTCAATATGAAATTTATAAACACTTTCTATCATTATTACTATGCATTTAATAAAAAATTTATTATATTAATTTTTAAACTGATTATAAAATATTCACAAGCTTTGCTTGATTTTATTTTCAAGTAAAATATCATTTCTAATTTATATACTGAGAATTATTAAGATTATACTCGTTATGCTAATATTTTCCTGATAGTTACCGACTATTCATAAAATAATACTTCGGATTTTTTCGAATATAAAACAATTTGTTATGATCATTTTTATACTTTAATTTATACTCATAATGCTTCTTTTTACCTGATAACTAACGACTATTCGCAAAAATTAACTTCGTTATTTTCCGCTCATATGAAATCATTCACTACGCTTATTTTTATACAAAAGCATAAAAAACGTCTTTCTGCAGAAAGACGTTGATTTCATATAATGGTGGGCCTTCAGGGACTCGAACCCCGGACCGTCCGGTTATGAGCCGGATGCTCTAACCAACTGAGCTAAAGGCCCCAAAAATGTGTCTTGAAAAAAATAATGGTCGAGGTGAAGGGACTCGAACCCCCGGCCCCATGGTCCCAAACCACGTACGCTACCAACTGCGCTACACCTCGACTTGACACAGGTAATATAATACATGATAAATGTAAAATTGTCAAGAGAATAATGTAATTTTTTTCATGTATTTTTTATAATTTTTTAACTGTTTAAAATCAAAAAAATTCTCATTCGAAATTGATGGATTTGACAGTTTTATTTACTTTGTCTCCCCTTTTAAACATTATTTTTATAAGTTTGGTGTGATTTCACACATCTATATAAAAATCAATTGAAATACGATAATTAAATTAAATTTCTGCTTTTTCTTCTACTTCT
Source organism: Anaerofustis stercorihominis DSM 17244 (assembly GCF_000154825.1). NCBI lineage: Bacteria > Bacillati > Bacillota > Clostridia > Eubacteriales > Eubacteriaceae > Anaerofustis > Anaerofustis stercorihominis. The sequence goes on along the minus strand of NZ_DS560015.1, from coordinate 251,222 downwards.
TCATCTTTATGAAGAGAGTATTTTTCCTCAGTCGTTTTATTATAGATCATCCAAGGAAGATATGCTATAAGAGCAAGAACTATACTTAAAACTATAAGTATAATGGTTCCAAGGGCTCCTCCCGCCGCTGATGTGACCAAAGACGGTATATAACAAAACATTGTATTTAAATAATCAAATCCGCTTATAAAGCTTATAAGAGCGTTAAAAGCAATTAAAAGAACTATAAACACACTGTAGTTGATTACCGACCTTATACTTTTTATATTCTTGTATTCTATATGGGTAAAATACATTGCGGAAAATATAACGAATATATTGCAAATAAAAAACTGGTAATATCTGAAATGATTTATACCATACCCCCCAAAGTCCGCGAATATAAAGTTAATTGCGGAAAAGAAAGAAATAAAGTAAAGTAAATCAAAGAATATTTGTTTTCTTGTTGCATACAGAAGTACTGAAAGTATCATTGCCGCAAAGGTAAAATCAAAAGGAACGGCATATATTATATTCGCTTCCCCGATGATTGCATAATTCCAAACTATATATATAACTTCAAAAAGAAATGCAAAGAAACCTAAAAACAAAAAATACCATTTACCATTCCCGCTTCTTCTTATTTGTCTTCTTCGTAAAAATAATATACCGCATATTAAAATACAAATTCCAAGTGGTATCAAATGATAAAGTCCGAATCTCGAAAAAGCCGAAGATGTATTTTGAATGCTTAAAAAGTCCATATATTCCTCCTATGATGATAAAAAATCTATAATTTATATGTCATATTTTATATTATAACATTAAATAATAAATTTTTGAATTACCTTTTCCATATATTATGTGTATTTAAATAATAATATAAATATTAATTGGGGAAATTTGTTCTTTTGTTGCAATAAATAACGAATAATATTTAGAGTACCTATCTTAATTTTAAGATTAAATATATAAATCTTCTAAGTATAATAAGGCTCATAACTATTTATTAAAAGATTAATATATAAAAAAGACAGCAAGAAATTTTTCGAGGGGGATTAGTTAAACCTACTAGTTAATCTGAACACTTATTATTTTACAGAAGTAAATTTAATACAATTCTTTTTGCAGGATATAAGATATTTTTATTTATTTAGGAGGTTATCATGATTTCGGAACATATTTATGATACAAAATAATAAATTTTTGTATTGCATTTTCCATATATTAGTGTAAACTTAAATAAAGATATTCATTTATAAAGGAGGACTTATATGAACACCATTTGGCATAATATAGATAAGTCTAGAATTAAAGCTGATGATTTTATAGCTTTTATAGAAATCCCGAAAGGAAGCAATGTAAAATACGAACTTGACAAAGAAACAGGATATATCATCGTAGACAGGATTTTATATACTTCTACTCATTATCCGGGCAACTACGGATTTATACCGAGGACATACGGAGAAGACGGAGACCCCCTCGATGTAATAGTTCTTTGCAGTGAAAAGATACAGCCGACCAGCCTTATCAGATGTTACCCTATCGGGGTGCTTAATATGATAGACGACGGAGAAAACGATGAAAAGATAATAGCTATTCCTTTCAATGACCCCACATATAATAATTGCGAAACCATAAATGATTTACCTTACCATATATTTGAAGAAATACAGCATTTCTTCAGTGTATACAAAACTTTGGAGCATAAAGAAACCACAGTCGAAAAGGTACTTGGAGTAGATGACGCAAAAGAAGTAATAGAAAGAGCAATCGCTCATTACGATAAACATTTCACTAAATAATAAATATGTATCGAAGAGAACCCTTTTGGGTTTTCTTTTTTATATAAATTTAGTATAATACTACATAAAATAATAATATTATACACGTTAATCCTAATTGTACTTAATTGAAAGGAAAGGAAGATAAAATGAAATACGCAGTGATAGATATAGGTTCAAACTCCATAAAGCTAAGAGTATACAAAACAGAAAACGATAAAATAAATATACTCTTCTCAAATAGGATAACAGCGGGGCTTGCATATCATATAGAAGATAATATAATGACGAATGAGGGTATCATAAAAGCCGCAGAAGTGCTCAATGAATACATCGAACTAATAAAGAACTTTTCGGTAGACAAGTATTATATCTATGCAACCGCCTCCATAAGAAATATCAAAAACACAACGGAAGTCATTGATGAAATATTTAGACTGACTGAATGCAAAATAGATGTTTTGAGTGCCGAGGAAGAGGCAATGCTGGGATTTAAAGGTATAATGGAAGATATAGATATTACAGACGGACTTATGATAGACATAGGAGGCGGGAGCAGTGAAGTAGTTTCGTTCATAAACAGTAAAAACAAGGAGAACATAAGCTTCCCTATCGGCTCGTTAAATCTATATAAGAAGTTCGTAAGAGACTTTTTACCGACAAAAGAAGAAAGAAAAAAGATATCCGAGAAAATATCAGAGGAGATAAATAATAAGAGTTCCTTAGATTTTGAAAAATATAAAGATTTCAAAAACATATGTATAATCGGCGGAACGGCTTATTCACTGTTGAAGCTTATAAATGATCATTTTGATTTGAATAAGGATAACATAATAATAGAAGTAAATAAATTCAAGGAATTGAAAGAACTATTATCAAATGATTATAATAAAGCAAAGGAACTGATAATCAAATCATGCCCCGACAGAGTTCATACCATAATCCCCGGGATATTGATACTGGACACTATCATAAATAAAACATACGCAGAAAACATTATAGTCAGCGACTACGGATTGAGCGAAGGTTATCTGCTCAGAAAAATAGAAGAAGTATAAAAGAATAAAAAAGGATTCCGATATTTACAGCGTCCTTTTATTTTACACCACTTATTTCCACCCTTTTCAGCCATGTCTTTTTCTTATAGTATACAAATACAATAAGAGCACCGACTATCCAAGAAATGATTTCGCTGTAAGCTATTATCCTAAAACCGAATACAGACGCAAAAATATAGGAAAGAACCAGTCTTACAAAAAGGCTAATAACATTACTCATTGCAGTGATAACTACACTCCCCGTCCCCTGCAGAAAACCGACGAAGAGATTATGAAGAGCAAAGAATATATAAAATATACTGCATGTGTAAAGGAAAGTCTTTCCGATATAGCATACTTCATCGGAAACTCCGAACATATAAAGGAAACTGCTTCCTCCCAAAACGACTATCAAAGCGGTAAGTATCGATACGGGAAGGATTATAATTGCACCTACTTTAAATCCCTTTTCTACCCTCTCTCTGTTCTTAGCACCGACGTTTTGAGCGGTAAAGGTTGACAGTGCGCTTGACACATTTATCACCGGAAGCAGAGACAGGCTGTCTACCTTATACGCAGTGGTTATATCCGCAACTACGTTGGAACCGAAACCGTTCATTATATTTTGAAGAAGCAGAGAACCGAATGAAACTATGCTTGACTGAAGAGCTACGGGAAGTCCGAGAGAAAAACCCGCTCTTAACATATTTGAATTCACTGATTTAAAACTAAGCTTAAAATGTAGTAGTTTATACTTGATAACTGCCACAATTACAAGATAAACCGCAGAAAAACACTGTGCAGTTATTGTAGCTATAGCAGCCCCGGAAACTCCCATATGAAAGTTTATAACGAATATCAAATCAAGAACTACATTGGTAAAAGCCGCAATGACTATGGCTATAAACGGATTTCTGCTGTCTCCTATCCCTCTAAACAGTGCGGAGTATATATTGTAAACAGTCAAAAACGGTACACCCAAGAATAATATCCTAAGATATGAAACCGTAAGATCCATTATATTGGACGGTGTATTCAAAAGACATGCTATTCCCTCGGTAAAAACGGCACAAACTCCGCTTACCAAAGTGAATATAATAGTAAGGGTTATCACAAAGGAAGCTGTGATTTTAGGTATAAACTCTTTTTTATCTCCTCCGTAATAATTGGATACCAAAATAGACACCCCGGTAGTAAATCCCATCAAAAGGTTTGGTATAAGGAATGTGATACCGTTGGTTGCCCCTATTGCCGCAAGAGAATTTTCCCCTACCACATTACCAACGATTACGGAATCCACTATGGTGTAAAGTTGCTGAAGGATACCGCTTAGAATAAGAGGCAGAGAAAACATTATAAGTATTTTAAATATATTACCTTTTGTCATATCTTTCATAAAAAACTCCAATAAAAAACAAAAAGACTCTAAAAAGCCTTTGTTTTATAATAAATATAGTAACACTATATCTTAAAAAGTACAATATCATTTTAAAGAGAATTTTTATTCAAGTATCATCATATTAAATAATTATATTATAAACATTAATATTTTATATCGAAACGCTTCATTCAAAAAAAGCATGTAATAATTTTATTTATTTAAGGAAAACAAGATACTTTTTTATACAATAAAATAAAGAATATCATTTTATACTGCATACTAGGTTCATTTTTACGCTCCATGGATAAACAAAAATAATAAATATAAATAATCATTTTAATATTTTAAATAAAAAAGACACCCAATAGGGTGTCTTTTTTATTTAGAGAATATATTATTCTTGTTCAGCTAATTTTTTGTATCCAGCATATCTTTCCATAGCGTCTTCTTTGTTCTTTTCGAATAAAGCGTCTGCTTTATCAGGGAAAGCTTTAGCAAGAGAAGCGTATCTTCTTTCACCTTTGATGAAATCAAGGAAACCGTCAAATTTAGGTTCTTTGCTGTCTAAGATGAATGGGTTTTTACCTTCTGCCAATAGTTCCGGATTATATCTGTATAAGTGCCAGTAACCAACTTCAACAGCTTTCTTAGCTTCTTCCCCTGCTTTAGTCATGTTTATACCATGGTTGATACATGGAGAGTAAGCTATGATAAGCGAAGGTCCGTTGTAAGCTTCGGCTTCTTTGATAGCTTTGATTAATTGGTTTCTGTCAGCTCCGATAGCAACTTGTGCTACGTATACATAACCGTAAGTCTTAGCCATCATACCTAAGTCTTTCTTCTTAGTCTTCTTACCTGAAGCAGCGAATTCAGCGATTGCAGCTGCAGGAGTAGCTTTTGAAGATTGACCGCCTGTATTGGAGTAAACTTCTGTATCGAATACAAGAACGTTAACGTCTTCGTTAGAAGCCAGTACATGGTCAAGTCCGCCGTAACCGATATCGTATGACCAGCCGTCACCGCCGAACATCCAGAATGATTTCTTAACCAGTTGGTCTTTGTTAGCTAATACGTATTTAGCGTCAGCATTGTCACATCCGCATGCTTCAAGAGCTTCAACTAACTTAGCACTTGCTTCTTTACTTTCTTCGCCTTTATCTTTAACGTCTAACCAAGCTTTTGCAGCATCTTTAACATCAGCTTTTACACTGTCGTCAGCTACTAAGTTTTCAAGTTTATGAGCGATAGTATCTCTCATTTTCTTAACACCTAGGTACATACCGTAACCGAATTCAGCGTTATCTTCGAATAATGAGTTAGCCCATGCAGGACCTTGTCCTTTTTCGTTAACGGTATAAGGTGTTGTAGGAGCAGATGCACCCCAGATTGAAGAACAACCTGTAGCATTTGCGATATACATTCTGTCCCCGTATAATTGTGTAACAAGTTTAGCAACAGGAGTTTCAACACAGCCCGCACATGCACCTGAGAATTCTAGTAATGGTGTTTGGAACTGACTTCCTTTTACAGTAAATTTATTTACATTTACATCTTTCTTAGAAAGGCTCATTGCGTAATCCCAATGTGCTCCTTCTTCTTCAAGAACATCATCGATAGGTGTCATACTGATTGCATTTGTAGGACAAATTTCAACACATTGTCCGCATCCTAAACAGTCATAAGAAGAAACTTGGATTCTGAAGTTATATCCTTCAACTCCCGGTCCTTTTGCTTCTAATGTTTCAAAACCTTCCGGAGCATTTTTCTTTTCTTCGTCATCTAATAAGAAAGGTCTGATTGTTGCGTGAGGACAAACGTATGAACATTGGTTACATTGGATACATTTGTTTGCGTCCCATACAGGTACGTTTACGGCAGCACCTCTCTTTTCGTATTTAGCTGTTCCGTTAGGGAAAGTACCGTCTTCATAACCGTCAAATGCAGATACAGGAAGTGTATCACCTTTTTGAGCGTTCATGATATCACATACGTTTTCTACGAAATCAGTTCTTTCAGCTTTTGCTTTTGGTTCGTTGTCAGCTGTTTTCCAGCTTTCAGGAACTTCGATCTTAACAAGTTCGCTAACGCCGTTTTCGATAGCAGCGATGTTCATATTAACGATCTTATCACCTTTTTTACCGTAAGTTTTTCTTACAGATTCTTTAAGAAGTTTTTCTGCTTCATCATAAGGGATAACTTCCGAAAGTTTGAAGAATGCAGCCTGCATGATCATGTTTGTTCTTCTGCCAAGACCGATTTCTTCAGCTACTTTTGTAGCATTTATTGTATAGAATCTGATATTGTTGTTAGCAATATATTGTTTAGCTTCTTTTGGAAGATGTCTTTCAAGCTGATCCATATTCCAAACTGTGTTAAGAAGGAATATTCCGCCCGGTTTAACATCGCTTACCATGTCATAGCTTTCAGCATAAGCTTGTGTTGAACAAGATACGAAGTCAGCATCGGCGATTAAGTAAGTTGATTTGATTGGTTCTTCACCGAATCTTAAGTGAGATACGGTAACACCGCCTGATTTCTTAGAGTCATATGCAAAGTAACCTTGAGCATACATATCAGTGTTATCACCGATGATTTTGATTGCAGATTTGTTAGCACCTACAGTACCGTCTGAACCAAGACCCCAGAATTTACAAGAAATAGTTCCTTCAGGAGCTGTAACGATATCTTCTTTTACTTCAAGTGATTTATTTGTAACGTCATCAACGATACCGATCGTGAAATCATTTTTAGGATTTGCTTCTTTTAAATTATCATAAACAGCTTTGATATGTGAAGGTGTAGTATCTTTACTACCAAGACCGTAAATACCGCCGACGATCAAAGGAGCGTTTTCTTTTCCGTAGAAAGAATCTTTGATGTCTAAGTATAAAGGCTGTCCCGGTGCACCGGGTTCTTTTGTTCTGTCAAGTACAGCAACTCTCTTAACTGTCTTTGGAAGAACTTCAAACATGTATTCAGGAGCCCATGGTCTGTAAAGATGAACTTTTAATAGACCGACTTTTTCTCCGTTTTTGTTTAAATAATCGATTGTTTCTTCGATTGTATCACATACAGAACCCATTGCTACGATGATGTCTTCCGCATCTTCCGCACCATAGTAGTTGAAAAGTTTGTAATCTCTGCCTGTGATTTTAGATACTTCTTTCATGTAATCAGCTACGATAGCAGGAATAGCTTCGTAGAATTTATTTGAAGCTTCTCTTGCTTGGAAGAAGATTTCAGGTCCCTGACAAGTACCCTTTGTTGTAGGATGTTCAGGGTTTAATGCGTTATTTTTAAATTCTTGAACTGCATCATAATCAACCATTTCAGCTAGTTTTTCATAAGGCATTTCTTCGATTTTTTGGATTTCGTGACTTGTTCTGAAACCGTCAAAGAAGTGAATGAAAGGAATTCTTCCTTTGATAGCACTTAAGTGAGCAACACTTGCAAGGTCCATAACTTCCTGAACAGAGTTAGAAGCAAGCATAGCAAAACCGGTTTGTCTTGCAGCCATAACGTCAGTATGGTCGCCGAAAATATTTAAAGCGTGTGATGCCAAACATCTTGCAGATACGTGGAATACTCCCGGAAGTAATTCCCCTGCGATTTTGTACATATTAGGTATCATAAGAAGTAGACCTTGTGATGCTGTATATGTACTTGTTAGAGCACCTGATGATAATGAACCGTGCACCGCACCCGCAGCACCTGCTTCCGATTGAAGTTCAATAACATCTACAGTTTCACCGAATATATTCTTCTTGCCTGAAGCTGACCATTCGTCAATGCATTCAGCCATTGGAGAAGACGGTGTGATTGGGTAAATTCCGGCAACTTCAGTAAAGGCATAAGAGCAATAAGCAGCAGCCGTATTCCCATCCATAGTTTTCATTTTTTTAGCCATAATATAATATATCCTCCTAAAAATATTTATCTTAAATTATATTATTATATATTTACATCTTTCCCATTATAATAAAAAATACTTAAAAAATAAAGGATAAACTTAAAAAAATTTCAAAAAAAGAGGATTTTTACCAAATTAAAACAAAACCTTTAAACAAGAGGGTTTGACAGCGTTTTCAGTATAAGAAAAAGCTCACTTTTTGTTATATGTATTATTACATATGTAACCATAAAGTAAGCTTTATTATTTATTTATATTATTGAAAAAAAAGTAACCCAAAAAGAATTCAAATCATGATTAATATCATTCTTTGATACGCTGAAAATCCATAAAACTGTAATACTAAAAGTATCTCGGATATTATATGATAAATTCAATTACCTAAATTTTATTTAATGATTTTAATTATCTTTTATATGAGATTATTTTATACAAAATAGCTTTGATTTAAATTATTTAATCGCTTTTAAAATCATGTTAAATTTTATGATCAAAACAAAATTCATTTGCAGTAAAAATATTAATAAAGATGATTTATTATTATATTTTTCATAAACGTTATTAAAAATATATTTATAGTAATAATTTCGTTTACTTTCTTATTAAAATTATATAAATTTAATAAAAACAGCAAATATCCCTACTTCCTCAAATTCTCAAGATACCTCTTCAAATTCCCCTCTGCCCCGTTTTCCTTAGGCTCGTAATAAACCCTGCCTTTTATTTCATCGGGCAGATAATCCTGTTTTACATAATCATTTTCAAAGTCGTGAGGATATTTATATCCAACCCCTATGCCGAAGTCTTTCTCTCCTTTATAATTTGCGTTTCTTATATGAAGAGGAACTTCATAGTTAGGCTCGTTTTCTATGTCACTCATTGCCTTATTTATCGCCATATAAGAAGCGTTACTCTTAGGCGAGGAAGCAAGGTAGGTAACGCAATGCGCAAGGTTTATCCTAACTTCCGGCATACCTATGACTTCCACCGCTTTAAAAGTGCTTACCGCCAAATCCAAAGCCTTTATATTTGCATTCCCAATATCTTCGGAAGCAAATATTATCATCCTTCTCGCTATGAATTTCGGATCTTCCCCTGCATATAACATCTTTGCAAGATAGTATACGGCGGCGTCGGGGTCCGAACCCCTCATGCTTTTTATGAAGGCACTTATGGTGTCATAGTGTTCGTTATCCCCTTTGTCGTAGGTGACTTTTTTCTTCTGCATACATTCCGCTATTATATCTTTATTGAGTTTTATCACTCCGTTTTCATCTTTAGGCGTGGTAAGATAAGCGAGTTCAAGTGCATTCAAAGAAACTCTTGCGTCCCCGCTTGACATCAAAGAGAGGTAGTCTATTGCTTCTTCGTCTATTTGTATATCGTAATTTCCAAGACCTCTTTCTTTGTTTTTTAAGGTGTTTTCGATTATCTTCCTGACATCTTCTTTTTCTATCTTTTTAAGCTTGAACAAAGTAGAGCGGGAAATCAAAGGAGAATTTATTTCAAAGAAAGGATTTTCCGTAGTCGCACCTATCAATATGATAGTCCCGTCTTCAACACTTGGGAGAAGTGCGTCCTGCTGTGATTTATTGAACCTATGGATCTCATCTATGAACAGTATGCTTTTCTTTCTCTCCATTCCCAGATTAGCCTTAGCATTTTCGATTATTTCCCTAACATCCTTGACTCCGCAGGTAACCGCATTTAAACTGTAAAAATAAGAGCTCGTTTTATTTGCTATTATCCTGGCTAAAGTGGTCTTTCCGCACCCGGCCGGACCGAAAAGGATTATGGAACTTATCCTGTCCGCTTCTATCATCCTGTTTAGAAGTTTCCCCTCTCCCACGATATGTTCCTGACCGAAGAACTCGTCCAAGTTTTCGGGCCTCATCCTAACCGCCAAAGGAGCCTTTGTCTTTAATTGTTCCTCTCTAACATCATCAAATAAATTTCCCTGCATTTTTTTCTCCAATATATTTTCTTTATAATCAAACACTTCGGGGACTCTGCCCTTTAAAACGATTATATTATTTTCTAGTAAAAGATTTCTTAAAAAAATTAAAATCTTGTTAAGTCTGTTATACAAAATTAGGATGTAATAACAAATACGATAACATGAGCGAAAAAGTCAAAATCCATGAATATATAAAAACTATTTCCAAATGGCTGTAAATGTCATCAACTATATATCATAACATTAAAATCATGCTGACTTTTAATTTCTGCGACATGAAATCTTTAACCAAAGTTAAAATTTAAATTGAATTATGTTTCTGTCAAAATGAACGAAACAACTTTGTTGCTCATGATATCAAGAGATTGACCTTTTAATTATTACATTAACTCGACAGATAATTACGAAAAATAGAATTGCAAATATTATTTTATTTACCTTTTCATATAAATCCTCTGCAAATAAATATCATAAACTCACATTTTAAATTTATCAATAATAATATTCGATTTTTAAATCCTCTTATGGATCCTTTTTTCTTTATACATATTCTCATCTGCTTCTGCAATAAGTTTTTCAAGGTCAAAATCTTTACCTTGCGTATAAGAATATCTGATACTTAAACTGAGATTATATCCGCTCGTTATGTTTTCGTTATAAGACTCTACAAATTTATCCATTTCCTTTATGACCCTATCCGCCTGAGTATCATCATTTAAGCTTATGACCACGGCAAACTCGTCACCTCCGTATCTGGATATAAAAGAATGCTTTAAAGAAAAAAATTTCTTCAATATTTCCGAAGTCTTGATAAGAGCTTCGTCTCCTGTGTTGTGTCCGTAAGTATCATTTATATTCTTAAAATCATCTATATCCATCATAAAGAGATATAATCTTTTGCCGCATTTTAAATTTCTTGCGGCAGAATTTATATATTTAACAAATCTTCCTCTGTTATTAAGTCCCGTCAAAGCATCCAGCGATATTTGTTCATTGCTCATATTTATGTATATAAGTAAAAGAGAAAGAGAAGCGGCGGGCCAAAGCACATTTAAATCATATTCAAATATTTGAAGGACTCCTCCTATTATCGGAAGTATTGGAAAGAGTGCAAGATAAAGACACTCATCCTTCTTTGACTGATATATCTCTTTTTTCCTTTGAATCATTGCTATAATGCTGGAAGCAATCAAATATCCGAAGTTTATTATAGTTTGAAGTGCAAACATACTCCCCCTTACATAAGTATAATCTTCAACATAAAAAATTAGCTTTCTAAAAGGAGTCGTGATATTTAGGATAAGAAAAAGAGTCAAAGGCACAGCCAAAAACGCCCACTTCAACTTACCCATATCCATATTTCCGTACAATTTAATGTATACAAATATCATCCAGAAAAAGGCTATGATACAAGACAGAGAAAAATATATTATATCTACGAAGTAAAGTACAATCTCTGAGTAATCCCAAACTCTTTTATCAAAGAACCACCCAAGGGCATCAAAAAAGAGAACAAATATGACCAGTATCATAAGAAAAGAAAGTATCTTGTTATCAAAGCTGTAATTATTGCTTTTCCTTACGTTGAGATATATTATGAAAATCATTATCATAAAACATATATCTATTTGTATATGAGTTGCTAACATTTTTCCGTCCTCCCTCTTTTATTAATTTTATTTTATCATAATAATGAAACAATAACTATCGAACATAAATAAAAAACTATGTTATAATATGAAAAAACAAAAGGAGTTAAATATGGACGCTTTGATAATAGTAGATATGAGCAACGATTTTGTAGACGATAAAGGCGGGCTTACCGCGGGAAAACCAGCACAGAACATAGTAGGTGATATGCTCGAAACAATAAAAAAATACGATAAGGATAATAAGATGATAGTATTTGCCATGGACGCTCACGAAGAGAACGACAAACACTTTGAACTTTGGGATAAACACAATGTCAAGGGAACTTGGGGGCAAGAGCTTTATGGTGAATTAGGCGAATGGTACGAAGAAAATAAGGATAAGGAAAATGTGATATGGCTTGACAAAAGCGAATATGACGCTTTTTATAAGACCGACTTAGCAAATATACTCAATAAAAACAATGTTGACGAAGTACTTATCGGCGGAGTGTGTACGGATATATGCGTATTCAATACAGTTTACGGAGCATATAAGGAAGGATTTAAGACAAAGGTAGATAAAAAACTATGTGCCACCTTTACGGATAACGGGGAAACATTCTTAAATCAAATGAACGCTATTTATAAAACCACTATAATATAAGGTTTTCCTATAAGGGACGCTGTCCCTTAGGAACCCTGCGAAGTTTTTTCCGAAGAAAAAAACTTCGAGAAAAATTCTTCCACTGCGTGGTGCTAAGCCTTCGGCAAAAGGCACCGCGCCCAGCGGCGCACTTTATCCAATATTTATGCGCATAAATATTGGTCGGGTTTTTAAGGGCGGACAGCCCTTAACCATTTTACAAAAGCATAGTATAACATCACAAATGCAAAAGATATAAGTACTCCGGATACTATATCGGTAAACCAGTGAACACCGGAAAGAAGACGACCGACAACGGTCAGTACAAGAACTATCGATGATAGCGCTTCGGCAGTATATCTAAGGTTCTTATTTTTTATCCTCGTGTGAAATTGATAGATCGCAGTGGACATGATGAATACCGCAAGCATTGTATGAGTGGACGGAAAAGAAGCTTCGAGGTTCCCGTCTACTAATATAGGACGGTAATTTATAGTTAGGTTTTCAAATAAGACATAAAATGCGATTATAATTAGATAAAACCCTCCGAGAAGCAAAATATCCTTGTCTACTTTAAATAAACTCTTTCTTTTGATTAGCTGAATCAAACCCAAAATACCAAACCCAAATGCGGTCAGTAAAGCGATAGCCCCTAAAACCTCAGTGATTTTATACCATATACCGCTACCCCCAAAACTGTCAAAAACAAACTTATTGATAGCAGACAGACCTATCATGGATCGGTTCGGTCCTGCCGCTTTGACATCTACTTTTATTACCATAAAAGTAAAAACCGCAAACAGTATAAATAATACACCGGAACATATAAAACTTTTTTTAACTCTTTTCATTTTCTTACCTCCATAAATCAAGTTTAATTACATCCGCTAAAACCATATCATGGAGATGATAAATAAGTAAGAGCCGGACTTTCACATATATGACACTAATGGTGTCATCACTGTTTAAATAAACAAAATACCTTTAAAATAAATATAATGAAAAATAAAAATGCCATATAAGGCTGATTAGACACGATAAATATCATAACGGCAACAATACTTAATATAACCGAAATATAAGTATTGTACCTTTTCCAATTATCGTTGTCATAATTTTGAAGCACGAGCTCCATTATCCCATAAACCGAGCATAAAGTCAAAATCAAGACATAGGGAATAAAAACATAATTTTCAATCCCCTTCAAAGAAAACAGGGATACAGATAATACTTTACTCCCCGACTTCAACCCAAATAAAGGAAGGAAGAACAGAGTAATTGTAAAAACATCAAATAACCCAAATAATATATTTTTAAATGTTTCACCTTTTTTCTTATTATCTTCCTCGACAAGAAGTATAATTTCATCTCCACAAAGGAGTTCATCTATGGTAACACCAAATACCCTTGATATTTCTTTCAAAGAATCGATACTCGGATATCCCCTGCCCGACTCCCATTTTGATACAGCCGTCCTTGAAACGAATAATAAAGAAGCAAGTTCTTCCTGCGTCAAGCCTTTTTCTTTTCTTATTAACACCAGTTTTTCATTAAATTCCACTTCTATCTCCAAATGTGATTTTTTTATTATTCTGCGTAGAATATCAATTGTAGTCATAAAATGATAAAAAAACAAGGTCAATTACCTTGTTCTTTATTATATAATTATTAAAATCAAAGAAGTAAATCATATTTACCCTAAACTTTTTAATACATTATTAATTATAAATATAATTTATCACCTTATTACACAGTCTAATTATTTTGCGTCTTACATTGCTGTATCCTTGCTAACACCAAAACTTTCGTAAAATAATTATTAACCCTCATGCTTTTATTATATACATCTTCTGACTCAGCTTTACATATCGTTAATACTTATAAAACCACTGTCATATATAGTTACATAATCGTCATATTTAAATAGACTTATCATATGAGCGATATTAGTATAATAATGCCAAAGAAAGTGTGTTATATAAAGAAACAAAACATTATATTTTTTAATTATAAGCATGTGTACAAACAACTTCATACTGATTATTATATTCTATATAAAACCCCTAACTGTCAGTTTCAAAGGATTTACCCCCGTTATCCTCGTCTTTGCCCAGCAAATTCACTCCGAACACTCCCGCCACGATTATCGCCGCTCCAAGCATTTGAATAAGGGTAAAAGGTTCTTTCCTTACAAACACTCCCGCAATTACGGAAATTACCGTAATGAGATTTGCAAAGGCTGCCGCAGGTGCTATAGGAAGATTATGCAGGGTAAAATTATAACAGAAAAATGCAAGAACAGAGGAAACGGTTCCGAGATACATCAGTATCAACAGAACTTTCACATTTGTAAACGCAGCGATATATCCCCCAAAACCTTTAGAATAAAATATTGAAATAATCCCAAATGATATAGCAGCAAACCACATCATAAAGAACGTGACTTCTATAGCGGTGAACTTTTCACAGACTATTTTGTTCATTATATTATATCCCGCTCCGGAAATAACAGCACCGAGCAGGCACAATATACCTATTGTCTCGGAAGTACCTCCCGAACTGCCCGAGCCTGTTACGACTATTACGGAACCTATCACCGAAAGTACGATAAAAACCCACTGTAAAAATGAAGGTCTCTCTCTTAAAAAAATCACCGCAAGGATACATACGACAACGGGAATAGTCGCGATCATAGTCCCGGAAAGTGAAGACGTGGTAAGTTTGACCCCGTAGGTTTCGAATATGAAATACAGTAAAGGTTCAAACATAGCCAGTAGTATCAAAAGTTTCAAATCTTTACCTTTATAGTTAAGCTTGAATGCACCGAAGAAGTAAAGAAGGGTTATAAATAAAGCAGCAAATAAAAATCTTACCGCAGGAAGCTGCAAAGGGTGAAGTACAGTAAGCACTTCACTTGTAAAGGCAAAAGAAATGCCAAATATAAAGGAATACAAAAATCCCGTTATATATGGCATGATTTTCTTATTATTACTCATTTATTTACCCCTGCTTAAACGAAATAAGCGAAACTTTCAACATTCTTTTCTTCAGACTTGATAAGTTCTATCTCATGGAATTTCATTTTTAGCAGTTCATTCATTATTTCAAGGAAACAAATTTCCGCATTGTAATGACCTACATTTATAAGGACAATGTCATTGTCTACAAATTCCTGCATCTCATGATACTTTGTATCGGAAGTTATAAATACCTTTGCACCTTTTTCCTTGACCATTTCAAGTAAATCTCCGCCCGCTCCGGTACAAAGAGCTACTTTACTGAGTATTCCGTGAGTGTTGTAATTGTTTGTTACCTTTAACACATTTGTGTTATAAGCCTTTTTAACTTTCTTTAAAAGTCCGTCGATATTAACCGGCATCCTTGTATCCAAATTACCTACAGCACCAAGCCCGAAAAGATTTGCATCGTCTTCGCATTTATCGCTTACGTATCTTTCCAAAGGCTCTATTTCGCTTAATCCGAGCTTTTTCGCCATAAACATATTAAGACCTATCGTGGAAACATCCATAGGCGTATGAGCGGAATAAACATTGATATTGTTCTTGATAAGTTTAAATATCATATCCCCTTTTATACTCGACTGTTCTATATTCATCGAAGTAGAAAAGAACAAAGGGTGATGTGATATTATCATATCGCAGTGTTCTCTTATTGCTTCGTCTATTACTTCATTTGTGATATCAAGTGTTATAAGTATCCTTCTGACTTCATCGTTCCTGTTTCCAAGCTGAAATCCGGAATTGTCCCACTCATACTGAAAACTCTCGTTTGCAAATACATTAATATACTCTATTACATCTTTTACTCTCATAATCTTTTTTTACCCCTTCCAGCCTATTTATATAATCAACCGCTTTTTCCTTCGCCCTTTTGGCATTTTCGGAATTTTTACTTTTACAATTCTCTATTATTTTTTTATTTACTCTTATTTTATAATCTATAAATTCGATAAAATTTTCATTTCCTTCTTTAAAAAGTTCATATCCCAAGTCAAAGAATATCTCATCGAATTCTCTATTATCTTTCTTTGGTATGACTTTTAATATATTATAAAAGTGATGTCGGTCTTTTACCAAATCCTCTTTTACAATGGTATAGCCGTTTTCGTAAAGATACTTTCTAACGAGGTTCACACTGTTCATAGGTTGGAGTATAAGATAATCAAATCCTTTTGCTTTTGTTTTATCTTCTTCGAGAATACTTATTATAAGCTCACCGCCCATACCGCATATGGAGACTGCGTCGATATCCCTCGTTTCTATATCTCTAAGTCCGCCTGTGAGTATAAACTTAGCCTTATCCCTCATTTTATATAATTCAAAGTTTTCCTTTGCATTAAAAAGAGGTCCCTCATTTATATCACTGACTACAGCTTTATTTATTATATTATTTTTTATCAGGTGAAGCGGTAAATATCCGTGATCGGAACCTACATCCAAAAATGTATCGCACTTTTCCGCCAAATCATACACCGCTTTTAGTCTTATATCCAAATTAACCATAATTATTCCTTTAAATAACAAATTTAGTATACCATAAAATCCTTGATTTTAAAATAATTTCTTTTCAAGAAACAAACAAATAAGGGATTTTACCCCTTAAACATCTATAAGTGACGCTGTCCCTTAAGAACCCAGCGAAGTTTTTTTAGAAGAAAAAAATAACTTATGGAAACTCGCAAATATTGCTGTTGCAAATCCGCTCGTGCTGTTTAACGTGCCGAGGCACATCCGGATTTTTTTAATCCAGCCCATTTTTCAAATGGGTAAACAGTCAAAATGCTTCCGCTAAAGCCTCGGCGGCTTATAGAGACCAGATTTTCTGCAAAATGCTGCTCCCAACTCCTTTAATAAAATTCTTATCCTTTATTAAAGGTTATAAATCTCTCAGGTAATCTGGATATGTCCCCGGGAGGATGTTTAATATCCCTTTTGCCGAAGGCTTGGGCACCACGCAGTGGAAGAATTTTTCTCGAAGTTTTTTTCTTCGGAAAAAACTTCGCTGGGTGTAAGGGGCAGAGCTCCTTAGGTAGGTATATTTTTATAATAAAAAATCCCGAGAATAATCTCGGGATAAATGTTAAGGTTTAAGACCTTTTGATATATTTTAACTTTGATTTTGTATAAAAAAATGGCTCCCCAGGTAGGACTTGAACCTACGACCTTTCGGTTAACAGCCGACTGCTCCACCGATTGAGCTACTGAGGAACGCTACTTAAACTATTATACATATCAGGAAAAATATGTCAAGAAGAATTTTATATAATTTAAAAAATTTCAATTAATTTAAATATATATAATCATAGCAAATATTACCTTTTATACACTTATTATAAGATAGCATTTAATGTTTGAATATGATATTATCTTATTATGAATAAGAGAGGTGGTAACAAATGAAGCTTTGCATTGCTTTTACCGGATTAGCTTAAAAAAATCAAATATAATAGGAGGATTTTATGACTATTCCGGAAAATAAAATATACCCTCGTAAGGGTGATAAAGAAACGATTTACTTAAAAAATGTGATTACAAATGAAAACATAACCGTGGGAGACTTTACAATGTATAATGACTTTGTAAACGACCCTGTACAGTTTGAGAAGAATAATGTTTTATATCATTATCCGATAAATAACGATAAACTTATTATTGGCAAGTTTTGCTCGATAGGATGCGGTGCAAAATTTCTATTTAACAGTGCCAATCATACGATGAAGTCCTTGTCTTCGTATCCATTCCCGCTGTTCTTTGATGAGTGGGGGCTTGACATAAAAGATGTTGCTCAGTCTTGGGATAATAAAGGCGATATTGTAATTGGAAACGATGTATGGATCGGGTACGAAGCGGTCATTATGGCTGGAGTTACCATAGGTGACGGTGCAGTCATCGCGACACGTTCAGTGGTAACAAAAGATGTCGAACCTTATACTGTCGTCGGCGGAGTTCCTGCAAAACCCATAAAAAAGAGAATTGACGACAAAACCGTGAATTCTTTACTTGAAATAAAATGGTGGGATTGGGATAAAGAAAAAATAAGGGAGAATATCGAAGCAATAAAATCGGGAAATGCAGAAAATTTAAAATAAACTTAAAGGCAGCTTAAGGAAATTATCTCTTAAACTGTCTTTATATAATTGGACTAAAAAAACTATTACTTGAAATATGTAAATAATTTAGCCTATGATTTTAAGTATATGCTATATGAAAAAATCATTTTAAAATTCTTATATAAATCACTGATATCAAATCAAGTTTTATTTTCCTTGATATTCTTCTTTTATTATTTCAAAAAGTTCTTTTGATGATAAATCACAGCCGTCATTGAGCCACATCTTAATTATTGAGGTAATTCCCGCTCTAAAAAACTCCATATGATATTTTATGTTTTTATCGTCGTAATATTTTTTTGACAAATTAGTATCATATCTTGTAATATCGAAGGAATTATCAAGCCCCAATTTGAAATATGTCTTATAAAACAATTGATTTTCCTTGATATGCTCAAATAGCTTTAAATAATCATTTGAGTTATAATTATTACTATGCTCATCGGAGTATAAATCATTGAAATCTTCAATCATTTTATCCTTTATTTTTTCAGCCAAATCTATAATATCCAAGTAGTTTGCATAGAAAGTAGAACGGTTCAGTTCAGCTTTTTTACAGATATCTGTTACGGTGATATCTTTTATGTCACTATACTGCATCAAATCGAAGAATGCTTTTTCTATCTTCTTCACAGATTCTTTTCTTCTTTTATTATTCTTTGTATTCATAATACTACTGTCTTTCTTATTTATTATTCCAACAAATATTCATTTATTGATGATTGAAATGCTGTTTTTATCATATTATACTAAAATCATATTAAACAGACAAGTGTCGGTGATTTAAGAAAGGGGCTAAAATGGCAAAATCAAACTTGGTAAAGATAAATAAAATGATAGAAGAAAAGGTCAAAGGAGGTTACAAGAGAGTCGAAGATACCGTAACTGGGAGCTATAAGAAAATAGAAGACAGGGTAGTGGACACATATGAAAAAATAGAAGATAAATTTGTAGATAATTATTTGACTGAAGATGGAGAAACAATAGAAGAAGCAAAGGTGAGATTAAAAAACAAGAAAAAATAATTTTATATTTTTGGTTTACGAATAATTCGAATTATTATTTTTTTATTTAACATGATTTTATTGTTCGTTTAAGATTATATAAGGATCATTTTATATGCTTTATAATAATAAAGAGCATTATTCAATAAATATTATAAAAAATAAATATTTTGTGTATATTATATCCGATATTGAATATAATAATGAAGTACGATTTAATACCGATTTAAATTATAAAATTGATTTTATGGATAAAAAAGGTATTGACATCTAATAATAGATGTGTATAATAATTAAGTAGCGTTCCTCAGTAGCTCAATCGGTGGAGCAGTCGGCTGTTAACCGAAAGGTCGTAGGTTCAAGTCCTACCTGGGGAGCCATTTTTTTATACAAAATCAAAGTTAAAATATATCAAAAGGTCTTAAACCTTAAAATTTATCCCGAGATTATTCTCGGGATTTTTTATTATAAAACATACCTACCTAAGGGGCTCTGCCCCTTACACACCGCTAATCTTTGTTCGCCCAAAGATTAGATAAAGGGCTCCACTCAATCGCCGTGGTGGCTTTAACGCTCTCACATATCCTAAAAATCTCTGCCCGAGATTTTTGGATTGAGAGCTACCCCTCCCCTTTACATAAAAAGTTATTAATTCAATTTAAAATAAAACTTTCAATGTAAGAGGCTTAGGGCAGCGATGTTAAATCTTTAACAGAGATAAAATAAGGGAACTTTCAAATATTTCTAAAACAAAACTGCTTATTTTATTCATTAAGCTAAAGCTTGAATTGTAAAATTCGACTTGAGCTCTGCAATAGCGTGTAAGGGACAACGTCCCTTATAGGTGCTTAAGGGGTGAAACCTCTTATTTGTTTGTTTCTTGGAAAAGAAAACAAAAAAGACCCGCATACCGCAGGTCTTTCATTTTATAGAAAATCTCTTAATTTTTTACTTCTGGTAGGATGTCTTAACTTTCTTAAAGCCTTAGCTTCTATCTGTCTTATTCTCTCTCTCGTAACGCAGAATATATCCCCTACCTCTTCAAGTGTTCTCGGTCTGCCGTCTTCAAGCCCAAACCTTAGAATAAGTACTTTTGCTTCTCTGTCGGTCAGAGTTTTCAACACTTCGAAAAGCTGTGTCCTAAGGAGCATATAACTTGCGGCTTCTTCGGGAGCCACCGCATCGTCATCGGGAATGAAATCTCCAAGGTGAGAATCTTCTTCTTCTCCGATAGGAGTTTCAAGGGATACGGGATCCTGAGATATCTTCATTATGTCTCTTACTTTTTCTTCCGGTAAACCCATTTCTTTAGCTATTTCATGAGAATTTGGGTCTCTTCCCAAATCCTGAATAAGCATTCTCTGAACTCTCTTGAGTTTGTTTATAGTCTCTACCATATGTACCGGTATCCTTATGGTTCTCGCCTGGTCGGCTATGGCTCTTGTTATCGCCTGTCTTATCCACCATGTAGCATATGTAGAGAATTTAAAACCTTTTGTATAATCGAATTTTTCAACTGCCTTTAAAAGACCGAGGTTACCTTCCTGTATCAAATCAAGGAATGACATACCCCTGTTCACATATCTCTTTGCTATACTTACCACAAGCCTTAGGTTTGCTTCGCAAAGTTTCTTTCTCGCTTCAACGTCTCCGCTTTCTATCTTTTGTGCAAGGTCAAGTTCTTCTTCAGCACTGAGTAGATCAACTTTACCTATCTCTTTCAAGTACATCCTTACGGGGTCGTTTATATGTACCGATGGTTCATATGCCTTAGCTTCGGCTTTTTTGACATCTTCGTCTTTTATATCTTCATCCAAAAGAGCATCAACATCTTTATCCGATTCGTCATCATCCTGAAGCACAACGCCTTCTTTGAAGAAGAACTCCAATACTTCATCTATTTCGTCGGAACCGAAATTTAAATCCGTAAAATGCTGGTTCATTTCTCTTTGAGAAACTACGCTTTCTTTTTTAGCCCAAGCCTTTATATCTTCAACCGTCTTTAATTTTTTGACTTCCGCTCTGACAGGATCTTTCTTAACTTTCTTTTTGGTTTTTGCTTTTGTATTTATAACTTCTGTTTTTACTTTTTTATCGTCACCCATATTTACTGCTTTACTTACCTTTTTTTGAGTCATTATATAAGTGTACCTCCGTTTTTGGCTTTCAAAAGCTCTGATTTCAGTTTGTAGAATTCGGCTATCAAAACATCCAACATTTCTTTATCTTCAGATTCCTGAATATCTCTTATGGCAAGCTTAACCTTTGTGATTTTTTTGTTTATATTGTTAACCATCAGCGTTTTCTTTGCCTGATTTAAATCATCACTATCTATATTTTGGTCCAAAGACACAATTCGTGACATAGTTGTAGCCAATATATCATTATAATCAAATAGTTCTATAAAGTCAACCTTTTTTCCTAAGTTTATACAAGAAACTATCTTTTCATATATTTTTTTATAATCATCACCCACCAATATATCTTCATCTAAATTTACTTCTTTTATCTTATCGATATCGAGGGCATTGTCTATCATATATTTCAGTATCATCTCCTGAGCACTTATGATTTTTTGTTTTATCTGATGTTTCCTTATATTCTGCTCTTTGTCATCCTTTTTACCCTCCTCCAAATGATTGGGCGTTATGAAGCTGTTTGTATTCACTTCCTTTTCTATGGTTGATATTTCGGCTTTTGTCCTCTCGTGAAGATATTTGATATAAAATTCTTTTCTTACATCATCATCTACTTTTCCTATTATGACGCAGGCTTTTTTTATAAAATCCACTTTTTCCCAATTATCCAAAAGATTATGATTATCTTCAAGGAGTTTTATTCTAAACTCTATGCTGTCTACGCCATTTTCTACCAAATTATTAAATTTCTCTATGCTATTATTTAATATGTAGCTGTCGGGGTCATCTCCCTTCGGCAGTCTTACTACTTTTGGATAAATATTGGCACTCTCAAGGATCTCGCCGGCTTTTATCGTCGCGTTAAGACCGGCGTTATCGGAGTCGTACATTATGACTACGTTTTTTGTATAGCGATTTATAAGCTTTGCATGGTTGATGTTAAAGGCAGTTCCCAAAGTGGCTACGGCGTTATTTATCCCGTTATTCACCAGAGATATAACGTCCATATATCCCTCAACCAATATAAGAGGCTTTTCGCTGAGTTCTTTCCTCGCATTATTCAAGTTATATAATGTAGAGTTTTTCTTGAATACCAAGGTTTCGGGAGAATTCAAATACTTCGGAGCATTCTTCACATTCTTGAATATCCTTCCTCCGAAAGCTATCAGCTTCCCGTTGACGTCCTGTATGGGAAACATTATCCTATCTCTGAAATAATCATACACTCCCCTCTTATCGTTTGTACGTACCAGCCCTGCTTTTATAAGAGTATTCACTGAATACTTCTTTTCTTTTACAAGATAGTTATATAAATTATCGAATTCGTTTATGGAATATCCAAGACCGAATTTCTTTATCGTTTCTTTTTTCAGTCCTCTGTCGAGCAAATATTTTAGAGGCACACCGCTTTTCATCAAATTCTTATAATAATAATTCGCACTGTCTTTTATGCAGTTATAAAGCTCCTGCTTTTCATTGTAGCTTATTGCGTTCTCGCTTCTTCTGGTATAATTACCGTTTTCTTCGTACTGAACATTTACCCCTTCCATATCCGCAAGGAGTTCCACAGCTCCGCTGAAATCCAGCTTATTCATTTCCATGAGGAAATCGAGGACATCACCGTTCGCATTGCAGCCAAAACAGTGATATCTGCCCATTTCGGGAGTTACCACAAAAGAAGGTGTCTTTTCCGTATGAAAAGGACATCTCGCCTTATATCTCGTACCGGACCTTTGAAGAGGTACGTACTGATTT
This sequence comes from Anaerofustis stercorihominis DSM 17244, assembly GCF_000154825.1. Lineage (NCBI taxonomy): Bacteria > Bacillati > Bacillota > Clostridia > Eubacteriales > Eubacteriaceae > Anaerofustis > Anaerofustis stercorihominis. Next base: position 227,870 of record NZ_DS560015.1, on the reverse strand, counting down.
ATGATACCTACTATATCCGCATCGTCTACGAGTCTGCGAATAAAATCTTTTTTAAAATAACCCTTCATATTCCTCCTTAATAATTTTCTTTTTTCTTTTTTAAGAAACAAACCTCTAAGGGGCTCTGCCCCTTACACCCTGCTTAATCTTTGCTCGCCCAAAGATTAAGAATAAATGGCTTCACTCAAACGCCGTGATGGCTTTCAACGCAGTTGGATTTTCTAAAAATCTCTGCCCGAGATTTTTGAAACAACTGCTATCCCAACCCTTTTAATAAAAGTTCTATTAAATATTAAAATTAATAACTCTTTCAGGTAAATAGCGGATGAATGACTTCAGTAAGTTTAATATCTCTTTTGCCGAAGGCTTAGGCACCGCGCCCAGCGGGGTCGTTTTATCCATATTGTAACTGACCCAAAACTCCAAAGGAGTTTTGTAAATCTTAACTTTAGTTAAGATTTAACTGAGCAAAGCTCAGAGGTCAACAGGAGCAAATGCCATTTATGAGCATTTGCGAATGGTTTCTATGTGCATTTGCAAATCTTGCCTTTGGCAAATTTGCTCATGTTATCGCATGTGTTACCACATCTAAATTTTGTTCCTCAAAATTTAGTAAGCCTTCTTACGAAGTCTTCCGATAGTCAAAATATGGTCAGGTTTTTAAGGGCGGACAGCCCTTAACCATTTTACATTCCCCAAATAGTACTCGGAATAAACAATTCCTTATAAGTATTTATAGCAAAAATATCGGACATACATGCAACGTAGTCGCATACGCTCCTGCTCAGTCCGTCAGATTCTACTCTTTTATAAAAATCAGTCGGCATTTTTTCCGGATGCTTCGTATAATAATCGTAAAGCCGTTTTACTATAGCCTTACCCTTATTCCCTTCTTCGATTGCCATTTTGGAATGATATACATTTTCAAACAAAAATTTTCTCAGTCCCATTGTCGCTTTATAGATTTCATCGCTCATTTTTATTTTATCTTTATGTAAACTGTTTTTGATTATATCCATTATCATGGTATTTATCCTCTGTGAATTAGTATTCCCGAGAACTTCCGTAAATATTCCGGGAATATCTTTCTCTTTGAGTACTCCGAAACGAACGGCATCATCTATATCGTGATTTATATAAGCAATCTTATCTGAAAAGAAAACTATCTCTCCTTCTAAGGTAGAAGGCTTGAAACCGTGACAGTGGTTCTTTATCCCGTCAATCACTTCATGTGTAAGATTGAGCCCTCTGCCGTCGTTTTCTATCCTCTCAACCACTCTTACGCTTTGAATATTGTGTCTGAATTCAAAAGGACATATCTCATTAAGTACCTGTTCTCCGCTGTGACCGAAGGGAGTATGTCCAAGGTCGTGTCCCAGAGCTATGGCTTCCGTCAGGTCTTCATTGACTTTAAGTGCCCTGGCGATACTCCTGGATATCTGAGATACCTCGAGAGTATGAGTAAGCCTTGTCCTGTTGTGATCTGTCTCGGGAGAGATGAATACCTGCGTCTTATGTTTAAGTCTCCTGAAAGACTTACTATGTATTATCCTATCCCTGTCCCTTTCGAAGTCCGTCCTTATTTCACAGGGGATTATACTTCGTTTTCTTCCCTTTGTATCGATGACTTTAAAGGCATATTCGCTGAGTCTATTAAGTTCTTCCCGTTCTTTTTGTTTTCTTATGTTCATATAATCTCTTTCTGCGGGCAAATCCCCGCATACCACATTCTGTAGGGCTCTGCCCTACGACCCGCCAGTATTTTTCCTAAGCAAAAAATACTGGACAAAATGCTTCCACTCATTCGCCGTGACGGCTCTTAACGCTTCTCGATTTCCTAAAAAAACGCTACCCGCGTTTCTTGAAAGAGAAGCTACCCCACCTCTTTACATATAAAGTTTTATCTTTAATTAGAAGCTATAACTCTTTTAGGCAATTTGTATATGTCTCCGGGAGGATGTTTAATATCCCTTTTGGCGAAGCCTTAGGCACCGCGCACAGCGGGGTCGTTTTATCCATATTTTGGACAAGCAAAATATGGTCGGGTTTTTAAGGGCAGACAGCCCTTAACTATAGGTTGTAGGGCAATGCCCTACAAAATAGATTGTAAGGCTATGCCTTACGAATTCGCACGCAATGCGTATAATTATATTTATTATAACATATATATACTCCTTTGGTTATATCTTTAAGAAATCTTTATTTAAAACTTTATTGTTTTTTATGTAAGAATATTCCTGCTTATCCTTTTCACTTTTCAAATTATTGAATAAGAAGACGGAAAGAAGTATCAAAAGTACGTTTTTACTTCCGAGAAGGAGCACATATACTCCGAGGAACAGCAAACTAAGGTCTACTATAAAACTTATTATAAAGACGTATTTAAAGGCATCGGGTTTACTGAGCTTTATCTGAAGCAGTGAAAATATACACCTTGAAGCATCTAAAGGGATAGTTGGAACGAGATTAATAAGACCTATTAATATATTATAAAAAATAAAAAAATCGTATGAAGGGATATAAATATAAAAACTTGCAAAGACGATTATTCCCGCAAATATAAAATTGGCAAGAGGTCCCGAGAAGTATAACAGAAATTCCTTATCGGGACGCATATCATGACTTACATATGAAATTTTAGCGCCGAAAGGAAGAAGGGAGACATTATTCACCCTAACGGAAAATATCCTTGCGGTGATAAGATGTGCGGTCTCGTGGATAAACAGTGAAAAAACAAATATCAGAAAATCCACGAAACCGCTTTGAGAATATATTATAAAAAGCGCAAAAACGCTTAAAGACGTCAAAGTAAATTTATTTAAAAGGGATTTAAACTTCTTGTTCATTAAGTTGTGTCCTATTCTGTTTTGGTATTATTATCCGTGGTTTTGTTCGTGTCCGATTTGGTATCCATATATGTAAGAGGGTCTACCGCAGTATTATCCACCCATACCTCAAGCCCGAGAACATCTCCGCTGTCGTTATTATCCATGGAACCTATTATATTACCGCTGGTTACCGTATCCCCCACCTTTACAAAAGTAGTCTTGACACCGTCGTAAATCACGTTTGTGTTGTTGCCCACATCAAAAACCACCCTGCTCCCGCCGTAAGAACTGGATACCACGTTTGTTACCTTACCGCTTGCCGAAGCAAATACTTCTTCGCTCTTTTCGGTTTGTATCTCGATACCTCTTGGCTTTACGGTAGTGTTAAAGACAGGGTGAGTCTTATCTTCAAATTTCGTTATGACTTCCCCGCTCACCGGCATTTCCAATTTGAGTTCACCCCTCGAAGAACTTACCGCAGTGCTTTTGCCTCCGTTAAATACGCTGGCAGTGTTATTTACAAAAGAAACGACCTTGTCCTTTGCCTTGCCGAAAGAAAAGACATCACTACTGAATACGCTGTCTATCTTAGATGTAACGGAAGTCGGAAGAGATACATCTAACATGTCCAATGTTACATAAGAAAGCGCCAGTATCACTACGAATATCATCACATTCAAAAACCTGTCTTTCTTCACAGGCGCCTTTTTGTTCCTGTTATAACTATTATAATTCCTGCTTCTGCTGTTATAAGAAGTTCTTCTGTTTCTTTGATTTTTTTTACTTCTACCGCTTTGCATAAATATCCCTCCTAATAAAAGTCCTATTTAAGTATATTAAGAGGTAAATAAAATATTCATAAATATTTACTTGAAATGGAAAAGCTTTTTTTGTATAATATGAAAAGTAATATGCGGATGTGCTGGAATAGGCAGACAGGCACGGTTGAGGGCCGTGTGTCCCACGGACGTATGGGTTCAAGTCCCATCATCCGCACCATATAAAGAATTCAAGGGGCTCGGCCCCTAAAACCCCGCCAATTTTTACTTGTCTAAAAATTGGATTTAACGACCCCGCTGGGCGCGGTGCCTAAGAGCTTCGCTAAAAGAGATATTAAATTTACTTTTAACTTTCATATGCTGATTACCTAAGAGAATTGCATATATTATAAAAGTAAAATAATAAATACTTATTATATAAGTTTACAACATCAAGTTGATGTTGTTTTTTATTGTTTATGTTCATCATATAGTTTAATTATTCTCTTTAAAATAATATACGAAACTTAACAAATTGTTATAAACGATTTGTTATTATTTTCTATGAAATTATCATATAATTTTATTACTAAAATTTTTTTAAATATTTATAAATACCTACAAAAGCATTTGGCTCAATTTGTCTTGATGATAAGATTAATCCTCTTAATCTTATTTTCGATTTGCTATCATTTGGATGACTTTTTAAATATTCAAACTCTTTAATTATTTTCAGTCTAAGCGAATTAGGTATTGATAATTGTCCGTTTTTATCTATTATTACACCAGTTATACGTTTAGGATATCCATTTAAATATCTTTTAAATTTAGAATTTGATATATTATAATTATACTTATTAATAATTCTTTTTATTTGTTTAATAAAATCATATGAAATTTTATTAAAAGAAGAAAAAATAATATCATCTACGTAAATTGATACATTTATTGAATTTTTATTAGCTAAATTATATATTTCATCAAACATATCTTTATTAACTAAATAAGATAAAAGTTGACTTGCAGGAGAGCCAGAAATAAGATGATTCTTACAAAATATATTTTTATATTCTAAAAACTTTTCTAATTTTTTATTATTTTTTATTTTTGTTCTAGTCAAATCAACAGTAGTTAAATTTGTTAATATATACGCTATATCAGAAGAACACTTAAAATATGTTAAAAAAAATAAATAAACCTTTTCTCTTGATATATTAGGGAAAAATGATTCTAAATCTATTTTACAAACATATTTATTTCCCTTATGTAAATAGGCATTATCATAATATGATCTACCCTTTACACCAGAAAAAACATAATTGGGCATTTGTAATAGAGAGAGTATATTTTTTAATCTAGATTGTATTTTTTTTAATTCTAAATCGGGAACCTCAATTAATCTTTTTTTACCATTTTTATTATCTATATATGGTGTTATCAATTGAGTGATATATGATTGTTTGAAAAATTTTTTATCAGGAATTTTAAGAAGATATTTTAAATAATTTTTATTTGATAATTTATATAAAGGTGACTTTTGAATTTCCATAATTTCTTTCTTAAAAGGCGAGTTGACTACTGATTTCCAATAAAGATAATTATTTGGTAGACAAAATTAATTATCTCATTTAATAAATCAGTTGATATAGTTAGTACTATTAAAATAAAAATAATATAAAAATTTAAATTTATTTTAACATATACATTATTGTTACAAAATAAATTAATTTTATTTGTAACTTTTTTATTTTTTGTCTCCTTCATGATGTCACCTCCTTTGCATTTATTGCCTCAAAATTATTGAGGTCTCCCAATCAATAAAACAAAGAAGTTACAAGTAGTCTTATATCTATTTGTCAACTCTTTAACCTAATCTCCCTTAAAGGAAATAATACACACTATTACTATTATACTTTACTTATATAATCATTATTTTCATATTATATATTAATATATAAACATAATAATACAGTGTTCAATAAAAATCTCACTAACTAGTAATGAGTCATTCATCAAAAGATGAACCATAATGGGAGAAAATCTGACTACAAATACTAACAAATAAATTATACCATATAATATGAAATTTACAAAATATAAAATTTTATTATTATATTTTTAATAATATTAAACTACCTCATATCACTATTCTTTCCCTCCCCATTGACTCTGACACGATGTCAGATAATATAATGGTTCCAAAACATAGGAGGATAAAGATTATGAAGAAGATAATAACGGGGATAAAGCACCATTTGGACGATTATGAGTGCATGTGGAACGGTATCGAGGACATATACATGAACAAAACCAATGAAAAGATACCCGATCAGTTTTTCTTTTCCATGGCGGGATTTTGCGGGTTTACCTACCTTCAAACCAATAAATCGGACATAAAAAGGATGGTATCTTTCGGCGAAGGCAGGACAAAACAAATGTATAAATACCTTGCCCCGATAGTGGGGTTTGATTATCAATTCAGTGAATGCAGGACACCTGAGACGGCACTTACAAAGGCAAAGAGGGAAATAGACATCGGTAACCCCATTGTGATAGGGGCTTTTGACATGTACTACTTGGAATATCTTCCTAAACTTTATCACAAAGAGCACATACCTTTTCATTATTTTTTGATGATAGGATATGACGACAAAGAAGAAAAGATATATTTGTACGACTGCGGAAGGAAAGATATCCAGGAGTTATCATATAAAAATGTCCTGCTTGGAATGAACGCAGAGTATCCGGGACTATGTAAACCCAACACCATTTGCAAGATAACGATGAACAAACCGAAGGATAAAAAATATATTATAAAAAAATGTTTGGAAGATAAAGCAAATTTATACATAAATCCTCCGACAAATTTCATGGGAGTAAAAGGAATAAAGAAGTTAGCGAATGAACTGCCTAAATGGGAAGAAGAAATAGGTAAAAAAGAGACAAGAAAAGTGATTTTGAATATGATAAATTTCTTAGGAAGCGTGCCAAAGACACCAAACAGACTTCTCGGAATAGACGAACCCGATGACATAACATATATGTGCTCAAGGGATAAGTTTGGGAGAGTACTTGATGAAATCGGCAATGAATATGATAATTTATACTTTAAACGATCAAGCGGTTTATTTAAAGAAAGCGGAAAAGAGTTTACAGAATTATGTGATATTTTTATCGACTATATTTTGAACGATAAGGATATATTCGAAAGAGCAAGTCAAATCATAACAAAGATAGGACGTATCGAATATGAAGCATATACGCTTATAAAACAAGGATTAAAAGAACTGTAGATATGATTTTTACCAACAAGCAAAATAAATCAATAATATTTATAAAAGAGGTATCCCCTCTTTTTTATTTGACTAAATAATCATTACCTGCAAAAGCCTTATTTATATCATATATTCAAATGACTTAAAACAAGTATAAACATCTTCTTACTATAACAGGAATATGTTATAGTCTCCTAATAATCATACTTTAAAGAAGCATATGAAATACAAACTGACTATCAGAATAAAACCGTACAAACAAAATAAAAATGTAAGGATAATGATAACGTTCCTGTTCCGATATTTGCAAAATGTTTTACCGCATTTAGAACAAGCCTTAAAATCTTTATTTATTCCCCTTAGTGCACAAGCACTATCTTTTATTCTTTTTTCACCCTCTGAAGCAAGGTTTTTCGTAACTGCATTATCATCATTTGATTTTTTATCCGCATTAAGCTCTCTATCTTTTTCCATGACTTATTATCTCCGATAAGCCTTATCAAAACCAAATATCTTACTTTTAGTCACAGTAGTGATATAATACAAATATTACATATTATGATATTTTTCGGCTATATCAACCAAATTTTTCTTACATAAAACATTAAATACGTAATACTATTCAATAGTTACAAAAAGTAAAGTTTTTTTACCTTTTTTAATGTGTTGCCTGATGATTTATTCTGTACCTCCTTAATATATTTAAGCTTACAACTACAAAAAAGCAAAACGATAATATCTGTAAATAAGCAAAAGAAAGAATATCATGACCTTGATATTCTTTCCGGAAAATTCTTTTTATCATATTTAAATAATTTATTTGTGATTAATTAAAATGACATTTAAATTTTATAATCAAGTACATTACTCTTAGCTCAATAATCAACACTTTCAGGCAACATTTATATGTCTAAGTAATATAATTTTAATATTAAGACAGTAAAAACACTGATTTATCTTTCTTAATAAATATAAAAGTTCTAATTTAGCAATCAATAATGAAACATCGCTTTTATATAATCAGGATATGACAACATATAATAAGTCAGCTCTTTTTTATCGAAGGCTTGGATACCATGCCAAGAGGGGGGCGTTTCTTCCATTCTGTGATTATTAAAAGACTTCGAAGAAGGCTTGTTTAAATTTACTTAAGTAAATTTTAGATGTGTGAAACACAATTAATAACACGATTTCTTAGTTTTCTGTGCAGAAGATTTGCGTCAGCAATATTTGCGAATTAGGGCAAGCAAAGATTAAGCAGGGTGTAAGGGACAGCGTCCTTTAAAGTTGAGATTTAAAGATATTTAACACATATTGAATGACCTTGGTTTTCTTGGAGCGATGTATCCACTCATCAAAAGTTATTTCATCACAGTCCTTTAAAAGTTCAAATATTTCATATTTTAGTTCGTTGGTGAATTCCGTATCGGGAATGAAATTCCCGCATTCATAGTGAAGATAAAAGCTTCTGAAATTCATATTTATTGTTCCTACGATACTTGCGAACTCATTTAAAATTATTTTGCTTCTTATTAAACCTTTATTGTATTCGTATATCCTAACTCCGTTTTTAAGTAGTCTGCCGAAGTTATATTCGCTTAAATATTTAGATGCTTTCTTATCGAATACTTTAGGAGTTATTATCCTTATATCAACTCCGCTCTTTGCCGCAAGACAAAGGCAGTCGACCATTTCGTCATCTGGATTTAAATACGGGGTAGTGAGGTATAAAGTCCTTCTTGCGGTGCTTATAAGATATTTATACATATCTTCCGCGATATGGACATAATTAGCGGGACCATCGGCAAATGGCTGGCATACAATACCGCATTTCATTTCATAAGAATTTTTATATTTCTCGAATTCTGTTATTTTATTGTCGGTTGCCGCATTCCACATTCCTATGAATATAAGGGTAAAACTCCATGTACTTTCTCCTTCAGTTCTTACAGCACAGTCCTTATTATAAATTTCATTTTCCTGTAGATTTATAAAACTGTCTTTTAAGTCAAAGCCCCCCGTATATGAAATATTACCGTCTATTACTATTATTTTTTGATGAGAACGGTAGTTGTAATATTGTTTAAATGCGTTCTTGTGTATTTCATTAAAAACAGTAACTTCCATTCCGATCTCTTCCAAATGTTCCTTTAATCCCTTCGGTATGTTAAGTATGGAACCTATATCGTCATAGATTATTTTTACCTCGACACCTTCTTTTGCTTTTTCCTTTAACAGTTCATATATTTCATCCAATACTTTCCCTTTGGATACAGTATAAACGCTTATGAATATAAATTTTTTGGCGTTTCTTATATCCTCTTTGATATTTTTATATGCTGTATCCCCGGAAAAAAAGAACTTAGTGATATTGTTTTTATATGGGGGATAGTGATAGTTGGTCAGATATGACGACAGTCTCTGAGCGTCTATATTATCCATGTTATAAAGTATTTCATCGTCTGTTATCTGTTTATAATTTACCCTGTCTATTTGCTTTTGAATAAGGGAATGCTTTCTTAAATTTGAGTGCTTCTTACCCCAGAAATCATACATTATGTGTCCCACTATGGGAAGAAGAAGGACAATTGTCATCCAAAACATCTTATATGCCGAATTCCTTTCTTCCGCCATTAAGTGCATCAGTACAATAACGCTCAGCACTTCAATAAATGTATATACTATTACCGCATGGTTTTTAAGAAAATAGGTAAGCAGTATCATAAATGCTATTTGTATCAAAAATAAAAATGCTATGAAAAGTATTCTCATTATGGTACCTAAACGGTTATTTCCTTTATTTTTCATAAATACCTCTTATATAGATTTTATGTAATTTTATATTTATTACACTTTGTTCGTTATTTTTTTTCTTTTTTACTTTATAGGATTGAGTTATATGTTTTAAATTATTTTATATATCAAACCAAATAAAACTTTCTATCAAAAAAAGCGAATCATTAAGATGTTATGAAGTCTTATAATTCGCTTTTTGCATGGTTTAAAGAAAAAATCTTTCGATCATCTTTTATTATAAATATTTTTTATATTTTCGTCAATATTATATTATCAATTTTTCACTTGAAGATGATACACCTACAGCCCCGTTCTTTATACATGATATAACTTCATCTTTCGTTTCTATCATTCCTCCGGCTATAATGGGTACGTTTACCTTTTCTCCGATCAATTTGATAGCTTTAGGCGCAATACCGGGCAGTATTTCCACAATGTCGGGTTTTACTTCTTTTATGAGTTTAGCTGAAGAAACTATAGTGGGAGAATCCAGTGCGAATACTCTTAAAATACTTGTTAGATTAAGGTCTTTCGCTTTGTTTATAAGTGCTTTTTTAGTGGTCAGTATCCCGTCGGGATTCGTAAGTTTATATATGTATTCCAGAGCAATGGGGGAAGATGAAAATCCATGTACCAAATCTACGTGAATAAATGCCATTTTTCCCGCATTTTTGATTTTCTTTACCTGACTTACCAAATGATCCATATCCGTATGTATGATAAACACGACTTCAGCTCTGCTTTTTATTGCTCTGTCGGTCTCTTCTTCACTTCTTACCGATACTATTATAGGATTTTTCTTTAGTGCATCTATCAATTTCTTGTTCATAAATTCTCCTTTTTTCTTTTTTAAAGAAAGAAATAATCAAGGGGCTCTGTCCCTTACACCCTGCTTAATCTTTGCTCGCCCTAATTCGCAAATATTGCTGACGCAAATCTGCTCATGTTATTTAGTGTACTTCGTACACATAGATTTTAATTAATTAAAATCTAAAAATCTTCTTGTGAAGATTAAAATTAGTCAATTTAAGAATAAAAGGCTCCACTCAATCTCCGTGGTGGCTCTTAACGCGGTCGGATTTTCTAAAAATCTCTGCCCGAGATTTTTGAAACGACCGCTACCCCGACCCAATATAGGAAGTTTTATCTTATATTAAAGATAATAATTCTTTCAGGTAATTTGGATATGAAAGTGGGAGGACGTTTAATATCTCTTTTGCCGAAGGCTTAGCACCACGCAGTGGAAGAATTTTTATCCCTTTTTTGTTTCTTCGGACAAAAAAGGGCAGGGTTTCTAAGGGACTCCGTCCCTTAGAAGGTTAGCCCTACAGAAAGTTCTTGTTTTCGCAGGAATAATTATACCATTTACGAACAAAAAAATAAACCCACTATATTCCTATAATGGGTCTGAATGGATTTTATGATATACTATTTTTGATTTTAGCAGTTTCTCGTTACAAGAAGATCTGCTCCCGTACCGCAGATGTCTTTTACAACTATATCACCGATTCTAACCGGAGCTTTTAGGACTACGGAGTTGATTTCTTCCATAACTTCGAATATCTTTGCTTTCGGTACTCCCGCATTTGTTCTTACCGAAGTCACATTATCTCTTCCGCCTTCGACTTTAATAGTAGATGTAACTACTCTCTTAGGCTCTACGACTTCTTCTTTGGCGTATTTGTCTCCTCTCGGACAAGTATTCCCGGTTACCGAAAATACTTCTTTTCCTTCGTATTCTACCGTTAAGGCACATCCTCTAGGACAGCATATGCACGTTAATTCTCTTTTCATTATTTATCCGCCTCCTCGATTTCAAAAGTAAGTTCGCCTTTTTTATCTTTTATCAAATCTTTCTTGATGTTTATGTTTATCATTTCTCCGGGTAAGAATTTAAGTTCTTTCTTTCTTAAAATTTCTTCTCCGTTAAGTTTTGCCACGACGTATCCCGCAGGCACTACTCTGTTTACTCTCATGAACATGGATACGTCTTCTTTTAAGTCTTTTGAGGAGATTTTCTGAGGAACGGTATAAGATATGGGAGCCACTGCTTTTGTCACGATATCTTCGCTTACATCGTTTCCTTCTTTGATATATTCCGCAGCACCTTTACCTGCGATAAACCCTTCGTTTGAAACGAAGTCTACAAGGTCGTGTACCTGAAGTACGTTCCCGCAGGCGAATATGCCTTCAATGCTCGTTTGTCTGTTTTGTGATACATAAGGTCCTTTTACTCTAGGGTCGATTTCTATTCCCGCCATATTTGAAAGTTCGTTTTCCGGGATAAGTCCGACGGATAATAACAAAGTATCGCAAGGTATCACTTCTTCGGTCCCTTCGATAGGCTTTTTGTCTTCGCCGACCTGAGCAACCACAACAGCTTCAAGCCTTTCCTTACCTTTTATATCCACTACGGTATGAGCAAGCTTTAGCGGTATATCGTAGTCTTCGAGACACTGAACGATATTTCTTTGAAGTCCGTTTGAGTAAGGCATAAGTTCAAGTACGCATTTTACCTTTGCACCCTCCAAAGTCATCCTTCTTGCCATAATAAGTCCGATATCTCCCGAACCAAGGATCACTACTTCTTTACCTACCATGTAACCTTCCATATTTACAAATCTTTGAGCTGTTCCCGCGGTCATTATACCGCTTGGACGTGAACCTGCCATGTTAAGGGCTCCTCTGGTCCTTTCCCTGCAGCCCGTAGCCAGTATTACCGCCGTAGGTCTTATGGTCTGATAACCCGTTTCTTTATTTAAAAAATGTATCGTCCTGTCGTCTTCAAGTTTGATTACCATTGTGTCAAGCATAACATCTACGCCAAGACGCATTATAGTATCTATATCTCTTCCCGCGTATTCCGGACCCGCAAGCTCTTCTTTAAATCTGTGAAGTCCGAAACCGTTATGGATACATTGGTTAAGAATACCGCCTAACCTCATATCTCTTTCGAGGATAAGTATGTCCTTTACTCCGTTTTCTTTTGCCGAAATAGCAGCGCTGAGTCCAGCAGGACCTCCGCCGATTATTACTAAATCATAGTTTTTCATCTTAGTTGTTACCTCCCTTGTTAAGTTTTCCGGTTAGAATATAAGATTCTTCGCCTTTCTTGGTAACATCTTCATAGTTCATATCGTATTCTCTCTTTATGATTTCCATTACCCTAGGAGAACAGAAACCTCCCTGACATCTTCCCATACCCGCTCTCATTCTTCTCTTTACGCCGTCTAAGGTCGTTACCTTGATACCTCTGTGAAGGACGTCTACTATCTGACCTTCCGTGATAGTTTCACATCTGCATATAACTCTTGCAAATCTAGGGTCTTTTTTGATGAGTTCATTGATTTCTTCTTTAGACATATTTTCCATGTCCACATATCCTCTTCTATTAGGATCGAAATCTTTGTTTTCACTTAATTCAAGTCCCGCTTCTTTTAAAATATCAACGAGCATTTCGGCTATCGCATATGAAACCGTAAAGCCCGGAGACTGTATGGCAGCGGCATTGATAAATCCTTTTGTGGAACTTTCTTCGATAATGAAGTCCTGTGTATCCGTAGTCGCTCTCAGTCCCGCAAACTGAGTGATGACTTTGCTTTTGTCGAGTTTGTTTATAAGAAATCTCTCCGTTTGAGCCCATACTTCGTCTAAAGTTTTTGAGTCTGTAGAAACATCTTCTTTATCGTCTATGTACTCTGCGTTAGGACCTACGAGTATATTTCCGTCCTGAGACTGTGTAAGAGCTATACCTTTTGAATGTGCTTTCGGAGTAGGGAATATGACAGGATGAACTTTTGATGATTCACAGCTGTCAAGCAGCATATATTCACCTTTTCTTGGTGTGATTTTAAAGTTCGTTTCCGCTATCATGGAAGAAATCTTGTCCGCATATACACCTGCTGCGTTTATCACGTATCTTGCTTTATATTCATTGTCCTTTGTCTTGACCGTAAATACGTCTCCCTCTTTCGTGATATCCGTTACTTCTTCGTTAAGGTTGAATTCAACACCGTTCGTAATAGCATTTTCGGCTAATGCAACGCAGTATTGGAAAGGCATTGCGATACCCGCAGTCTTACAGTAAAGAGCTGCGATGACTTCGTTTGATATATTGGGTTCGATTTCGTGTATCCTGTCGATATCGATTATTTCCGTTTCGACTCCGTTCTTATTTCCGTTTTCCTGAAGTCCTTTGAGTGTTTCGATATCTTCTTCGTCGAATGCGAGAACGAGAGAACCGCATCTTGTATGACCGAAATGGAGTTCGTTATCCAAAATAGTAAACAGCTCGTTTCCTCTCTTTGATAATTTAGCCTTGATAGTTCCGTGAGTTGCGTCGTAGCCTCCGTGTATCATTCCCGAATTGGCTTTTGACGTCCCGCATGAAACATCTTCTCTTCTTTCCAAAACGCCTATGTTTAAATCGTACTTGGAAAGTTCTCTTGCGGCAGAACAACCTACCACACCTGCACCGATAATTAGCACATCATACATTTCTTTCATATTTTCCTCCTTGTAAATACAAAAAAACAACATACACACTTAAGGTCTTTAAGCGTAATATGTTGCGGTTTCTCTTCTAATCTCTTCCGCTATTTAATTGTAAATTGATATTTTTATATATTATATAACTTTCTTCCAAGAATTTCAAGTCCTTTATGTGACTTTTGTAAAGATAATTATAATTAGATTAATTTTGTAATCTAATTATATTATATTCCATTTTGTTTAAATTGTCCTTACCTTTTAATATTTACTGCATTTTTATTTAAATATTATTATAATTAAAAGATTTTTGAAATGAGTCATTTAACCCACGAAAAATTAAATATTTAAGATTTGACAGATCTTAAAGCACCTCTTTTATACGTTCATAAACATCGTTTACCTTTTCCATGAAACTCATCAGACAGCTCCCGTCTTCATGATCATTTAATATATCGAGTAAATCCGATGCTATCAAATCGGCTGCCTCTTCGTTCTCTTCTTTCATATCGGAATAGTCCATATCCACAAGTACCGCAATGTCCGTCTTGAAATCATCGGTATCGCTTTCACCGTTCAAATAATCTTCGATGATTTCCAAAGCTTCGTCTATCATATCTTTACCTCGCCTATATATTTTTAACAATTATATCATGACTTTTTATTCAATACAACAAAATATATTAGAGGTATGACCCATTGTAAGGGGCTCTGCCCCTTATAAATATCATATACCCCCCCTACAAATATCATCAAAAATGTAATAAATAACAAAAAACGTTCAAAATGCGAAATATCCATGTTTTATTGTGGAAAACTGTGGATAACCTGTTAGTATGTTGATAACTTTCGGGATATTTCGGGTTTTAGCCTTAAAAATCGGCTTTTTCTTTGTTGATAATCTTCGGCATGAGAGAAAAATCATCATAATTCAGTCTGTTCATTATTATAAAAGATGTAATGAATGCTATGGTTATTTTAGGTGAAGTCGTATATAAAATAGATTCGATAAGAGAACTCCTGTTGCTTGCAAAGATGAGCAGAGAAAGAAGTGTTTTCTTTTCGAAATTCATATCCGCACTCATTGCGAGGTTGAATATCCCCCCGTCGAGAAGTGAAGATATCTTCTCTTCGTTTAATATAAGTTCATTTACTTCTCTTATTATTTCAAGTCTGAATTCTTCGTATGAATACTCTTTTATAGGCTCAAGACCAACAACGTCCGCGGTTATTTCAAGTGCCGCCATAAAAAATCTTTCATCTCTTATGGGTATATCACCATAGTCGTATCCGTTCTTATCTTTATAGTAATCGTTGATAAACTCTATATAACTTTTTATCCTCTTGTCGCTTATAAAGAAATTAGAAAATCTGTCATCCATTATAAGCCTTGATATATCCCTTGGTTTGAGGGATATATCGTAACCGTTCATAGGTCTTTTGACATAATAATGACTTGAGAGATATTCGTCATTATATAGTTTCGTATCCAAATATCCCTTATTTATATTTTCTTTCAGCTGTTTGCTGTTGAATAAAAACTGACCGTAGAGAGTATGCTTGCTTATTATGGTATGAACGGTAACATCGTCTGCGACTTTTTTCTTTGTTATATTGCTTAGAGGAGGATTTATATCTACTTCGATTATATCCTTGTAGCCTCTGTCTGCCAAAGGACCTCTTGGAAGGTTATCATACACTCCTCCGTCAACGAAGACCTCTTCGTCTATTTCCTGCCTGTAAAATATGGGATAATTTGCACTTGCAAGGATATAATCTATCATCTTGCCCTTTGGCATATCCTCCTTGAATATGATTATAGGCTCCAAAGTCGTAAGGTTAAAAGTAACGACTCCGAAATCTATATCGCTTTTTCTTATCTTCTCTTCGTCCAGATTAGCCCTTAATATTTCTTCCAGCTTGGATATGTCCCTTATCCTGTCTACCATGTTGCTGTCTTTGTTATATATGGTTTCGGGAGTTATCTCTGTCCAAAGCTTTATCGCCTTTTTAAAATCTTTTTGAGCTACCAAAGCTCCGTTTACCGCTCCGATACTTGTACCGCATACCGATTTTATATTTATATTTTCTTCTATCAAAGCTCTCCATACTCCTATTTCATAGGCGCCTCTGACGCCTCCTCCTCCGAGGGCGAGAGCATAAGTCTTATTCCTGTCAAATTTCATTTTAGTTACCCCTTAATGTTTATATTTATATTTTATCATAATATCTTGGCGTATCTAATAAGTATATATTAAATTAATTGTATTTTAATGTTTAAATATGTAAAAATACTTGATGAATTTTTTCTCTATAGTGATGATAACATTTAGATTAAATAAGCACGGCCGTGCTTATTTTTTTGTACTGCTATATAGGGAGGGATTATTTGAAAAAAGATAAGACAAAAGAAGACTTGAAATTAAGTGACGTTATAGATGAAGTTAAGAAAATTGCTTTTCATAATCTTTCTGACGTGGTCATTTTGGAGAGTGAGGGGCTAGAACTAAAGGATTTCGATTTTGAAGACAAAGCCATCAAATCCGTGGAATTTACCAATGGAAAACTAAAGCTTCAATTTTACGACAAGTTAAGAGCTCTTGACCTTCTAAGCAAGATACTCGAAAAAGATACTGCAGAAATTGCAAAAGACGAAGAGGAAGAAAGTGTGATAGTAAATTTCAAAAATATCAGCGATTATACCTAAAAAATATAAGGGGGCTATGTACCTTTGATTTCCCGTTATTTTTTGACTATCGTAAGATTTAGAAAAAAGGCTAACTAACTTTTGTGTAACAAAGGCGGTGACACATACGATAACATAGCAAATTTTTTGTAGTCAAGATCCCGAAATGCACATAGAAACCCTTGGGAAATGACCATAAATGGTATTCCATGCACTTCATAATTTCATAATCTCGCTGACTGCTTAGATTTGCTCAGTGAAATCTTAACCAAAGTTAAGAGTTCTAAAACTCTGAAGGAGTTTTAGGGCAGTCACTAAATGAACAAAACGCCCCGTCAAGAGAGGTACCAAAAGGATTTAACAAAAAGAGATAGTAAAACCCCTTTCAAGGTTTTGGGTCAGCCAAAATGAGCAGACCTTTACGGCGACATCCTAAAAATAATATAAAAAACGGCAGTAGAAAAAAGAAGTAATTTTAAATTTTATAAAAGCAGGAGGTATGTATGAACGTAAAAGAAATAAGGATAAACGCACAGCTGATGTGCAACAAATCAATCGATAAATCGATGTGCATAAACTATATCAACGAAGGGATAAGGGATATTATCTCAAAGGGTATAAATGCGGGAGAAGTAAAGAAAAGAGAGCTGTTCGCATTTAACACCAAGTGGTATCCGATAAAGGCAAAAGACGAGATAAACAGAGTTCTGTTAAAACTCAAATACATAATAAACGAACAGAACAAGAGAACGAAGATGTATATAAAAGTGGGAGATGAAGTGATGTTCGACCTTATGGGAAGATATACATTGTTTTATGTACTGCTTCCAAATAAAGTCAAATCGGAGGACGATGAACCGGGGATGAAAGAATGTTATCACGACGCACTTTCCGCATACTGTGCATACAGGGAAAGGCTGAGATTTTACGGAGCCGATGACGACAGCACAAAACTTTTATACGAACTTTATAATCAAAGGATATTCAGTACCGACGGCGGTTACTATTAGGAGGCAGATATGAAAATCAAAAACAGAAATTTTATGGCAAGTGTAGGAGATGCATCTACGGGGATAGCCGGACCCGACGCACTTATTGCGGACATCGATAACATCATCGAAGCACTTTCAAACTTAGATGACGAAAACATAAAAAGTCTGTCAGCAGACAGAGTAAACACGAGTGATAAAGAAACCTTGACGGAAAGTCTAAACAAGCTTACAAATAAAATATATGAAATCTTAGGAACAAATACTTTGGATGGCGAGGTAGAAAAAAGTCTCAAAGATTTGATAACTCATTTAAAGGATAAGAGTAATCCTCACGGAGTGTCACCTTCCGTTCTAAACGTATATACAAAGGACGAGATACTGTCTTACTTCGGGGCTTCAAACAATACCATGAGCTGTGAAGTATTTGAAGTTACGGATATAATCGACGGCGGATTTAAATATAAAGATAAAGAAGGCGAAGTCCATACTTCCACCATAGATACCGACGGATATTATATATTTACCCTTCAGGGGAAAAGCGGTTATAAACTCGGATCAAATGCCGTTGAAGCGATAGTGAACGACGCCTTGTTCAGAACGGAAGCCTCGGGAGGGCTTAGGGAAATAAAAGAAGAAAACTCAGACGGATTTTCAAAGAAAGTCGGTGTAAGCGGATTATTCACAGGCTGTGAAGTCACATTCAAATACTTTTCCAGAATAAACTTCTATTCAAAACATGCAATAAGCCACATAAACTCTTCCGATGAACTTATACATATCGGACCGAACCCCAAAATGGACTCTAATAATATAGATACGCCGATTTGGTTTGATACCAGTAATTAAAGGACGGAGTCCCTTACAATGGGGCGTAGGGCGAGCCCTAAAAGATATTGCATAAAAAGGTCTTAGGAAAATCCTAAGACCTTTTTATTTTTGGGCCGGCGCACCTTAATGTCTATTTTTTAGGCGGTCTCCAGCTTGATTTAAGGGAGACTATCCTGTTGAACACTAGTTCATCTTCTTTGGTAAGCTTAGGGTCAACGCTGAAGTATCCGTTCCTAACGAACTGGAACCTCTCTCCCGCTTTAGCTTTTTTCATGAACGGCTCTAAATATATTTCTCTTTCATTAAGAGAATCGGTGTTTACCGTATCGAGGAAGTTTTCGCTTGATACTTCGGTATTGAATAAAGGTTCCAAAAGCCTTGCCTTTGCTTTTATGGCAGTTGTCCTTTCGACCCAGTGTATCGTTCCTTTTACCTTTCTTCCGGTAAATCCGCTTCCCGATTTTGTTTCCGGGTCATATGTGCATTTAAGTTCCACCACTTCTCCATTTTCGTCTTTTATCACTTCATTGCATGTAACAAAATATGCTCCTCTGAGCCTTACTTCGTTACCCGGGAACAGTCTGAAATACTTCTTAACGGGAACTTCCATGAAGTCTTCTCTTTCAACGTAAAGCTCTCTGCCGAAAGGAACTTCTCTCTTTTCTCCGCCTTCTATATCCTGATTGTTTTCCATTTCAAGCATTTCGATTTTGCCTTCGGGATAATTTGTAATGGTAAGTTTTAACGGATTTAAAACTGCATTTACTCTGTCTGCTTTGAGTTTTAAATCGTCTCTTATAAAGTGATCCAGCATTCCGCTGTCCACAAGACTGTTGGATTTGCTTACTCCGATTTCTTCGCAGAAATTTACGATAGCTTCGGGTGTGACCCCTCTTCTTCGAAAACCCGAAATCGTAGGCATTCTAGGGTCATCCCATCCATCGACGTATCCTTCGTCAACAAGCTGTCTTAAATACCTCTTGCTCATTACCTGATTTGTAAGGTTGAGCCTTGCAAATTCAATCTGTCTCGGTCTTTTTTCTTTATAATCATCAAGATTATCCAGTATCCAGTCATATAAAGGTCTGTGGTCTTCGAATTCAAGAGAACAAAGTGAATGAGTTATCCCCTCGATAGCGTCTTCTATAGGATGAGCAAAGTCGTACATAGGATAAATACACCAATCGTCTTTAGTGTTGTGATGTTCCTCGTGTACTACTCTGTAAAGTGCGGGGTCACGCATGTTCATATTAGGGCTTGCCATGTCTATCTTGGCTCTTAACACCTTTGAGCCCGTTTCATATTTACCCTCTTTCATTTCTTTGAAAAGCTTAAGGTTTTCTTCCACGCTTCTGTATCTGTAAGGAGAATTTACTCCCGGAGTCGCTAAATTCCCTCTGTTTTTCTTCATTTCTTCATAGCTTTGGTCATCTACGTATGCAAGTCCCTTTTCTATAAGTTCCACCGCATAAGCATACATCTTATCGAAGTAATTGGAAGCATGAAGCTCTTTTGCCCAATCAAAACCCAGCCAGCTTATATCTTCCTTTATGGATTTTACATACATCGTATCTTCCTTTGCGGGATTTGTATCGTCGAAACGAAGATTTGTCTTACCGCCGTACTTCTTTGCGGTAAGGAAGTTTATGCAAATAGCCTTAGCATGTCCTATATGCAAAAATCCGTTCGGTTCGGGCGGGAAACGAGTGTATATTTCATCCTTATCGTATACTCCCTTTTCTATATCTTTATCTATTTCATTTGTTATAAAGTTGGACTTGATCTCCCCCATTTAAACGCTCCTTTTTGTACTTATCTTTACCATTATAATACAAATTTATTAATTATTAAAGAGAAAATTTTTTTTAATAAAAATCAACATTTCTATTGGTTGTGACCTTCGATCTTCAAAATATTTACCTATCCGAATATTTAGGTAAAAGTACATCACTCAATCACTATGACGTCTTATAAATCGGTCGAATTTTGACTATTTACTGTTAGCATTAGAACTTTTAAATAACACGATTTCTTTAGTTTATTGTGAAAAAATTTACGTTAGCAATATTTGCAAGTTTCTTCAATTATCCAACCGCATAAAAATCCCTGTGACTTTAATGGAAGACTTTTTCCATCTTTTTTGACTTTAGGAAAAAGATGGTTGCCCTTTAGGGCAAAACCTAAAAGATTGCAAGGTAAAACCTTGCACAAAAAATGTCTTAGGATTTTCTTAATACCTCTATTCATATCGAAGATCCCTGTTTTCCATAGCCTCCGACTGAGTTGTCGGATTAAAAACAAGGTCTCCCTTTTGTACGGGAGCATTTTCGTTTATTATATCATCGTCACAGGTCACACTGAACTGAGATAATATCTCTTCATTCGGTTCGCCGGTGCCATCATTCAAATCGCTTTTTTCAGAAACTTCTTTCATTATGAGTTCTATCATTTCATCCTCGGGAGTTTTTATGACGTTTTCGTCTTCTTCCCATGAAGTATCATCTCCCTCACTAGACTGTACATCTTCTATGCTGTCACTGTCAGCTTTATCACTTTCAAGCCCATTTCCAACTTCATCGATATTTTCGTTTACAAATATATCCGATGTGTCCGAAGGATATTCTTCTTCATTTCTTTCCAAAATATAATCTTTATTTTCTTCTATGACTTCTTTTTCACTATCATTTATTTCATCATAAATATTACCTCTGATATTTTCATTGCTGTCATCTTTAATATCTGAAGTATTATCTTCACCTATTTCCGAACCACTTCCTATTTCTTCATCACCCTTAATATAAGGCTCATCTCCGTCGGTTTCATCATTGGAATCATTACCCGTATCACTGTCGTCTTCGTCGCTTACTTCAGCATCGGTTATGTCATCCTCACCGTCAGCTCCGCCGTTTTCAACGCCTTCATCATCCCTATCGGACAAACCTGGTGATATTCCTGCCTGTTTTTCTATTTCGTCCAAATAATAGGAGCTGAAGCTTTTTACCAATTTTCCGAGAAAAGTATTGCTGTCTTCAAGGTAACGAAACATCCCGTTGCTCCCAAGCCAAGTCAGGAATGTAAGCCATATCCCGTCTCCCGTACTAAGTATCCCGTCCATAAAGGTCTTTACAAGCCCCATACAGACTGCTGTGCTGATTATAAGAGATATAATCACAAATATCCATGAACTTATGTTAAATTTTTTAAATATATTCTTGGTAAATTCAGTAGCGAACATTACTATGCCGGAAAAAATAAGAGCCAGCACCAAAATTTCCAAGAAAGATATTATCCCTTCAATATAAAAACTATCCATTTATTTATCCTCCCACACTATCTTATGGGAAATACATATTTTATGTGTATGAGGGATAATAAAATAATCTAAAATACCTTTGCTCCATATTTATAAAAAGGTCTGAGTATATGTCTGAAGATAATGGTATTAAATCAAAACAAAAAACGATATAGTCACAAAGAAGTAAAATCAAAGGATTTATTTGTATGTATGATAATAAATAAAAAGGATATATGGACATTTAAAATATAATACTTTTTTATGCCTATTATTCCAGCTTTACATCATCCCATTTGACTTAAATAAATCTAAGTATTTGAATAAATTATAAAACTTTATCATATAAGAAAATACTAAATC
Source organism: Anaerofustis stercorihominis DSM 17244 (assembly GCF_000154825.1). NCBI lineage: Bacteria > Bacillati > Bacillota > Clostridia > Eubacteriales > Eubacteriaceae > Anaerofustis > Anaerofustis stercorihominis. The sequence continues at coordinate 205,564 of NZ_DS560015.1, read as the reverse complement.
AAAAATATATCAAAAAGTATAAAAACAAGGATCGATTTTGTAGTATTTTGTCGTAAACTATCGACTTTTAAATTAAAATGATTATAATTTAATTAAAGATATATAAAGATAAGGAGATGAATATCATGATGGATTTTAAATATAGAAAATATAAGGGAAAAGATATGTTCGATTTTCCCGAAGACTATACGGTAATAGATATAGAAACCACAGGGCTGAATCCCGACGAAAACGAGATAATAGAAGTCGGAGCCGTAAAGGTAAGAGACAGAAAAATAGTTGACGAATTCTCTTCCTTCGTAAGTCCGAAGAAAGATATCATAAGCCCTGAAATCAGAAAACTTACGGGGATAGACGAAGCGATGATAGAGGGTGCTGACCAAATAGAAGATGTGATACCGAGGTTCAACGAATTTATCGACGGGGAGATACTCCTCGGTCATAATGTAAACTTCGATATAAACTTCTTATACGACAATTACGAACGTTACAGTGATTTTTATCTAAGCAACGACTATGTGGATTTACTTAAAATATCAAGGAAACTCAGTCCGGAATTTGAAAACCACAAGCTGGAAACAGTACTGAAGAAACTCGGTATAAAAGTAGACCAGCAGCACAGAGCGGTTTCGGACTGTATCGACGCACATCACTGCTTTGAAAAGTACAGGGAAACCATCATAGCTCAGTACGGAGATGTAAGTGTTTATAAGATGATATTTAATCTGTGATTTTATCTTGCGGGGTTTTTCTCCTCACAATTTGCTTTAAAGGTATTTGAAAATCAGTAAAGAGGCTGTTTAAACAATTATATAAAGATTTTTTTAATAAAAGTTATGACTATTTTATATAAAAACAATACTACAAAAAATCCAAGTATCTTAATCAACCATATATCATTTTAATAATATTTTATAAAACAAACAATAACTCATTCACATAATTAAAAAAGTTAACAGAAATCATTTAACAAGCAATATCAATAACAGTTAAAAAAGCTCTTTGATTATGAATGAAACTCAGCTTTACAAAAAAAGCCGGTCGGAAATCTCCGACCGGCTTTTAGAGTTTAAGGGACAATTCCCTATATGTTCATTTTAGGATATACTAATCATCAAATTCCTTTGAATAGTTATAATCCACCTTTATAAGTTTTCCGCCAAGTTTCTTTTTGTTTATTCTATCCTTCGCATATAAATACGTTCCAAGGGCTCCCACTATCATCACCGAACCCACTATAGATGCTAAAATAATTTTACTTGTATTGTTATTTTCCATACGTTCGTCCTCTCTTACAACTTTATATTATTAATTATACAACATGAAAAATAAAAACTCAAACATTTAATCAAGTTCTAATATTATCTTAATCGACATTACCCCCACATAAGTTTCAAGGTCCTTTATGCCGAACACGTTATCCACCTTGATTTCCATAGGCTCGTATTCATTTCCGAACAGGGAATTAAAGCTCCTTTGTATACAGATTATCGGCTCTTCGTCTTCGATATCGCTTATACTTGAAAGAGTGATAGTCGACTTTTCGTCTATGCCGTAGCTTATGGATTCAATGTTCATCTGGTCTATACCCATGTTTCTCGACGAATTTATCAAAATAAGGTCGGAAGAATTAAGAGCCTTCTTAAGATTAAAAATCTTGTCTTTTCTGTTTATCTTATCCAGAAACACCACGCTTTTATAAACGTTACCGCTTTTCTCGGTCAATTCTCCGCCGCATTTTTCAAGTATATCTCCCAGAGAAACACTTCTGTCCGTAAAAGAATAAATCTTTATGTCTTTTCCCTTTAATTTTAAAAATATTTCTTCCAAAATAACACTCCCGTATTTAATTAGTGTTATTTTTTGTCTTTTTAAAAAGATTATTCAATTATTTGTTTTTTATTTTTACAAAGGAAAACGAAAGCAGTTCTCTGCTAAAACTTGGAAATTCTTGACTTGTCGTTAAATTTAAAGAATTTTCAATTTAAAAACAAATGGAAATTTACAAGTTCATATCAAATATAATTGTAAATTTCCGTTAATTGCTTTACTAAAAAGCTTTTATGAACATTAACTCGTTAATATTTCTTTTTAAAAAAGAAAATTTATATTATTACATTATAATCCCCTTCGTTCACCTTATCTCCGACGATCTCTCCCAGCCTTTCGGGCTCACGGATAAGCGCTTCCTTATCCGCCTTTTTAAGCCTTTTTATATGATACTCAAGCTTAGACGCACTTTTCCTGTTTTCGCATGTAAAATAGCTCTCAAGCTTCTTCGCATGGTGCGTCATAGTATACTTTGCACATTTTTCATTCCTTGTGAAATGTTCGTTCATCCTCTTATTGATATCTGTTGTTATGCCGGTATATATGGAATTGTCTTCACATCTTAGCATGTATATGTAGTACATGGTTTCTCCTTCTTTTCAGTTTAAAATATATTAGCATGTTTTTAATAAGGTGTAAATGGGGATGTTTGTGTTCTAAATGATTTGATTATGAAATAAAAAGCAAATAAAATCAATTCAAATTAATATTGATTATTAACATGAAAAACAAATCGGAAAACACCAAAGGAAAATTAAATGACTATTTTGAATTTAAAGAAGAAAATAAAAAAGCGGTTTAAAAAATAAGTGGCTCAGAAGTGGCTCAAATTAGAAAATATCACAAAATGTGTAATTATCATAAAAATAAAAAAAGCCTTGAAACGCTTTATTTCAAAGGCTTTGAGCTTTCTTAAAATGGTGACCCAGCGGAGATTCGAACTCCGGACACCTTGATTAAAAGTCAAGTGCTCTGCCAACTGAGCTACTGGGTCATTCACTGTCTCTGACAGCTTAATTAGTATACTAAAACAACCAAATTATGTCAATACCTTTTTTCAATTTTTTTTAATTTTTTTCACTCTATTTTTTACTGCCAAATGAAATCCGGATCGTAAACATATTTACTTCCTTTTTTCTTGAAAGGTGCATTGTGATTGTCTTTACCTGAGGCTTTCTTTATTGCACTGAAAGTTTTGCCTTTCTTATTCATTATCTCAAAATGAAGATGGGAACATGTAGCCCTTCCGGTTCTTCCCGATTTACCGAGATAAGTCTTTGTCGAAACTGTCTTTCCTACCTTTGCATTTTTGGAAAACTTACTCATGTGAGAATATAAAGTCTTTCCGCCGCCGGGATGTTTTATAACTATATATTTTCCCCAGCCTCCGTTATTTGCAACCTTGACTATCTTTCCCTTAGCCGCAGGATATATACTCTTTACTCCGACGATTATATCCACGCCTTTGTGACCTCTGCTTCCACCGTAAAGACTCTCTACGTTATATCTCTTTTTACCCGCACTTTTCCCAACGGGCCAAGACATCTTAACGGGAGTGTGGACTTTCACGGTAAAAGTCTTCTTTGCACTCTTATTGTATTTTGCGTAAGCGGTTATTTTGACAGTTCCCTTTTTCTTTCCCTTTACCACTCCTTTTGAATTTACCGTGGCAATTTTTGGATTTGAACTCTTCCACGTTACGGATTTGTTGTTTGCACTTTTCGGATAAGAGCTCGCTTTAAGGGTCAGCGTCCTTCCAACGTTTATATTATGCTTCCTTACAGAAGCTTTTATACGCTTTTTATTTGAAACTTTTATGGAAGTTGCGACTTTATACGCACTGACCTTCTTTTTATCGCTTATTTTGTCGCTCTGCGAGGAAGAAACGCTGAAATATGTTGCATATGGTTTCTTTGTACTCTTTGCGGTCACTTTATAGGTATCTGCACTCGTCTTCTTTACAGAAAAACTTTTATTTGAATAATTTAATTTATAACTTTTATTGTAGGCATTGCTCGGTGTAAATTGCACTTTTAAAGTAGTGGACTTGTTTTTGTTGGTCTGAAGCACTACATGGTCTTTGCCGTACTGCTGTGAACTCGGTTTGAGTGTTATATCCTTTAGCTTTACTTTTACTCTTACTTTACAGCTCGCCTTTACTCCGTTATCGCTGTATGCGGTTATAACGGCATCTCTGTAAGTGATACCCTTTTTTATCATATCCTTTGTGTTGATATTTTTAGCACTGACTTTTCCGTTTTGGTCTACGGTAGCTACAGAAGTATCCGAACTTGACCACTTTATGGAGTCTATACTCTGTGCATTCTTCGGACTTACGCTTAGGTCAATCTTAAAGCTTTCTCCTTCATAAACGCTTTTTGAAGTATCACCTACCTTGATCGAAGACACTAAAATAGGAAGCGCGCTTTTATCGGCTTTAGAGTTATTATTCTCTTCGGTCGCTTCAGTGTTGGCTTCCCTATTATTCTCTTTTGTATTAAATTCGTTTTTACCGTTCTCGACGGGCTTAACAGACCCATCCTGCGTCTCATACGCAAAAATCATATTATTTGCACTACAAATAAAGCTTAGGCATAAAGTCATAGTTATCAGAATGCAAATACATTGTTTTTTCAAATTTCCAATTCTCATTATTAAAACCCCTCAGTTCGCTTAATAAAAATTTCCCTCTTAAAATTCTTAAAATCCCGCATGGAATTCTTAATTTTTTCTTAATCTTTTAAATATATGTTTTGCCATTATATAAAATTTTCATACCCTTGTCAAATTTTACCCCCCGTTTTGAGTCAAATCAGGGTGTATTTCTTGTAAAATTTTGTCGGATTTTATACTATTTTCTTAAAGGATTTTTTCTTTACTTAAATCTTATGTTTCAAATAATATAAATATCAATAAATCAATATCTCTTAAATTTCATTACCCCTCAGAACTTCTTTTATTAAAAGTATCTCGGAGATTTTAATAATTCGGTTTTTTTATGATATAAAAACTATTTTTGATTTTATATCAACTGAATTTGCACTTCTTTTTCTATGCATTTTTCATTTAAAATCAAAGTAAAATATTTTTTTTCGAAATTTTTTTTATTTTTACCGCATTCCGACCGATATTTATACCTATATAATATCTATATCGATAGTTTTTGGTGAATATTTTTTTAGAGAAATATAGTTCAAAAAGACTGAAGTCCTTACACAATTTATAATAGACTGAGTCTTTGGAATCATGTGCAGGATATTAACCCGCAGCACACATTTTGTAAAAAAACGCTATTCCTCCTCATTTATAAAGAAAGTTATTTCTTAACTTAAAGCAAATAACTATTTTAAGTAATTAACGAGTAATGGACTAAAAAAAGAGTATGCAATAACTTACATACTCTTAATATCTAATATATTACATTTTAATTATAACCCTAAAATATCTTTTTTCTTATTTTCGAATTCTTCTTTAGTTATAGCACCAATATCCAACAGTTCTTTTAATTTTTTAACTTTTGCTATACTATCATCAGCATTTACGCTGACATTGCTATCATTATCCTGATGTTTTTTTATATTTAGCATAAATATTTATAAGCGAATGCAAATACACCGAGAGCCAAAAGTCTGGTAGCTGTAACTCTTTTTTCTATTTGCTGAGGAGTTTCAAAATTTACACTTTTAATATCACTCATCTAGCTATAATCATTGATAAAACCCTATGATTCATATCTCTTTTTCAGCCGTTTCAATATTATCATTTACTGTATTGCTATAACCATAACATTCTTCGTAATAAATAATTAAATATATAAAAGTATATATTGAGAGTATCCGTTTATTATTATATATTTTTACTTTTCTTCATCTCTCCACTTTTTTAAATTATCCAATCTGGGCTTTGGATCAAAACCCATTTCAGTACCCATAGTGCTTACGACTTCGCAGGGAAAATCTTTGCACTCCCCGCAGTGATGATAATCTTTATCCTCCGCACACTTCTTCACGTGACAATCTCCGCCCCAAAAAGGCTTTTCCATATTTAAGCACCCGATACAGTCTACGTCTTCTTTTCTTTCGCATTCACTGCACGGTACTCCGCATCTCGATTCATATATTTCTTTATCTCCTATTTATAACTATTTATATAATATTTATTAACAAACTCTGTTCATAGCTGCAGCAAAAGACTTTTAAAACTCTGACATAAACCTCAGAATTAACTGAAATTTCGGTAAAATTTACGAAGTATAAAAATATAATCTGCATTCCAAACTATTAAAATCTCTTACCTTAATTATTTTTATTTATAATTACTATAAAATTCTTTTAATTTATCTTTTACATCCTGAGGTAAATCCTTTTTCTTTATTCCTCTTACTGCGCCCTCAAGTCCGTAGAGCTTCATCAAACATGAAGAAGGGTCTATCGCCTTTAGCTTTATCCATGCTTCTTCGCTTCCCGTTTCTATCAGCTTTTCGGGAGTATCTACCCCCGCTTTGATAAGCTGTTCTTCCACTACTTTTCCTATGTTCGGCATTTCGCTTAATTTACCCATAATGTTACCTCCGTCATTATATTACTTTATAATCGCAAATTTTTATAAGTCCGTCTTCCGATTCACTCTCTTTAAATATATTTCTGCTAAAGTCCAGACCTTCATGTTTCAAAGATAATTCCAAGAAATAAAGAAGTATCCCCATATCTATGTTGTTGTAAAATGGCAGGTTTGTTCCGGGAATAAAAGACTTCATTTTATCTTTTTTAAATACTTTAATATTGTCTTCCCTAGTTACTATCCTCCAAGGCTGTGAATTGCATGCACTGGGAGCAAGTCCCGCATTTTTTACTGCGTTAGTGTATACATATCTCCCTTTAAGATAACGCTTAAATCTTTACGTTTGAATTCATTTATACTCTTTCTGAAATCATCTTCTCTGCATTTGCCGACGGAAAGCATTATTACAAATTCCATATCATTTTGTTTAGTCTCTTTAGCCTTTGCCATACCATACCAACAAGCACCTATATTCATTTCGGACAGTAATAAATCAACCTGCTCCATCATGTAACCTGCATTAAGCAAATAATTATCCTTATTTTCGATGTAGAAAAGTATACTGTATTCTCCTCTTTTTGAAGTGGTTTCATCATTACTCACTATTTTAAACTCTGCTTTTATATCTTCTATCAAGGGTTTGATTTGTGTGAAATGTTCTTTTATTATATTTATTTCCTCATTCTATATACTAATCTTTTTATCAAACTTCCTTATAGATTTCCTCTTGAAAATCATGTTATATAAATCTTTCATTTTTTACTCCTTATAAGTTTATTTTGTTTAACTAAGGGGCGCGGAATCTCGCGAAGCGAGGCGTAGTGCCCCGAGATAATAATATTTATATCTTACTTACGAATATTTAATAAACTTCTATATATCCCTCATAATTTTTTGCCCTTTCGATAAGCTGACCTTTAAGTCCCATCGTAAATGCAATATCACTGCTTCTTATTGAAAGAAGTTTATCGCCTGACTTTAAATCTAGCTTATCTATCATATCTTTTGAAATCTTGATTTCTCCGTCATTGATATTCAAATAAGCATAACTCCTCCCTTTATATTTGATAAGCTCCCCTTCTTTTAGTTCATAATTCATTAACCGAGGATTATCATAAAGAATTCCTCTTAACTTTGAATTTTTAAGAAGTCCTTTTCTGGTAACACAAAATCCGCCTGTCGACTTGCTTCCGGAAAATATAAAAACCTTATCCTCTTTTACCATTTCATATTCTTCCATAGCCATACTTGGGATATTTAACGTGTAATCTTCTTTTATAACAGACCATCCAAAGATATACTTTCCCTCTTTTGTGACCTGAGGCATTATTTCTCACCCTCTTGTCTATAAGTTTTTATAAATTCATCGCTCCATTCCTTCAATGCTTCCCCAACCATCAGCTGCTGTTTTAATATCGTCTTTCCGGTAAAAGGTATATGTTCTCTCTCCTCAATCTTTTTATCTACCACAGAATAATATCTATCTATTTCTTTACTTATATTTTCCGCTAAAGATAATCCCAATTCTTTATCAATATTGTTTAAATTAACTATCACCGCATTGAAATCAAGAAATACATTTACCATTTTTTCACTCGTCTTTTTCATCAAAGAAATAAAATAATCATTTCCCTTATCAGTAATGGAATAAATGACTTTTCCCAGTGTACTGTTTTCATTATCGGTCTTCCCATTTATATATCCTTTATCTTCCAGGGTAATAACCTTTTTATATACGGAAGGAGTACTTATCTTTACCCATTTTGAAATATGTCTGTACTCAACATTCTTTTGAAGGTCATAAGCACTCATCGGTTTTTCTTTTATCATTCCGAGTATTATTAAATCTATTGCCGACATAGCCCCCTCCTTACTATACTTTATAGTAGCAATAATACTATAAAGTATAGTAAGAGTCAATACCGTTTTCTTCCTATTGATAATAAACGGTGATTTCCTTATACTTAAACAAAGAAATGCTACGTTAAGTAGCATAGAATTATAGGAATGTAAACTATGCTTGCTTGTTATAAAAATATAATTATCTATACTTAAGTCATAACACAGGAGGAGATAAAATGAAATTTTCACAAAAACTAAAACAAATAAGAAAAAAATTAAACTTGTCTCAGGAACAATTTGCGGAAAAGATTGGAGTATCAAGACAGGCTATAACAAAATGGGAAACAGAAGGCGGTATAGCCGATATAGATAATATAATTAGGATACCAAAGGAATTTGATATTTCCATAGACGAACTTTTAAAAGAAGAAAAGAATATCAATAATAAAAAAGATTTTTTATATTCAAGTGAAACAAAGTATGATATTGAAAATATCATTGATTACGACATAAATATAAACGAGGTGTCGGAAGTCGTTTTAAAAGGTGTAAGCGGAGAAAAAATTATTGTAAAGCTTGCTTCAAATACAATAGATGATATAGAGAAACACTTTAAAGTAAAGATAGATGAAAATAAAAGAAGTATAGATGTTGAAATAAAAAAAATCGGAGAAATCACAATGTCAGAAGCAAAAGACGAGCTTTCTGTATTGATTTATATTCCATATGAACTGTGCAATAAAATAGAAATCTATACTATATGTGATATATTAAAAATCCAAGACTTGAAGGACAAAGGTATTGAAGCAGACGGAAAATTCGAAGACATATTCGTTTACGATTATTACGGACACCTTGAACTTAATTGTTCAAATGATATGAACATCACTTATAATGAATTTAATGGAAGGATCGATATAAATCAAATCAAGGCAACATCAAAATTAAATATCCCGACAAATAGCACATTTAATATAAATAAAAAAGGCAGAAGTAATAATATCTGTTTTAATTTAAACAACCAGCCAACAGAAGAAATTGAACTTATCCAACAAAGCAAAAATTTGATTGAACTGTCTGGAATAGGAAGCGAGCTTATTATAAATAAATACACTAAATAACATCTGCTTTATCTTAAATGACTTAAAGATTAAATAAATCAAATAGATAAATCTGCAATATAATTGACTTTATGATAATAATAAATAACTCATAGTAATTAGATTTAGTAAATAATAAAAAAGACATGCATTATTATAACGTATGTCTTTTTTTGAATTATTTTATTTATAAGACTTTAAATTATAAAATACGAAAACAATAACATTAAAATTAAAACTAAATATTGATTTAAACATATAAGATATTTTGACTATTGATCGATCGTTAGAACAAATAAATTTAACAAAAGTAAATTTATTTAAGCTTTAGCCCCAAATAACAGGATTTTTTAATTCTCTGTACAGAGGATTTGTATAAGCAGTATTTGTAAGTTCCCTTATTTTTTATCCTTTTAAAAGTAATTTATTCATCTTCCCCAAGCTTAACTTTCAAATCTTTAACATAAGTATTCTGCATTTTCTTTAAATTCATAAATAAATGAGATAATACTTCCATGACTTTACTTTTTATATAAATCTCTTCGATAAATGTTATTTCTGTACCGCCGTCTTCCGTTTCTCTGAACTTTCCGACCCATACCCCATTAAAATTTTTATTTTCCATATCGAACTTGTATAAATAAGGTTTTTCTTTTGTCGTTATTTTAAAACAGGTGGAAAATCCGTCTTTGGTATATTCAACAAAATTTACTTCGTCAAGCACCTCTATCCTGTCTAAATCACTTCTCCAAGAAAAATCTTTGTTATTTGTCACAACGTTCCACACTGTATTTATATCACTTTTAAATGTAGCGGTCAATTCCGATTTTCTCATTTTATTTCCCCTTTTATCAACATTTTACTTAATATAATACTACTTTCAATACTCTGTATTGTCAATCAAATAATATTAATACTATTTTTGTCACAAGTTCTGTCCGCAAAACTTTCTTTAAATCAATTTAGATTAATTTAATATATTGTTATTTACAAAGATTAACATATATTTTAAACATGCATTATTTTCTTATTGATAAAAAGAAAAGACTTATTATATTTAATAATAAATCCCTCTTAAATGATAATTAACAACAAATCCTATAATATATCACACTATTATATTTCTTTCACATATGTTGTCAAATCTTTTATATTATCTTTACTTACAAATGAAATGGGCTTATCAAAGGCATCCAGCATTTCCTTATGCTCGCCGGGGTCTTTTTTTAACATCTTTTTCATCATGTTCATCATCATTTTTTCCATAAACGATAGTTTAGAATAGTCAAAAGCACCTCTGAGATAGAATATTTTTATCTTGTTCAGCTCCTCTTCTGTAAAATTACTTTCAATATTTTTCTTTGTATTTTCATTATATTCACTGAACCCTACGGGGCAAATTATTATATTTTTAAAATTATTAAATACATTTTTTATTTTATCGATTTTGTTTATCTTTGAAGCATAAACACCGGATACAAAAATAATAGTATCAAAATCTTCTTTTTTAACGGAATCAAACTCATCTATATCAACTGCTTTGATATTAAGTTCATTTCCTATCATATCGGTATATTCCTTAGAACTGCCATGCTTTGAAGCATAAATCAACATTATCTTATTCATTTTTCATCTCCTCTATATTATCACTTAATCTAAGGAATACTTCCACGACGTTTTTTAAATCCTCGTCTTTAGTACCTTTAAAAAGATTTGTCATAAACTCGTTTTCCTTTTCTTTATAATCCCTTTGAAGTTTTTCGCACTTATCTGTCATTTTTATAAGACTTCGTCTTTTGTCATTCTCATCTCTAACTATTTGAAGATATCCTTTATCTGTAAGCTTATTTACTATCTGCTTAACATTCTGATGAGAACTTCCTACCATCTCTGCCACATCAGAAAGGCTGGGATACTCTTCCTTAAATGTATCTATAACGACTAAAACGAACCACTGCTTTACCGTTATCTCCTCATAAAAACTGTCTCCTAAGACCTGAAGTTTATTTGATAACATAAAAAACAAGCCAAAAATCAAATGTTCGTTATCATAATTCGGTAGTTTCATAATTCTTCCCTTTCTAATTTGTTTTAATTTTATATATACTTATCGGAGCTAATAGCGTTGTTATAACTACGACAGTCCATAAGTTCCCGGTGGTTATATTAAATAAAGAAACAAAATCCATAAAGTTTCCTCCGGAAGAATAAATACTGAACAAATCAAATAAATTTGTCAGTAAAAACCATATGAAACCTATGATAAAAGCTTCTTTACCAGATTTTAATTTAAGACCGGGAATAAAAATAAATGATATTATCATTATAGTTAAAATAAGGATCGCCCCGCTCAATATAAGTCCGACTTTTTCTCCAAAATAAGGAATTAAAAGAAATTCTCTAAGTCCTCCATTTAAAAATGCAAATATAAAAATAAGTATCCAAATCAATAAACTCTTTATAATTTTCATTGCCCCTCCATTTATGTAATATATTACTTATATTAAGTAATATATTACATATTTATATTTTTGTCAATAAAATAATTTAAAATTTCAATAAAATATCCAAACACCATACCTAATAAATCATTAAAAAAACGAGGATACCCTCGTTTTTTGGAATATATAAAATTTATTTTATTTTTACAACTTTATATCCGGCATTCTTTATAACATCTTTTAATATCTTATCCTCTACAGGCTTATCAAGAGTTATATATGCGGATTTAGCGTCCAAATCCACCTTTTCCACTTCTACACCATCTACATCTTTAAGTGCCTTTTCCACCGCTGACGTACAGTGTGAGCAAGTCATACCTTTTATCACTATCTGCTTTTTGTTATCTGCCTCATCTTTTATAACTTGATCGTTATTTGTATCATAGCCTTTAGCTGTTTTCTTACCATGTTCCACTTTAAAGAATTTAAGCCTTAAAGCATTGGTTACTACGCATACACTGCTTAGACTCATTGCCGCCGCACCGAACATAGGTCTTAAGCTCCAGCCTAAAGCTGTGTAAAATACACCTGCCGCCAAAGGGATACCTACGCTGTTATAGAAAAATGCCCAAAACAGATTTTCCTTTATATTTTTGATGACCGCTTTACTTAGTTTTACAGCGGTAACGGCGTCCAGTAAATCACTTTTCATAAGAACGATATCTGCACTTTCTATAGCAACGTCGGTTCCCGCACCTATTGCAATTCCGACATCCGCTCTAGCTAAAGCGGGAGCGTCGTTTATCCCGTCTCCGACCATTGCGACCTTTTTCCCTTCGCTTTGAATTTCCGATATCTTAGCTTCCTTATCATCGGGAAGTACTTCAGAAATAACTTTAGGAATTCCGAGTTTTCTTTGTATTGCCTTTGCTGTCCTTTTATTATCTCCTGTAAGCATTACCACGTCTATATCCATTTCTTTAAATAGATCTATAGCTTCTTTGCTCGTTTCCTTTTCCACGTCCGCAACTGCGATAATCCCTATAACGCTTGTATCATCAGAGAAAATAAGAGGAGTTTTTCCGTCGTCAGCCAAAGTATTTATTGTTTCTTCGTATTTACTTATATCTATATCCTGCTCATTCATTAAAGCTCTGTTGCCGGCATAGTAAGTCTTATTATTTATTCTTGCTTTAACACCTTTACCAAAAACAGCTTCAAAATCAGTAGTATCTATATCTTCGATTCCTTTTTCATCAGTATATTTTATTATAGCTTCCGCCAAAGGATGTTCGCTTGACTTCTCCAGTCCCTTTGCTATTTTCAACAGTTCGGTTTCATCCAAATCGGTATTGATTATGTCGGTTACTCTCGGTTCCCCTTTTGTTATGGTCCCCGTTTTATCCATTACCACGGTATCTATACTGTGAGCTATCTCAAGAGCTTCTCCGGATTTTATGAGTATACCGTTCTCCGCTCCTTTTCCCGTACCGACCATTATGGCAACGGGCGTTGCAAGTCCGAGTGCACAAGGACAGGATATAACAAGCACAGCTATACCTATGGAAAGTGCAAATTCAAAGCTTTGTCCCATGATAATCCAAACGACGGCGGCAACTACGGCAATGGTAATCACCACGGGAACGAATATCCCCGAAATCTTATCAGCTATCTTTGCTATTGGCGCTTTCGAAGAACTGGCTTCTTCAACAAGTTTTATGATTTTATTTATCGTAGTATCTTCGTTTACGTTCGTAGCCTCAAACTTGAAGTACCCCGACTTATTTATGGTAGCGCCTATTACTTTATCTCCCTCAGCCTTTTCAACCGGGATACTCTCCCCTGTTATCATAGACTCATCTATACTTGTAGAACCGGAAACTATGACTCCGTCAACGGGAATACTGCTCCCGGGCTTTACTATTACTATATCGCCTTTTATTACTTGTTCCGCAAGGACTTCGATTTCTTCTCCGTCCTTTTCGACTAAGGCTGTTTTGGGAGCCAAATTCATAAGTTTCGTAATTGCTTCGCTGGTTTTTCCCTTTGATCTGGTTTCAAGGTATTTACCTAGGGTAATAAGGGTAAGTATCATACCCGCAGATTCGAAGTATAAATCCATGCTGTACCTATCTACGATACTCATATCTCCATGTCCGAGACCAAACCCTATCCTGAATATGGCAAATACTCCGTACACAACCGCCGCCGAAGAACCTATGGCGATTAGAGAGTCCATATTGGGACTTAATTTGAATAAAGTCTTGAACCCTACTATATAGTACTTCCTGTTAACGTACATTATCGGAAGTACAAGCAGGAACTGAACAAAAGCAAAAATAATCGCATTTTCATTTCCATGGAATAAATGCATAATGAAATCGGGAGTTTTAAATCCCAAAAATCCGTCGAACATATGGTACATTGCTATATACATAAGCGGGATTAGGAATATAAGTGAAATTATAAATCTGTTTTTCATTGATTTTATTTCGTCTTCGCTGTCCTTTTTGACACTGTCTTCTTTTTTATTTTGAACAGTATCATTCCCGTCATGAACCATTGCACCGTAACCTGACTTTTCAACAGAAGAAATAATATCCCCGCTGGTTAAAGTACTTTCGTCGTAAGATACATTCATGCTGTTTGTAAGAAGGTTTACGCTTACGCTGTCCACACCCTCAAGCTTTGACAGATCCTTTTCTATCCTTGACGAGCAGGCAGAGCAGCTCATACCCGTTATATCATATTTTTCTTTTTTCATTTTCTGCTCCTTTTAAAAACAAATATAGTTTTTAACATATGCCAATTATTATTTACCTAAAGTATATCATAGTTCCCCATTATGTCAATAGGAAATAAAAAATACTCTTTTAATTATTTTTATTAATATATTTATATTATACTATTTATTACTTATTTATTATATCATGTTAGTCCTTGCAAACAAATATTTTCTTGTTATATCGTGTAAGATATTTTTATTTAATAAAAAAAGACCCTATTCAGAGTCCTTTTTATTTTTTTCATTATAAGAATTATTTATTATTTGCTTGATTGCTTCATCCTTTGTTATTTCATATTGCATACAGTAAGCATTTAATATATGCATGGTTTCTTCGTCCAAATCAATATCCAAATAAATATAGTCTTTCATAAAAAATACCTCCTTTATTGTCCTTGCCAAAAGAAAGTATGCAGTGTATAATATTTACATACTCCTTTTGGGGTTGAACGTCCACATGAAAATCTTTGCCGGATTGGTGGGCGTTCTTTTTTTATTTTTTAAGCTTTCCTATCCCTACCCTTATTGCTTCTGCTCTTGAAAGACCTGATTCTTCGCAGTATTCATCTAAAATCTTTAAACTTCCTTCGTCCAGTCTAACCGTTACTTGTACACGTTTTGGGTTATCGGTAGGTCTGCCTAACTTCTTATGAGCCATATGATACACCTCCATTTTTGAATCTCATAATACGATTATATACTATTTTATTTGGAATGTCAATAAATCATGTAAATAATAAATAGGATTTATATATATGATATATATGGTGTTTCTATAGAAAATACATCTAAATCTTATTATAAACAGAGTAAAATCATTGATTTAAAATATTAAAAGATTAATATATGGTTAGTTTAAAATACATGTATAAAAAACAGTAAATAAACATCAAAGTTATTTTAATAGACCAATAAATGATATATAATATTACTTAAAGATAAAAAGAGGATAAAACATCCGACAAATATTAAGAGGTATAAAATGAAAGAATTGATTGAATATAATAAAAAATTTGTAAAAGACAAGATGTACGAAAAATACATAACAAGCAAATATCCAGATAAGAAAATCGCTATACTTACTTGTATGGATACGAGACTTACAACTCTTCTTCCCGAAGCTCTCGGAATAAAAAACGGAGATGTAAAAATAATCAAAAATGCGGGAGGAGTGGTTTCACATTTGTTCGGAAGTGTGGTAAGGAGCATTTTGGTTGCTATATACGAACTAGGTATAGAAGAAATTATGGTAATCGAACATACGGACTGCGGGGTACAGAATATAAACAGCGATATGATGATAAAAAAGATGAAAGAAAGAGGTATAGAAGAAGAGAAAATCAACTTTATCCGCCACTGCGGTATCGATTTCGATTCATGGCTCGCGGGATTTGACTGTGTGGAAGAATCGGTAAAAGAATCGACTGAAATGTTAAGAACTCATCCCCTAATACCAAAAGATATAGTAATAAGAGGCTTTATAATGGATTCCGTTACGGGAGAACTTTCAGAAGTTTATATATAAGGGGTTTCTCCCCTTAAACCTCCTCTGTAGGGTTCCACCCTACAACCCGCCAATATTTTTCCAAAGATAAAAATATTGGATAAAAATCTTTCACTCAGTCGCCGTGATGGCTTTTAATGCGGTCGAATTTGACTATTCGCTGTTCGTCAGAACAGATAAATTTAACAAATGTTAAATTTATTCAAGCTTTAGCTTGATGAATTACACGAGCGGATTTGCTTTAGCAATATTTGCGAGTTTTTTTATTTAATCTCTATCATAGATTTTTGAAACGATCGCTACCCCAAACCTCTATAATAAAAGTTTTATTTCTTAATTACATTTGACGGGGTGGGAACAGTCGCTATAAGCCGCCGCGGCTTGAGCGGAGATTTTGACTGCTTACCCATTCGAAAAATGGTTTGAATTTTATTAAAATCCAGATGTGTCTTGGCACATTAACGGGCACGAGCGAATTTGCATTAGCAAAATTTGCGAGTTTTAAGTTACTTTTATTCACAAATATCGCTGAGGCGAATTTGTTCATGTTGACTTCTGTGCTTTGCACAGTGATATTTTAACAATTGTTAAAATATCTAAAACTCTTTCAGAGTTTTTAGTTAGACAAAAAGTACCGGGGTTTTAGGGGGAGAACCTCTAATGTAAGTTTAAAGACCGACAGCCCTTATGACTTTACTTTAATGGAAACAAAGGGATTATCCTTTATGGAAAACCTCCAAAGCCTGTCTTTATCTTCTGCGGCATAATCTATATTTATTCTTTTGGTTATATCGACATCTTTATCTTCGATAGATATCCCCTCTTCAATATAAAGATTTGAATTACACAGATCCATTCCGTACTGCTCTTTTGTTATTCCCATAGCCTGACAAAGTTTAGCCGGACCGTTAGTAAGATTAATTAAATTATCGGTCTTTCGTCTCTCTTTCATCAAATCTATTCCGTAGGTAGGTTGTATACCTCTTATAAGTACTCCTTGAGGTTCCCCCTCAATTCCGGTCACGATATTGATATTAAAGTGCATTCCATATATAAAATAGACATAAGCATATCCGCCTAATCCAAATTGAATCTCTGTCCTTTTCGTTCTTTTATATTTATAAGAATGACTTGCTTTATCTATAGCTCCGTTATAAGCTTCGGTCTCGACGATAATCCCTTTCGCAATTCCCTCTTTTGTCTCATGAACAAAGACCTTCCCAAGTAAATCCCTGGCTACTTTGACACAGTCCTGCAAATAAAAATCTCTTTTTAACTTCATATTAACCTCATTATTTATATAGGTATTTTATCCTTAAAACTCTTTTAATCAATAAAAATAATCGGCAAAAACCGATTATTCTATATCATATTTGTTAGTTATTACATTTTAAAAATATTTAATCAACCTCTATTTCAACTTTACCGCTTACATCAGTACCCTTAATGATTAAAGTATAAGTTCCCTTATCCTCTACCTCAAAGGTATATCCATGCGTTCTATAAGCTTCAGCAGTAAAGGTGTCTATACCTTCATCATCTTTTAAAGTAAGTCTTAAAGAACCTTTTTCCAATTTATAATCCACAGTGATATCCGCATTATCATTTAAATTTAATTTATATTCTTTCTTTCCTTTAAAATCATTCAAGCTGATTTCCAGTTCGTTGTCATCCTGCACTGCCGTAATGTCATCGTCTTCCAAGATATTCATATGATTTTTGTCATTTGATGAATTGGAATGATGTGAATTATCGTAAACTTCGCATCCCGATAAGATACCAAGAGACATAAATATACACATAAATAAAATTGATGCTCTCTTCATTATTCTCTCCTTTAAAAATAAGCTAATATATCAAAAGACATAATAGTTATGAAACAAATACTTCTTAAACTCAAATCCATTATAAATTATGATGTTCATTATCAAAGTAGTGATGAACATTATTATGATGAGACTCACTACGATGAGTGCTGTAATCATCATGATATTCTTTATCATGATATATGTTATTATCATTATGATTTTCATCGTTTTCATGATGATTCTTATAATTATCATAATTATTCGTATATGAATAATACGCTTTATCATTATCACTGTAATTTATATCATTATCATAAAAATCAGCTCCGTTAACTCTCATTGAAGAGCTGTTACTGCCGCAGCCGGAAAATGCGACAAGCCCCATCAAAAAACATGAACAAAGTATCAAAATTTTCTTCATAACCATTTCCCCCTTATCGTTGATTATATTATACAACTAATATATTATTTTAGCAAAACAATAAAAAATAATAATTAAGAAATAAAAGAACAGCCTGCCGAAGCCAGGCTGCCCCTTGGAAGTTTTTAGGAAATTATATTATATTAATGGTGGAACAATCTGGTACCGATAAACGACATCACCAAGTCGTATTTATCACAAGTTTCGATAACATTATCGTCCCTTATTGAACCACCTGCTTCGGCTATATATTTTACACCGCTCTTAAATGCCCTTTCAATGTTGTCTCCGAACGGGAAGAAGGCGTCTGAACCGAGTGAAACATCTTTCATTTCTTTTAAGTAAGCCTTCTTTTCTTCTGATGTAAGTACTTCCGGCTTCTTCGTAAACACATTTTCCCAGCTGCCGTCTCTTAAAACATCATCGTGTTCTTCTGAAATATATACATCTATTGCATTGTCTCTGTCAGCTCTTCTTATCCCCTCTTTAAAAGGGAGATTCAAAACTTTGTCATGACTTCTTAAAAACCAAGTGTCGGCTTTATTTCCCGCAAGTCTGGTACAGTGTATCCTAGACTGCTGTCCCGCACCTATACCTATTGCCTGTCCGTCTTTGACATAGCATACTGAATTTGACTGAGTATACTTAAGAGTAATCAGAGATATGATCAAATCTCTCTTTGCATTCTCACTCATATCTTTATTTTTTGTAACTATATTTTTAAGCATTTCTTCGTTTATTTTTATGTCGTTCCTGCCCTGTTCAAATGTAACTCCGAACACTTCTTTAGTTTCTATCTTCTGAGGTTCGTAATTTTCATCTATCTGAATGACGAGGTAATTTCCTTTTTTCTTCTTTTTAAGTATTTCAAGAGCTTCTCTTGAATACGAAGGTGCGATTATACCATCGGAAACTTCTTTAGATAAATACATTGCCGTCGCTTTGTCACATTCGTCGGATAATGCGGCAAAATCACCGTAAGAAGACATCCTGTCAGCTCCTCTGGCTCTTATGTAAGCAGAGGAAATATCCGTAAGGTCGATATCGTCATCTACAAAATACATTTTTTTAAGCTTTTCATCAAGAGGCATACCAACTGCGGCACCTGCCGGAGAAACATGCTTAAAGGACGCGGCTGAAGCAAGACCCGTCGCTTCTTTCAATTCCTTTACCAGCTGATAACTGTTAAATGCATCCAGTAAATTTATATACCCGGGTGTACCGTTTAACACCGTTATAGGCAGATCTCCCTTTTTCGTATATACTCTTGCCGGTTTTTGATTTGGGTTACAACCATACTTTAATTCGATCTCTTTCATTACTTATATACTCCTTTATAATCAAAAAAGCCCACCAATCCAGGCTCATGCCCAGACGGTCGGCTTATAATAATCATTATACTTCACGTGGTAAACTCCACTTTTCCGTCAGTCGTATAACTAATTAAAATATAACATTTTTTACTTATTTAGTCAATATACTTTTATTTATTGATATTAACTATCAATTTTTTTATATTTAATATCACAATAGTTAATTTAATTACTAAAAAAATATCGTTTATTTTACTTCATATAAGGTGTCAATTTTATTATATAACATTTGACTTATAAAATTAGACTACTTCTATTTTTTAAGTATCCTCTTTAAAGTATTAATATCCGAAAGTAAGTTCACTGTCTCAAACTTCCCATTATAAAACACAGCCCAGTTATTGAATACACAAGGAAGTCCTTTTGCCTGCTTTAGTGTTTTTACTTGAATCAAAGACAATGGTACATCATTTTCTTCACAATACTTTTTAACATAATTTATTTTTTGATCCACATACGGACACTGCATATCATAATAAATTGTCAGATCTTTATTATCAATTTTCTCTTTTTTTGCATTTCCGGCGAATTTTGGAACTGTGCCGTCAAAAGAAAGAGCCAGAAGTTCATATCCGTTTTCAGTATCATCAACGACCTCAAAACCGTATTTCTTTGCAAATGACTGATCGGAAAGCCAGGACTTTTGTCTTTTTGAGCCAAGCATACAAATCCCGGATTTGCCATTTTCTTTTGCATCATTCAAACAATACTCCATAAGCTCCCTGCCATATCCTTTACCCTTGTACTCACCCAATACCCATAAGCAGTATATATAATAATAATTATCACCTACTATAGGTACCCAAGATACTTCAAGAGGAGCGTATTCTATAAAAACAGTAGCTCTCTCGTTTAATTTTCTAAAAACGTGTCCTTCTTTCAATCTGTCAGCAAGCCACTTCCTCTTTGCATCTATACCGGGATGAAATTTTCTAGTACGTATAATGCAGCATAAATGTTCATCGTAAAGATTATCTTCCGTTATATTTATAAAATCAGTACTCATATATTCCCTCACTTAAAAATTTTATATTACTTATATTTTACTGTAATAATAAATAAATCACAAGCAGATTAAACACTGTCAGCTTGAAATAAATTTAAAACAAATTCTTTGATTTCATACATATCATTGATAAAACTATAAAAATACTTATTATAAAATTCACTGTTTAATAATAACAATACAGATAATATTTACTAAAAAATTTAAAACAAAAAATTAACATAAAAAATTATTTATATATTTTATAAAATAATTTGTCCCCAATAATATATAACTGTAATTTTTAAATTTTTATATTATTTTGATATTTTAGTATCAGAATAACTATTCTTTACATGAAAAACCAAATAAAAAAAGCAGAACATTAAGTTCTGCTTTAAAATCAAATTTATTAGCAAGCTATTACGTTAACAGCTCTGAATCTGCTTTTATTTTTTGTATCAGCTTCAACGTCATAAGTAACTTTTTGTCCTTCATTTAAGCTTTTGAAACCTTCGCCTGAGATTGCACTGTAATGTACAAATACATCTTCTCCTGTTTCATCGTTAGATATAAATCCATATCCTTTTTCTTGGTTAAACCATTTTACTGTACCATTGTTCATAATGATACCTCCTTAATATTATTTATAAATCCAAAACTGCACGAATTTTTATATAACTTAAGATTGTAATTTTAAGAACATACATATGTGGTACAATTCTTTTACTGCTCTTATAGAAAATAAAAAAACATGATTACAAGCCACCTAAAAAATGACTCAAAATCATGTATCATTCTGTTTAGTGATTTACTATGTACTTAATATATCATAAAAGAAATCAAAAGTAAAGCATTATTTGACCGCACTTAAAAATAAATGCGGCCAAAGTATATTTTTATCTTTATAACTATGCTATTTTAATTATTACCATTATTGCATTGGTTATTGTTACACTATTATTGTTATTTCTTAATGAAACTGTAGCAGGCATCGTACCCGCAACGTAAAACATTGAATTTCCGCTTGCAAGCTCTGTATCTATATCGCTTTTTAAACTTGCACTTGAATCTGAATTATATATTGTTGTATTGTTTTGTACTACCGAGAATGAAACTGTATAAGGATAAACTACTCCCGTACCAGCAGCGCTGGCTGTTAAATGATAGTATACCTGATATAGTCCCGGTTCACTGATTATGAATTCAGGTGATCCATCCGTATGAGAAAAGCTATTTCCAACTAATGTTGTAGTTCTCTCAAAAGATATCAAATCAGATGAATTGTAAGTTGAAGGGTTTTCATTCACTGCCGCAACAACTTCCTGCTGACCTGCGGCACCTGTTGCGCCTGTTGCGCCCGTTGGTCCGGTTTCACCGGTAGCACCAGTTGCACCAACAGCCCCATCTGCACCCGTCGGTCCGGTCGGACCGATTTCACCTGCTAAACCTTGAGCTCCGACTTCTCCGGTAGCGCCTGTAGCACCAGTTGCTCCTGTTGGACCAGTTGGACCGGTAGGACCTGTTGGTCCTGTCGCACCGGTTGCACCTGTTGGGCCGATATCCCCAACTTCACCTTTTTCGCCTTCGATACCTTGCTCACCGCTGTAGCCCCTAGGACCGGTAGGGCCTGTTGGGCCTGTGGCTCCAGTTGCACCGGTGGCTCCTGTTGGACCGGTAGGTCCTGTTACACCTGTTGCGCCTGTGGCACCGGTTATACTTGCACCGGTTGCTCCTGTGGCTCCGGTAGCTCCTCGAGGACCAACCTCACCTTGAACTCCCTGACTTCCGGTAGGACCGGTCGGTCCCGTAGCTCCTGCTGATCCGGTCGCTCCCGTTGGTCCTGTTGGACCCGTTATACCAATACCTGTGGCTCCGGTAGGACCGGTTGGACCTATTTCTCCAGCCAGACCTTGTGCTCCTGTAGCTCCCGTCGCGCCGGTTGCACCGACAGAACCAGTAGGTCCTGTTGCGCCTGTTTCACCTCGTAAGCCCTGTGGTCCCTGAGGTCCTTGTGCACCCTGAATACCTGTAGGTCCGGTAGGTCCTGTAACACCGGCTCCAGTTGGACCTGTCGCTCCGTTTGGTCCCGGAATACCTTGCGGACCGGCTATGCCGGTAGCACCTGTAGCGCCGGTCGTTCCGGAAGGTCCCGTCGGACCTTGAACACCTTGAGGTCCCTGAGGTCCTTGAACACCTGTTGCTCCGGTTGCACCTCTAAATCCCCTTGGTCCTTGAGGTCCAGGGCATCCTGTAGGACCCATAGGTCCGGGACATCCTCTGGGTCCTCTCGGACCTGTTGGTCCGGGTACACAACATCCAGGATCAGGCGGAGGAGGGCAAGGACATCCCGGCTCAGGGTTACAACCGCAGTCGTAATCATAATCGTTCGGATAGTAATCACCGGGTTCCATATTACATGAATTTTCGTTTTCATGACAGCCATAATCTCTATTCATGCCATTTCCGTTTCTGCCGTCCAGAAAGCTGTCAAAATCAAAATCATACATTAAATTATATCACTCCTTAATTTACTTATATGAGAACATAAACTTATTTAATATTAATATCACAAATACATTTAATCTAATAGTTACAATATACATTAAGCTGCAAATATTACTTAAATCATTTTATTATTAATATCACAAAGACATATATTGAACTTATTAATCATTGATTCATTCATATAAGAAAGTAAACTTACTTATTAAGTTTGTCTTTAAAATACTTTTTATTAAGTTTGTATTCCTTTGAAGCAGGTTTAAATAAGCCTGCTAATTCATTATATTCATTTGCAAGTTTTATGTTACCGATTTTGTCATAACATACACAAAGCTGTATCAAAGGGATATAATTGTAGCACTCTTCCAAAATAAATCCCCCGAGGCTGTCTTTTTTTTCACAGCACAAAGCCCTGTTATACCAATATATAGCCTGATCATATTTTGATTTAGACATAAAATAATATCCTAAATCACAGCATACTTCTGCCCTGGGAATATCATATTTAAAGCTCTTAAACAGTGCTTCTATCGCAAGCTCATCTTCTCCGACTATATCATAGCATTTATAAAGAAGCCTTGCCGCATCTATTTTATTCTCAATAAAACCATCTTTTAAAGATAAAAACCTTTGAAACATCCCTATCGCTTCATGATATTTTTGATGATAATAAAGCTCTCTGGAGTAATAAAAAAGTTCTCTGGGATTTAATTTCACCCCGTCGCTGATAAGCTTTTCGAATATCCTTAAATTCCTATCCGGGTCAGAAACTTTCAGTTTTCTATGCGTTACCGCAATATTGGAATGTATAGTTATCCCGTATGGTGCTATAGCCTCATGAACAGCACCTTTCCATAAATCTCTGTGAACGTTTTTAAGAAGTCTTTCTCTATAATAAGAAAATATAACATTCCCTTCGCTGTCAAAAGAAGTGTTATATTTCATCATTACCACATCGGTATTTTTATCTAATGTTTCTTTTAATTTAATAAAGTCTTTCCTGTCTTTTTCCTCTATAACATCATCCGCATCAAGCCATAGGATAAAATCTTTATCGGCTTTTGAAAATGAATAATTCCTTGCAAGGGAAAAATCATCCGCCCACTTAAAATCATATACTTTATTAGTATATTTATAAGCTATTTCCTTTGTCTTATCCTTTGAACCTGTATCTACTATTATTATTTCATCGGCAATATTTTTCACACTGTCCAAACATCTGCCCAATACATCTTCTTCGTCTTTTACTATCATACATAAACTTATTGTAATCACACTTATCCCCTCGTTTTTAACCAAATTTATATATAATATGAAAAATAGAATATTTTTGTTACTTTAAAAATCAATGAAAATTCCGTTGGTTTTAAATTAAATAATTAAACAATAATAAAAAAACACCCCAATAAAGGAGTGTTTTAATTTTAAAACTTATAGATATTTCAAATCTCTGTGATATATCCTATATATAAAGTATATACATAGGCTCACACCAACTATTTCGGCTATAGGAAATGCCCACCATGTAGCATTAATCCCCCAAAGTTTGGATAATATGAATGCAGCGGGAAGAAGCACCGCAAGCTGTCTTACAGCTGAAATTATAAGACTTGCTATACCGTGTCCCAAAGCCTGGCATACAGACATTATACAAATCGAAACCCCTGCAATAAGATAGTGGATACCTATTATCCTAAGTGCGGGAACACCTATCTGCATCATAGTATCGGAAGCATTGAATATCATAAACAGTTTGTCGGGAAGGAATTCAAATATCAAAAACCCTATAAACATTATAATGACAGCATATACTATGCCTGTCTTTAAGGTCTTGGTGATCCTGTCTTTCTTCTTAGCTCCGTAGTTATATGATACGATCGGTACCATACCGTTATTAAGCCCGAACACAGGCATGAATATAAAACTTTGAAGCTTGAAGTATACTCCGAACACCGCTGTCGCGGTAGATGAAAATGTTATAAGTATCTTATTCATTCCAAATGTCATTACCGAAGCTATGGAAGACATTATAATTGAAGGAACACCTACGGCATAAATCTTCTTTATTATATTTAGAGAAGGTCTGAAACCTTTTAAATCGATATCTATTTCATGATTTTTATAATGATTGAAGAATATACCTGCAATAGCGGCAACAATCTGTCCTGTAACGGTAGCAAGGGCAGCTCCGCCCACTCCCATTTTAGGAAATCCGAATAATCCGAATATCATTATCGGGTCTAATATAATATTGATGATAGCACCCAGCCCCTGAGTATACATATTATATATTGTTTTACCCGTAGACTGAAGAAGTCTTTCAAAGGTTATTTGAAAGAAAACCCCAAATGACAGGATACAGCATACTCTAAGATAAGTAGTTCCCTGATTTACTATATCAACTATATCCGTCTGAGTCCTAAAGAACATATTTGCTCCGAAAATACCAAATAACAAGAAAATCAAATAACTCATTAAAGCGAGAAATATCGCATTCTTTGCAATTTTATTTGCGGTATCATATTCTTTTTCTCCAAGAGATTTTGATAAAAAAGCATTAATGCCTACCCCTGTACCTACGGCGACTGCAATCATTAGGTTTTGTATGGGAAAAGCGAGGGATACCGCAGTAAGTGCGTTTTCACTTATCTGTGCCACAAACATACTGTCTACTATATTATATAAAGCCTGTATAAGCATCGATATCATCATGGGAAGCGACATCGAAATCAGTAATTTGTTAATGGGCATGACACCCATTTTATTTTCTTTTCTTTCTTCTAATTTTATTTCTTTTTCTCTAGCCAATATATTCACTCTCCTTTATGTCAACCAAATCTTTAATGATTTTTACGGCAGTATCAAGCCCGAGATTACTGTTGATTACCAAATCGTAATTTTGAGCTCTGCTCCATTTCCTGTCCGTTTGATAGTTATAATAAACAGCCCTTGATTTGTCGGTTTTATGTACATATTTTTCTATATTCTTTTCATTTACCTTATAAACTTCTTTTACTCTTTTTACTCTGTCTTCTTTCGGTGCATGAATAAATACCCTTATACAGTTTTCCTTATGCCTCAAGACATAGTCTGCACACAGCCCTACGATTACACAAGGTCCGTTATCTGCTACTTTTCGTACTATATCACTTTCAGACGCACTCACTTGATCTTCAACGGGAAGATTTTCATAACTGAAAGAAGTATCATAAAAGAAACTTAAAGGTCTTCTGTTTTCTACGTTTTTAATAAAATCCGACGCAAGCCCCGTTTCTTTTACCATTAAATTTATAAGTTCTTCATCATAGAAAGATATACCCAGCATTTCAGCAAGCTTTTTGCCTATTATACGTCCTCCCGAACCGTACTCTCTTCCTATGGTAATAACATAACTTCTCATAATCTACCTCCTAATGTTGGTATTGCAACTAATGTCGTAAACAAAAAAACAGCAATTCCTACTGCTTTAGATTAATTTTAAGCTAATATGATGTATTTGTCAACAAGTTAAGATGATATTTCTTGACTTTTTGAAGTGATGATTATAATATAAAAGTTGCAAACGAAACTATTATTTGGAGCCGGACATGGATAAAAAAATAAAATTCAATATAATAAAATACACTTCGAAACTGCATAGGAAATCTCAGATGTATGTAAATGAGCAAGTGAAAAATTTGGACATAACGGGAGGTCAGGTCCCGTTTATAAAAATACTCTGCGAAAACGGAGAAATAATACAAAATGAATTCTGCAGATTTTTGGATATGGATAAAAGTACTGTGGCAAAGATGATGGTTAAACTTGAAAGCGAAGGCTATATTATAAAAACAAACAATAAAACGGACAATCGATCAACATATATAAAGCCGACGAAAAAATCATATGAGATATATCCAAAACTAAAGAGGATAGAACAAAACTGGTTCAATGAAATCACAAATGATTTTAGTGATATTGAAAAACTAATATTCTTTGATTTGATAAAAAAAGCAACTTATAACGCAGGATATTTTTTCGACAGGTGCGATAACTAAATCAATGCTCCTTTCATACAATAGTGTGAAAGGAGTTTTTTATGCTTTATGTAAAAGTAGAAAACAATGTAAAAATTGCAGTTTACGATTTAAACTCTGATGCTTGTAAGACAGTAGTAATGATACACGGCTGGCCTTTATCAAATAAAATATTCGAATATCAAAAGCGATTTCTCGCAGAATGCGGATACAGAGTAATAACTCTGGATTTAAGAGGTTTCGGAAATTCTGACGCTCCGGCATGGGGATATGATTACGACACACTGGCAAGGGATATATATAAGGTAGTATGTAAATTAAATTTACGCTATTTCACTCTTATCGGATTTTCCATGGGAGGTGCAATAGTATTAAGATATATGAATAATTATGACGGATACGGAGTCGAAAAATTGATACTCCTCGCAGCTGCGGCACCAAGCTTCACAAGTTATGAAGGATTTCCTTACGGAGTAAGCAGAGACTCTGTAGATGAACTTATCAATTCAGCCAAAACAGACAGAGCAAAATTCTCAAAAAATTTCAGCGAAAAACTATTTTACAGCCCCCATAGTGAAGAAATAAAAAACTGGTTCTATGATATTTCTCTCTCAGCTTCAGGCATCGGCACGGTAGAAACCGGATATTTACTGAGAGACGAACGCGGTATGAAAGACTTATGCAGTGTACGCGTCCCAACGGGAATATTCCATGGTAAAAAAGATGATATAGTACCATATGAACTCGGAGTTATCCAGCACGAATATATAAGAGGTTCAAAATTATTTACCTTTGAAAACAGCGGACATGGTATTTTTTACGATGAATTAAAAAAATTCAATCAACAGCTGTTAAATTATCTTAGAAGTTAAAAAGAGTTCCCATAAAGGAACTCTTTTTATTTTATATTTTTAAGCTTCCTGCTTTTTCTTTCTGTTTTCCCTGTGCTTTCTTCTAATAAAATACTTCTTGGTTTCATATACGACGACTCCGCTAAGTGCAAACAGAGCAATCATATTCGGAAGAGCCATAAGCCCGTTGAATATATCTGCTATGGTCCATACAGCTTTAACCGTCATATAAGGTCCTATAAATACAGCAAATATATACAGCCATCTGAATGCTTTGATATATTTTACTTTCCCTCCCGATAAGTATTCAAGACATCTTTCGGAGTAGTAATCCCAGCCTAAGATAGTAGTAAAAGCAAAGAACACCAAACACATCATCAAAATAAATGATGATACCTGTGCCGGAAGAGGAAGTCCCTGATTAAATGCGTAAGTCGTAACCCCCACACCTTCCAAGCCGCTTACCTGCCATGCTCCCGTTATTACTATGGAAAGACCGGTCATTGTACATATCAGTATCGTGTCTATGAATGTACCTGTCATGGAAACAAGTCCCTGACGGACAGGTTCTTTTGTTTGAGCCGCAGCCGCTGCTATTGGAGCAGAACCAAGTCCCGCTTCATTTGAGAATATACCTCTGGCAACTCCCTTTTGCATAGCGATTATCATACTTCCGACCACACCTCCGGTAATCGCCGATGGATTGAATGCCCCCTGTACGATTACTTTGATTGCTCCGGGGATTGCAGAAAAATTACATATCATAAGTAACAAACATATCGTAATATAAATAACCGCCATAAAAGGAACGATTATCTGAGAAACATTGGCTATACGCTTGATACCTCCGATAAGTACAAGTGCAACGCAAATACTGAGTATAAAAGAAGCAATGATTACCGCCCATGAATATGTACCGATATGAGGTATAGTAACGCTCCATGACATGTTAGGGTCAAAGAAGTTCTTTACCGCAGAAGTTATCCCATTCACCTGAGAGAATGTACCTATCCCGAAAAGCCCTACACACACCCCAAAAAATGCAAATATCTTTGCAAGCCATTTCCAGTTTTTTCCCATACCATGCTCGATATAGTAAAAAGGTCCTCCCAATGTATGATTATCCCTATCTATTACTCTGTACTTAACAGCAAGCAGACCTTCCGCATACTTAGTAGCCATTCCGAAGAACGCCGCTATTTCCATCCAGAATAAAGCTCCGGGACCGCCCGCTGCAATAGCCGTCGCGACCCCTACTATATTCCCTGTCCCGATAGTTGCGGAAAGGGCGGTACACAAAGCCGCAAAAGAAGTGACTTCACCATCTCCCCCTTCTTCATTCTTGACCATATATTTTAGAGCCAACGGAAGTTTACGAAGCTGTAAAAGCCCAAGCCTTAAGGTAAGTAAAATACCTCCCGCCAAAATAAGTATTATAAGAGGCGTACCCCATACCAGGTCATCCACCTTTGTTAAAAATGCATTGATAATTCCCCACATGATTTTGATCCTTTCTGTTTTTAAAATAAAAGATAAAAAAAGAGCTAAATATCATCATACTTAGCTCCGAATAATAAACATTATTTAACATAAAATAACTTTATTATACTCTGTCCTTTTGCCTGAGAGATTAATGTAATGTTATATATTACATCTTGCACCTTCGGCACTCCTTAGAGATTCTCCAGAGCCACATCCGTTCATAGTCCTTATCCTTTCGGACACCTGAGAGTTTTACTCCTTCGGTAAGGTTTGACCTACTTTCCTACAAACTTCTTCTGCTTAATTATTATTTGATTTTTATATACCTGTCTTATTATACACAAAATGACATAAAATTACAAAAAAATTTAATAAAAAGTAAGGATTTATTTCCTTACTTTTTAATTAATCTATCCTTAAAATGTCATGATTTATTTTTTTGTAAAATAATTTCTTGATTTCATTAAATTCTTTCGTAAGGCTCGTTATCCACATGAGCTTTACCACTACCGACTCTGTAGTCATATCATATGCTTCCAGTACGTTATAATTTGCCACTGCTCTATGCCCTACTTCGTATAGTTTCGCATCACTGCCTTCAAGCATCACCTGAGTTGAAAGCACTGCGATTTTTCCCTTTTTGGTAATCATTTCCAGCTTATCAAAAAAGTTTCTTTTATTATGAAAAGGAAGTCCGCCGACCCCATATCCCTCGATCACAATCACATCATATTTATCCGATATATAATCAAGGACATCAGGTTCCATTCCCGGTATCAGCTTAAGTAAAAAGACTTTTGAATTAATGGTTGAATAAAATGCTGTATCATTGTCTTTTCTTTCTTTTTCAACATATTTTATTATCCTATTTTCATCTATAAAAGCAGCCACCGGATAATTTATACTTTCAAAAGCATTATAACTCTTTGAACGTAACTTTCTTGCTCTAGTGCCGACTATTGCCTTTCCGCCAAGTACGAGATAAACTCCATGAATATCATCATCACAAGCAAAAGTAAAACTGTCTATCAAGTTTTTCTTTGCATCTGTAATATCCGCATTGATTGGTTTTTGTGAACCTGTGAGTATAACGGGCTTTTTAGGATTTTGAACCAAATAAGAAACAACCGAAGACGTATATGCCATAGTATCCGTTCCGTGAGTTATTACAAACCCGTCATACTTTTCATATTTTTCCTCGATACATTTAACGATTTTTAACCAATGTTCGGGTTGTATATTTGTAGAATCCACGTTAAAAAGCTGTATATAATCTACCTCACATATACCTTTTATTTCAGGGATATAAGATATAAGCTCCTCTGCGGATGTATTTGGCTTCATTCCGCTATTTGTTTTTATGGAGGCTATGGTGCCTCCCGTTGCAATAAGAAGTATCTTTTTCATAAACCTATCTCAAATCTTTGATTTTACCAGATATCTCTTCCAGTTCTTCCTCTGAAAGATCGGGAAGTCTTTCCAATTTATCCATGAATACTGCAAGAGTTTCTTTTCTTTGAAACTTATTTATTTCGGTATAGAAGTTTACAACTACGCCCGTGATTATTGCTATTACAATAATAGAATACATAGTCAAAAGGATTGATAATATCTTACCTATAAAGGTAACGGCAACAATATCTCCAAACCCTACAGTTGAAATGACACTGTAAGAATACCACAGACCGGACATAACAGAAGTTATCCCGGGTTCAAAAACAGCAAACAGGATAGAACTTAGAACAATATAAAAAACAAATCCTATGAGTATCTTATCTGCTTTGGTCCTCTTTAGCACCATCAATAAAAGTTTTAATTTTTTCATATTATTATTCCTTAAAATCCATTAAATATTTCAAATATGATGTTTATAATATATTTTTATTTATCCTATGATTTTGGTATATATATTTATAAATCCCGTAACGGTGACTATCAATACAAGCACAGGGGTTATATATTTAATACAGAAAAGCCATATCTTCTTAAGCTTAAAAGGATGTCCCGAAGACTCCATTTCATCTATAAGTTTAGTCGTATCCCACTTCCATCCCACATAATAGCACATGAATATACCCCCTAACGGAAGAAGGATATTATCCGTTATCATACCTATAAAATCAAAGAATGTATATCCTAATATGCTTACATCAGCCAAAGGACCGAAAGACAGGGAAGAAAATATCCCAAGGAAAAATATAACTATAGTCAAGATACCTATTGATTTCTTTCTATCCCATTTTAGACTGTCTATGGTAAAAGACGTGCTTACTTCTAAAAGTGCGATAGCACTGGTAAGAGCCGCGAAGAACATAATAAGGAAGAATAAAAGCGCGAATATACTTCCTCCGCTCATCGAAGCGAATACTTTGGGAAGAGTCCCGAATATAAGGCTCGGTCCCTGTCCGGGTTCAAGTCCGAATGAAAACACAGCAGGGAAAATCGCAATCCCCGCAAGGATCGCCATGCAGGTGTCAAGCAAAGCAACATTAAGACAGCTCTTTTCTATGTTCTCCTTTTTCGATAGATAACTTCCGTAAGTAATTGTTATACCCATACATAAACTAAGAGAATAAAAAACCTGACTCAAAGCTGTATTTATAGAATCAAAGGTAAAATTACCGAAGTTTGGTTTGAATATAAATTTAAGCCCCTCTCCTGCTTCGGGAAGAGTAAGCCCTCTGATTATGATTATTATGATCAAAACAAATAACGTAGGCATCATTATTTTGCTGGCTTTTTCTATACCGCTCACACCGAAAAAACAAATCACTCCCGTAAGAAGCATAAATATAAAATGCCAAACTATAGGTTCAACGGGACTTGAAATAAACGCTTCAAAACTCTCTGGAGCATTAAAGGTCGTAAGATAGCTAAAGAAATATTTAAGCATCCAGCCGCCGATAACACTATAATAAGAAAGTATCAAAAAAGCGGACAGAACGCCAAGTATCCCTACTATCTTTGCACGCGGATTGATGATTTCGTATGCCTTGACCGGATTATGTCTGCTCATACGCCCTATAGACATTTCCGTTATCATAACCGGTATACCCAGTATCAATATAAAAAATAAATATGCTAGAAGAAAGGGAAACCCTCCGTTTTTACCCATTAAATATGGGAATTTCCATAGGTTTCCAAGCCCGATCGCAGCCCCTGCGGTCGCCAGCAGAAAACCTATCTTGCTTGCCCATTGATTGTTATTATTCTTCATTTTCGTCCTCCGATTTTTACACTAACATATATTATACATAAACCTGCAAAAAATGACAGTAAAACATTATAAATATATACATTTTTATATGATATTTAGTATTTCTATAAGTATACGATTAATTCAAAATACAAAATATAAAACACAAAATTTTTATACAATCTTAATAGGATTTATAAACAGCTGAACACTATCTTAATACATGAACGGATATAATAGTGAGTATAAAAAGGAAGTGAATAAAAATGAAACATTTAAATTTTACTTTAAAAAACATGAAAGAAAAAAATATTATTATACATCCTTATATATCATACATACTCGCCGCAATATGCATACCTAGCGTTATTATTGCAGGTGTCATAATAAGCGTAACATTAGTTATGTATCCATTATCCATAATACTTGGATGGGTATAAATATATTTCATTTTCCCCTAAAGGATATAAGATTAATCCTATATCCTTTTTATTTATTATCATTTTACTAAAGCACTGTATTTCATAACAAGAAATACATTTTCATATTTAATATATTACTTAACGACATTATCATTGACAATATAATAAATAATACGATATAAGCTTTATAACTTATTCTTTATATGAAAAATATTAATAATATATAAAAAGATTAACATAATTGTTAAGTCAATTTTACTTCTGTCTTTTAAAATTTTCCGGTAATTAAAATACAATTTTTTTTAATAAATTTATAGACAATACTTAATAAAAATATAAAGAAATATAAAAGTATAAATGTTACCTCTATATTATTATTTGAAATATATAGTACTAAATTATTTTTCAAATTTTAAAAGTACTTTTCCCTTAAAAAAACAAAAAAAAGAAGATATCAATCTTCTTTTAATTCATTATCTATTGCTTAAAAATAGTAATTTATAACAAGTACAAAACTTAAGAATATCACTTTTAAATCGGCTAAAAATATTTATGAGGTGATAAAAAAATGAGATATAAAAATTTAAATGACTTGATAGCATCGAGCTCCGGTTCCAGAAAATACTTCTTGTCATTACCTACGTCGGTACAATTGGAGCTTCATGACCAAAACGATTATATTCATAGCTTGTACGATCTACACTCAAATGCGGAATATATATCAAAATCGGAATACATTTCAAAACCCGATTTAAGATAATATATAAGTATTACAGCAAGCTCATTTGATTTTCTTTAAAAGATTCAACTCTTCTTTCATATATTTTGTCACCTTCTCTAATATTATCACAAAGTATTGGAGAGTTGATATCGTATAACTTAAGATTATCCTCTACTGTTTTTTCATTAAAATTAGCATAACAATATCTACATCCGTTAAGACATGTATTATACGCACCTATATCAATACTTTCTATACATCCGCATATGGCTCTTTGATTTTTATCTTTATTTGCTTTTATTTTACAGCCTATAATATTTTCAATCAATGTTTTATCTATACAGTGCCCCTGCCTAACTCCATATTCACTTAAATCAA
This sequence comes from Anaerofustis stercorihominis DSM 17244, assembly GCF_000154825.1. Classification (NCBI taxonomy): domain Bacteria; kingdom Bacillati; phylum Bacillota; class Clostridia; order Eubacteriales; family Eubacteriaceae; genus Anaerofustis; species Anaerofustis stercorihominis. The sequence continues at coordinate 171,344 of NZ_DS560015.1, read as the reverse complement.
TTTCTTCCGCACATGTTTCAATACTCATATCGTTTTTTTCTGCAATGATTGATAAATTTTTAGCTAAGAAAATCATTTCTTCCTTATTTAACTTTTTCAAATTCAACCCTTTAGTATTTTTTAGAGTTTTATCATATAAATCAATAAAGCTTATTATTACCTTATTCGTATACCCCTTTAAATTATTTGCTATTTTTTCAAAAGCTTTTAAATGATAGTTCTTGTTATATTTATCGCTAAGCAAAATAGGGTCATATCTCCAAATGACATTATCTTTCCCTATCTTATCGGATAGCCTTTTAAATACTGTAATCAGATCTTCACTCTTATTAGGTAAATTAGGTTCTATATCTTTACCGTAAGATGTTAAGGTAAACTGAAAATAATAATCATAACCTTTGAGTTCATCAAGCTTGTCTATCATATTTTTAGGATTTTTAGTCCAAAAAACTATACAATCCACCACATCTTTAGTTATATCAACTTTACTTATTTGCTTTTTATTAAACGGATTTCTGATATACACATATCCGTCTTTGATCCTATTTATAAACCAATCGGAGTAGTAATTGGGTATATCCGTTCTCCTGCTGGCACTTATAATCATTTTTATACACTCACTTTCTTATATTTTTTATATCATAACACATTTATTCCCTTACAAATTCGAACTTTTCAAATCTTAAATCTTATTTAGATTTTAAAGTTATTATATTTTGGAATTAATTACATAAATTATAATAATGAGAATTTTAATATAGGAGTTACAAATGAAGAACAATATCAAAACTTTTATCATATCCGTACTTATACCCCTTTTGACGGGAGGACTTGCAGGATTATTAACAAGCAAAAGCATGGTAATATATAAACACTTAAATCTTCCTCCTCTATCGCCGCCTGAATTTATTTTTCCCATAGTATGGACAATTCTTTATATTTTAATGGGAATTGGAGCATATTTCATAATAATATCAAATTCAAGCATAAGGACCGAAGCACTTAGAACGTATGCCCTTCAGCTGGTGCTTAACTTTCTTTGGACCATAGTATTCTTCAATATGAGAAACTTCCTTTTGGCTTTTATGATACTTATTGCTTTATGGGCTTTAATAATAAAGATGATAATAACATTCAAAAATATAAAACCTATAGCAGGCTATCTGCAAATACCATATTTACTTTGGGTCACATTTGCGGGATATTTGAATTTTATGGTGTTTATTTTGAATTAAAAAAAGGATAAGTTTTAGGGATTATCCTTTTTTGTTTTAATCATACATTTGTCATATATATATTCTACATTAAATATAGAGATATATATTTATATTTCAAATTTAAATTTTAGTTAATAATTAATACAAAGAATGTATTATTAATTAAAATATTAATTATTAAAAAATATATATAAATTCATAAAAATAACTATATTATTTCCCAGCGACAACACAAATTGTTTTATCTTTACCGGAATAAGATTTGCCTGCCACATCATCATATAAATCAATATTTTCAAAACCAGCATTTTTAATTTCAGACACGATAGACTCTTTTGTAAATACCTGATTCCAAATATTATAACATTCAATATCTTCTTCGGTTATAACCAAATACTGCTCCAAAGTATTTAAGGTGTCTTGATATATGTGGTTGCGCTGAATACATGCATGTTCTTTCTCTGACCAAAAGCCGTATTTATTGTATTCAATGATCTCTTTCTCTTCAAAATCATCAATAAATTTCATTGTGAAACCATCTAAAATCAAAAGTCCGCCTTGTTTTAAAGCTTTTCTTGCCTTTGTTAAAATAACCTCTCTGTCTTTAGGATGTAGGACGGATTTTGCGGACATTCAAAATAAAAAAGAATGTGGAGGTAACAGACAATGGCAAAATCATTATTTGAGGAACTGGGCGGCAAATACGAGCGGCAAGGAGATTACTTAATCCCGTGCTTAACCGTACCCGCCGGAGAAGAACAGCCGATAGGCACATGGGGACAGCGGCATCTGGACTATCTGAAGAAGTACCGAAAGGTTACATACATCAATCTTCTTACAAGCGGCAGGCTCAACGCTTATCTTGCCGACATTGACAGGCAGGCGCAGGAACACTTTGAAAGGCTCATAAAGGGCATGAAACAGACACAGGGTATCACAGAACAGCTAAAGGCAGAAAACGCCTTAGAATGGACAGGAAGAATGAATAACATAAGGGCGTGTGCGAGGGAGATTGTGAACAAGGAAATTATCTTTGCATAGGGCAGGTAAAGTGGCAGAGTGTAAAAACTCTGTCGCTTTTCTTTTCGGGAAGTTTCGATTAAAGTTCGTATTTGCCAGAAGGAGTTTTGACATGATAAAATGTGAATAGCTATATCATTATAGTTCACATGAAAATAAATAGAGGAATGCGACATGCTTGTTGTCACATTCCTAATGTTATAACTAAAATGAAGGAGGAATGAAATATGCCATTTACTGAAATATGTATTTATCAAGTCAAACCGCAAAAGGTAGAGGAATTTGAAGCTCTAATGCATGAAGCCAAAAGCCTTTTGGAAAAACAGGAGGGATTGCTTCTGCTTCGGTTCGCCAAAAGAGGGTATCGCATAGACATGGAGCAAATTAAGGAGGGACTTCCACCTCTTAAAATCAACCGTATTGTAAAAAGTGTTAAGTATATGCTTTACTGGGAATTTGATACGAAAGAAAGCTATGGAGCAGCACAAAAAAATCTTTATGACAGCTATTGGAAGTCTATTGAAAAATGTTTAATAGTTCCGCACGACAAATATTTAGGAGAGGGAGTGTTTTAATGGATTTCGCATATTGTGGATTAAATTGTAATGAATGTCCTGTTTATTTGGCTACTATCAGCAAAAATACAGATGAACAAACCAAATTGGCAAATGAATATTCAACCGATACTGTAAAATTCTCAAAAGAAGATATGTATTGTTTGGGATGCCATTCTGATACGGTGTCACAAAAGATGTGCGGTGATTGTGATATAAGGCTATGCGGCGTTAAGAAACCTTATGGAAGTTGTGCCGAGTGTGACAAATTTCCATGTTCTATACTGAAAGAAAATTTAGGTGATAATTCAGAAAATTTGAATCATTTAAAACAGCTTGCCATTAAACACAAAAAGGCAGAGTGATAATATGCAGATAGACAGACTTATTCAAATTGTGTTTCTCTTGTTAAGGCATGAGAATATAACTGCGAAGCAACTGGCAAAGGAACTTTGTGTTTCCGCCCGCACGATATATAGGGACATCAATATACTTTCGATTGCGGGCATACCGATTACATCACAAAAGGGATATGGCGGAGGATTGTCGTTATTACAAGGCTTTTCGCTGGATAAATCTTATTTTACGCAGGAAGAACAAAAGAATATTATACAGGCGTTGCAGATTCTAAAGTCGTCAAATTATCCTAACGCTGATAAATCATTAAACAAGATTGCTGGATTGTTTAGCCATAATTTACAGTCCGAATGGTTGGAGATTGATTTTTCCTATTGGGGCAGTCCAGAAAAGGAACGGAACAATATTACGGTTTTAGAACGTGCGATAATCAATAAGTATGTGATTACGTTCACTTATTTTAATGCAGAATTGACAATCACCAATCAGATTGTCGAGCCGTTGAAATTAGTTTTCAAATCTCATGCATGGTATCTTGTTGCCTATTCAAAGCACAAAAATGATATTCGCACTTTTAAGATGTCCCGCATAAGGGAGCTTCAAATAACAGACCAATTATTTGACCGTGAATTACCAAAGGATTTTTCTATTACCCCTGCCTACAAGGAAGAATACAATACACCCATATTCGTATTACATTTTTCGGAAAAGATAGCGTATAAAGTTTATGATGAATTTCAAGAGAAATATATTAAAAAATTAGACGATGGAACATTGGAAGTGACTTTTAGATACCAGTTTAGTGATTGGACTTTCCTATATCTGCTTTCTTTTGGGGAATATGTTGAAATTATTGAACCTATTGAAGCAAGAAATATTCTAAAGGAAAAGGCTAAAAGAATATCTGCCATGTACTAACAATGGCGGGAAAGTAGAGGTTTGCCGTAATTTAAAGGATTATAAATAGCAATTATAGGAGTGCATATGAAAGAAAAGTGGATACACTGTCCTGTTTGTGGTAACAAAACCCGTGACAGAATTAGAGAGGATACGGTTTTAAAAAATTATCCTCTCTACTGTCCAAAATGCAAGCAGGAAACATTGATTGAAGTAAAGAATTTGCAGATAACAGTCATCACAGAGCCAGACGCATAAGACGCAGAGCCGATGAACAAGTGAGCAATCACAGTTTATCGGCTCTGTTTCTGTCTATAAGGTTTTAAGGCGAACGCCCACCATATAAAAAAACGGCGTGTGGTGGGCGGTATTGCTATGCCCGAAAAGACTTAACAGACACTCTCCAGACCTGTTTTAAAGTTTGGAGGGATTTTTTATGTCCTTTTTTCGGGCAGTAATTCATCTGCTCATGCAATGCAGAGTTAATCCATACATAGCATATCGAGGAATGGCAGAAAGCCAGTTAAAAAAATCCCTGCCTATGCAACGCTACTTCTTGCCATGAAACCAGAAGTAGAATCTCCACTTAACAGAATATGTATTTCCTATAACCGTAGAGGTCACAGAACCTTTGCGGTTTTTCTTTTGTCGTTTTTTATCAAATTATGCCGCAGGGCTGTATCTGGTATTCATTGCCGCTCCCCGCCCCCTCCATCTGGATTTTAGCATTTCAAAAATTCAGATGGGAGGTACTTATGGTGAAGTATGCACCAAGAAAAGTATATATCAAAGAGAATAGCGGCTATGTGGAGCTGTCCTATCGGGATTTCTGCCGCCGCAGGCAAGCCGACCAGAGTTACATGGACAAGCTGTTTATCCCCGTGCAGGGCTGTCTGATTGAAGTCGTGCGGGAACAGTACGCAGATTTCTACAAGGAGAAAGAGCGGTGGCGTTATCTGAAAAAACTGGACACGAACCACAAGCTGCTCTCATTGGAGGGATTTACAGACAGCGAGGGGAATGTACTTGACTTCGTTGTTGATGAAGCGGTGGATGTTGCGGAAACCGTTGTCCATGCAGTGATGGTGGACAGGCTGAAAGCCGCCCTGCCTTTATTGTCAGGCAGTGAGCAGGCATTGATAAACGCAATCTTCTTTGAGGGACTTTCCGAGAGGGAAGTCGGGCTGCGGTTGGGCGTGACACAGAGCGTTGTGAACAAGCGCAAAGCCAAAATCCTTGCGAAGCTGAGAAAGATAATCGAAAACAAAATTTAAGGCGTTCAGCCCCCTTGTTTTTTCCTTTGGGAAAATGAGGGGGCTTTTTCTGCCCTCTCAATCAATTTCGATTGGAGGAAATAAGATGGCATACAACCACGGACGGGAGGACAGGAAATGGCGTATCTGGAAAGAAGCGGAAGAAAAGATTTTGCGTGAGTGCGGCGTTGACGAAGCGGTCATTGAGCAAATCCGCACAGACGATAGGGCAGATTTTAATTCCAACAGGCGGTTTTACCGATGGGCGAGCGACTTCGGCGAATACCTTGAGGGCATGGCAGACAGGGAGAAGCAGACGGAGGTAAAGTCTGTTGCTGAATTACTGGACGAGATTGAGAACGAAACTCTGTACCTTGCCTTAATCACGGTGGACAGGCGCACGTTACAAATCGTCCTGCTGAAAATGCAGGGCTATTCCACAAAGGAGATTGCCCCGCTTGTGCATTTAACGGCAGGGGCTATCTATGCAAGGCTCAACCATCTGCGGAAGAAGCTACGGAAAATTTTATGAGCGGCTAATATATCCCGCTTTCCTATGGGCTATCTGGTGGGGAGGGAAAAACTCTCCCCTACTTTTTAGCAGGAGGAAAGAAAATGGCATACGGGGCAAAGACATACACGCTTCGGGAGGAATCCACCGAAAGCGGCACAAGGTATTCCATCAGCTTTAAGGACGGGCAGGGGGAACACCACGAACTGGAAGTATCAGAACAGCTATTCTTTGAATTTCGGCAGATGGAGCGCAGGAACAGAAATCTTCAGCAATGGAACCAGCGGCACAGGGAGTTTAACGAGGTATGGGACGAAACGCTTTACAGACGTGCATTAAGAGTGCCTAAAACGCTTGATGAAAGAATGATTGAAAAAGAAAGAAATGAAATGTTCTATAAGGCGGTTGCCCGACTGCCAGAGATACAAAAGCGGCGTTTCCTGCTCTACTACGAGTATGACCTCAACTTTTATCAGATAGCAGAGATGGAGCATTGCACCGCTTCCGCAATTCAAAAGTCTGTTTCAGTTGCAAGGGGAAAGGTCAAGGCAGAAATGAGGAAGTATCTTTAACCTTGACGACTACTGCCCGAAAAAGAAATCCGTTTTGCGTGGGACTGGCGGTATTACATACTCTCACTTCTTTTTGTGGGAGTAAATCTATTTTAAGGAGGTCACGCCTATGCGTAACAAAACCAAAGACACCGCCCGAAAGGAGGAATCCCATGCAGAAGCTTCAGACAGTCAGCGCCGACACGCTCCTCTATGAGCCACTTGAGAAGCCGTCCTTTGTGGTGGACGGTCTGATACCCACGGGCTTAACCCTGTTCTGCGGCTCACAGAAAATCGGCAAGAGCTGGCTCATGTTAAAGCTCTGCCTATGCGTGTCGCAGGGAATCCCCTTGTGGGATATGCCGACACAGGAGGGCGACGTGTTTTACCTCTGTTTGGAGGATACCTTCTGCCGCATACAGGACAGGCTGTTCCGCTTGACGGACGAAGCAAGCGGGCGGCTTCACTTTGCCGTGGCAAGCGATAAGCTGTCAGACGGTCTTATCGTGCAGTTGGAGGATTATCTGAAAGAATGCCCCGACAGCAGGCTCATTGTCATTGACACCTTGCAGAAAATCCGCACCGCATCCAAAGACAATGCCTATGCAAGCGATTACGGGGACATCTCCCTTATCAAAGACTTTGCCGATAGGCACTCATTGGCGGTCATTGTCGTACACCACATCCGAAAGCAGAATGACAGCGACGTGTTCAACAAAGTGTCTGGCACGACGGGATTGACAGGGAGTGCAGACGCAACCTTTGTTCTGGAACAGGAAAGCCGTGCATCCAATGCCGCCAAGCTGTATGTGACGGGCAGGGACACGCCTTATCAGGAGTTTACGCTCCGTTTCCGTGATTGCAGTTGGGAACTGGTGGAGAGGAAAGAACAGGAACAGCTTGCCAAAGAAGCGATACCAGATATTCTCTTTCGGTTAGTGGATTTCATGCAAGGCAGGGAGGAATGGACTGGAACGGCAACGGAATTATTGGACGCTCTGGGGGAAACAGGGACAGCGGCGAATGTATTGACGAAGTGGATGAACGAGTACCGCCTTGATTTCCTGCTTGAAAACCATATCCGCTATGATTTCAGCCGCAGGAGCAGCGGGCGGATGATTTCCCTTGCAAGGCAGGAAGATGTGGAGGATGACGGTCATGACGATGATGACGGTGTTTTTGGGATACCCCCGCCGCTGTCATCCCTACGGGAGAACACCCCGTAAACGCAACATGCAGGCGTGGGCATTACTCGCCCTTTTCGGCTCGTAATGCCACCCCTGCGGTCAGAAAAATCTTCTGATTTTTCCGACTGCGTTTACAGGGTGTAACACACTACACTTTGCCCTGCAAAGTCGTGTGCCAGACGTTCCCTCTGGACTCCCTTATGGCAGGGCTTTGCCCTGCTTATCCTACGCTTTCCGCTTCGGATAAAAGAATGTCGGCGTGACGGTTACGGCTCTTATGAGGGGGTATACCAAAAACACCGTCATCACCGTCATGACCGTCACGCACCAAAGACAGGAAGCGACAGTTACCCGCCGAAAGAAAGGAAGATGAATTATGCCCTATGCAATCCTGCGTTTCCAGAAACGTAAAGCAGGCGGCGTTGCGTCTTGCGAACGCCACAACGAGCGGAAGAAAGAAGCCTATAAAAGCAACCCTGATATTGATATGGAACGCTCCAAAGATAACTATCATCTTGTGAATCCGCCCCGTTACACCTACAAAAAAGAGATAAACCGAATGGTAGCCGAGGCGGGATGTAAAGTGAGGAAAGACAGCGTGATGATGGTGGAAACGCTCATCACCGCTTCGCCAGAATTTATGAACAGCTTACCGCCCGAAGAACAAAAAGCCTATTTCCAGACGGCTCTTGACTTCATTTCGGAGCGTGTGGGAAAGAGGAATATCCTCTCCGCAGTCATCCATATGGACGAGAAAACGCCCCATATGCACCTATGCTTTGTGCCGCTTACGCCCGACAACAAGCTATCAGCAAAGTCCATTTTAGGCAACCAGAAATCCTTATCCGAGTGGCAGACCGCCTACCATGAGCGGATGTCCGCACGGTGGAATCAGCTTGAACGGGGGCAGTCCTCAATGGAAACGAAGCGGAAACACATCCCCACATGGCTCTATAAGTTGGGCAGCAGGCTGGATAAACAGTATGCGGAAATCGTGTCTGCCCTCTCCGACATCAACGCCTTTAATGCAGGCAAGAAAAGAGATAAGGCGTTAGAACTGCTCTCCGCATGGCTTCCAGACGTGGAGAAATTTTCTAAGGAAATCGGGAGACAGCAGGCGTATATCGACAGCTTGAAAGAGAGAATCGGGCAGGAATCCGATTATGCGGGGCGTATGCGTGATGAAAAGTACGAGCAGGAACTAAAGGTACAGAAAGCAAACCAGAGGATATTTGAGTTGCAGAAAACCAACGAGCAGATGGGGCGGCTGCTCTCCAAAATCCCGCCAGAGGTATTGGAAGAATTGCAGAAAAGTAATTGGAACAGAGCGAAAGAAAGGTAGGAATGTGAATGAAGAAACAGGATTTTAAGGTATTAAAGACCTCAGATTTGTACCCATTTCCAGACAACCCTTTTCATGTGGTGGAGAATGAAATGCTGTCAGAGTTAGCGGAAAGCATTAAGGAATTTGGAATCGTAACGCCGATAATTACACGCCCGAAAGAGGACGGGGACGGATATGAAATCATTGCGGGACAGCGGCGTGTCCGTGCTTCGGAGCTTGCAGGGATAAACACAATCCCCGCTTTTGTCCTGCCCTTAGACCGTGACCGAGCCATTATCACTCTTGTAGACAGCAACTTACAGCGTGAAAATATCCTGCCGAGCGAGCGGGCGTTTGCCTACAAGATGAAATCTGAAGCCATGAAACGGCAGGGTTTCCGCACAGATTTAACCTCGTCACAAGTTGGGACGAAGTTGCGGACGGACGATAAAGTGGCACAGGGCTTCGGCGTGGGCAGGATGACCGTGCAGAGATTTATCCGATTGACGGAACTGATACCGCCGATTTTGCTGATGGTGGACGAGGGGAAAATCGCCCTCACGCCTGCGGTGGAGCTGTCCTTTTTGAAGAAAGAGGAACAGGAAAATTTATTCGCCACGATGGAAAGCGAGGAAGCAACGCCCTCACTCTCACAGGCACAGCGGATGAAAACCTTGAGCCAGAGCGGGCGGCTTGACATGGATATGATATTTTCCATTATGACGGAGGAAAAGGGAAACCAGAAAGAAACCGTGAAAATCGGCATGGAGCGGTTAAAAAAATATTTCCCGAAAGGCACAACGCCGAAGCAGATGGAGGACACCATCATCAAGCTTTTGGAGCGTGAATTGCAGAGGAAACGGGGCAGGGACAGCCGCTAATCTTCTCTTTTCGGGTAGTAAATGCACAGAGTATCCAAGCAAAGAAAAAGTAGAATCGAGGTAGGAAATGAAAGGAATACAATATGAATTTGTAAAGGAAATCGCCGTGTTGTCGGCAAGCGGAAGCGGCTATACAAAGGAAATCAATTTAATCTCATGGAACGGGAAAGAGCCGAAGTATGACATCCGCAGCTTTTCCCCCAACCGTGAGAAGTGCGGAAAGGGAATCACGTTGACCGCTGATGAAGCGGCGGCTCTCCTTAAAGCATTGCAGGAAGAATTGAACAGAGGGGATTGATTGTGTCTGATAGGCAGGGTGGGGATGTTTCCAGACGTTCCCCTGCCCTGTCTGGAAAGGAAGATTTGAGTATGGGCGAGGATAAGAAAGCGAACAAAAAGAGAAAGCGCATTGTGGCAAGACAGCCAGTGCAGATGATTGTCAGCCGTGAATATGTCGGCACACAGACCGTTGCAGAGGCATTTATCCCGATTATCTCCGAGGATATACGGAGGGAGATTGCCAAAGATGACACCTTCGACAATGAGGGTATATCCGCTTAGAATGTACGCAATGGAACATGAAAACAGTTAGGGCAGATACGGAGTTTAACAGTATGGCAGGAATCAAAGAAGAAAAGAAAATCTATTTAGTCGGCATTTACTGCCGCTTGTCAAAGGATGATGGGACGGATAATGAGAGTGCGAGCATTGCCACACAGAAATCCATCCTCACGGATTATGTGAAAAAGCAGGGCTGGCATCTGGCAAAAACGTATGTGGACGACGGTTACTCTGGTACGAATTTCCAAAGACCGAGCTTCCAGAACATGATTAAGGACATTGAAAACGGGCTGATAAACTGCGTGATTACGAAAGATTTATCACGTTTAGGGAGGAATTACCTTGACTGCGGCTTATATCTGGAAGTCTTTTTCCCAGAGCATAATGTGAGGTATATAGCGGTCAATGACGGCGTGGACACGCTAAATAAATCAGCGATGGACATCACCCCATTCCGCAACATCCTAAACGAAATGTATTCAGCCGATGTGTCGGTCAAGATAAAATCGGCGTACCGTGCGAGGTTTCAGCAGGGAAAATTCATGGGGACATATGCACCCTATGGATATATCAAAGACCCTGCCGACCACAACCATCTGCTGATTGACGATAAAGTAGCGCACGTTGTAAGGGAGATATTTGACCTTGCATTGGCAGGAAACGGACTTGGAAAAATCCGTAAGCACATCAACAGCCAGCACGTTTTACGCCCTGCCGCTTATGCGGCGGAGCAGGGGGCGGCAGGCTATGAGAGATACTTTGAGGACAACGAAGAAAACCGCTATATATGGAGTGAGAACAGCTTGAGGAATATTTTAAGAAGCCCTATCTATGCGGGAAACCTTGCAGGCTACAAGCGGATTGCCGCCAATATGAAAAGCAAGAAAAGACCGTCCAAGCTGCCAGAAGAATGGGAAGTGATCCCCGACACCCATGAGGGCATAGTCACACAAGAAGAATTTGATACTGTCCAACAGCTTATGACGAGCCGCAGACGGGAAAAGAATAAGGGCGACTTTGAGAATATTTTTGCAGGCATTATCAAGTGTGCGGACTGCGGCTATGCTCTGCGGGCTATGAGCGCAAACAGGAGGAAACGCCCCGACATTATCGACTGCGTACAATATACCTGCAATAATTATGGCAGGTACGGCAACGTCATGTGTACCGCACACTCTATTGAAGCAAGGGATTTGTTCAACGCCGTCCTTGCCGACATTAACCGCTTTGCGGATATGGCGGTGAATGACGAGCGGGCGGTGAGGGCGATTGAGAAGCGGCTCACGGAAACAGACCAGAGCAGGGCAAAGGCACTGGAAAAGGAACGGAAGAAACTAAACAAACGTCTTGCGGAGCTTGACAGGCTGTTTTCCTCTCTCTATGAGGATAAGGTCATGGAGCGTATTACCGAGCGGAATTATGAAATGATGTCGGGGAAATACCAGAAAGAACAGCTTGAAATCGAAGCGAGATTGAAAGAGGTAACGGAAACTCTTAATGAAAGCTACGAGAAATCGCAGGGAATCCGTGACTTCCTCTCCCTTATCCGCAACTATCAAGGCTTAAAGGAACTGGACGCAACAGTGGTAAATGCACTGATAGACAAGATACTTGTTTCAGAGCGTGAGAAGTCAGTGGACGGAACAGTGAAGCAGGAAATCAAGATTTACTATAAATTCATCGGCTTTGTCGGTGAATTACATATCACACCCACAAAGCGGTGGACAGCATTAAAGCCTAAGAATTGTACAGTGTGCGGTGTTGAATACGTCCCCCACTCCGCAATATCGAAGTATTGTCCAGAGTGCAGGGGAAAGATAAGAAAGGTTCAAGGGACAGAAACGAAACGCAGGAGCAGGGAAAGAAAAAGACAGTATGTATTGAACTGTCCGCAAAAAATGACCGACTGAGGCAGGACTCCAAAGTCACAGTAAATCAAGACCGCAATGTCAAATTTTTCTTCATAATCTATATCCAAATAATTTTTATAATGATATTTTATATTAATACCTTTTTCTTTTGCATGCTTTTTTGCATATTCAATGGAACGCTTAGAAAAATCTATCCCCGTAACATTAAATCCGTTTTTATAAAAAAGTTCATCATATATCCCGGGTCCACATCCTAAATCCAATAACTTTTTATTTTTCGTGTCACCTAATAATCCGCTGATCCAATCAGCTGACTTCTTTATAAATTTATGATTTCTGGTCGCACCCTCGGACTCTGGATTTATATGCTCTTCTAACATATACTTAGATATATTTTCATCATCCCAAAATGCGGACGTGCTCTTTTCATATACATCAGGTTTATTCTTTATATAATTTATTAGCTTTTTGTTTGTGCTACTCATATTTGAGTTCCTCGGAACTTTCCTAATTTTTATATTTATTTTGTTAATAATACTACCGTCTCCACATGCCCCGTCTGCGGGAACATATCCACGGCTCTTACCTTATCCACTTCATACCCCGCTTCGATAAAGAAAGGTAAATCTCTTATTAATGACGTAGCTTTGCAGCTTACATATACGAATTTCTTCGGCTTAAACGAAATGATTTTATCTATTGCCTTTGGATGAATACCCGCACGAGGAGGATCCAAGATTATAAGGTCGGATTTCACATCTATTTTATCCACTTCTTCGAGGACATCTCCGCAGATAAACCTGCAGTTATCTATATTGTTAAGTTCCGCATTGATTTTTGCCGCTTCGATAGCTTCTTCAACTATTTCTATTCCATACACTTCATTTGCTTTATCACTTAGTATTTGAGTGATAGTTCCTGTACCGCAGTATAAATCCAGTATCACATCACTCTTTTCTTCCCCGATAAAATCTTTGACTACGGAATATAACACTTCACTTCCGAGAGTATTCGTCTGGAAAAATGAAAAGGCGGAAATCTTAAAATCAAGTCCCAAACATTTTTCCATTATATAATCTCTTCCATAGATGATTTTTACTTCATCTGCTATTACGGCGTCCGAAAACGAGTCATTGATAGTGTGGAGTATACCGACTATTTCTCCGTCTAAATTTAATTCAAGAAGCAAATCTTTATACTCTTCTATGTTTATTTTTTCCTGAGATGTGGTTACTAAATTCACGAGTATCTGTCCTGTGTACATCGCTTTTCTTATTACCAAATGGCGAAGAGTTCCTTCTTTGGAAAATTTATTATAATGTTTTATTTTCTTATGGGTAAAATACTCCAAAGTTTTGCTTAATATGCTTCTGTAATCTCCGTCTACAATATGACAGTTATCTGTTGAAACTATATTATGGTGCTTGCCTTTTTCATGCATACCGAGACACAAAGGTCCGTCCTTTTCCATATCCCCGAAAGAAAACTCCATCTTGTTACGATACTCCGTATCCTTAGGAGACGAAAGGATAGGCAGAAATTCTTTGTATTCTATCCCCGCTTTATCAAACAGCCCCTTTATATATTCTTCCTTAAACTCAAGCTGTTTTTCGTAAGTGATATTTTGAAAAGAACAGCCTCCGCAAATGTTGAATTTATCGCAAATAGGCTCTATTTCATAATCCGCTTTTTTTATTATGCTGTTTATATTTCCTTCCGCTCTGTTCTTTCTTACTTTCTTTACGAACACTTCCGCGGTTTGTCCGGGAAGTCCTCCTTTTACTATTACTTTCTTATCGTCGTAAAACCCCATGGATTTATCCATGGAAATCCTTTCTTTTATATCAAGTTCAATAATATCTTTCTTCTTCATATTTACCTCATTTAATTCGATTTACTTTATATATTTTACATTATAAGACACAAAAAGTAAAACTTTATAACAAAAAAACACAAGGTATAAAACCTTGTGTTTTTTCTTTTATTCGGTTTTAAATAATTTATTATGAACCAAAACGGGATAAAACTTCATCATAGTTCGGTATGGATTTTGTTTTACCGATTTGGTTAGCGATGACAAATGTCTTTGTAGTTTCTTCCATTGCTTCAATGAGCTTTGAACAATCTTCCAAATCTTTAGCTACACATATTACCCCGTGATTACCCAGCAGACAAATATTTTTATCCTTTAATGCATCCTCAAGTCCGTTTGCTATTTCCGTAGTTCCCGGCATTCCGAAAGGTATACATGGTATCTCGCCCTTGACAGCTAAAAATGCGGTACAGCAGTCTATCTTCACACTTTCGCACTGAAGAGCATAAGCAGTCAAGTAAGTACAGTGACAGTGAATGACAGCATTACAATCGGGTCTTGCGAGTAAAGCCGCTTTATGAAGTCTGTACTCGCTGGAAGCCTTCAATGAGCCTCCTATTTGTTCTTCGCTGTCTAAGTCGATTACTGAAATCATATCTTCATCGAGGAATAATTTTCTCTTTCCCGACGGCGTTATATACAGTTCGTTTTTGTTTCTGTCAACGATGGAAATATTACCTTCCATAGCATTGACATAACCTTTATTCTCAAGTATATGAGAAAATTTTAATACCTCTTCTTTATAATTCATACTTTAACTCCTGTTTATTTTAATTTCTTCCATATATTTTCCATAGGTTTTCCCTCACAGTATCTTATAATATGGTCTATAACCAACTTATTTGTCCATACATTATATACTTCATAAGTCAACGATGCCATATGAGGGGTCGTAATAACGTTTTTCATCTTTAGAAGAGGATGATTTTTTTATAGGTTCTTCCCAAAATACATCTAAAGCGGCTCCCGCGATTTTTTCTTCTTCAAGGGCTTTAACAAGTGCCTCTTGTTTTACCACAGCTGCTCTGGCAGTATTGATGAACAAAGCAGAAGGTTTCATCATGTTGAACCATTCATCATCTATGCTCCCTCTCGTTTCTTCCGTAACGGGAAGATGAATGGAAACTATATCGCTGTTTTTAAGTAAATCTTCTACAGTTGAAGGTATGGCACCGTCTTCTTCCATCTTTTCTTTTGGAAAGTATGGGTCATATGCCATAACCGTCATATTGAAAGCCTTGCATATTTTCGCAACTTTTCTGCCTATTGCACCATAACCTACTATACCTACGGTTCTGCCGTAAAGTTCTCCCCCAAATCCCATAGTCATATATGGACTGCCTTCATCGTAATTCCAATTTACATCTTTCTTTTCTATATAGTCAAATACATTATCCTTTTCTTCTCCGAGATAATATCCGTCATGCATACCTATCATGGCTTGATTTATCTTCTTTAAAAGCATTATCATAAGACCAACCGTAAATTCCACTACAGCAACCGCATTCCTCCCCGGACAGTGACCCAAAGGAATACCTCTGTCATGCAGTGCCTGCCAATCTACCATAGTAGGGGTCCCTCTCGCGTTTATAAGGAATCCAAGCCCGTTATCCGCCCATTTATCTATCGTAGTCTTCCCTGCATATTCACCCATAGTAACAATGATTTCATTTCCGCTTAGCTTATCACATAAGTCTTCTTCACTCATATCGTTAGTTTCAATATATGTTATATCACAATACTCTTCAACTTTTTTGTATTCCTCATCGCTCAGAGGGATACATATTCCCAATTTTTTCTTCATTCCATAAACCTCCTATAAACCGCTAAGCAGCGTCGACCGAAACATTATCGGTAACATCTTCCATGCCTCTATATGCTTCTTTTTCAACAAAATCCAAGATTTTATTTTTATTCTTTTTAAATAATACATAGAATAAAATATCAGCAACTATGACCCCGCCTATAATAAGAGGATTTCCTGAAATGAAAGCATACATAACAGCAATCCCGATAGGATGGTCAACAGATCCCCAAGCTGTAACAAGAGTAAGTCCCGCAGCTATTTCTATTCCGACACTTAATGCTATTTGAGTAAACATAGGAGCTATCAATGTACTTATATATAAAGTTAAAATCAATTTACCTAAAGCGGAAATAACACTTTTAACGATATTACCGTTGGACATAGAAATAAACGTAAGCATTCCGTAAGGTATAGCCACTAAATTCAGAACAGGTAAAACTTTGTTTCCCGGAAGGATGAATGCTAATAACAATATTATAGGCATACAAATCAAACCTGTTGTGAGTCCTGCTGTTTCTCCGTAAACCGTAGCGTCATTTACAGAAATAATCATATCTTTTCCTTTTGCATTTTTTCTCGCCGCACTTGTAATAGAAGTGAAAGCACCTGCAAAAATAATTGCGATTTTTGGGAATATTGTCATAACAGCTGATGTAGCTATAGTACAAGTTAGAATAGAACCCAGACCTTCAAGAGTTAACATCCTGTCAAAGTTTCCGGAAATCCCAAGTATCAAACCAACTATTGCACCTAGGACCATCGGGTCACCTATAAATCCCAATCTTTTCTTTAATGTGGTTGGATCTGCTTTAATTTTATATAAACCAAACTTGTTAAGCAGCCAGTTCATAAAGAAAGCATAAGGAGCATCGCCCGCAATATGTAACATGGATACTGTACAGCCTTCATAACCGTAATAATTTGCAAACCTTCTGGAAATAAACTCTGCACATACAGTAGTGAATAATAAAAGTACTAACATACATCCGAAACTTAACCAGAAATTTTTAGTTACCAAATAACACATGGAACCGTAAATCATATAAGAATAATTGTTCCATAAATCGGTCGCCTGAAAGACATTAGTAAATTTTGTGGCAAACATCAATAGCTGCAACGCAATACAAAGTCCCATAAACAACAGACCTATATTAGTCGAATAAGCTATCATAGCACCAGCCTGCCAGCCTATATCGAATATCGGCAGATTGATTCCGCTTACATCTACCATCCTTTGAACTACAGGAGCTATTACTCCGCTGAAAGAACCTATGAGCAAGTTAAATCCTTCCAAACCTATCCCTATAGATAGTCCCGAAATAAATGCTTTTTTAACAGGTACTCTCATAAACAATGCAATAATAAATATCATAACGGGAACGATAACAACCGACCCCAATGTATCTAAAATATTTTTTAATACTTCTAGAAAAGCCATTTCATTACCTCCTTTTATTTTCCTGCATCATGAAATATATTCAATGCTTTTTCTTTAAATTCATCAACTCCCATACCCGTAATAAGTCCGATAGAACTCAAAGCAGGTATACCGTAATTATCTGATATCGGACTTGCATGTGCGATCAAATCAAATTTTTCTCTTGCACATATGGTTTCCATTTCCGATGGCATGGTTTCGACAGCTTTTACACTGTATCCCTCATCGGTAAACATATCTATAAGCATATTTGCTACCATTGAAGATGTAACCGTACCTGAACCGCAAACCGACAATATTTTAATTTCTTTAGACATAATTCTTTCTCCTTTTATATATAAGAATTTACAATTTCATAAACTTCATCTTTTGTACTCGAAGCTTTTAAACTTTTCAAAGCATTTTCATCCTGCAAAAATACCATTAATTTTTTTAACAGTACCAATTGCTTTTCGGGATCGCTTATTGCAAGCATCAATATCACTTCAGGGTATAATTCTATTTCCGGTGAACCCATTTGTCTGAACATTACGGGTTTTGATAAAAATCCCACCGCTATCGACGGTCTGTTCACATGACTGTCCGTCGTATGAGGAACAGCCACATCAAAGGCAACAGCAGGCAGTCCCGTAGGATATTCTTTTTCTCTGTCTACTACTGCTTTACAAAAAGTATCCTTTACCGCTCCGTCTTTTTCAAGTACATCCGCAAGCATTCTTATCGCTTCTTCACTGTTACTGCAATCCATATCCCGCAAAATATATTCTTTTTTAAGCATATCCTGCTCCTTTCATTCGTTTTTTAATGCGCATTTCCTTTTTACAATTATATCTTATCAGAGATAAAGACAAATAAAAATATAATAGTATTTCCAATTTAAGCGGAAGGATTATTATATAACTTTATTTCTAAATCAAATGGAAATATATTATAATGAAGTGAGATATCATCTTATGTTATACTTAATAAAAAGGAGTAAAAGAGGTGTACTGTAATGAATATGCGTACATATCAGGTGTTGAAATATTTATCCGATAATAATTTGACATCATATACAGTTAAAGATTTATCGCTTAAATTTGAAGTAAGTGACAGAATGGTCAGAAATTATCTTTCATATATTGAAGATTTTTTGATTGAAAACAATATGCAGGACCTGTTATACAGAAACGGTGATAAAATCAGCTTTGCAGGTACGAAAGAACAAGGTGAAGAGCTTCTGAACATAATAATAAACGGAGGCTTTTACGAATATAAGCTTACATCCAAAGAAAGACAGTTTATTATCAAGCTTCTTTTATTTATTAATAACGATCATTTGACATTATCGGATTTTGAAAAAATATTATTTACAAGCAAAGTCACGGTTTATAAAGATTTAAAAAAAGTATCGGACGAACTCGAAAAGAATGATATCAAGTTAAATGAAAATAAAAGATTTGGATTCCTTCTCGATATGGATGAACATATAAAAAGGAATGAGATATATAAATTGATAAAAACATTAAATATATCCAGCAAAGAATTTTTGGAATACGATACCCACAACATATGTATTTGGTTTATACATAACAAATTAAATTTAAATATTTATAAAAATAAAGTAAAAACAGCATTATCCATTACAGAACAGATAATAAACATTATGTTAAAACAAAGAAAAAAAACATAAATGAAAAATATATACAAATTTCAAAGCATTTGCTTCTGCTATTATACGGAGATACGATAAAAGAGGAGTATATAAACGAAGAAGTATGTTTCCTCGCCGATTACCTAATGAAAAAATCGTCTCTTAAAACTGAAGGCAAAGATACAAATCAGAAGATAAATTTTTATATCATAGTAAAAAGTTTCTTATATAGACTTACATGCGAATATGATATAAATTTTTTAAACGACTATAAACTTCAGGAGTTTCTTACAGCACATATAATAAGCCTTTACAACAGACAAAAGAATAATGAAAAAATAATAAATCCATATAAAGAAGACTTATTAAAAAACTATAAAAAAGATTATGAAATAATATCGGAAAATATTTACATACTTGAAGAAGACCTCGGTATAAAGCTGGATGATAATGAAATGACATATATACTGATGCATATCGTCGCGGCATTGGAAAGGATGAAACAAAACGTTGACGAATTAAGAGTGCTTGTAATGTGTCATGCGGGAATAGGAACTTCACAATTTTTAGCGGAAAAACTAAAAAATCAATTTAAAATAAAAATAGAAGATGTAGTTTCATCTCATTATGTAAAATCGAGATTATTTATAAAGCCCGAAGAATTTTCACAAAAGTACGACCTAATAATTACGACCACACCTTTAATGGGCGCTCCCATACCATGGATAGAAGTAAATCCTATCCTTACAAATGAAGATGTAGATAAAATAAATAAAACGCTTAATGAAGTATCGAGAAATTTACCTATCAAAGAAGAAACGACCATAAAAAACAAAACGCCTTTAACTTCAGTAAAAGAAAAGAAAACAAATGAAAATAGCAAAATACTTTTCTCAACACTATTAAAAAAAGAAAACATATTACTTGATAAAAATGTAGAGGATTGGAAATCTTCAATAATAATAGCGGGAGAACCTCTATTGTGGGAAAAGAAAATAACGGCGGATTATTTAAGAGCAATGGTAAATAATGCTTTGGACAACGATCCGTACTTCGTATTTGCTCCGGGGATCGCTTTGGCACATGCAAACCCCAAGTACGGAGTCATTGAGCTTGGAGGAAGTTTTTTAAGATTAAAAGAACCTGTTCACTTTGGACATAAGAAAAACGATCCCGTTAAATTTGTCATTGCACTTTCAGTTCTCGAAGGTAAAGATAATTTGGATATGATATTTAAATTAATGAATACACTTTGCTCGAAAGAAGCCTTTGAAGAACTTGTAAATGCAAAAGATTATATGGAGATAATAGATATATTTAAAAAATTCGAGAAACAATAATGTTTAATAATTATATCTTATAAAAAAACACAAGGGTCACCTACCCTTGTGTTTTTTCTTCTTTTTCATCTGTCTGAGTTCAAAAAGTCTTTCTTCTTTTTCTTTATTTTCTTCTCTGTTTTTACTTTTTACTTCAAGTTTTCTTTCTTCATACTGCTTTTTAAGTAAATCCTGAGATTTTGTAGAAATACTTTTCTTTTTCATTTCCTTACCGACCATGCGTTTCATCCTTTTGGGGTTTATTTCCGTAATATCTTTTTTTCTATCACTTTGATTGACCCTTATAAATTTAAGCTTGAAATAATTATTGTTTAAAAATTCCAATAATTCTCCGTCGGTCGGTTCTTTACCGAAAGTTACTTTTGTGACTTCGAGCTTCTTCCCATATTCTCTTTCGATAACCCCCACATAAAACGGATCTTCGAAGAAAACAGTAAGCTTTGATTTGACTTCATCCAAAGAAATCCCTCCTTTTAAGTATTAACAAAGAAAGGACAACCAAGGAGGCAGGTTACTTATAACTATAGTTACGTCCGGACTACCAACCGAACAGTGTTTTTATCTTTGCAATTTAAATATTATCCATTTAATTATATAATGTCAAGATGAATATTATTCCCACCTGAAATACTTTATAGATATAATACTGCATACAGCTGTTATAACTACCATAACAAGAAAAGCGGGCAATATATTTTGAAATTCAAAACCAAGCACCGCCGCTTTTAATATTTTTATCCCCTGTGTCAAAGGCAGAAAATTTACAATATCCTGCATGACTTTAGGCATTATTTCATAAGGAAGAGTTGCTCCCGAGAAAATAAGCATAGGAAAATATAAAATACTGGCAATTACCGAAGCAGTCTGAGTGTTTGGAGCAATACCTCCTACCATTATCCCTATACTGAACATTGTAAACATTACAAGTATAAATCCTCCCATAAAAGTAAATATTGACCCTTTAACGGCAAAGTCAAAAAACAAAAATGAACAAATATAAAGCAGTATCAATGATACAAAAGAGTATATTGCATAAATACTTACCTGCACCAGTAAAATCGTGACTTGATTTACGGGTGTTACTTTAAATCTCTTTAGTATCTTTTTATTCCTGTAATCAGAAATAACCAAAGGAAGCCCCATCAATCCTCCCGCACATATCCCTATAGTGGATATGGAGCCGAAAGACAGTGATAAAAATGAATATTCAGTACCATCATAAGCGGGCTTACCATTGAATACCAATCCCAAAACCACCAATATAACAAGAGGCATACATATTGAAAAAATAAACATATCCATTCCTCTCAATGATAATTTAAATTCTGTCTTAAGCATTTTACAAAATGTTTTCATATCAGTTTTCCTCCCCCGAATACCATAAATACGCATCTTCAAAATTTTCATAAGGACTGTTTTTAATGGCTTTATCTACACTGCCTCTATATACTTCATTTCCCTTTTTTAGTATCAAAATATTATCACAAAGTTCTTCCACTTCATCCATAAAATGAGATGTAAGTAAAATAGTAAGTCCTTTTTTCTTTAAATCAAGAAGACATTTCCAAACATCCCTTCTCGCCTTTGTATCAAGACCTGTCGTAAGCTCATCTAAAAATACCACTTTAGGATTTGGTATCAAAGCTAAGACTATAAATAATCTCTGTTTCTGACCTCCGGAAAGTTCTGCAATATAATTTTTCCTCTTCTCATATAATCCGAACTCTTTTAAAAGGATATTATAATCCTTTGTATCATTGTAAAGACTTTCTGTTTCTTCACATAGTTCCCATATTTTTATCTTATCAGGATAGTTTGTTTCCTGAAATTGAACACCGACTTGTTCAAATATATTTTTTCTCTCGTTTTTAGGACTCATACCTAAAATAAAAGCACTGCCACTGTCCATAGAACGAGTCCCTAAAATACATTCTATTGTAGTACTCTTTCCCGCTCCGTTAGCACCCAGCAGCCCAAATACTTCGCCTCTTTTAACATCAAAGCTAAGATTTTTTACTACACTGACTCCTTGATAACTTTTGCTTAAATTTTTAACTTCAATAGTTTTTTTCAATATATATCTCCTCCTATATTTTTACAAAATAATAACACCATATAAAACTATGGTGTTAAAGTGGAGGGTTGTTTTTATAATCGATTTTAAGTTTTGCAATTTCTTCTTTTATGATTAAAGCATTAACCTTTGTGGTACTTAAAGATTTAAGGAGTTTATCACAAGCGGTTATTATATCCTCGTCATTTTCCCTCATCCCTATTACTTCTTTTATATCTATATCAGGATCGACCGATAGTTCATTTAACATTCTTAAGATTGAAGACAAAGAGTAATTTGCACATCTCAAGGTTCGAATTATCTTAAGTTTTCTTATATCTTCATCGTTATATATCCTATATCCGTTTTCTTTCCTCTTTATCTTTATCAGTCCGTTCATTTCCCAGTTCCTCAATGTATCTATGGAAATATCAAGAAGTGCGGATACTTCTTTTCTTTTTAGTACTTTTCCATTCAATTCATAATCTTGATTTAAAAGCTTCTTAGTTATTGTAATGGCTTCTTCTGCATTATTAATTTCCATATCCAATTGATTTATATAATCTTTGACCAACATCAATGATTTATCATAATCCATTTTAGCAGAAGTTGTTATTATTTCTATAGCCCTCTTTCTGAGTCCGTTTTGCAGAACCTCTATACTTAAGGCTCTTCTGGCAATCTTAAACTGTTTGATATGTAAATCTGTAAATACTCTATATCCGTTCTCTAATCTGTTTACTTTTGGGATAAAGCCTATTTCTTCGTAAAGCCTTACGGTGTTTGGATGTATACCAACTATTTTTGCAATCTCGGATGTCTTATAAGTATTCATTAATAACCTCCTTTTTAACACATTTTATCATTTAATAAAACTCAGGTGATATAATGGAGGGTTTTTGTATCAAAGTATTTCATTATAGTCTTTATTGCATTCACTGCAAACTCTGTCGTGAATGGAGATTATCCCCTTACATTCACTGCACTTATATTTTTCTCGCTGTTCAAGGATAAATACTCCGATTCCTTTTTCTCTGACAGTTAAACTGTTTTCTATCAAACTTACCTTATATTTCTTATAGCTTCTCTCTAGATTTTTTATCAGCTTACACGGAAAATCACCGCATTCATAACAGTATTTATATCCCTGTTCTCTAACGCAGTCTTTGATTTTACAAACTCTGCAGTGCTTAGGTTTATCTCTGTCCCCCTTTAAGCATCCCTCACAAGGTCTTTTACTGAAACAGTGTCTGTAACAGATCGTACAGTTCATCCCGCAGGGTGCAAACATGATTTCATCTGATACTTCAGGCATTTTCATAATATATCTCCTTTTATTAATTATATCATAAACGTAAGCATAAATAAAAAAGGTGTGATAATATATCACACCTTCATAATTATTCATTTTCAAATTTACCGAGGAATTCTTTCATTCTTGTATTTTGAGAGGCAAAGACTTCTTCGGGGCTTCCCTGTTCGACGATATATCCGTTTTCCATAAATATTATATAGTCAGCAACATTCTTTGCAAAATTCATCTCATGGGTAACTATGACCATGGTCATATCCTCCGCAGCCAAATCCTTTATGACTTTGAGTATCTCCCCTGTCAGTTCAGGGTCCAAAGCCGATGTCGGCTCATCGAAAAACAAAATGTCGGGGTTCATGGCAAGTGCCCTTGCAATAGATACCCTCTGCTGCTGCCCTCCCGATAATTCGCAGGGATAAGCATTTTCTTTATCTTCAAGTCCCATTTTTTTAAGAAGTGACTTGGCTTCTTTATAGACTTCGTCCTTATCTCTCTTCTGAACTTTTATGGGAGCATTTACTATGTTCTTCATGACCGTATGATGAGGGAATAAATTGAAATTTTGGAATACAAGTCCGAAACTCCCCTGGTAATTTATTTCGCCGCTGTCCTTTGTTTCAAGGTTTGTAGCACATCTTAAAAGAGTGGATTTGCCGGATCCCGAAGGACCGATTATACAAAGGACCTCTCCCTTTTCTACTTTAAGAGAAATATCTT
Source organism: Anaerofustis stercorihominis DSM 17244 (assembly GCF_000154825.1). Classification (NCBI taxonomy): domain Bacteria; kingdom Bacillati; phylum Bacillota; class Clostridia; order Eubacteriales; family Eubacteriaceae; genus Anaerofustis; species Anaerofustis stercorihominis. Next base: position 146,987 of record NZ_DS560015.1, on the reverse strand, counting down.
TTAATACTTCTACATCATCAAAACTCTTTTTAATATTTTTCATTTCAAGTAAACTCATGATATTCCTCCTTATTTATAATAGCTTAACTTCTTTTCGATACCTTCCATTACAAAGGCAACTATAAAGTTAAATATGTAGTAGAACAGTCCAGCAGCGATGAACGCGGCTACGGAAGACTGAGCCGCAGCGATCTGTTTCGCCATTGTAAACATTTCGGGTATCGCTATAACGAAAGATAGAGATGTATCTTTTACCAGTGTTATCACTTCGTTTGCAGTAGCGGGAAGTATCCTCTTTATTACCTGCGGAAAAATAATAATAAAGAAAGTTTGGAATTTATTGTATCCAAGCAATTTTGCGGCTTCATACTGTCCGTCGGGCATAGATTCTATCCCCCCTCTGTATATTTCCGCAAAATAAGCAGCATAGTTTACCGCAAACCCTATAAGCACCGCAACCATTCTATAACTGCTGGAAATCTGCATACCGAATATGTAATACGGTCCCCAAAATACAACCATGAGCTGTAACATAAGGGGTGTTCCTCTCATTATTGATATATAAATTTTAACCAGCCACCTTACAGGTGCTATTTTTGACATTCTTCCAAAGGCTACTACAAGCCCGAGAGGAAGAGAAAAAAGCAAGGTAAGCACAAATATTTCTATAGATGTTACCATACCGCTGCTTAAATCGGTAAACATTGCTCCTAAATTCATACAGTTATACTCCTAAATACTTTTATCACGTTTATTGTGATTTATTTATATGTCTGTTATATTTACTTTAAAGATCAAAATTATATTCTGCCTTAAATTTGAATAAAACACAACCTATTTTTTAAATCTTTAAAATATTCTTTTTTTATTACGGTCATTTTATATTATAAAATATATTTTCAAATAACCGATTTTTTATTTATGCTCTAAATAAATATATAAATAACAAAGTTATAAATCTATTTACCTATACAAAGTGAACCCGGAACTCCGAAGTCTGCATATTTATCTGCAATCTTATTTACTGTTCCGTCTTTAGCCATTTCATCTAAAGTTTTTTGTACTTTATCTCTAAGTTCTGTATTACCTTTTTTGAAACCAACCGCATATTTTTCCGAAGAAATAACTTCATCCAATACTTCAAAATCGGAAGCATTCTTTCTTGAATTTATTTGATAATTTGCGACACCTATATCCATTGCTATAGCATCGCATGCACCCGATTCAAGATCCATAAATGCAGAATTATAATCCGCAACTTCGGTCAAAGTAGCAAAAGTAGACGCTAATTTCTTCTGATCTCCTTGAAGTGCCGCAAGTGCAGAAGAGTCTTTTTGAGTTTCTACAGTCTTGCCTTTAAGACCTTTAAAGTTTTTGATCCCTGTTTTCTTGTTTACTACGATTATTTGTTTATTGTCTATGTATGGTTTTGTCCATGTATAATCGTCTTCTCTTCCGTTCATCGTAAATCCGTTCCAAATACAATCAATTGTTCCGGAGTCGATTTCCATATCCTTTGAATCCCAGTCAACAGGTTGTTTTTTTAGTGTCCAGCCGTTACGGTCGCAAACTTCCTGAGCTAAATCAAGGTCAAAACCTATATAATTGCCGTCATCATCTTTATAACCGTATGGAGGGAATTCAGCATCAAATCCTACCACAAATGTTTTGTCATCATTTTTTGCATTTTCGTCTTTGCTTCCGCATCCGAATAAAGTAAGTCCGGCTACCATGAATAAAGCAAGTACCAAAGCTAATTTCTTTTTCATAATCTTAATATCCTTTCACCCTTTAAAATTTATACGCTTAAAATACTTAAGCTCTTTTATATTAGCATAATTTCACATTTTTTTCAATATTCAAAATATTTATTAAATTAAAGTTTTAATTATTATTTTAGATAAAAACGATAAATAATTATTTAAAACAAAAAAGACACCTTATAGGTGTCCTTTTTATGTTTATTAAGCACTTACATTTCTTTTCTTGATAAAATACAATACTCCTATCATAAGTATGATACCAACAGGAAGAGATATCAATGCACTTTGTGTAAATCCTGCAACTATATATGTAATAAAAGATATAACAGCCGCTGTAATAGCGTAAGGAAGCTGAGTGGATACATGGTTAACATGATTACACCTTGCCCCTGCGGACGCCATGATAGTTGTATCCGAAATAGGAGAACAGTGGTCTCCGCATACCGCTCCTGCCATACAAGCAGAAATTGAAATGATCATAAGTGTAGGATTATTTGCAAATACATCAACAACGATAGGGATCAATATACCAAATGTCCCCCATGAAGTACCCGTTGCAAAAGCAAGGAAACATCCAACAAGGAATATAATTGCAGGAAGGAAATTCATAAATCCTTTTGCGCTGTTTTGAACAAAGTCTGCAACGAATACACCTGCTCCTAAGCTATCTGTCATTGCTTTTAATGACCATGCAAATGTTAAAATTAATATTGCAGGAACCATAGCTTTAAATCCTTCAGGTATACAATCCATACATTCTCTGAAATTAAGTACTCTTCTGAATACATATAAAGCAATCGTTATTACAAGAGCAAACATACTTCCGAGAGAAAGCCCTACAGATGCGTCACTGTTTGAGAAAGATTCAACAAATCCTGTACCTGAGAAAAATCCGCCGCTATATATCATTCCGATAAGACAGCAAGCAATCAATGTTAAAACAGGTATCACAAGGTCGATTACTTTTCCTTTATCATTTACTTCATCCTCGGTCTCATCGACATATCCCGAGTTTAGTATAGAATGTAAATCTCCTTTTGAAGCATTATCTTCATGTTTTTTCATAGAACCGAAATCAACTTTCATAAGCACCAAACTAATCATCATTACTATGGTAAGAAGTGCGTAAAAGTTATATGGAATCGCTTTGATAAATATGGAAAATCCGTCTGCACCTTTAACAAATCCCGTAACGGCAGCCGCCCATGATGAAATCGGAGCGATAATACATACAGGTGCTGCGGTAGCATCTATCAAGTATGCAAGCTTTGCACGAGATACTTTATGTTTATCCGTAATAGGACGCATAACGCTTCCTACCGTCAAACAGTTGAAGTAATCGTCAACGAATATGAGTACCCCAAGAGCAATAGTTGCAAGCTGTGCACCTACTCTGGTTTTGATGTGCTTACTTGCCCAGTTACCGAATGCAGCGGAACCTCCCGCCTTATTCATGAGTGCAACCATGGCACCCAGGATAACCAAGAATATCAGTATCCCAACGTTGTAACTATCTGAGAGAACTTTAACTATCCCGTCATTAAGTATGTGCGTTACAGATCCTTCAAATTGTCCGCCTGCGTAAAACACGCCTCCGATTAAAATACCTATGAACAGAGAACTGTAAACTTCTTTGGTGATCAAAGCAAGAATAATCGCAATAAGAGGAGGAAGTAATGACCATATAGTAGCATACATAGCCGGCTTTGCCTCACTTGCTTCGGCACCTAAAATCGGAAAAGCCAGCATTATTATAAAAATAAAACTAGCAAGACCGGTATAGATCTTTTTCTTTGATGATTTCATATTAAACCCCTTTAATTTTATACTTTACAGCATTACGTTTATCGTTTTTTAATAAATAAAAACATATAAAAATCACTTTTTAGCCAAACGCTGCCAATAACTAAAAAAGCCATAAATGACATACAAAAAAGTAAAACGCATTTATGGCAATTATTTGCTTTAGGATAGCGCTCCACATCTTTGTGACAGTACATTACATATTCTGTAATATACCAGGACTTACTTTTTCGGTAAAAATAAATCCTTCGGCAGTATCCCCTTTCCTATATAAAATCACCGCAATTCCATTATATAATACTGATGAACACCGCACCTCTATCATTTTACACTTACTATTAATTTTTACCATGTTTAACGAATATTGTCAAGTTTTAAATATTCATGATACATATTATATGTATGATTTATTATTAAACTAAAAAATAAGAGGTAAAATACCTCTTATTTTATCATTTCATTCATTACAGACATTAATTTATTTATATCAAAAGGTTTGGTTATATGAGCATTCATTCCGGCTTCTTTTGTTTTTCTTATATCGTCGCTGAATGCATCTGCCGTCATTGCGATTATAGGGACCGTCTCACTGTCATCTCGTCCTGAATTTCTGATTTTCTCGGTTGCCTCATAACCATTCATTATCGGCATCCTGATATCCATTATTATCAAATCATAATAATTTTCTTTATTTATCAAGTATTTTTCCAAAGCTTCTTTCCCATTCTCTGCCTTTTCTATATCTGCTCCCGTATACCCGATTATTTCGGAAGCTATATCCATATTGAGTTTATTATCCTCTACAAGAAGGTATTTTTTTACCTTTAAAATCATAATTTTTATTTTCTATTTTATCTTCTTTTACAGTTTTATTTTTTATATCATCCTGAGACTTCAAGTGAAGTATAACAGTAAATTCACTTCCCTTATTGATCTTACTTTTTACATATATTTCACCGTTCATCATATCAACGATATTCTTTACTATAGACATACCAAGACCGGTACCCTCTACATTTTTAATTATGGATTCTTCGGATCTGGCAAAAGGCGTAAATATTTTATCTTTAAACTCCTCGCTCATTCCTATACCATTATCTATAAATTTAAATTCATAACTGATATAATTTTTATACTCAGGAGTGATTTCCCTTATAAATATTTGAATATTTCCATTTTTGGGAGTAAATTTTACAGAATTGCTCAATATATTTAAAAATATTTGATTTATCCTAAGAACGTCTCCTTGTACAAAAGCATGATTAATTTCTTTATTTAATTTAACTGTTATATGTTTATCCCTTGCTGTCGGTAAAATAATATTTAATACATCATCGATAATACTATCTAAATCTAAAGGTTCTTCATTCAAAGTTACTTTTCCGCTCTCTATCTTAGACATATCAAGCACATCGTTTATCAAGTCAAGTAAATGATTGGAAGATGTCTCTATTTTATCCAGACAATCCTCAAGTTTCTCGACGTTATCCTTATTGTTCTTCGCTATGACTGTCATTCCCATTATTGCATTCATAGGAGTTCTTATATCATGTGACATACTGGACAAGAAGTCTGTTTTTGCATTATTCGCATTCCTTGCCATTTCATATGCATCTTTCAAAGCTTGATTATGAGCTTCCTGCTCAACTTTGATATCACTTACGTTCCTTATGGTCACTGTAACCATATATGGTTTATCATCTCTTATTTCAGATAGTATATATCCTGCTCTGTTCCATATATTACTTCCTTTATAATTACATTGATACTCTATTTCGAGTATTCCATCATGCTCGATCAAAGCTCTTATAAAATTCTTTTTATTCAACAATTCAAGCAAGTCTTTTTGTTCATCCTGGGGAATATTTTCTTTTATAAAACCTTCGACATAATTAAAGAAATCATTGATTACATCAAAATCATCATATTCATCTTTGATTTTAACTTTAACACACTGCTCACTTTCCAAATTCAGCTCAAACACAGCATAGTACATATCACTAAGCGAATTTATGAGCCTTATCCTATCGTGTTCAGCCTCTTTCAATGTCTTTATATTTTCTATATCGCTTTCCGTAAACAACTCTTCAAGCTCTTTTTTACTGTTATATAAATTCACAAAAGGAATATATATAAGTATATCAATGACTATCAGCGCGATTTGAAGGATTACCCCGTTTATACTTTGAGTTGAAAGGTATCCGCTTACAAATATAGGGCAAGCCCAGTTTACATTTTGTGTTATTACGGGAATAAATCCTATAATAGTTGAAAAATAACTAACGACCAAATTTACTACGGGAGCAATCAAGAAAGGAATACAAAAAATAGGATTAAAGATAACCGGCACACCATATGTTATGATTTCATTAATATTGAAAAGAGAAGGTATAAATCCAAATTTGGATATTTTATGAACATTTTCTTTCTTTTTATTAATTACTAAAAATATTATTACAAGTGCTAAAGTTGCACCGCACCCACCGATATTCACAAAAGAATTCAAGAAAACCGTATTAACGATCTCATGTGGGACAAAACCATTGGACATAGCTTGAATATTCAAATTCAATAAATCATTCAAATAAACGTCATTTACCTGATACAGTAAATACGTCCCATGCACGCCGAAAAACCAAAGAGACTGTATCATAAGCATATATACAATACCTTGAATGAGCTTATGTACACCTATCAACTGAAAAAATTTATATAGTAGATCGGCTAAGATATTTTGAAGGCTGCCGCCGCTTAAAGCAAAAACAATATAACTTAACAATGCAAATAAAATCAGTATTATTGCAATCGGGAATATCGAAATTATCATCTTATTCAAAATAAAAGAGTTATCGCTGTCTTTTATTTTTAGAATATTAAGTCTGTTGATTTTATCAAACAATTTTACAGATACGACAGCAGATAATATAGCCGAAAAAGTACCGGGAGCGCCGAGATATGAAATATCAAAATTTTCATTAGATACTCCAAGTATAAGCAAAAAAGAAGCACAAGCAGCAAAGGGAATAAAACTTTTACCATTTTAATATTTAAAATTTCCGCATAAGACCAAGATATGGAGAAAACCAATAAGATAGAAAAATACGATGTAGTCGCAGAATTAAGTAAAGTTACTATATCAAATATAAATCTAATATTTTGACTTTGGAGCCAAGATTGATAAGCAGGTATCGGAATCGATAAAATAACAGAGGAAAATGAATAGACCATTATTATAGGTATCATAAAAATAAAACCACGTCTAACGGCTTGGATAAATTTTACTTGTTCAAATTTTTCAGCTAAATTGAGAAGTTTATTTTTAAATGCCTGCAAATTCATGAGCTGATTTCCCCTTTTTAATATAAAGTAATTATATCATATGAAATATTTTAAGTAAAAGAAAAAATAAGTTTGATCAATAACTTATACAGTTATGAACATAAAAAAGTAAAAAAATTACTTATTTTTACTATGTATCATAAAAATAGAAGCCTAAATTTAATCTCAGGCTTCTATATATTTATTTTGTTTCAGATATTATTTTATAAAATTCGTCTACATTAAAAGGTTTGGAAAGAAATGCATTCATACCGGCATCAAAAGCATTCTTTCTATCTTCTTCGAAAGTATTGGCAGTCATCGCAATTATTGGTATGTTTTTTGCATAATCACTGTTTATACGTCTGATTTCTTTGGTGGCTTCAATACCGTCCTTTTCCGGCATTTTTATATCCATTAAAATCAAATCATAATAATTATCTTCACTATCTTTAAATAAAGTGACAGCCTCTTCCCCGTTTAAAGCTCTTTCAACATTAATATTATTCATTTCAAGAAGGGAAATAACTATCTCTGCATTCAAATCATTGTCTTCTGCAATAAGGACCCTCGTATTTTCCAGCTTTGTTATATTGTTTTCCGCTATTTCTTTTTTTACATCTTTTTCAGAAGCAATAGGTAAATTCAAAGTAAAGTAAAAATCGGAACCTTCACCTTCTGTACTTTTTACTTTTAAATCTCCGCCCATAAGCTTAACCAAATGATTACATATGAATAATCCCAGTCCGGTGCCGGTTTCATTATTATAATTGATTGAAACCTGTTCAAAAGCTTCAAATATTTTACTTAATTTATCTTCTTTGATACCGATTCCGTTATCTTTTATGCTAAAGAAAACATCGGAAGAATTACTATCTTTAACAATCTCTCTGATAGTTAAAATAATTTCTCCGTCTTCTTCGGTAAATTTGAAAGCATTGGAAACTATATTGGATATTATCTGCTTGATCCTTACACTATCACCCATAAAGTATTTATTTTGAAGGTCTATATCATAAGTTAGTTTTATACATTTTTCTTCTTTTTTAGATATAAATAATTCATCAATATCATTTATAACCTTAGTCAAATCAAAACACTCACTGTTTATAACCATTTTATAATTTTGAATTTTAGACATATCTAAAATATCATTTACCAAGGATAATAAGAATTGTGCGGATGAATCAATTTTAGATAAGTTCTTTTTCAAAGGTTCAGGTAAATCCTCGTTCATCATATTAATATTTGTAAGACCTATTATCGCATTGATAGGAGTCCTGATTTCATGTGACATCAAAGAAAGAAACTCGGATTTAGCTTTTGACGAGGCTTCAGCTTCTTCTACTTTCACCTTCATAACATTATTTTTCATTTTAAACCATATAAATAATAATATGATAACAGCTACCAAGATTATAAATCCTACTATTATGGAAATTACCAAAGTTGGATTGGAATAATAATAAGATTTAAAGCTGACCTTATTATCGCCTATTGAAACCATATTATCTTTTTTTATGTTTCCGGCTTCGGTTTCAGAAATATTATTGACCGTCTTGTTTAGAACCGTATACAATCTTGAATCGGAACCTTTCTTTAATGCTATGGATAGCCCCGGTAACGAATGCTCACTGGAGGTATAAATCACATTTGGATAGTAATTTTTCAAATATAAGCTTTCCATTACGGAAGAGGGCATTATAGTTTGGTCGGTTTGTCCTGAATTGACCGATTTTAAACATTCTTCATAACTATCATAATATTTTAAGACAATATCTTTACTTGCAGAATTTGTATTTCCGCCTTTTAAAACAGCTTGCGTTACTTTCGATGAACCGGTATTAGCATTTTTATTTTTGAGTATTACTCCGTCTACATTTATATATGACTTTGTCAATATTAAATTTTGTTTGTCCGCGAAATAACTGTCATCAAAAAAGCCTCCGAGGATATCCGCTTTACCGTCCTTTACAAGGTTTAGCGCATCCTCATATGTCTTTGCGGTTACATAAGTAAATTTCAGTCCGCTTTTTTCAGATATCAGATTTATGATATCTGGTATTATCCCGTCTGCTTCTTTATCCTTATAACTTATCGGATATAATTCTTCCGATACTGCAACCTTTATCGCTCCCGCATTTTTTATAAAAGATAAATCGCTTTTGGAAAAGCTTATTGTATTTATATACTGCTCAGGGAAATATTTATTATAAAGCTCGTCGGCAAAATTAGGATTTGCGGCATAAATCTCTTCCATTGCATCGCTGATTTCTTTGCATATTTCCTTTTGATCATGCGAAGTAACAATGTAATAAGGATCGGCGACGAATTTAGCAGCTACATTATAATCATCGTTCATATAAACATCGGAACCAAGCATCAAATCAGCTTTTTTATTTTTAAGACAAGATTCATAATCCTTTAAATCCAAATATTTTATTTTACATTTTATTTTATTTGAATCGAGAAATATTTTAAGTCTTTTTATTTTATGACCGGCTTTTTTATAAACGCCGATAGTTTTGCCATTTAAAGTACTGAGGTCAAAGCTTTTTATACTTTCATCTTGTTTAGGGTATATTAGAAGAGAGTAATTGCTTCCCATTGAATATTTGGGATAAGAAAAATACTTTTCCAAATCCTTTTGATAAAGCATCCCGCCCATTATATCATATTTGCCCTGCATCATTTCGCCCAAAAGTTCATCTGCATTCCCGTTTACGAATTCATATTCCCAGCCGGTATATTTCGATATTTCCATTAACCATTCATATACACTTCCTCCGTAAGAACCGTCTTCATATACTTCATTTATCCCCGCACTTTCGGGAAATGCAACCTTTAATACTTTTTTATTATTTTTAGCATTAACAGGCACACAAAATACTGATAATGATATTATTACAGCAAGAACTACAGCCCCTATTTTTTTAACAAAACCTCTCATAAAACTATCCTATCCTTAATGTTTACGATATTTATTTAATAATAACATAATTTTTACCCTTATACAAAAATATAAACAATAAAAACAGAGTCGATTAAAGACTCTGTTTTCATTTAATTAAATATGCTTTTTCTTATATATTATTATTGCTAAAATTGCAATAAGTGATGCAATACAAATACCTGCGTATAAAAAAATATTACTGCTGTCGCTTGTATCTACTGTATTGATTTTATCTGTGTAAATGCCATTTGTATTTAATTTGTTATTATTAGTATTTTTACTGTTATCGGAAACTGACACCATTTCACTGCCGATAGATTTAAACACGGCTTTTATACTATGATCTTTATCTATATTTTTAAATGTATATTTTTCTTCTGCCTTACATTTTTCACCGTCTACAAGAATATAATCGACTTTATAACCTATATCGGGATTTATATAAAATGTCTTGCTCTCACCTTTTTTGACTTCTACATTCCCCTTCGGTGAAATGGATCCATGTTTTGATGCAGAAGCTTTGACAGTAAATTTCGATACTGTTTCGTTATCCTTATAAGATAAGGCATATACCGAGAATTTATCGCTGCTTACTGTTACGGTACCTTCTATATCATCTTCATCTTTTAGCATATCTACACTCTGAATACCGTTTTCTTCATGAAGTCTTATAATAAAGAATTCCCTAAGTGTATTTTTACTTGATAATAATTCCTTAGGTATATCAAAACTTAGTTTGATAGGATAACTTAAGTTAGATATAATTAAAGATTTATTATTGCCCCCTGCGGATATAACATCTTTCTTGATACTTATATCATAGTAATTTGAAATATCTATATCTTTTACAGATTTATTGATTATGTTTTGATAGCTATTATTTGAGTTTACCTTTTTAATATCCAAACTCATGCTTATTTTTGTATCGGGGTCGTCTTTTAATATCTTAATATCATCAGAAGTTAAATTATCTAATAGAAGAGAACTATCATTAATATTTATTTCCTTATTTATATTTTTAACTTCCAAATATATTTGAGGAACTTTCAATAACGCTTCACATAATTCCTGTTTCTTCTCATATGTTAAACTTCCCTTTGAATTATCATCTAATGTTTCATAGTTCAGTTTTGTATCCAAAACATCATCAACTTCACTTTCAGTCAGCTCATTATTATTATGAACATCAGGAAGATTGTCTATCATGTCTTCAACATCATTACAGCATAACTTTACAAAACTTACTTTTATATCATAATCTTTTTGAACATTCCTTAATGTATATTTATCATCTTTAACTTCAGAGGTAACATCTTTATCATCTAATTTTAAACTTCCCAATTTATACCCTTTATCCGGAGTAAAAGTCAAAGTAAAATCATCCCCATGAGTAACGATTGTATTTCCCATATGAGAAACTTTACCATGTTCACCCGAAGAAATATTTATTATAAAATCTTTTTTATCGACACCTTCTATCTTGGCACTTCCCGTAACGGTTTTGTAATCGGATATCCCGTGAACATTGTTTTCAGGAATAAATGTCCAATTATATTCATTTAATCCTTCTTTTATAGTCTGTCCTTCATCCCAACTTATAACACCTTTGGTGTCATTATCGCTAAGTTTTATTTCCGGTAAATCCTTTGTGACCGTCATATCTACTTTATTATCAAAAATAGGATTTACAATCGGTTCAGCTTGTTTTAATAATATTTAAAAAGAGTGCTTTTGAGTATTAAACACAGTAGCCTTAGTACCATTTACTATACACGACTGAATAGTTACGTCACATGAAATTGCAAATCTCGGTTCTCTGACATTTGTAATAGAAAATTCATTTTTGTCATAACCCGCAAGCTCGTTAGATGACGAAGTAATGGTAGAATATCGCCAAGTATAATAAAATACAACATCACCTGTTTCAGCTTCTCCAATAGGCTTATATAAAGGATGATGAGCGGTTACTTTCATAATATGAGCATTACCGTCATATACAGCGTCAATATGATCGCTGAAAGAAAAAGTCGGATCGGCTAAAGGCTCTATTGCATAGAGAGTAGAAGATGTGACTTTGGTACTTACGTTTACCCCTTCCAAAGCAGTAGAAGAAAATGCCCACTTTTTACTTTCATTTCCTGTCACTTTAGGAAGTTCATATGAAGTATCGATTGAATAAGTATCATCTTCATTTTGTACAAAATTTAAAGCATGATTGTATAATCTTTCTATGCTGTCATAACTTCCGTTATCTCCATCATTAAATGTTACGGTTACAGGATATCCGAGTTTAGGTTTATCAGAACTTGCAAGCGTATTATATATATTGGTATAATTCGAAGAACTGCATACTATGGCAGTCAAATTACTGCAGCTTGAAAACGTACTTGATGCAACATATCCGCTTAAAACCGAGTATTCATTATCGGGTATATAAACCGTAGTTAGTTTTGTAGACGCAAAAGCAGTTGCCGCAATCGTCTGTACGGAATCGGGTATAACAAAAGCACCGGTCAATCCGGTATATCTAAATGCGGAAGTATTTATTTTAGTCAAACTTCTTTTTGGCAGTATAACTTTTGACAGAGCATTTTGATATGAAAATGCTGTAGCATCTATTACGGTCACACCCTCGGGAATTACAGCTTTAGTAAAACCGTCATAGCTGTTTGATTGTCTGAATGCGCTGTTATTTATAGAACTTACTCCGTTTGGTATAATAAGCTCTCCCGTAAATCCGGAATTATAAAATGCGTAATTTTGAATTAAAGCTAAATTATTTGATAAAGTCAAGCGTCCGGTCATTGACGAGCATCCGCTGAATGCATAAGTTCCCAAAGTCGTTACAGAATCAGGTATAGTAAGAGAACCAGAAAGACTTTTACATCCATCAAAAGCATGGTCGGAAATAGTTGTTAACGTATTTGGAAATACCAAATTTCCTTCCATGACAGTATCACTATAAAACGCCCAGCTTCCTATGCTCGTAAGATTACTACAATTTGATAAATCTAGATAAGTAATTTTACAATTGGCATAATTCGACGCTTTAAAAGCATTATCACCTATTGAAGTAACAGCTATACCATTAATACTCTCGGGTATCTCAAGTCTGATATTCAGCTTTTGTTCATCACTTAGACCGTTTATATAACTGCTGTTAAGCCCTGTTATCTTTCCAGACGAAAAATTATAATCACTTTCACTCGGAACCGCATAATCATTTATAGACGACAAAGAATACTTCTTCGTTTTATTTACTTCTTTTGTATTATTTTTATCATTTTCTTTTAAAGAATTTTCAGATAAATTATTTTTAACCGAGTCATCTTCATTTTCCTCTTTTATTTTATTATTACCATAATCAGTTATTTTGTCCTGATTAGTATTTTCATCAATATCATTTGATGATGAAGATATCCCATCCTTTTTCTCTGTGATATTATCATTTATCTTTATATCATCATTAACTAAGCTTTCCGCAAAAATAGGCGTAACATTGACGCTAATAAAAAATAACGAAGTCAACATCACACCTAAAAGCTTCTTTAAATAATTATTCATTTGTATATCCCCTTAATTCGATCATACTTTGGTTACATAATTATAACACTTAATATGAAAATAATCAAATATATAACCATAGTTTAATTAACAATTAATACCATATTATTCATATTTGATTAAAAGGTTGAATATTTTATGCTTTTGCATCAATTTAAAGTACAAATAACATCAAGATAAATGACATATTTTTAAATTTAATATATTAATATAATACCGAGGTATAAAAAACGATTAATAATTATTGAAGTAACAAGTAATAAAATGTATATAAGAACATTTAAAGGAAGAAAAACTTGAGCTTAATAGTATTTCAAAAGAAGAACACTATTCAAAATATCATATCCACAGAATGTTTTCTTTTATATCAGGTTTAACAGTTCATTAACATATAATAAGAAGAAGACTTATAGAAGCAAATGAGCATCAGGATGAAAAAAAAATAATGTAAAAGTCCTTATTTCCATATTATAGTTTTATAACTTAAAATCACTCAATTATATAAAAAAGACGTTTCCTACGAAACGTCTCTTTTAAATCTATTTATTTTTCTTATCGTTTTTGATCCTTGCCTGTGCGGCAGCAAGCCTTGCTATAGGAACTCTGTATGGAGAACATGATACATAATCAAGTCCTACGCTGTCGAAGAATTCGATACTCGTTGGATCCCCGCCTTGTTCACCGCATATACCGCAGTGAAGTTCAGGATTTACACTCTTACCTTTCTTAACAGCCATGTCTACAAGCTGACCGACACCTTCGGTATCGATTGTAGCAAATGGATCTTTAGGGAAAATACCTTTTTCAAGATATTCTTTAATGTAAACACCGGCATCATCTCTACTGAAACCATATGTCATTTGTGTTAAGTCATTGGTTCCGAAAGAATAGAATTCAGCTACTTTCGCAAGCTGATCGGAAGTAAGGGCAGCTCTTGGTATTTCAATCATAGTACCTACTTTATAGTCTATTCTGATACCATTTTCTTTGAATAGTTCATTCACTGTTTCTCTTATTTTATCTACTACATATTTAAGTTCCAAATAACTTCCAGCCAAAGGAACCATGATTTCAGGAGTGATATCGAGTCCGTCTTCCTGTTTTGCTTCGATAGCAGCCATGATAATAGCCTTCGTCTGCATAGCAGCTATTTCAGGATATGTAACCGCAAGTCTGCATCCTCTGTGACCAAGCATTGGATTCAATTCATGAAGTTCGTTTACTCTTGCAGATAATTCTTCATAGGTCATATCCATATCTCTTGCAAGCTGTTTGATATCATCATCTTCTTTTGGAAGGAATTCATGTAGAGGCGGATCAAGAAGTCTTATAACAACAGGTTTTCCGCCCATTGCTTTGAATAAGCCTTTAAAATCGTTCTTCTGCATTGGAAGGATTTTAGAAAGTGCTTCTTCTCTTTGCATCAATGTCTTGGAACAAATCATTTTTCTGAATGCAAAAATCCTGTCAGCTTCAAAGAACATATGCTCTGTTCTGCATAGACCGATACCTTCTGCGCCGAAGTTAGCCGCAACTGTAGCGTCTTTTACTGTATCAGCATTTGTTCTGACACCAAGTCTTCTGACTTCGTCTGCCCAAGCCATGATTTTATTAAAGTCTTCGGATAAAACAGCGTCAACCGTTTTTATTTTACCTTCATATACATTACCAGTAGAACCGTTTATGGATAAATAATATCCTTCATAGAATAATCTTCCGCCGATTTCAACGTATTTTTCTTCTTCATTTACATGTGCGGCTTCACAACCTGCAACACAGCACTTACCCATACCTCTTGCAACAACTGCCGCATGAGATGTCATACCGCCTGTAGCTGTTAAAATACCGTTGGCAGAATTCATACCTTCGATATCTTCAGGAGATGTTTCTTTTCTGACAAGTAAAACTTATTCTCCTCTTTCCTTTGCTTCGACTGCGTCTTCGGCAGAGAAATAAATCTTACCGCAGCCTGCACCAGGAGAAGCAGGAAGACCGTTAGTAAGCGGGATTGCTTTAGCAAGTTCGTCAGGGTCAAAACCTCTATGTAATAATTGATTTAAAGTAGTAGGGTCCAATCTAAGCAAAGCTTCTTCTTTTGTGATAAGACCTTCTTCTTCCATATCTACCGCAACTTTCAAAGAAGCCTGAGCTGTTCTCTTTCCTGAACGAGTCTGTAGGAAATAAAGCTTTCCTTCTTCGATAGTAAATTCAATATCCTGCATATCCAAATAATGATTTTCAAGTAAATTACAAGCGTTTACAAATTCTTCGTAAACTTCCGGCATTACATCGTTTAAAGTTTCGATATGCTGAGGAGTTCTGATACCTGCAACAACATCTTCACCCTGTGCATTCATAAGGAATTCACCGAATATCTTATTTTCACCCGTAGCAGGATTTCTAGTAAAAGCAACACCAGTACCGGATGTTTGACCCATATTACCGTAAACCATTGATTGAACGTTTACAGCAGTACCGATACGATTTGGTATATCATTTAATTTTCTGTAAGCTATAGCTCTAGGATTGTTCCAAGATTTAAATATAGCTTCAACAGCTGCCATTAATTGTTCCCTTGGATCATCAGGGAATTTATATCCTTTTTGGTCTAAGAATAAATCTTTATATTGTTTTACGATTTGTTTCAAATCAAAAGCGGTAAGCTCGGTGTCGTATTTATAACCTTGCTGTTTTTTTCTGCTTTCCAATATATCTTCGAAAAGATTTCTATTCATACCAAGTGCAACATCACAAAACATTTGTATAAAACGTCTGTAACTGTCATATGCAAATCTTTCGTTGCCAGTCTTCTTAGCCAAAGCTTCAACCGTTACATCATTAAGTCCCAAGTTTAGGATCGTATCAAGCATCCCCGGCATAGAAATTTTTGCTCCGGAACGCACGGAAACCAACAATGGATTATCAGTCCCTCCAAATTTCTTTCCAGTGATTTGTTCAAGTTCAGCCAATTTTTGATAAATTTGGTCAACTATTTCCTTATCGATTTCACATCCTGTTTTATAATAATCAATACAAGCCTCCGTAGTTATAGTGATACCTTGTGGTACGGGAAGTCCTATATTGGTCATTTCAGCCAGATTGGCTCCCTTTCCGCCAAGTAGATCTCTTTGGCTTGCGTCACCTTCTTTGAAGGCATAAACAAATTTTTTAGCACACATTTTTTTACCATCCTCCTTATAAAATGTTATATGACATTACACAGTAATTTAAAACTGCAAATATATATAATAAGCTGCCGAAGCAGCATATTATCGTTTTATATAACTATAATCAACCTGAAAACCGTCATAAGCCGGGATTCTCTTTTCATTATATCTTTTAATTATTTCTCTGGATTCGTGAGCAACGACCCCGTTTTCTTTCTTACGTTTTGCAAAGTCTCTTAAGTTATCTATTGCCTGCCTTGTATTAAAGCCTGTCTTTATACATATTACACTGCATATATATTTAACTTCGTATTTACCGCTTTTGGAAAGCTCTGCTATTATATCTTTGTATTTACCGAAATCTTTAAGCATAAAATCCGTGATATTATTAAGATCCTGAACATAGATCCTGGCATTTATAAAGTCCTTTGTTTCAAAACATTTTGCCCTTTTCATTACCGTTGTTTTAAAAAGTTCGACTAAATCTTCACTGTTTTCTATTTGAGCCATTGTAAGAGCTTCTATCGTCTTTTTCTTTTCCACTCTTCTTCTGAGTCTGGCTTGTTTTCTTTCTGCTTTTTCCCTGTTATGCATATCAATTCGTTCTTTTAATGACATACTATACACTCCTTATATATCCTATTTAAACTTTTACATAAATAATATATTCTTATTTTACTATATTTTTTTAATAATTACAACTAAAAAGCCCCTAAAACAATATTACACCTGTCATAAATTTTAACCGATATGACAGATGTAATATATATTTTTTATTTAATTTTATATTTTTGATTGATAATAAGACTAAAATTCAACTTTTTTAGTTATATAATCAGCTAAATCGTCAATTTTTACTCTTTCCTGTTCCATAGTATCTCTGTCTCTTACGGTCACTGCTCCGTCTTCTTTTGTATCGAAATCTATCGTTACACAGTAAGGAGTACCTATTTCGTCCTGTCTACGATATCTTTTACCGATATTTCCGGCTTCATCATAGTCTACCATGAAATATTTAGCAAGTTTAGAGTATACTTCGGTTGCTTCTTCTGATAATTTTTTGGTAAGAGGAAGCACCGCAACTTTATAAGGTGCAAGATAAGGATGTAGTTTAAATACATTTCTCGTTGTACCGTCTTCCAAAGTTTCTTCAACATAATTATCACAAAGAAGCGTAAAGAACAATCTTCCCGCACCTACACTCGGCTCTATACAATATGGATGGAACTTTTCATTGGTAATAGGATCAACGTATTTCATATCTTTACCGGAAAACTCTTCGTGAGATTTTAGGTCAAAGTCCGTTCTGTCCGCTATTCCCCATAATTCTCCCCAGCCGAACGGGTAGTTATATTCTATATCCGTAGTTGCATTCGAATAATGAGATAACTGCTCTTTTGCATGGTCTCTGAACTTGATATTTTCTTTATCTATACCGAGAGAAACGAGGAAATCAAAACAATACTGTCTCCAGTATTCAAACCATTTCATTTCATCTTTAGGTTCACAGAAGAATTCAAGTTCCATTTGTTCAAATTCTCTGGTTCTGAAAATAAAGTTGCCCGGAGTAATTTCATTTCTGAAAGATTTCCCTACCTGACCTATACCGAAAGGAAGTTTCTTTCTTGTAGAACGCTGAACGTTCTTAAAGTTAATAAAAATCCCCTGACATGTTTCAGGTCTTAAATAAATAGTATTTACGCTGTCTTCTGTAACACCTTGGAAAGTCTTGAACATAAGATTGAACTGTCTTATACCGGTAAAATCATGCTTTCCGCAATTAGGACATACTATATTGTTCTCTTCGATATAGCCTTCCATTTTTTCATTGCTCCAGCCGTCAGCATTGGGATCCAAACCTTTCTTTTCAAGATCGTCTTCGATTAATTTATCAGCTCTGAAACGAGCCTTACAATTTTTACAGTCCATTAAAGGGTCATTAAAATTCTTAAGATGTCCGCTTGCTTCCCAAACCTTGGGATTTACAAGGATAGCACTGTCCAAAGCTACGTTGTAAGGACATTCCTGGATAAACTTTTTAAACCAAGCGTTCTTTACATTATTTAAAATAAGAGTTCCTATGGGACCGTAATCAAAACTGTTCGCAAGTCCTTCATAAATTTCCGAACCCGGAAATATGATACCTCTCATTTTCGTTATACTGATTATTTCGTTTAAACTAAGCCTCTTTATCATTTTTTCCTCCACATTTTTTTACCACATATTATTTTAATTCTAACATATCTGAAAGAAATTTAAAACTATTTGTTTTTCTATGCAGCGTATATGTTATATAATTGTTTAAAATAACAATCATATTATTGCACTCTTCCAAAGTAAATACATCAAAACTCATATTTTTGATATCATTCACATTTACATAAGTAAGTTTATTTATTAAATCAAGCTGCTTTGAAGTAATCTTATTCATAGAGAAATGCTTCATTGTACATTTACTGCAAAGGATGCTGCCGCTGTCAAAATCAAGGATATAATATTCATCGTTAGTAGCAGAACATATGCTGCACCCGCTGAAATCAGGAATTATCCCCGAAATACCAAGTAATTTTAACATAAAAGCAAGAGTAATGAAAGACAGCTTCTCCAATTTTTCTTTTTGAAGTAAATCTAAAATATAAATTATTAAATTAAATGTAATAGGTTCTTCCATTTTATCTTCATAAAAAATATCTACAAGCTCGGAAATATAACTTGCGAAAGAAAGCCTTTCCAAATCCGTTTGAAGTCCGGGAAAACTCTTTATATAATCCGCACTTTTAAGAGTATAAAAATTCTTTCCGGGATACAAACAAAAGTAGCTGTAGGAAAATGTCGAGGTCTGCGCTATGACTTTACTCTTCTTTGAAGCAGCATTCTTAGCCATTACGCTTATCTTTCCTCTTTCTTTTGTAAAGACCGTAAGGATCCTGTCATTTTCGGAAAACTTTATATTTTTAAGTACAATGCCATGAAATTCTCTTATCATATTTTCCCCTATCTATGACTATTTTTTCCAAGTTCCCGGTGCAAACAATAACAGTATAGGGAACAATTCAAGTCTTCCCGCTATCATATCAAAGGATAAAACGAATTTAGAAAAATCCGATAAAAAGCTATATGACGTTGCGGGACCGACAAGGTTAAGCCCGGGTCCTATATTGTTCATCGTTGCGGCAATCGCACTGAAATTCGTAGAAAAGTCATAATTATTTAAAGATATAAGAAGAAGTGAACCTATAAATATTATCATATATACAAACAAATAAGCGCAAACGTTATGAAAAGTCTTCTTTTCTATTTTTTTGCCGTCCATTTTCATTACTTTTACTCTTCTGGGATGTATGAGCATAGAAAGCTCGTTTACCGCGTCTTTACATACGATTATAAATCTGCTTACCTTTATCCCCCCGCCGGTACTGCCTGCACAGGCTCCTATAAACATGAGAATAATTAGTATAGTCTTTGAAAGTTCCGGCCATAAATTAAAGTCCACACTGGAAAATCCCGTCGTTGTCATAATACTCGCCACTTGAAAAAGAGCATGATGAAAGGCCATTCCCATTGATTTAAACTGAGAGGAGATATTAAGTGCGATTATAATCGTAGCTGAAATAAGGATTATGAGATAATATCTCACCTCTTCGTTTTTAAGTACATCTTTTATTTTTTTACCTAAAATAAGAAAATAAACATTAAAGTTAATCCCGAACAAAATCATGAATATGGATATGATAAGCTGGCAATATGTATTATAAGCCGACATGCCGGCATTAGTCATGGAAAATCCACCTGTTCCAGCAGTAGCCATTGAGTTTAGCACAGCATCAAAAAGAGGCATACCGCCGAAAAGGAGAAATATGATTTCAAGCACTGTCATCGAAAAATAAATCCCATATAAAATCATCGGTGTACTTCTAAGCTTCGGCATAAGCTTTCCTACCATGGGTCCCGGAGACTCAGCCCTCATAAGGTGCATATTCTGTCCCCCTCCTATTAAAGGTATAACCGCTATGATAAAAACAAGTACCCCCATACCTCCGAGCCAGTGCATGAAGGATCTCCAAAACAGTATACATTTACTAAGTGCGTCTACATTATCCACTACACTAGCACCTGTTGTTGTAAATCCCGATGCACTTTCAAAAAGTGCATTAAAAAACCCCGATATCTCACCGCTTATAAGGAAAGGAAGAGCTCCTATCACCGCTATGATAATCCAGCTTAATGCAACGATAGAAAACCCTTCTTTTGCGTATATGGTTTGATTTTTAGGTTTTCTTATAATACATAGGATACCAATGAATGTACTTATTACAGATGTAAGAAGAAATGCAGTCCATGTATTTTCTTTGTATATTACAGCTACTAAAATAGGTAATAATAAAACAAGCCCTAGGAGTATAAATACCCAGCCGGTTATATGCTTGATCATACCTTTGTTCATAAATCACTTCTCCAACTATTTTAATATATCAGTTAAATCTCTTAATTTCTTATGTGTCGTAACAACTATGACACTGTCTCCGATTTCTATAGTATCATTTCCGGACGGTACGATGATTTTACCGTTTCTGTTGATACTTGCAATCAATAAATTTTCTTTCAAGGTAAGCTTTCCAAGTTCCTTCCCCGTCACTTTGGAATCTTCACGCACTACAAATTCAAGAGCTTCTGCTTTTCCGCCTACTATTTTATATAAAGATTCAACATTACTTCCAAGGGAATTTTGAATGGCTCTGACATACTGGATTATATATTCGCTTGTCAGATACTTTGGTCTTATTACACTTCCGATCTCCATTTTATCTATTATGTTATCAAAAGTAAGCTTATTTACCTTTGTCATTATCTTTGCCTTTGATACGCTTGCAGCATACAAAGAAAGTATTATATTCTCTTCATCAAGCCCCGTAAGAGAAGCAAATGCATCTACAGTGGCAAGACCTTCTTCAAGCAGGAATTCCTTATCAAGCCCGTCTCCGCACAATATAGTCGCATTTGGAAGGATATCGCTTATTTCCTCACATTTAACGGGATCGACTTCAATGATTTTTACGGATATATTGCTGGATATAAGCTGTTTGGCAAGATAAACTGCGATACGTCCGCCTCCGACCAATATTGCTGTCCTTCCCGTCTCAACAGGAACATCAAAGCTTTTAAACATCCTCATTGCATCTTTAGGCTTGGATAAAATATATATTTTATCCAAATTGTTTAAAACGAAATCTCCGGAAGGAATAAATACTTCGTCTTCCCTTTCCACCGCACAAATTTGGTAATCACTTTTACCTATCCCGCAAATATCTTTAACTGCCTTACCGTTAAGCTTTGAAAAAGAGGGAAGTCTTAATTTATAAAGTTCTGCTCCGCCTTTGGCAAATCTGTTTATTTCTATTGCAGCCGGATATCTGATTAGCCTTGACATTTCGCTTGCCGCCGTAAGTTCCGGATTTATTGAAAGTGATAGACCAAGATCATCTTTTATAAGATGTATATCTTCGGAGTATTCCGGATTTCTTACTCTAGCTATTGCATTTTTAACACCTGATTTCTTTGCTATCAAACAGCAGTATAGATTGACTTCATCACGATTGGTAACCGCTATTAATAAGTCCGCGGTATCTACTCCCGCTTCAATAAGTACAGAACTTGTAGCACCGTTTCCTTCGATAGTCATAATATCAAGTTTATTACTTAAAATCTCAAGCTTATCCGCTTTTGTATCTACTACGACAATTGAATGTCCTTCTTCATTTAAATGCTCGGCAATAGTACTTCCTACTTTACCGCAGCCAACTATTATAATATCCATTATTACCTTACCTGAAAAATATTTGATTTAATCCATTATATCATTACTTCGACAATTTTCAACATTATTTGAGGGTAACTATAGTAGCTCCGTCACCGCCTTCGTTTAAAGATCCGAACCTATATTTTTTCACATATGAGTGATGTTTTAACAAGTCCTGAACGGCATTCTTAAGTACCCCGGTACCTTTTCCGTGGATTATTGTTACCATTTTCAAGTTTGCAAGATAAGCGTCATCCAAATACTTCTCCACTTTAAGTATTGCATCATCGGAGTACATTCCCCTTATATCAATAGAAGTATCTATTGTCTTTGCCTTTGTATTTGAAAACTTTACCGCAGTCTTTTTTATATGTTCCTTTTCTTTATTTGAATGTTCGATTTTTGAAATAGGGATTTTAGTTTTTATTATACCAGCTTGGATAAATACGTTACTTTTATTGTCAAACCCCAAAATGCTTGCATATTGGTCCAAACTCTTTATATAAACTTCTTCGCCGACTTTAAAGTCCTCTTTTCTATTTTTATTGTTCCCCTCTTTTTTAAGTTCATGAGAAGGTATATAAGAATTCAAAAGCTCTTCTTTTTCTTTTATTTGTTTCTTAATATTTTCCGCTTCTTCTTTAAACTTAGTGTTATTGGCATTGACATTCTTCGGTATATTTATTTTATTTAATCTGTTAATAAGCTCCTTAGAATCTCTTTTGGCTGCTGCTATGATATCCTTTGCTTTCAAAGAAGCTTCCATCATGATTTTGGATTTATTTTCTTCTATATAAGCCTTTTCACTTTCAAGCCTTTCATTCAGCTCTTTATTTTCTCTAAGTAATCTATCGATTTGAGTCTTTTCTTCTTCTACTTTGACCGCTTTTTCGTTAAGCTCTTTTATCAAGTCTTCAACTTCTCTGTTATCTTCGGTCAAATATTTTTTTGCATCTCTTATGATACTATCTTTAAGACCCAATTTTTTTGATATTTCAAAAGCATTAGATTTTCCGGGAATACCTAAAATCAACCTATATGTCGGAGATAGAGTCTCAACGTCAAACTCAACGCTTGCATTCATTACATTTTTTTTGACTATCGCATATTCTTTTATCTCACTGTAATGTGTTGTGGAAAAAATCCTGGCACCTATATTTTTAAGATTATCTATAATAGATATTGCAATACTTGACCCCTCTGTCGGGTCTGTTCCGACACACAGTTCGTCAAGAAGTACCAAAGTTTTATCATTTGCACTGTTTACGATATCCACAATATTGGTCATATGCCCTGAAAAAGTACTTAAACTTTGCGCGATGCTTTGATTATCCCCGATATCGGCAAATATCTTTTCATATATTGGAAGCCTGCTTCCATCATTTGCGGGAATAAAAAGCCCCGACTGAAATAACAGTGAGCATAGTCCCACTGTCTTTAAAGTAACGGTCTTACCTCCGGTATTCGGTCCCGTAATTATTAAAGCTCGATGATCCTTATCCAAAATAATATTTGAAGGAACGGCTTTATTCATTTCTATCAAAGGATGTCTTGCGGATTTCAAAACTATTTCTTCATCAGAACTTATCTTAGGCTTATGATAATCATTTTTGATAGAAAATCTTGATTTTGCATTTAATACATCTAAGTAAAGAAGAATGTTTTCATTTACATTTAAATTACTGGCATTCTCTTTTATTTTATTTGAAAGTATCCTTAGAATAACTTCTATTTCTTTTTGTTCCTCTACTTCGAGTTCCTTTAATTTATTGTTTAAATTAACAATAGCTTCTGGCTCTATAAACAGTGTAGCTCCGCTTTGGGAAGTATCGTGGACTATACCTTTTACCTCTCCCCTGTATTCACTTTTGACAGGAACAACATATCTGGAATATCTTATGGTTACGATATTCTCACTCAAGTATTTCTGATATGTCTTGGAATTTATTATACTGTTTAGCTTTTCTCTTATTTTATTGTTTGTATTCTTTATGTTTCTTCTTATATCGTATAATGTACTGCTGGCTTTATCACTTATGGCTTCACTGTCTATTATAACTCTGTCGATTTCTTTTTGTAAAAATGATAAATCTTCTATATTGTCAGCGTAATCTAAAAGTATATCAAAATTATCCTCATCGCTGATATTTGAAAGAATATGCTTTTTAACCATTACAGCACACTTGATACTCTTTGCAATATTAATAAAATCTTCGTTGATAAGCAGTCCGTCCTTAGTTGCTCTCGATATTATATCCTTATTTATTTTATATCCGTAAATAGGGATATCGGCATAGGAACTGGAAAACCTTATCAGCTCATCCAGTTCATTTAACTTATCTTTGATCAAATAAACATTGTCTGTAGGTCTTAAATCCGTTATTTCTTCTTTTGCTTCATCCGAAAATGCATATTCGCTTATCTTAGAAATAATCTTATCAAATTCCAAAGCTTTTAAAGTTTTATCGTTCATTTTATTTTTTTCTGGTTCTCTTTCTTGTCCTCATATATTTTGTATTTTTATTTATAGGTTTTGATTTGTTGTTCTTCTTTTTGACAACTTTTATTTTCTGTCCTCTGTCATTGGTTGACGGTCTTCTTTTAGGTACCCTCGAACCATAAGTCTTTATTTCATTTTTTAGCCTTGCTCTTTTTAAATTTTTTCTATGCTGTATCCTCTTCTTGGTTCTATATCTTGATGATAATACAAGTGCCATGATTATCAAACATAACATTGAAATCATTATGAGTGCATTTGTAATTATGATATCTCTCGTAGAACGCATATTAACATCATTCTTTGAAAAAGCATCTACGCTTTTAAAAAATTTTCCATTTAGATATACATTGATTTTTCCTATTTTATCATCTTCGCTTATAGAGTTTACCAGTTCATAATCTTCGGTATTTGTCTTCTTTAAATATTTTGAGCTAGGTTCAAATGAAATCGTAAAATTATCCTCGGTATAATTTTTATCCGCATATACTTCGATATCTTTATTTACTTTTACTTTGAATGCACCTTGTTCTCCGAGAGCAAGGTTTCTTACGGTATACTTATATAAAGTGTCGCCTTCTTCTTCGATAGTAAGCTTGGAAGTCTCTTCATTACCATATTTAAGTAAATCCCTTGCAAGACCGAACTGCTGAGCAGTAGTCGGAGAATGAAGTACTACGGCATAATATCTTATACCCTCATCATTTTCGCTGGAACCTACGACACATCTTCCCGCTTCTCCGGTATATCCGGTCTTATCCCCTTTTGCAGGTTTATAGAAGTATTTACTTCCTCTTAAAATAAGAGCGTTGTGTCCTGACCAGCGATGAGTGGTTTTATTTGTCGTTGTTTCATAATATGTAGAATCAACTACTCTGTTATAGTAGCTGAAATCATCGGCATAAGCTGCTAAAACCGCCATATCGTGAGGAGTGGAATAATGGTTCTTATCGTGAAAACCGTGAGGATTATTGAAATGAGTTTTTGTCATTCCTATTTCCTTTGCTTTTTTATTCATCTCCTTAACAAATACACTATATGCTTTGTCTTTACTTATGTTCTTATCTTTACTTATCACTTTTCCCACATTACAGGCAAGGACTATCGCAGCGTCATTACCCGAGGGAAGCATCAGTCCATACAATAAGTCTTTATAAGAAAGGGTTTCGTTTTTATAAAGACTTGCCGTTGAACTTCCTGCGGGAAGTCTGTTTAGCTCGCTTCCCGTGGTTACTTTCTTATTTAAATCTTTTATATATTCCAGTGTCAGCGCGGCAGTCATGATTTTCGTCGTGCTGGCAGGATACATTTTTTTGTTTCCGTTGTGACTGTAAAGCTCACTTTTGGTAGAATCTTCGTAAAGATATAATCCAAGTGATGAATCTTTACTTACTTTCGGAGCAGCCGCATATATATTTGAAGTAATATTTAACAATAATACAACGACTATTAAAAAGCTTGATAACGTTCTTTTTAATATGTTTTTATTCTTCATATTCTTCCTTTCTATAATCAATTAAATCTAAAATAATGTTATTTCTTTATTAAAATTATCTTTGATTTCATCTATTTTAGATTTGTTCCCGGCTACACATTTAACCGATTTATCAATAAAATCATTAAACATATCATAATGTCTCTTTAAATCATCATTAGTAGTCGTTAGGACTTCTTTTCTTCTTCTCTTAATATTATCATATGTGTCAAGGGTATATTTTCTTGTTACATATTCTCTCAGTTTACTGTATACATTAAGAGGAGTATCCATATCCGAAATCGTTCCGATTATAAGTTTACTGATTTCTTCATCGTTCAAATCAATGTTTTTGATATAATCAGGTATCTTAGAGTACATTTCATAAGTTCTCGCTACGTTAGGGTCTCTGTATGAAACTAACCCTAAATTTCCGAATTTATCAATATGAATGAATGAACCGTAGGCTCCGCCCATTACTCTTACATTGTTCCAAAGGTATTCGGTAGCTAAAAATTTCTTTAAAACAAGCATTGAACCTTCATATTTATATCCAAGTTCACTGTAACTAGCCCCTTCACCGACATAATTTACCATGGAAGGAAGATATATGATAGTATTATCATCTGATTTTTTATATTCTATATCTATATTGGTATCATTACTGCATGGATATTTTTCAATGAAAGCTTTAGCATGTTTTAAACTTTGTTTTTTATTTTCTTTACCTACCGTTATAATAACGTCTTTTCTGGAATTTATTATTCTTTGAACCAGTTCCTTAATTCCTTTTATTATTTCGTCTGCTTTTTTATCAAAGTTATCATTTAAATCTTTTATAAAATCATAGAAAGGAATCCCGTTTAAGTGAGTCACAAACATGGATTTTTTGTTTATGCCTGCAAGAACTTCATTAAGGACCATTCTGTGCGTGGCACCCATGAACCTCGACTGCATTTTTGAAACTTCTTCCTTCACAACATCTTTTAATTTTGCCTTATTATCAAAATCGGTTCTAATCAAAAGCTCTTCCATGATTTCATACATCTTGTCTTCCTTGTTTGAAAAAGCCTTTACAGAACAGGTAAAGAAAGATCTGAATTTATCATGTTCCTTCATATTTTGATAAGGAGAAATCGTAAATAAAATATCACCCAAATTTTCGTTTATTTCATTATTTAAGCTTAAAATATCAAAATTTTCCGTGTTGAAGTTTTCAAAACACTTAGTAAGGAGAGACAGCATATGGACTTCTTCTTCATTATTGATTGGAACTTCATAATTTATATCAAGATACGTTATTCCTTTTGTGTCATCTGTCCTTATATAAATATCATTATTATCTAAATGTTCTATTTCCACATCATTTACTACTCCGGGATTTTCATCTATATCACTGATTGAAATCCTTGGTATCAAAGCCTTAGTTTCTTCGCTGTCTGGAGTCTTCTGCATTTCAAGTAAATTATTCGTGTCCTTGATCAGTTCATCTATTTCTTTATCCGTCAAGCTTTCCTTGTATTTTTTTAGCTTATCTTTGAGCTCTTTATCTTCCTCATCTGATAGATTTTCCTTAGGAGAAAGAATTACATAATTATATTTTTCGTTTTCCAAAATATATTCTTTAATGATATTTTCAAGAAGCCCGTTTTCAGCTTCTTCTTTGATTTCATTTAAAGCATTTTCATATTTTAAAAGAAGCATTGGATCTCCGTCATATAACCAGCTTTCCATAACTGTAATGCAGTATAACAGCCCCTTAGGATGACTTCCGCTGTCCCCTTCTTTCAATTCAAATTCAAAATTGTTTATTGCAGCTCTGATAATATCTTTGTCTATACCTTTTTTTACTATATCGTTGAATGTATTTATAATAACATTTTTAAATTCATCGATTTTATCTTTTTTCGCATTTTTCGCAGAAATACTGAATACCGGCTGAAGGATACCGTTATTGTAATCAAGCATTACTTCATCGGCGATATCCGCATCCAAAAGAGCTTTCTTTAAATAAGATGAGTCGGAATCAAATAATATTTTTTCTAGTATATTAAAAACAAGACCGAGTTTTAAATCAAGAACACTTCCCACACTATAGTTTAAAGAAAGTAAATATTTATTATCGATGTCTTCCCCGTCATTAACCGAATAAAATTTTTCAACTCTTTTTTCTACACTAGAGAAATCCGTTTGTTCGGTAAGTTTGGAATCAACTTTCATTTTATCGTAATTTTCAAGATAATTTTTATCCAAATATTCAAGGTGACGGATTATATCAGTATCTCCGTATATATAAATGTAAGAATTACTAGGATGATAATATCTTTTATGAAAATCCAAAAAAGTACTGTAGTCTAAAGTTGGGATATATTTAGGGTCGCCGCCTGACTCATAAGAATAAGCGGTATCTTTATATAAATTAGATTCTATATTTCTTGCCAAAATATCTTCAGGGTCCGAAAAAGCCCCTTTCATTTCATTGTAAACAACTCCGTTGTATTTTATATCGTCATCCGCATTTTCAATATGATAATGCCAGCCTTCCTGTTCTAAAATCTCCTTCTTATCATATATCAAAGGATTGAAAACCGCATCCAAATATACGTCCATAAGATTTCTGAAATCTGCTTCGTTTAAGCTCGCCACAGGGTACATAGTCTTATCTGAAAACGTCATTGCATTTAAAAAAGTATTCAAAGAAGACTTCATAAGTTCTACGAAAGGTTCTTTTAAAGGATACTTTTTAGAACCGCAAAGTACACTATGCTCAAGTATATGTGCACTCCCTGTATCATCTACAGGCGGAGTCCTGAAAGTTATACTGAACACCTTGTTTTTATCGTCATTGGATACAAATAATAATCTTGCGCCCGATTTTATATGTTCAAACTCATAAGAAATTGAATTTATTTCATTAACTTTTTCTATATTTTTAAGTAGAAAATTAGAATATGTTTCATTTTGTTTAAGTTCCATTTTTACCTCCAAAGGATTTTCATTCATAAATGTATATTATATATAATTTTGTTCATTTTATAAATACTTTATTATTATTATTTTTATAAAATTATTATTTATTATTAAAAAGTGATAATATTGTTAAAATTTTATTAAATATTGTCAAATTACAACATATGCTATTGATAAAAAAAGTTTAACAATATATAATGATAAAGAATATGCGAAGCATATATTACGGAGGTAAGAAATGGGCGATAATAACAGAAAGACTCAAGACGACATGCAAAGAAAAGTCAAAATGAGAAGAAAAAGAGTCAAAGTTAAAAAACCTAAAGATAATATAAGTGAAAGCACTTCACAAAAAGGTATTTTAGGTAAAAAGAGGTTTGGTAAAAATAAACCCAAAGGACCGAAAGGTAAGAAAATTACCGTTAAAAGAGTAATTGCAGCGATTGTAACGCTGGGTATAGTATGCTTTATAGGTGGATTTTCACTTATGCTTGTATGGATGGCGCAGGCTCCTGCTTTGGACTTGGATAAATTCGATTACGCAAGCGCAAGTCATTTGGTAGATAAAAACGGAAAATATTATCAGGAACTGCAAGGTTCCGAAAACAGAGAACCGGTATCTATCGATGAAATCCCGGAAATCGTACAGCTCGCATTCGTATCTATAGAAGATAAACGTTTCTATGAACATGGAGGAGTTGACTTCATAGGTACGGGTAAAGCTATTTTGAGAGTTTTCACATCGGGAAGTACAGACGGCCCAGGAGGAAGTACTATCACTCAGCAGCTTATAAAATTGACTCACTTAACAAGTGAGACATCTATTAAACGTAAAGTTCAGGAATGGAAATTATCAATAGAGCTTGAAAAGAAACTTTCAAAAGAAAAAATACTTGAAGCATATTTAAATAAAGTAAATATGTCGCAGGCTTGGGGTATTCAAGCTGGTTCTAGATATTTCTTTAAAAAAGATGTAAATCAGCTTTCTATCGCACAGGCAGCGGTCCTTGCTTCAATAATCAATGCACCAACTTATTATAATCCACTGAAATACGAAGATAAAGACGGTGACGGAGATTATACATTAGTAAAAGAAACAAATTCCGAAGGAAAAAAAGTTCTTGCTTATGATGAGAACAATAAAGAAAGAGCATTAGCAGTAGTCAAACAAATGTACAGTTTAAATCATATTACACAAAAAGAATATGATATAGCAGTAGACGAACTTAATAATAACAAAATAGGACTTAAACAGAATAAAAACCAGGGTGTATATTCTTATTTTACAGATGCGGTTTATGAACAAGTAGTTAACGATATAGCAAAGAAATACAACTATTCAAAAGAAGATGCATCAAGTTTTGTACTTAATAACGGATTAACAATAAAAACGACACTAGATCCCGTAGTGCAAAATGCACTCGAAAAAACAGCGGAAAACGATTCGATATTCCCTTCTCAGTCATATTCGGCAAGTCAAGCAAGTGCAGCAATGACAAAGAAAAAAGGCGAAAAGATAGAATATAAACCGGAAGTGGGTATGACGGTAATAGAAAACAAAACAGGCCGTGTTGCCGGAATTGTCGGAGGAAGAAATAAAACAGCGAGTTTATCATTAAACAGAGCCACTCAAAAATTCCAGCCGGGATCTTCTACAAAACCTCTAACCACATACGGACCGGGTATAGATTCGGGTCAAATAACCGCAGGAACGGCATTCAACGATACATCAATAAGTATCGGAGGATGGAGACCAAAGAACTCAGGCGGCGGTAACCAAGGTATGATGACAGTCAGAAAAGGTCTTACAAACTCTACCAATACGATAGCTGTACAGGCTATGATGCAGACAGGTGCAGAAACAATAGTCCCTTATGCAGAAAAATTAGGACTTGATATAGTAAAAGATTCAGATACAAATGACCTAAACCCTGCGGCTCTTGCTCTTGGAGGTTATACACATGGTCAAACGACCCTCAATATGGCAAGTGCATATACAACATTTGCAAACGGAGGAGTAAGACAAACACCGATATTGTATACTGAAATCACAGATAAAAACGGAGATGTGATTTTAAGTAACAAATCAGAAAAAGTAAAAGTATTCGAAGCAGGTACTGCATTCATAATAACCGATATACTAAAAGACGTTGTTAAAGGCGGTACAACATACATTTCAATTGACGGAACACAAGTTGCAGGTAAAACAGGTACAACAGACGAAAACAGACACGCATGGTTCTGTGGATATACTCCTGAATATTCGGGCGCGGTATGGTATGGATATGACCAAAACGTAGTTTCGGTAAACGGAAGTACTTATCATTTAAATATCGGTACTTATGGGGGATCCACAAACGGTCCGGCTGCATTCTGGAAAAATGCTTTCAGCGATATATATTCCAAGAAAAAAGTATCTAACAGCCAGTTTGCAAGTAAACCTGATGATGTATATCAAGCAGCGGTAGACGGAGTTTCAGGAAAGAGCCCTACAGCCCTATCTTCTAAAGACCCTAGAGGTTCAAAGGTATACACAGAATACTTCCTAACGGGAAAAGGTCTTAGCGGAAAAGATGATATCCACGTATCCGCAAGTATATGTTCAGCATCAAAGAAAAAGGCTACTAAATACTGTCCTAAGGATTTGGTTAAAAAATCAGTATTGCTTGATTTAAGTAAAATAACTTATCCACCGGGAGTAACAGGCAAAAATGAAGTAGGTTCTCAGGCTAAATACAGTCTTAAAGGAAAATGTGATATTCATAATAAGGGAACAGCACAAGCACTTACATTAACCATTTCTCCGGGAACGATAAATGTAGGCGAAAGTGCTACAGTAACTACTAAGATAACATTAGCAGATGGATCGACTAAAAATGTAAACGCAAAAATTTCATCTAGCAGTTCAGGGATAGCTTCAGTATCAGGAAACTCCATAAAGGGCGTGAGTGCTGGAAATGCAACGATTACTGCAACCTATACACAAGAAGGAGAAACCCTTACAGCTAAAGCTGGAATAACAGTTAAAGGTGCAGCAGCACCTACGGTACAGTCCTACGGGCTTGATTCAAATTCCGTTACGGTAAATAAAGGAAGCGGTTATTCAACCCCATCTGCAACCGTAACATTATCTGACGGTTCAACGGATTCAGCTACCGTAACGGTAACCGGAGAAGGCGGCTTTGACAGAAATACACCGGGAACTTATACCATTTCATGTTCGATAAGTTATAACGGAACAAGACTTGGAAGTGCTCAGTTTACAGTAACAGTTGTTGATAACAGCGGTGGTAGTGATGACGGAGATAACGAAGATGACAAAAATAAAAACAGTTTATCTTCAAAAGTCACTTTAAGCAATCAAAATACTTCATCGTACAGTATCGGATTTAGATCCTTACTAAGTCAAATATTTTAAATAAAAAACAAAAAACACCTGTAAAATTGCAGGTGTTTTTTTATTACTTAAAATTCTTTATTGATTAAAAAGTATATTTGTAACTCTTTTGGAAAAAAATATATTACAAATAAACGGAGGATATTATGAATAATTTTTTAGACGCATCTTTTTTAGTAATATGGAGAACTATTCTTTCTGTAGTCGTAATATTTATACTTGCAAAAATCACAGGTCCAAGACAAATAACACAGCTTACTTTTTTAGATTATATAGTAGGTATAACGATAGGTTCCATAGCAGCAGAAATGGCTATAGATACACAGATCCCTTGGTACCTTCCAATCATTGCGATGGCTTTATATACTTTTATGACTATACTGAGTGCATTTATAGCAGATAAAAGCATTCAGGGAAGAAAGATCTTTACAGGAATACCAATAATTCTGATAAATAAAGGCAAAATCATAGAAGAAAATCTAAAAAAATATAATTATGATATAAATGATTTACTTACTCAGCTTAGAGTCAAAGGCTATTTTGATTTATCAAATATAGAATATGCCATTTTGGAAACAACTGGAGATATAAGTGTACTTCCAAAAGAAAATTACAGACCTACCATATTAAAAGATATTTCCGTTCCGACAACACAAAGCGGTTTATTTGCAAATGTAATAATAGACGGCAATATCATGGAAGCTAATCTGAGAAATATGAAAAAAGACAGAAAATGGCTGGATAATGAAGTGAGCTCACGAGGATATAAAATAAAAGATGTTATTTTAATGACTCTGGATAGTGAAGATAATATCAACATCCAACTAAAAAATCAGAAAATTAAAGACGACGAAGACAATTATTTTTTATAGATTTGAAGGTTTAATATGAATAAATTACACAAGAGCTTAAAAATAAATACCGCTATAATCAAAAATCAATTCAATAATGATGACACGATCAGATACAGGCATTTCAATAATAAAGGGATTGATTATTTTCTAATGTTTATTGACGGGATGTCAAACAGCGAAAGAATAAACGAAGATATAATCAAAGCAATACTCGAAAATAAAAAAATGGTATTTAAATTTAATATAATTAAAAAGCTGGAAGATAAAATACTATATTCAAATGATGTAAAAGAAATAACCACATTTGAAGATATGTTTTCCGATCTTTTATACGGAAATACAATCCTCTTAATTGAAGGACAAAATATAGCACTGAGTATAGATACCAAGGGCTTTATGATGAGGTCGATAATGGAGCCTCCTACGGACAGAATAACAAAAGGTCCCAGAGAAGGTTTTCAGGAAAATATACTGACTAACCTTTCTATGCTTAGAAGAAAAATTCAAAGTCCGAATTTGAAATTCGAATTTTCCTCACTCGGTAATATCACAAAAACAAAAACCTGCCTGGCATATGTAGACGGGCTTGTAGACAAAAAAGTACTTAAAGAAATAAAAAGAAGACTAAAAAAAATAGATATAGATTCGGTGCTTGATGTAAATTATGTTTTGGAATCCATAAAAGACGATAAACGTTCCCCTTTTAAAACCGCGGGAACATATGAAAAACCGGATATAGTAGCCAGTAAGATACTTGAAGGAAGAGTAGCTTTATTCGTCGACGGTACGCCTATAGTAATGACGGTTCCGTATTTGTTTATTGAAAACTTCATGTCCGGAGACGATTATTATTTAAATTATTACTTCGCTTCGTTTACCAGAATGATAAGAATAATAAGCTACTTTTTAGCAATATGTATACCTGCATTATACTTGGCTATCATAACTTTTCATAAAGAAATACTCCCCAGTAATCTAGCAATAAGCATTATTGGAGCAAGAGAAGGTCTTCCCTGCTCTTCCTTTACGGAGTGCATACTTATGATAATAATATTTGAAATACTTGGAGAAGCGGGAAACAGAAGCGGAAGCGGAGCAAGCACAGCTCTGGGGATAGTCGGAGGTATTGTTGTGGGACAAGCGGCAGTGGAAGCAAGACTCATAAGTGCACCGATGATAATCGTAGTGGCTCTGTCCGCAATAAGCGAACTCATGATACCAAGCGTAAAAGGTTCTACTATAATCTTCAGATTTATTTTTATAATACTATCATCTATGTTTGGACTTTATGGATTTATTATTGCATTTTTATTTCTCATCGTTCATATATCAAGTCTTGAATCATTTGGAATGTCATATACCGCAGATGTAGCATTCCACTCTCCTCAGCAGTTCAAAGACAGTTTCTACAGAGCACCGTGGTTCAAGATGAATACAAGACCGGTAGATATGTCGGAAAAGACGGATAGGAGGAGCTGATATGAAAGGTAAAAAAATATTATCCATAATACTTTTAACATTTATAATCCCCCTATTATGTTCATGCTATGACTACTCGGAACTTGAAAGAGAAATATTGATATTTACCTTGGGAATAGATAAAGTATCCGACGGTTATGTGGTCAGTGCAGAAACTCTCGACGCAAGCGATTACGGCGGTGAACTAAACGTAAAACCTGAAGTGATAACATCAAAAGGAGATTCTATTTACGAAGCACTCAGTATTCTTGACGGAAAATTCAACAATAAAGTAAACCTTACCCACTGCGAACTTATAATAGTCGGTGAAAAATATGCAAAAGAAGACGGGATTTACGATATTTTAAATCTGGTATATGAAAAAAACAATTTAAGATTTAATACTATATTTACTACAACTTATGACTCATCAGCCGAGGAAATATTAATGTCTAAAGAAGGTCATGAAACTTTTCATGGTTTTGAAATCCTTGAACAGCTGAGCAAAAACAAGCTTTTCAGTGATAATTCAAGAGCATATAAAATCATAAATTCAATTGAAAACTCGGGAATAGAACTTACTCTTCCCGTTATAAAAGTTGCAAAAAGCGAAGAAAAGAAAAACTTTTATGCAAACAAAATCGCAGTCTTTAGAGGAGATAAACTTGCGGGATATATTGATGATAAAGATGTAAACTATTATTCTCTTTTAATGAACGAGAAAAATTCAATACAAATAAAAATGAAGGAAGAAGACAATCTGATAAATGCAAAAGTTTCACTAAAGAAAACAAGAACAAGTATTAAAAATAATAGATTAAATATAGATATGGATGTAAATGCATATATCGAAAGTAATAAAAAGAAAAATACCTCAAAAGAGAAGTTAAAAAGTGCTTTAGAAAATAAGTTAAAAAGAGATTTAAATAATTTTATAGAAGAAACTCAAAAGAGATTTAAACTTGATATATGCGGATACGGATATCAATTAAATAATTATAAAGAAAAAAAGAACAATCAAAACTGGAACAGGTACTATGAAAATTTAAATAGAAATATTGATGTACATGTAACACTTAAAGAAGATATGGAGGAGTAAAACATGGATAAACTATCAACAAAAGAAATGGCATCTATGATGATACTTTATATGCTCGGTACGGCAATAATGACCGGATATACATTCTACACGACTCCTCACCCTTTATATATAATAATTTCATTTTTGTCAGCACTGATACCGATCGTAACATGTACCATAATAATTAAAAATAACAAAAAAAATCTTTTTTCGGTAATAGATGAAAGTTTTAATAAATTCTTTTCAAAAATCATAAATTTATTTTTTGTTATATATGCTTTTATTATTGAATTATTTTATTTAAGATACTTCATTATATTTACAAAAAATAATATTTTAATAAAAACCCCTGTAATAATAACAACAATCATATTTTTACTATTGATTTTTTTAACACTAAAAAGGAATATAATTACCCTTGGAAAACTATCTACATTTTTGATACCAATAAATATCCTTATTATTTTATTTGGAATACTTTTCTCGGTTAAAATGTTTGATATTAACAATTTGAATTCACTTTTAACTCTGAATATGGATAATATTTATGATAATTTACTTTTAAGTATTATCCTTCCTTTCTCTGATATAGTACTCTTTGGGTTTATAATAAATAATATAAATAAAAATGAAAATATTAAAAAGAGCTATTCTATAGCATTCATTGTAAGTTTTATATTAATAATGCTTATGTACTTTACAAATATATTTGTACTTGGATTTCCGCTTTTATTAAAAGTTCCATATCCTACTTTTATTACCGTCGGGTTATCAAGTATAGGAACTTATGTGACCAGAATGGAAATAATCGTTGCTTTTAATTTCTTTATATCCACTTTAGTCAAAATATCCGTTTGCTCTTTTGCCGCAATGCTGGGATTAAAGCATATCATGGATCTTGATAATATAAAAGATATAAATATAATATACACTATAATAGTATTTATTACAGTAATGATAATGCCGTCAACCATTAATAAATTATTGTTATTGTTATTTAAATTCAAGTGGTATTTTCTATTTACCGCATTCATACTTCCTATTTTAGTTCTTATAAGATCTAAAATAAAAAACAGAAAAAAAGCAATCTAAAATATTATTTATTATTAAAATCATCATAAACAAAAAAGAGATAATATGATACTATCTCTTTTTTATATTAAAATAAACTAATATTAAATTATTACATATTATCGGTAAGCAGCATAAGAGCGGAAAGAGCGGCAATAGGAGCGGTTTCACACCTTAAGATCCTTTTGCCTAGCCCCATTAATGTAACTTCATTTTCTTTTGCATACTTAGCTTCCAAGGCGTCAAATCCCCCTTCGCTTCCGACTATAAATGCAATATCATTTAAATTTTCATACTTAAAATCTTTAAGGTTTTCTCCTCCATTTTCGTAAAATAAAATCTTCATATCAAAATCTTTTATTTCTTTTATTGCCTCTTTAAACGTAATCATATCCCTTACCCTGGGGATAATACCTCTTCCGCTTTGTTTAGCAGCTTCAAAAGCAATTTTATTATATCGCTCTATCTTTTTCTTCATAGATTTTTTATCCGGTCTTGAAATACATCTGTTAGTCATAATAGGTACTATTTCATATATACCAAGCTCAACAGTTTTTTGAACTATGGTTTCGAATTTGTCCGATTTTGGAAGTGCCTGATACAATGTAATTTTAACGTTCGGCTCAGTATCATTTTCCTTTTTTGATATTATTTTTCCCTGAACATTTTCACTATCTATTATCAGCTCACATTCATAGTCATATCCGTTCTTATCACATATGGTAATATTATCTCCTTCTTTCATCCTAAGGGATTTTATTATATGTTTACTGTCTTCTTTGTCCAAATAAAATCTGTCATTTTCTTTATTAATGCAAAAAAATCTAGGCATTTTTATCTCCTTAAACAAAATATAAATCATTATACTATAATTCTAATTTTTTTTAAAGTTAATGGAAAATAACTTCCATTAACTTCCTTGTTTTTTATTGGATAAATAGAATAACTTTCCCATCCTCGGTAAAAATTTATATAGTGACAAAACTTATTAACCGGAGGAAATAAAATATGATACGTAAAGTTGAAATCTGCGGCGTAAACACCGCAACATTACCAAATTTAAACAATAAAGAAATCGAGGATATGTTAATAAGGATCAAGAATGGTGAAGAAGATTTAAAAAACGAATTTATCAGATGTAACTTAAGACTAGTTTTAAGTGTTGTTCAGCGTTTTTCAAACAGAAATGAAAATATGGATGATTTATTTCAGGTAGGATGTATCGGACTTATTAAAGCGATAGATAATTTTGATGTGAAATTCGGAGTTAAATTCTCTACTTATGCGGTTCCCATGATAATCGGAGAAGTCAGAAGATATTTAAGGGATAACGGTACCATAAGAGTAAGCCGCTCGCTCAAAGATATGGCTTATAAAGCCTTAAAATACAAGGAAGCTCACAAAGATACAAATCCAACGAACAGAGAAATAGCGAAAAAGCTTGGAGTTAAGGAAAAAGACTTGAATTTTGCTCTCGATTCTATAGTAGAACCATGTTCTTTATACGACCAAATGTATAACGATAACGGAGACAGCATTTCACTGATAGACCAAGTTGGAGATGAAAAAAACAGAGAAGAAAATTGGACGGAAAAGCTTTCTCTAAAAGAAGCTGTTGAAAAGCTAAAAGGTAGAGAAAAAGAAATAATCCTTAAGAGATATTATTTGGGAAGGACTCAAATCGAAGTTGCAAATGAAATAGGGATAAGTCAGGCACAAGTTTCAAGACTTGAAAAAAGCGGGCTGAGAAAAATCAAGAATGAAATTTAAAAGAATAAGATATGACATATTTGTCATATCTTGTTCTTTTAATAAATATGAAAAAATAATAAATAATATGATAAAATATAAATAAATTATTTTAATTAGTTAAGAAAGGATTATATATGGATAAAAAAAGAAAAGAAAATAAAGAATTTACTATTTTATTAAATAAAATGAATAATGAAGGTTATATAAGAAAAGACCATATAATATCAGTAAAAAACGCAAATATATACGGGATTTTAACACCTATGCCATTTATACTGGTTACAATAATTTATTACATACTTAACTATAAAAGTTTCAATAACTCATTTCAGTTCGGAGTAGTTAATTTTATAATTATATTAATAGTTTCATTATTGATACACGAACTCATTCACGGTATTACATGGAGCATTTATTGTGAGGATAAACTTAAAAGCATCAAATTTGGATTTAATCTCAGCGGACTCATGCCCTATGCACATTGCAAAGAACCATTATCTAAAAAAGGATATATGATTGGTGCATTGATGCCCTTTTTGATACTTGGTATAATTCCAATGCTATTAATGTTCATATTTCAAAATAATTTTTTATTCTTTATGTCTATTATAAATATACTAAGTGCGGGAGGCGACTTGCTTATAGCTCTTCATTTATTAAAATATAAAAATATCAAAGTCCTCGACCATCCCACAGACCCGGGATTTGTAGCTTTCGAGAAAAAATAAAAAAGCAGAATTTATCTGCTTTTCTTTTTTTCTATT
Source organism: Anaerofustis stercorihominis DSM 17244 (assembly GCF_000154825.1). Classification (NCBI taxonomy): domain Bacteria; kingdom Bacillati; phylum Bacillota; class Clostridia; order Eubacteriales; family Eubacteriaceae; genus Anaerofustis; species Anaerofustis stercorihominis. The sequence continues at coordinate 107,304 of NZ_DS560015.1, read as the reverse complement.
TCTTCTTTTAGGATATCAATAGCTTCTTCTATATATTCATTAATACTCTTATTTATGACTCCAACGGTAATGACATTACATTTATTCATCGGTATCAATATCTTTTTAGCTTCGCTTTCCGATATTGCATAAGCCATTTTGGGTGTTATCTCACCAAACATGGAATTTGCGGTAAGTATCCCCATAGGTCCGAGTATAAAATCGGCTCTCCCCGCATTGTATACAACGGGATTTTCTCCGCTGGCACAGTCTACACCCAGCTTATTCATTCCGGACATTGCAACGGAATTCGTACCGATCCCTATAATATCAACATCCAAATTACATTCCAATATTTTTTCTATAAGACTTACGCCTATGCCTCCGCCTTTTCCGTCTACCACCATTACTAACATTTATCTTACCTCATCAAGTTTAAGTATTTTATCCAAAGCTTTGATAGTACCTATCTTAGAATGTTCATAAGTAAGTCCGCCCTGCTGATAGACGATATAAGGTTCTTTCATAGGTGCGTCTGCACTGAGTTCTATTGAAGAGCCTTCAATGAAATTTCCCGCAGCCATTATTACCTGGTCATCGTAACCAGGCATATCCCAAGGTTCGGGAGTAACGTAAGAATCTACGGGAGCAGCTTCCTGAATACCTTCACAGTAAGCACATACCTTTTCCCTGCTTCCAAGGACTACAGCCTGGATAATATCGCTTCTTTCATCATCAACACCCGGGAATACTCTGTATCCTATGCTCTCAAAGACGCTGGCAGCCAGTATAGCGCCTTTTATCGCTCCGCTTGTAACTTTACTCGCCATGAAAAGTCCCTGCAAATAAGAGCGAATAACGCCCAGATTAGCTCCTACCTCTAGAGCAATACCCGGAGCCGTAAGACGGGAGGCGACTTTTTTGATATTTTCGCTGCTGCCTATTATATAACCACCTACGGAAACAAGTCCTCCGCCCGGATTTTTTATTAATGAACCTGCAATCAAGTCAGCACCCACTTCAATCGGTTCTTTTTTCTCAAGAAATTCCCCGTAACAGTTATCAACAAGTACCAATACATCTTTTTTTATACCTTTAACGAATTTACAGGCTTCCTCTATTTTCCTTATAGATAAAGCTTTTGCGTCGGTATACCCGCTTGAACGCTGAATAAATACCGCTTTTACATTATCATTTAACTTCTTTTCAACCTCATCAAAATCGATTTCTCCTCCGTCTTTCAAATCCACTTTATCATAATTCACATTATAATCTTTAAGTGAACCAAGGTTTTCCCCATTATCGTTTATACCAATGGTAGACCTTATGGTATCATAAGGGTCTCCTGTTATACTTAAAAGTGTATCGCCCGGTCTTAATACTCCGTAGAGCATCAGGCTTATTGCATGAGTCCCGCTTACTATCTGAGGTCTTACGAGTGCGGCTTCACCGCCGAACACTTGTGCATAAATCTTTTCGGTTATCTCTCTTCCCTCATCATCATAAGCATATCCGGTGCTTTCATTAAAATGTCTTAAAGAAAGACGATGATTTTGCATTGCATTTAAAACTTTATAAATATTATATTCGCATATATCATCTATTTCTTCAAATTTATATTTAATCCTTTTTTCCGCTTCTTTTACAATATTAATTGCTTTTTCACCGGCAAAACTACTCATTTATTATCCCCCTCATAAAAGTTAATATATCTTTTGTATCTTTATAATTTTCTTTATTTAACCATATTACATCTTCGTTTCGCTTAAACCAGGTAAGCTGTCTCTTTGCGAAATGTCTGGTGTCTCTCTTTATGATGTAGATTGATTCTTCTAAGGAAATATCTCCTTTTAAATAGCTTACTATCTCCTTATACCCTAGAGCCCTCATGGAATTTAAACTTTCATCATATCCCATATCCATAAGAGACCTTACCTCATCTACAAGTCCCAAGCTCACCATTTCATCTACTCTTTTATCTATTTTTTCATATAGCTTTTCTCTTTTATCATTTAAACAAAAGTAATAAGTATCTTTAAACCTATATTCCTTTTTTCTTTCTTCCCTATCACTTTTTTTCTTTCCAGTCTTCTTATATATCTCAAGTGCTCTTATTACCCTTTTTAGGTTATTTGGATGAATTTCATCCGCACTTTCCTTATCTGCTTCAATGAGCATATCATATATATATTCTTTGCCTTTTTCTCTTGCCAGGTTTTCAAGATATTCTCTGTAAGTCTTATCTTTGTCTTCTTCTTCAAAATCATAAGAATCATATACAAGGGCGTCAACGTATAATCCGCTTCCTCCCACTATAATGGGAACTTTTCCCTTGGAGAGTATTTCATTTATATACTTAATCCCTTTATCTGCAAAAACAGAAACGTTAAAATCTTCATTCGGATAAAACTCATCTACCAAATAATGTTTTATCCCCTGCATTTCTTCTTTTGTTACTTTTGCGGAACCTATATCCATATATTTATAAACCTGCACGGAATCGGCAGAAATTATTTCTCCGTTTATTTTTTTAGCAAGCTCTACGGCAAGCCCGCTTTTCCCCGATGCGGTAGGACCCGCTATAACTACAACTTTACTCATAATTAAATCCTTTGGAACATTTTTTCAAAATATTTCTTTTTTATCTTTGAAATGGTAGGTCTGGAATGAGGACAGGAAAAAGGATTATCCGACAGCTTCAAATCATTTAAAAGCTTGATCGCTTCTTCTTTTGATATATCGTCGTGTCCCCTTACCGCATGATGACATGCATTCTTTATAAGCCTTTCATTTCTGTTTATTTCATTAGTCAGCATAGAAGTATCTTTAAGTGAAGCGAGTAAATTTAAAATCACTTCCTTGGTATCCTCCAAAGATAACATTTCGGGAATTTCCCTTATTATAACATTATTACCGGCAAAATCTTCTATTTCATACCCTAGGCTTTTAAGCAGTTTAAGGTGATTTAGACATATATCCTTATGTATAACGCTTAATTCAAGGACTAACGGTGAAACAAGTATCTGAGTCTTGACTCTGTGCTTTTTGAATTCAGATAAGTATTTATCGTATAAAACTCTTTCGTGACTTGCGTGAGTATCCATGACGTATAAGGTTTCTCCGCTTTCAAATATAGCATAAGCCTTAAAGGCTGTCCCAACAAAGTGCATATTGATTATTTTATCAAATATACTCCTATCTACTATATTCTTTTGTTCCTTTGGTACTTCTTCATTCCTATTTAAAGATAAATTGTTCTCTGTTGGGTTTATAATAGGAATATCTTGTATTAAATTATCATCAAAAGAAGTATAAGAAGTACTTGAACTTTCATTAAAATATGTCGGTTCACTGTATTTATCATATGAAGCGATATAGTCGGTATTTATAATATCGGATTTACTTGCTTCTTCATTAATGTTATCTTCACCGATTTCTTTTTTTTCTATTTTTATTTCTTCATTATAACTTACTATAGAAATATCTTTATCACCGACAACATAACTGCTTGACTCTTCAAATGCAATTTGATTTTCAAGAGGATTTTCTTTCTTCTTTCTTTCTCCTATTACATTGTCGTTCAGATTTATAGATTCTCTCAGTGCACTTCTTACACCTTCACATATTAGCATGTTTATAAGGGTTTCGTTTCTGAATGATATACTGGTCTTTGCGGGGTGAATGTTCACATCGGTAAAATTATAAGGAAGCCTTATATACAAAACATAAGAAATCCTCTTTGTAAAAAGCCCGTACTGCTCCCTGTAAATATTGTTTATGACTTTATTTAAAGTATCGTTTTTAACGTATCTTCCGTTTATAATAAATATACTTTCTTCATTCTGCCTGTCCAAATAATTTGGAGAAAGAGTAAATCCCTTTACGGTAAGCGGTTCATCATCATAATCAACTTCTATCATCTTGGATACAAATTCATGGCCTAAAATTACGCTAACGACATTTCTTATATTATTATCCCCTAAAGTGACAAATACTTCCTTATTATCACTATATACACTAAAAGCAATACTCGGATTTGCAATCGCAAGTTTAGAAATTATATCCAGTGAAGCAGTCTTTTCCGCCTTGGCACTCTTCATATGTTTTCTTCTTGCGGGAGTATTATAAAACAGATCCTCCACTTCTATCCTAGTTCCGGTATTTAAGGCAAGATTTTTAATGTTTTGAACTTTTCCGTTTATAACAGTAGCCGAAGTCCCTATATTTTCATCTTTATATTTACTTCTTATCTTTACTTTACTTACTACGGAAATACTAAATAGAGCTTCTCCTCTGAAACCAAGGGTATCTATGCTCGATAGCTTATCTAAACTATCTATTTTAGAGGTAGCATTTTTATTAAAAGCAAGCCCCATTTCATCGGACTTAATCCCTATCCCGTTGTCACTGACCAGTATCTTGGTCTTCCCGCCGTTTTCGATTTTTATTTTGATATGGTCGGCTCCTGCATCTATTGAATTTTCAACAAGCTCTTTAATGACCGAAGCAGGAGAAACTACAACCTCTCCTGCCGAAATTTTATTTATAAGTTCATCCGAAAGTTTTTTAATTACATTTGCCATAATTAAATATCCTCTTTTTCCAATGACTGTTTTAATTCATATACAAAATTCATTACTTCGATAGGACTCATGCTCTCTATAGGAAGAGTCTTTATCTTATTTACGGCTTTCTTATTCAAAGTATATTTTTCCTTTAACTTTTCGTCATCGGGGTTTTGCCCTATGGATAACTGAGTAAAGGAATTACTATTCATTCTTATATGAGCGTTCATAGCGTCTATCTTACTCTTATAAGTCTCTTCGTTTTCTTCGAGTACATCAAGTATCTGCATACTCCTCTTTATTACTTCGTCCGGAAGTCCTGCAAGCTTTCCTACTTCTATGCCGTAACTCTTATCTATCCCGCCTCTTTCTATCTTTCTTAAAAAGACTATTTCATCGCCGTTGCTTTCCAGTCTGATAGAATAGTTTTTAACTCCGTTTTGTTCTCCTTCAAGCTCCGTCAGTTCATGATAATGAGTTGCAAACAAAGTCTTTGCCCCTATTTTTGATTTATCCAGCAAATATTCGATTACCGCATGAGCTATACTGAGTCCGTCAAAAGTAGAAGTACCTCTTCCCACTTCATCAAGTATCACGAGAGAATTTTTTGTGGCATATTTGAGGATATTGGATACCTCACTCATTTCTACCATAAAAGTACTCTGACCGCTGGCAAGGTCGTCGCTCGCACCGACTCTTGTAAATACCCTGTCTACGATACTTATACTTGCGGAAGTTGCAGGAACGAAAGAACCAATTTGCGCCATTATGGATATAAGCGCTACTTGCCTGATATAAGTAGACTTACCCGCCATGTTTGCACCGGTAATTATAAGAATTCTGTTATCTTCATTATCAAGAAGCGTATCGTTATGTATAAAATTATCAAGCCCCGTTATCTTTTCAACTACAGGGTGTCTTCCCTCTTTGATTATTATGCTTCCGTTTTCCGTAATGGTCGGTTTTACGTAGTGATTTTTCTTTGCAACTATGGCTAGAGAAATGACGGCGTCTATAACAGCTATCATCTTAGCCGTTACTTGAATTCTCTTTATATTTTCCAATATCCTGTTTTTTACATCCAGATATATCTTATACTCTTTTTCTTTAAGCTTTTCTTCTACGCTTAAAAGTTTTACTTCTATATCTTTAAGCTCTTCCGTGAAATACCTTTCAGAATTAGCAAGTGTCTGTTTACGGATAAAATAATCCGGAACAAGACTTGCATAAGAAGAAGTTACTTCAAGGAAATAACCAAAGACTTTATTATATTTGATTTTTAAATTTTTTATCCCCGTCTTTTCTTTTTCGTCTTTTTCTATATTGGCTAAAATTTGTGCGGAATTATTTTTTAAGTTTTTAAGCTCATCTATCTCTTCATTATATCCAAGCTTAACTATTCCTCCGTTTTTAAGGCTGACCTGACAATCATCATCTATTGACGACTCTATTAAGTCATATATATCGCTAAGCTCATCTAGCTTTGTATATATTTCACTTAAAAGCGGAGAGCTCTTCATAAGCTTTGAAAGAAGAATTCTAATTCTTGGAATAACACCTATCGATTCTTTCAAAGCCAGAAGATCTCTTCCGTTTGCTATATCGAGAGAAAGTCTCGATATTATCCTTTCCATATCCTTGACGTATTTTAAGTTGGAAGTGATATCTTCAAGTATCATTACGTCATCTATAAAAAGTTTTATCGCGTCTTGTCTTAGTATAATTTTATCTTTATTCGTTAAAGGTTCAAGTACCCACTTTTTAAGTTCCCTTGCCCCCATAGAGGTTACAGTATTATCCAGTACATCAAGCAAAGTATCTTTTTTGTTGTTAGTCCTTAAATTCTCGACTATTTCAAGATTTCTCTTGGTATTATAGTCAAGGTGCATATAGTCTTTATCTTCATTGATTTTTATTTCGTTTATATGTATCAGTGCTCTTTTTTGAGTTTCATCAAGGTATTTTAATAAAGCTCCCGCAGACCTTACGATTATTTCGTTATTATCAAGCCCAATCGAAGAAAGAGAATATACATTAAATTGATTTAATATATATTCTTTCGCTTTATCATGAAAGAAATAATTCAAAGGATGAGGCTCAAGCATTACTTTGGTAACATTTGATATATTCTTCTTTAAATCCAAATCTTCAAACAAAATAGTATTCACTATGATTTGTGCGGGATTTATCCTTGAAAGAAGGGATAAAAGCTCATTTCCTCTGTTTTCACCGCTAAGAGAAAGTACATTGAACTCTCCCGTTGTAATATCGCAGTAAGTAACTCCAAATTCCAGCTTATTGTAGTAAATACACATGATATAGTTATTTTCGCCTTCTTTAAGCATTTTACCCTCAGTGATCGTTCCCGGTGAAATGACTCTTTGAACTTCCCTTTTAACCAAACCTTTTGCAGTCTTTGGATCTTCTACTTGTTCGCATATAGCAACTTTGTAACCTTTCTCAACAAGTTTTGCAATATATGTATCAGCACTGTGATAAGGTACTCCGCACATAGGCGCCTTTTCTTCAAGTCCGCAGTCTCTTCCTGTAAGAACCAAATCAAGTTCTTTGCTGGCAGTCTTTGCGTCATCGAAGAACATTTCATAGAAATCTCCGAGCCTGTAAAATAATATCGTATCAGGTACTTCTTCGTGTGTCTGTAAATATTGCTTCATCATTGGTGTGAGTGATGCCATAAATTTTGTTTTCTCCTATTCTATTACTTCTCCGCTTAAGTGGAATGTATGTACATCCGTTATTTTAACTTTTACTATATCCCCTGTTTCTCCCTTACCTGTGAAGTTAACAAGCTTAAATGAGCTTGTCCTTCCGGTTAGAACGTTGTCGTTTGTTTTACTTTTCCCGTCTATTAAGATATCGACTTCTCTATTTAAATATTTCTTGTTTTGTTTTAAAACAATTTCATCATGAAGTTTTAGTAATCTGTCAAACCTGTCTTTGACCGTCTTTTCATCTATCTGTCCGTCCATTACAGCAGCTTTTGTACCTTCCCTCTTTGAATAAATAAAAGTAAAGGCGGTATCGAATTCGCACTTCTTATATACATCCAGCGTATCAAGAAAATCTTCTTCGGTTTCTGTGGGAAATCCCACTATTATATCCGTGGTTATAGCCACATCCGGGATTTCTCTTCTTATCTTTTTGACTAATTTTATGTAAGTATCTTTATCGTAATGTCTGTTCATAAGCTTTAATATCCTGCTTGAACCGGACTGCATGGGAAGATGGATATGCCTGCAAATCTTAGGATTATCTCTTATAACTTCTATAAGCTCGTCGCTTAAATCCTTAGGATGAGAAGTCATAAATCTGACTCTCTCAATACCCTCTACTTCACTGACCATTTTCAGCAGCTTTGCAAAAGGAACAGGATCATCCAAGTTCTTCCCATAAGAATTTACATTCTGACCTAAAAGGGTTACTTCCTTAACTCCGTCATTTGCCAGTTCTCTTACTTCACTTAATATATTTTGATATTCTCTGCTTCTTTCTCTTCCTCTGGTGTAAGGGACTATACAGTAAGAACAAAAATTGTTGCAGCCTTTCATTATGCTTACAAATGCCTTATGCTTGAACTGTCTGTGTACGGGAAGTCCTTCGGCAAGTTTGTCACTGTCCTCCAATACCTCTACGATAAGCTTTCTCTTCGCATCGCATTCTTCCAAAAGAGAAGGAAGAGATGAAATATTATGAGTACCGAACACTATATCCACAAAAGAATATTTCTCTTTTATTTTTTTTACTATATGTCCTTCCTGCATCATACATCCGCATACCGCAAGTATCAAATCGGGCTTCTTTTTCTTTAGTTTCTTAAAGTTCCCAAGATTTCCAAAGAAACGATTATTTGCATTTTCCCTTACGGAACACGTATTCATTATTATTAAATCAGCGTCTTTTTCATCTTCGGTCCTGCTGTAGCCAAGTTCTTCTACCATCCCGCTGATTTTTTCGCTGTCATTTTCATTCATCTGACATCCATAAGTTATAATCAAATATTTTTTCATATTCTATTTTATCCTCTATGTATTATTATTTAATTCTTTCTATTATTATCATTTTGGGAGAAACAGGTTTCCTGTTTGTATGTTCTAGTTTGGTAACGTTAAAATTACTCTTGCTTAAACTTGACACGAAAGATAATATATCTTTGTATTCTTCCATTCCACCCTCATGTCCGACATAAGCACATATTACGATAATGCCGTCATTATTTAAAACGGTCAATACATATTCGATACTTTTAACGGAGGAAGAGCTTTTAGTCACTATCTTTTTATCTCCGCCGGGAAGATAACCTAAATTATAAACAGCAAAATCAACTTTATCTGTTACGTAATTCAATACATTTTCATGAGAGTCGTTTATCAATACCGCATTATTTATACGATTTTCATCAAGGAGCTTTTTTGTATTCTTAACCGCTTGACTTTGAATATCAAAAGCGTATACTTTACCTTTTTCTCCGACTTTTTTTGAAAGATACAAGGTATCGTTTCCGTTACCCATTGTCATATCCAAAACTATATTACCGCTTACTACTTTATTATCAATGATAACATTTGTTATTTCCGTTACATTATTAAACATTCTTTTTCTATTTTAATAATTTACTTACTTCATTCTTAGTAAGCTTTCTATATTCTCCTATTTCCAAATCTCCGAGGCTTAATCCGTTTTCCATTGTTCTGTTAAGCTTAATTACTTTATGACCTACTTTTTCGCACATCTTCTTTACTTGCCTTTTTCTTCCCTCGATAAGAGTGATTTCGACCAAAGAATTTACGCCTATCATTTTTACAAGCCTTACTTTTGCTCTCGAAGTTTTTTTACCGTCAATCACAACACCCTGTTTAAGCTTATCCAACGATTTCGAGTCTACTTTACCCTTGACCAAAGCTTCATATGTCTTTTCTTTTTCATATTTCGGATGAGTAAGTTTATAAGCAAAATCTCCGTCATTAGTAAGGATTATAAGCCCTGTAGTATCTTTATCAAGCCTTCCCACAGGGAATAATCTATGTTCTTTTTTACCGAGAAGATCCACCACGGTTTCTTCTCCGTACTTACTTTTGCTCGCACTTATAACTCCCTGAGGCTTATTTAACATATAATAAACTTTTTTTGTATCTAAGCTTACTTCTTTTCCGTAAACTTTTACCAAATCTTTTTCTACGTTTATAATAGTTCCAAGTTCTCTTACGACTTCCCCGTTAACGGTTACTTTTCCCCTTGAAATTATCTCTTCGCATTTTCTTCTCGAAGCCACTCCGCAGCTAGCGAGATATTTATTTATTCTCATTTTTTCTTCCATTTTTACTCTCTCTATCAAAACTTTTATATCATATTATACAAAATTCTACTTCTCTTTTCAATTTAGAAACGCTAATTACTTTTATATTTATTTTATCTCCCATTGTAAATCTTCTGCCGAAATCTCTTCCGACCAAAGAATAATGTTCTTCGTCATAAATATAATAGTCATCATTCAAATTCGTGAAGTATATAACGCCTTCTATACTGTTATTTAACTTAACATACATGCCCTTTGAACTAAATCCGGATACTCTTCCCTCATATTCTTCATCGATAAAGTTTTCCATATACTGACAAATGAATATCTTATCGGATTCTCTTTCCATTTCCTCGCTTCTTCTTTCCATTTTGGATAAATGGTTAGCTTTTTTCTCCATTTTTTCTCTCTCTTTTTCGAGATTATTCAAATCGATGTTTCCGAGAAGTATATTGGATAATATCCTATGAACCATCAAATCAGGGTATCTTCTTATGGGAGAGGTAAAGTGTGTATAATTTTCTATGGCAAGGGCAAAGTGTCCTTTATTTTCCGTAGTATAAACAGCTTTTTTCATACACCTTAAAAGCACGGTCTTGAATAGCTGTTCATTCTTATCTCCTTCAATGGTCTTAAGAAACTCCTCAAGCTCTTTACTGTAGTGACCGTCATGAAGTCTGAGTTTGTAACCTAAAGCATTTGCAAATTTAATAAATCCGCTGAGCTTTTCTTTGTCAGGTTCTTCATGCACTCTGTATATACCGTTAAGTCCCATGGAAGAAAAGAATTCGCATGCGGAAGTATTGGCTACGAGCATAAACTGCTCTATTATCCTTTCAGCGATACCTCTTTCTCTTAAAGATACATCGGTAACGACTCCGTTTTCAACGGTTATAAAATTCTCATCCACATCAAAATCAAGGTTACCCTCTACGTATCTTCTCTGTCTTAAAAGCTCATAAAGCTCTTTCATAGTATTTAAATCTTCTTCATAAGTGTAATATTCTTCCCTTAAATCCTTACTGCCGTCAAAAAGCTCATTTACTTCATCGTAAACGAACTTAGCCTTTGACTTGATTATGGATTTATAGAAGTTATAATCCAAAAGCTTTCCCTCTTTATTTATTCGCATATCCACACTGAAAGCCTTCTTTTCTTCCTTTGGATTTAGGGAACATAGATTTTCACAAAGAGTCTTCGGTAACATCGGTATTACCCTGTCCGCAAAATATATGCTCGTACCTCTCTCGTAAGCATCTTTATCTATCTCGCTGTTTCTCTTTACATAATTACTTACGTCTGCAATATGAACGCTTAACACATATTCGTTTTCTTTTTTTACTATACTTACCGCATCGTCAAGATCCTTTGCGGTCGGACCGTCAATAGTAAATATATTTACATCTGTCAAATCTTTTCGCTTTCCTTTAAACTTATCAAAGCTGTCAAATTCAAGCTCGTCTGCTTCTTTTAATGCAAGGTGTGAAAATTCATAAGGCACATCGTATTCGTAAATAAGTGCTTCGATATCGACGCCATTTTCGTCTTTGCGACCGAGTACTTTGGTTATTTTACCTACCCAGTTCTTTTTATCTTTGGGAAAATCAGTGATTTCCACCACGACTTTATCTTTGTTTTTTGCATATTTTATTCCCGCTTTAGGTATATAAATATCGTTTGTAAAATTCGGATTGTCACTTACTACAAAACCGAAAGTCTTTTCTTTATAAAATGTTCCGACAGTCTGTCTCTTTACTTTTTCTGTAATTTCAACTATCCTGCCTTCTCTTTTTCTGTCTCCTTCTTTTTCTTTTATGACTTCGACTTTTACTTTATCTCCGGAAAAAGCGTCCATCGATTCGCTGCCGACGACAAATATGTCTTCATCAAGTCCTTCGACATTTACAAAACCAAACAAACCCCTGCCTTTTTCAAATACACCTTCATAAATATTTGAACAGGTGGGAGAATATCTGTTATTTATATATTTTATCTTTTTTTCTTTTATCAAATAATTCAAAGAATTCGATAAAAGGTTCTTTTGATTTTTGGAATGCATATCAAAAATAAAAGCAAAATCATTGAATTTCATAGGCTTATATTCATCATTTTCCATAACGGAAATTATTTGTTCACTTAAATATAATAATTTATCATTTTTCATACAAATTATTATATACTATTTAGTTAAAAATTAATATAATTTATTTAAAAAGATGTAATTATCTGATATAATGTGTAATTAAGCTAAATAAAAATTTTTAGATCAGGAGAAAAAAATATGAATGAACATTTTATTTTTGCAGGACATGATACAGTGGCACTTGCAAAAAAATTCGGAACCCCACTTTACGTTATAAGCGAAAACAAAATAATTGAAGCTATCGACTTGATAAAGAAGAGTTTTGAAGAATATGGTTTAGATTATGATATTAACTATGCGGGAAAAGCATTTACGAATATAGCAATGGTAAAAATAATTAAACAACAGGGAATTTCTTTGGATACGGTTTCCGGCGGAGAAATCTATACGGCACTGAAAGCAGGATTAGATCCAAAGAGGATCTGTTTCCACGGCAGCAATAAATCGGCACAGGAAATAAGAGAAGCCATCGAAGCAGGCGTAGGAGTGATAACTATCGACAGCTTTTACGAAATAGGACTTGTAGGAAGAATAGCAAAGGAACTTGAAACTGTTCAAAACGTACATTTCAGAGTATCTCCGGGAGTTGAAGCACATACTCACGAATACATACAAACCGGAAGGATAGACTCTAAATTCGGTATCCCGGTAAACATGGCTGTCAGAGCCGCAAGAATGATTATAGACGAAGAATATCTAAACCTAACAGGTGTTCACTGCCATATCGGTTCGGATATATCTTCTCCGAAACCATTCGAAATAGCTGCAACGACAATGCTTGAAATAGTATATAACATCAAAGAAATGGGCGTTGAAATAGAAGCACTTAACTTAGGCGGCGGATTTGGTATAAATTATCTTCATGATGACCCTGTTTTCGACGTTGAAGAATACGTGCATACAATCAGTAAAATCATAAGAAAACAATGTGATATTTTAGGAATTAAAATACCAAAAATAATCGTTGAACCGGGAAGATATATTATCGGTCCGGCAGGTATAACTTTATATTCAATCGGAACAATAAAAGAAATACCTTATCTAAGAAAATATATAAGCGTTGACGGCGGTATGGCGGATAATCCGAGACCTGCTCTTTACGGAGCTATTTATCACGCCGTAATAGCAAACAAATACAACAAAGAAGCAAACGAACTTTACACCGTCAGCGGAAAATGCTGTGAAACGGATATGTTGATAAAAGATATACTTCTTCCTCAGGCAGCACCGGGAGATATCCTTGCTGTTTTAAACACCGGAGCATATAACTATTCGATGGCAAGTCACTACAACAGGCTTCAGTCACCTCCTGTCGTACTGTTAAAAGACGACAAGGCGGAATTAATGGTCAAAAAAGACACATATGAAAATCTTATTCAAAACGATGTCGTTCCGAGCTGGCTGGAAGATTAATTTAAGGAGAAAAAATGAGTTTATTTAGTACTGAAAGAATAATTCAGATGTTATATATGCTGGTACCTATAATACTAGCACTTAGCTTTCATGAATTTGCACACGCATATGTCGCGGATAAATTGGGAGATCCGACTGCCAGAGTATCAGGCAGGATGACACTGGACCCGACTAAGCATTTGGACCCTATAGGATTTGTTTCATTGCTGCTTTTCGGTTTCGGCTGGGCAAGACCTGTCCCGTTCAATCCGATGAATTTAAAGAAAAGAAAATCGGGGACACTTCTGATAAGTCTTGCGGGACCTCTTTCAAACTTGATACTTGCGGTAATATTTTCTGTTTTACTTAGATTTGTGATAATCCCTATAAATAATGAAGTACTGACTTATATCTTCTACTACGGAGTTATAATCAATATTTCACTTATGGCATTCAATCTTATACCGGTTCCGCCTCTTGACGGTTCGAAGATATTGGCAAGTCTCCTTCCGGACAGACTTGAAATGAAATTTTATCAATATGAACATTATTTATACTTATTACTTATACTACTGCTTATAACAGGAATTATAGGTTATATACTAAGCCCTATCATGGCTCCGTTTTTAAGCGTATTATTACCGTAAGGGAAAAACATGAAGAATAATATTTTACATCTGAGCAGTTTCGAGGGGCCCCTTGATTTACTGCTCCATTTAATTAGTAAGAACGAAATAGATATATACGATATACCCATCGTTGAAATCACAAAACAATATTTGGATTACATTTATAACCTTAACGATTTGGATATGGAAGTAGCAAGCGAATTCGTAGTCATGGCATCCACACTTTTGGAGATAAAGTCTAAAATGCTTCTTCCCGTAGAAGTAGACGAAAATGAAGAAGAAATAGACCCCAGAGAAGACCTTGTAGCAAGACTTATCGAATATAAAGCTTTTAAAGAGCTTACCAAAGAACTTAAAGAAAGCGAAAAGATATACAACAGTACCGTTACAAAAGACCCTGAGTACTACAGCGAAATAAAAGAAGAATATGTCGTTGAAGATATCGATTTAACTCTTTTATCTAAAGCTTTAAGAAGCATTTTAATAAAACATAAGATGAGAGTAAATGAATTCAGCGAAAACCAAACTATCGAAACGGATACTTTTTCCGTTGACGACTCGATACTTACGATAACAAAAGTGTTGGAGCAAAAAGAAAAGATAAGCTTTTTTTCACTGTTTAAAGGAGAAGTAAAAAAAGGATACGTCATAGCAACCTTTCTTGCTACACTTGAACTGCTTAAAATGAACATGGTAAAACTTATCCAAAACGAAGCATATGATGATATATTACTTGAAAGAATATAGGAGTACAAATGAGCGATATTTCTAATGATTTTATAAATAAAGATGAACAGGAACTCATACATATAATCGAAAGCATATTATTTGCCGTAGGCGACAGAGTAAATATAAAAACAATAAAAGAAGCACTGGATATAAGTGAAAAATATGCAGAAACTTTACTTAAAAAACTTCAAAGCGAATACGACTTTAATATGAGAGGTATCAAAATAGTAAGGACAGATGACACATATCAGCTTGCAACGAGAAGCGAATATTTCGACTATGTAAAGAAAGTTCTTACTAATTATAACACCACCACATTATCTCAAGCAGCTTTAGAAACACTTGCCATAGTCGCATATAAACAGCCCGTTACAAGGCTTGATATAGAGCTTATCAGAGGTGTAAAATCAAGTAGTTCACTGGATTTACTTATGGACAGAGGTCTTGTTGAACAGGCGGGAAGAATGGAAGATGTAATCGGTAAGCCTATGAGTTTTAAAACGACAAAGGAATTTTTAAGATTAGCGGGAATAGAAAAGCTTCATGAACTCCCTGAATTTGAAAACTTCGTAAACGACCTTGAAGAACATTTGGATGAAAAAATGGAAGAAGCAAGCGAACAGCTTATGTTTACCGAAAAAATAAACGAATAGAAATAATAAAAAAGGCCATTGCATAATAGCCTTTTTTTATTTATTTTAAAGTTTTGACTTTACAATATTAACCCTCGTATTTATTTACAAAATACTTTTATATTATTTAACTTTAATTTAATATAATAAACAATTTAATATAATAAACTTTTATTATTGGTATTAACCTATATACATATTTTACAAGATTATTTTAATTTAACTTTCTTATATAAATGATAAAACGAGTTATGCTCTTTTCTTTCAGCTTAAATAAAATTGACACATAAATGAAATTTATCTTTGCTAAACCAACTTTTTCTCTAAAGTTGTCATTTCACTGCCAAATAAAGTATCCATGAATTTATCATCGTAAATCCAGTTTTCGATAGAATTTTCTCCCAGTATCACAGGCATTCTGTGATGAATATTTTTCATTGAAGCATTTGCACCGGTAGTCAGAATAACGTATTTCTCTTCCCCTTCAAATTCATTATATATACCCGCCATATACACCATTTTTCTGCCGGGTATATTAAACAAGTATTTTTCTTTATTCTTCTTTCCCTCTACTTTCTTCCACTCAAAAAATCCCGTTGAAGGAATTACACATCTCCTTTGTTTTGATGAAGAAGAAAACATCCTTTTCTCCCCTGCTGTTTCACTCCTTGCATTTATTATAAGTCCGTTTCCTTTAAAACTTGGAAATCCCCAAGTAAATAATTGGGGAGATATTTTATTTTTTTCATCGGTAAGTATGGGAACTTTATTTCCGGGAAAAATCTCTCCCTTATCAAAGCTATCTTTACCGTATCTTTCCTCTATTTCAAGAGCTATCCTCACTGCTTCTCTGTTTTCTTCATCAGTATAAAAAGTATATCTTCCGCACATGATTTATCCTCCTTAACATAATTATATTATACCTCAATAAATTGGAAATATTTACTTGTAGATTAATAAAGTTTTAATATATATAATAATATTAGAACATCTGTTCTAATGGGTGATTTATATGGATAGAGTAATTTTGCACAGTGATTTAAATAATTTTTATGCTTCGGTAGAATGTTTTTATAACCCAACATTAAGGAATAAGCCTGTTGCAGTATCGGGTAACCCCGAACTTCGTCACGGGATTATTTTAGCTAAAAATTATATTGCAAAGAAATACGGGATACAAACGGGAGAAGCAATATGGCAGGCAAAGAAAAAATGCCCCGAACTCATATGTGTATCTCCTCATTACGATATTTATCTAAAATACTCAAAGCTAGTAAAAGACATATATGACGACTATACGGATAAAATCGAAAGCTTCGGTCTCGACGAATGCTGGCTTGACGTTACAAACAGTACAAAGTTATTCGGAAGCGGCGAAAAAATAGCAGATGAAATAAGAAAAAGAATCAAATATGAGCTGGGTATCACAGCCTCCGTTGGAGTAAGCTTCAACAAAGTATTTGCAAAATTGGGTTCGGATATGAAAAAGCCTGATGCAACAACAGTCATATCAAAAGAGGATTTTAAAAATATCATCTGGAAACTGCCGGTGCAGGAACTCATATATATAGGAAGAGCAACAAAAAACAAATTAAACAAATGCGGGATATATACTCTCGGAGAAATAGCAAATTCAAAGCCTTCATTTCTTAAAAACTTGTTGGGTAAAAACGGACTTATATTATACAGCTGGGTAAACGGATACGATAACTCGGAAGTATCCGATCATAACAGCAGTCCTCCTATGAAAACCATAGGAAACAGCACGACAGCTCCAAAAGATTTGATAACAGATGAAGATGTAAAGATAACTCTTTATCTGCTGTGTGAGAGTGTAGCTTCAAGACTTCGTGACTACGGACATTCATGCAGAACGGTACAGCTTACCATAAGAGATAAAAATCTGGTTTCGTATCAAAGACAGGCACCGTTGATAATCCCCTCTTGCAGCAGCGAAGGAATATTCGAAAAAGCATATGAAATATATAAGACAAGAAGAATAGACAATACACCAATCAGAACTCTCGGCGTGAGAGGATGTAATTTAGTAAGTAATGACAAAAAACAGCTTTCCCTCATTCCCGAAATACAAAATCTTGAAAAAGAAGAAGAACTTGAAAGGTGTATAGATAATATAAGAGGAAGATTTGGATTTTACAGTATCAAAAGAGGGCTCATGCTTACCGATGAAGAACTGTCACAGTTAAACGCAAAAGAAGAACATACGATTTATCCCAAAAGCTTTTTTCATCCTTAGGAGGTCATTATGAAGAAAAGATTTGTAGAAGTAAAAGCCATATTTCACGAAGACGGTTCCATAACACCGACACACATAATATGGGATGACACGAGAGAATTCGAAATTGAAGAAATACTGGATATAAGAAAAGCCGCAAGTTTAAAAGTCGGCGGTCAGGGATTAAGATACACTGTCAGAATTTTAGATAAAAAAAAATATCTATTTTATGAAGAACCGAAGTGGTTTGTTGAAGGTAAATAATCATATAATATCAAATATGAACTATAAAGGTTATTAAAGCAAATAAAAAGACCATTCTTTTAGAATGGTCTTTTAAATCATCACTATTCAGCTATGCAAATTATTTCATTTTCAGCTGCATATTTTTCTGCTTTAGAATCTTTATTTACGAATAAATATAGGTTATCACAGCCTTTAAAAGCATTTTCACCTATTTCCGTATCATCACCCAAAATAGTTACACTATTCAAGTTTTGACAGTAATTAAAGATGTATCTGCCTAAGTGTTTTACGGACTTACCGATAGTAGCGGAAGTAAGACCGCTGCAACCGTCAAATGCTCTCTCTCCGATATCCTCAACACTTTCAGGGATATTTATCGTCTTAAGACTTACACAGTCATAAAAAGCAAATCCTGATATTGTTTTAACACTTTCAGGGATAATAAAGTCTTTTAAATTAGAACAGTCATTGAATGCCCCTGTACCGATAATATCGACACTGTTTGGAAGAGTGATATATTCAAGTTTCGAACATCCGTCAAAAGCATAATTACCTATACTTGACACACTGTTTGGTATAGTAATGCTCTTAAGTCCGGAAAATCCTGCGAAAGTATAATCTCTTATGGTAGTAACGTTATTAGGAACTACTAATTGAGATAGGTTTTTACATCCGAAGAATGCCTCTTCTCCGATTTCTTTAACCGTGTTTGGAAGAGCAAGATTAGTAATTTTATCACAGTAACTGAATGCTCTGTTTTCAATCTTCTTAACACCTTCCGGAACAATAACAGAACCTTTTCCCGCAGAACAGCAAACTACAATAGTTTTTTCTTTATCGTATAAAATACTTCCTTCACTTGAGTAGTATTCATTTTCTTCGTCTACTAATATTTTTTCTAAGTTTTTACATCCGGAGAATACTTCAATATCAATATTTACTACATTCTTTGGTATATAAATTTCTTTAAGTGAAGTACACCTATGGAAAGCAAGTCTTCCGATACTTTCAACTTCGTCACCTATATTGATTTTCTTTAAATCAGAACATAGGAAGAAAGCATAATCATCTATATTTGATTTTGTAACGGTAACCTCTTTAAGTGAAGCAGGTACGATAGAACCATTTTCGTAATACGAACTTGCACCGAAGAAATATCCGAGATACGTATTATCATCTTCACTGCTTCCTACAAACGGTACCGTGATGGATTCCAGTCTCCAACAGCCATTGAATACGCTTCTCTTAATGGTTTCAACACTGTTAGGAATTACGATATCAGTAAGGTGTCTGCATCCATCGAATGCTCCCGCACCTATACTTACGACACTGTCCGGAATTTTGATTTCTTCCAAAGATTTACATCCGTCAAAGGCAGAATTACCGATGCTCTTGATATTATCGGAAAGTTCAACATTTTCAAGGTTACCGCATCCTAAGAAAGCTCTGTCCCCTATTGCGGTTACGCTATCAAGTATATTGACTTCGTCTTTACCGCCCGGACAGCAAAGAAGTTTAGTCTGGTCTTTATTGTATAATACTCCGTTTTCACTCGAGTAAAACTTATTGTCTTTATCTACATTGATACATTCAAGGCTGGAACAATTGGCAAATACATATGCTCCGATACATTCTATAGTCTTAGGGATATTAAGTCTTTTAAGACCTATAGCTCCGTCAAAAGCATAATCACTTATATTTGTAAGGCTTTCAGGAATAATGATCTCTTCCAAATGCGTACATCCGTCAAAGGCACATATACCTATATTTGTAAGACTCTTAGGAAGAGTCAATGTACAAAGTCCCGTACAGTTAGAAAAAGAATAAGCACCTATACTTTCTATACTGTCCGGAAGTTTAAGGTCTTTAAGTGAAGCACATTTATAGAATGCAAATAAATCAATGTCCTTAACACTGTCAGGGATTTTTACACTTCTAAGCCCCGAACATCCGTAGAATACATAATAACCTATACTGTCCATGCTTTTCGGTATTACTATATCTTCAAGGGATTTACAATTATAGAATGCAATATTTCCTATCTTTTCCAGCCCTTCAGGGAAATTGATCTTCTTTAAATTTGTACATTCTTTAAACGAATAGTTACCTATTATTTTCAGACTGCTTGGTAAGACAACTTCTTCAAGATTGCTGCATCCGTCAAATGCTCTGTTGCCTATTACCGTTACACCTTCCGAAATCACTACTTTTTTAAGGTTCTTAAAACCTTTAAAAGCTCTCTCCTCTATTACTTTTACATCTGAGGCTACGATATATTCGCTTACGTTCATAGCTTCAGCTTTATCAATTTTACACATCGTTAAATATCTCCTATCTAATGCTTTATATATTAGATTTTAACCTCTTCTATACACTGAAATATTAACACATTTTAATGGTTTTATCAATATTTAAGTATTTTTATTTACTCTTTTTACCAGTATAGCTTGTTTTTACTTTCATATTTAATAAATAAAAAAGACTAAATCATATCTATAAGTTAGTCTTTTATAAATAATAAAAATTATACTCTTTTACTTTTTCTCGATATATTAAGCACAGCTAAAATAAAAAATATTATCCCCACAACAAGTAAAATCAAAATATGCATGGCAGGTGTCAATGTATAATCACCGAATTTAAGGATTATCCCCATAGATTCTTTAAATTCGTTTACCCTTAATATACCTGCATTTTCAAAAGATATCCTAATGGGTTCGGTCATCATGACTTGCCTTAAAAGAGCTGCCGAGTGTGATAAAGGAAATAGTTTTATCAACCACTGCATGGAATTTGACAATACCGAAATAGGAAAGTAAATACCTGTCACAAAACCGATAAGTGTTCCGATAATCGTACTTGCGGTGGAAAATGCACCCTGACTGTAAAAGAAGCTTACAATAAAGAATACCAAAGAACTGGACATAAATACGGATATGAGTATTATCCCGAGAACTTTTAGTACAGAAGTAAAACTTAAAATTTCTCCACCGGAAATAGAAATATATACCTCCGCGGCTATAAAAGTTATGACACTCATTATAAAACCAACTATATAAGAACTAAGCACATAACCGCCTACAATAGTTACCTTTTTTATTGGTGAAGAGAAAAAATCTTTACTCAAATTTTTTACTCTATCCTCTACCATTACATTAAAAGCTCCCATAGTGGTAGTAATGGAAGCAACGGATATTATACCTGCCATTACCCAACTATTGACTAAATTTTCTACTCCGTTAATCCCATTAGCATCTAAAGAAGAAGTCAAATTCTTTCCAAGGAATAAAACATATAACAAAATGATTATAAATACACTCATAAGCGAAAAAAAGACGGTGCTCTTTTGTCTGAAATATATCTTTAAATTTCTCTTTGCGATATTAATCATTAAGTTCACCTCCCGTTATATTTAAAAATACATCATTCATCGAACCATGAATCACTTCAAAACTTGAAATAACATCTTTTATCTTATTAATTATCTCGATAGCCTCAAGTGTGTCATTTAAATATATAACAATAACATCGTTATCTTCTTTATAATCTAATACATTGCTGTCTAATATATCTATTAAAGACTCCGTGTTCTTAGGTTTTATCCTTAATTTATCCTTACTGTATTTATCTCTAAGGGCATAAGGCGTTCCTTCGGCAACGACTTCACCATGGTCTATTATCGTTATATAATCGCTCAGGCTCGCTTCCTCCATATAATGAGTAGTTAGAAATATAGTCATATTTATTTCTTTTTGGAGTTTTAAAATCATATTCCATACGCTGTCTTTTGTCTTTGGGTCAAGTCCCGTTGTAGGTTCATCCAAGAACAGTATTTCAGGTGTATTTATAAGTGCTCTTGCTATATCCGCTCTTCGTCTCTGACCTCCCGATAATTTACCGTAAGGCCGATTTATAAATTCTCCAAGCTCGCATATTTTGTTTACTTCATCTACTTTATTATTAAGCTCCTCTTTTGTGAGCTCATAAAATTTTCCTCTCGTCATAAGATTTTCTTTTACCGTAAGCAAATCATCAAGCACACTATCCTGAAAGACCACTCCGATATGCTTTCTTATCTCATTATCATCATTACCTAATTTAAATCCGTCGATAAAAACATCTCCGTCGTTTTTATCGAGAAGAGTACATAAAATTTTTATCGTCGTTGACTTTCCCGCTCCATTGGGACCGAGAAATGAAAATAGCTGTCCTTTCTTAACAAAAAAATCTATTCCTTTAACAGCTTCGATATCATTAAAACTTTTCTTAAGTCCATTAACTTCAATTATTTTTTCTGTCATTTTTTCCCTCCATAGGTTTAAGAATATCAAAAATGACTTAAATTACAATACAGTTGAATATAAGATGACTTTTATGAGGTATAAGATGACAAAAAACCAAAATAAAAAGACTGACAAGATCATCAGCCTTTTTAATATGATTATTTAATATCCTTTTTTCTTTTTATAACCTCATTTATCTCCTCCGTTTCTTTATAACAAATCATATAAGAAACTATATAAGTAACTATAAATGCTATTAGCACTATAGGACTTATGGAAAGGAGCGAATGAAGAGAAAAGTCAAACATTTTAAAGTATATTCCTTCGAAAAATACAACAAAATAACATATTATTATCCTGCTTAATATACCTCTTATTAAATTACTTTCGTAGTATTCACCAATTTTATCTTCCAACTTATCAAGCAACACCAATAAAATCGAAATGGTAAGTGACATCAAAAACAACTGCAGTATAATAAGTCTATTTATATTCGGAGACATATCTGTACCAACCAGCAAAGTAGTGAGTAACATTACAACAGTAAAACTTGTCGAACATATAGTTATTAATTTTTTCATTCTCTTATCTCCTGCTATATAAATTTCTCTTTAAAATCTTTGGTATAATGTTTGGATACTATCACATGTTCGTCATTATCTAAAATTGCTTCTATTCTTCCACTGAGCTGAGGTCTTACCTTTTTTATACAATTAGAGTTTAGAATACATTTTTTACTCACCCTTACAAATGAAGTCTGCTTTAAACTTTCCTCCAATTCATAAAGCTTCTTATCGCATTCGTATACCTCATTAGATGTATATAAAAATGTCTTATTATCCACAGATTCGAAATAATAAATATTTTCAAGTGCAATAGCCGACCTGCTGCCGTCTTTAAAGCCCATTACGGAAAAAGAATATAATCTTATCTGTTCAATCAATTTTTTCAGTCTTTCATCCATAAGCCCGCATTTTATTGTTATCTCGGGTTCCTTTATATCGAGAGACTGCTCAATAAGTAACTTCATAATAACTCCTGATAATTTTACTTTGTTCTAAGTTTAAAGAATTATTATTACAAAGTCAACAAAAAAACCCGACCGGTTTTACCCAGACGAGTTTCTTTGTGAAAAACTACTACTTATTTAATTAACCGTGAATCATTTTGCCGCTGATACCTTCGCATGCTTCCATAAAACCTTCACTTAAGGTTGGATGTGCAAAAGTAATATTTGCGATTTCTTCACTGGTAGCTTCCAAGTCTATAGCTATCGCACCCTGTGCAACTATATCCGATGCATTAAGCCCTACGATATGTACACCTATGATTTCATCAAATCTTTCATCTGTGATTACTTTAACGAAACCGGTAGTATCGTTCATAGCCAGAGCTTTACCTACACCTGCGAAAGGCATTTTGCTTGATTTATAAGGAATACCAAGTTCTTCTGCTTGTTTTTCATTTAAACCTATCCAAGCAACTTCAGGAATAGTAAATACGCAGGAAGGTATTCTGCTGTAATCTACTGTTGCACCTTCACCATACAAATCTTCAGCAACAACGATACCTTGTCTGCTGGCTGTATGTGCAAGCATTACTTTACCCGTAACATCTCCTATAGCATAAATATTATCTACACTCGTTCTTAATTTATTGTCTATTTCAACAAATCCTCTTTCGCTTACAAGAATATTTATATTACTTGCAACCTTAACAGGTTTTCTTCCAACAGACATAAGAACAGCATCTGCTTTTATTTCTCTTCCGTCGGATAAAACAACGTTTCCTCCTGCAAGTTTACTTGCACCTACTCCCGTTATTATATCTATTCCATGATTTCTAAGTTCTTTATCAACGACTTGGATTACATCATCATCAGCCATTGCCAAAATACTGTCAAGCATTTCAACTATAGTTACATGCACACCAAACTCATTCATTATTCCCGCAAGTTCAACACCGATAACACCGCCGCCGATTATTACAAGATCTTCGGGAAGTTTATCTATATTAAGCATCCCTTCAGAATCATAAACTTTAACACTATTATCATTTTCAATAGGTATCATAACAGAATCACTACCGCAGGCGATTACAATGTTATCTACATCATATGATTTATCCCCTACCAAAATTTCATGTTCGGTATTGATTACTGCTTCACCCATGATAACTTCTACTTTATGACGTTTTAATAATCCGCTTACACCTCCGGTAAGTTTGGAAACAACTCCGTTTTTCCTTTCAATTACCTTTGACCAGTTAGTTTTGAAAGATTCAACTTCAATACCCATTTCACCGGCGTGTTTAACTTCTCTTAAAACTTCTGCATTTTTAACGAACGCTTTTGTAGGAATACATCCTTTATTTAAACAAACGCCGCCGATATGTTCTTTTTCGAAAATAACAACTTTAGCACCAAGCTGAGCAGCTCTTATCGCACAAACATATCCGCCCGGACCTGCACCGATTACAGCTAAATCGTAATCATATTTATTTGAAGGTACTTCATCTTCTGCACTATCCTCTGCTTCATCAGCAAGTTCCGGATGAGTGATTATCATAGCTTCTTCTTTTGTAGGAGGAGTCGAACCTTTTTCACCTATAAATATAATAGGTTCGTTAACTTTGACATCTTCACCTTCTTCTGCATATAAAGCCAGGATAGTGCCATCAGCTGTAGGATTATCTACTTCAAGGGCTACCTTGCCGGTTTCCACTTCAACGACTATATCGCCTCTTTTTGTTTCATCGCCCACTTTACACATCCATTTTAGAATTTGTCCTTCTTCCATAGACATATCAAGTTTTGGCATCAACATGAATTTACCGTTAAAATCATCTAAAGAAACTTTTGCTTTTTTAGGTGCCGCTTTTTTCTTTTCCTCTTTAGGTTCCGATTTATCACCGCCGCCTAAAGCTTCTTCTTTTGTAGGAGGAACTTCACCTTCTTCACCTATGTACATAATAGGAGTATTGACTTTAACGTCATCCCCTTCATCAACATATAATGCAAGTACTGTACCGTCAGCCGTAGGATTATCTACTTCAAGAGCAACTTTTCCCGTTTCCACTTCGACTACAATATCGCCTCTTTTTGTTTTATCGCCCACTTTGCACATCCATTTCAGAATTTGACCTTCTTCCATAGACATATCAAGTTTTGGCATTAACATATATTTTCCCATATTCTAATCAATTCTCCTATATTATAATAAAATATTAATAGGATTGCTTATTACTTCATTTAATGTATTTAAGAAGTTTACAGCATCCATTCCGTCTAAAACTCTGTGATCGATTGTAATACTGAAACCGGTAAAGGTCCTTACTACAATTTCTCCGTTTACAACCGCAGGCATTTCAGCTGTTCTGCCTACGCCAAGTATTGCAACTTCACCCGGATTTATAATAGGTGTAAAGAAATTATTTACACTTCTTCCGGTATTGCTTATCGTAAACGTAGCACCTTTATAATATTTTCCGCTTAACTTATTATCCCTAGCCTGAGGAACGATCTCACTTCTTTCATCACAGATATCGAAAATAGTCTTATTTTCAACACCGTTAAATACAGGTACGACCAATCCTTCATCCTGAGCAACCGCTAAACCGATATTTACAGTACCTCTTCTATGGATTTCTTTACCGTCAAAGTTTGCATTGACTTTAGGGCATTTTTGCAATGTAAGACTTACTGCTTTAATCAAGAAATCGGTAACAGTAATCTTTTTGTTATACTTTTCTTTAAATATAACTTTGGTTTTTTCAAATATATCCATAAATTCTGTAGTATCGATATCCGCAAAGTGAGATACCTGCGGAGAACCTTGAATAGAAGTCATCATATTATCCCCGATGGCTTTTCTCATACCCTTATAAGGAATAACTTTTTCTTCCATAGCCGGTGTTACAGGAGCTGCTTCAACTTCATCTTTTGACATTCTTGTCACAGTACTTATAACATTTTCTTTTTTAACTTTATTTCCATCGTGAGCTACATCATCTAAGTTTACACCATAATAATTCATTGCATTCTTAGCAACAGGCGTAACTTTAAGCCCTCTATCTTTTCCTATTAAAACAGCCACATTATCTAAATCTTTTAAAACAATCGCTCCAAGTTTTCCGGTTCCTTTAACCGTACTAAGGTCAATATTCTTTTCTTTTGCAGCGACTCTAGCAGCTGGAGTTGCTAATATTTTACTCATATTAACTTATCCTCCTTACATCATTTCTTTTACTTTTGCTACAATATCTTCTACTGAAGGAACGATTTGTTTTTCTATTATAGGATTGTATGGAACAGGGATTTCCATACCGCCAAGTCTTTCAACAGGAGCATCTAAATGATAGAATGCTTCGCTTTCATTGATAGTAGCAACTACTTCTCCACCGAATCCACCTAATTTAGGAGCTTCGTATACTACTAAAGCCTTGCCTGTTTTACATACTGAATCTATTATCGTTTTAGTATCAAGAGGTCTGAGAGTTCTAAGGTCTACTACTTCACAGCTTATTCCTTCTTCGGCTAATTTTTCCGCTGCTTCTACGCAGAATAATAATGTTCTTGACCAAGCGATCAACGTAATATCGCTTCCTTCTTTTTTAACATCGGCTTTTCCAAGTTCGATCGTGTATTCTTCTTCAGGTACTTCACCGTTGGTTCTGTATAATAATTTATTTTCAAAGAAACATACAGGATTGTCATCTCTGATAGCTGATTTCAATAATCCTTTTGCATCATAAGCAGTTGCTGGCATAACGACTTTTAAACCCGGTGTATTTAAGAATAAAGATTCCAAACACTGTGAATGCTGTGCGGCTGCGCCCGTACCGGAACCGAAAGGAGTTCTTAGTACCATAGGAGCTTTTACAAGTCCGCCCGTCATAAATCTATATTTAGCGGCACCGTTTACTATAGGGTCAACTACCAATGATACGAAGTCCCCAAACATAATTTCAACGATAGGTCTCATTCCGAACATTGCCATACCGAATGCTGCATATGTAAATCCTGTTTCAGAAATAGGCATATCCTTAACTCTTTCAGGACCGAATTCATCGAACATTCCTCTGCTGACACCGAAACATCCTCCGTATAAACCTATATCTTCACCCATAAAGATGACAGTATCATCTCTACGCATTTCTTCGCTCATCGCATCTTTTATAGCTTGTAAATAAGATATTTTTCCCATTTTTATCTTCTCCTCCTACTCCGCATAAACGTAACTCATCGCTTCTTTTACAGAGATGATTTCGTCAACTTTCTTAGCCTTTTCAGCCGCATCGTCTATTTCTTTTTCTATCTTTTTATCTAACTCATCGAACTCTTCTTCGGTAATCATGTTCATAGCTATCAAGTCATTCTTGAATTTATCTATAGCGTCATGATTTTTCTTCATATCTTCTTCTTCTTCTTTTGTTCTGTACTTTCTTTGGTCAGATTTTGAATGTCCCAAATATCTGTAAGTTTTGAATTCTAATAAATAAGGTTTTCCTTCTGTTCTGCAGTATTCTCCGGCTTCCATTACAGCTTCAAGTACAGCAAGCACATCCATTCCGTCAACGATCTTGGATTTAATACTGAATGCAGGTCCTCTGTCAGCTATATCTTCGATTGAAACAGTGTATTTTGCAGGTGTAGACATACCATATCTGTTATTTTCGCAACATAATAGTACAGGAGCTTCCCATACACTTGCTAAGTTCATGCCTTCCAATACCATACCCTGACTGGAAGCACCGTCTCCGAAGAAAGTAGCTACGCAGTTCTTTTTACCTTCTCTCTTCATCGCATAAGCGGCACCAACAGCAGTAGGTACACCCGCACCAACGATAGCGGAACTACCCAAGTTACAGTGTTCAAGGTCTATGTAATGCATCGAACCCCCAAGACCTTTACATCCGCCCTGATAATTAGCAAAAAGTTCACAGAACATGTTATAAGGTGTAGCACCTTTAGCTAAACAGTGACCATGACCTCTGTGAGTAGGAACAATCCAGTCATCGGGATTTAATCCCAGACTGATACCTGCATGACAGGCTTCTTCCCCAACGCCTAAATGAGTCGTTCCGTGAATCAAACCGGCCATAAACATTTCGTTTACTTTCAATTCGAAATGTCTTGATGTCAGCATAGTTCTTAGAACTTTAAGCATAAAATCTTTGTCTTTCTTTTTTTCTTCAAATGAATTCATTAATCGAACCCTCCTACAATATTTTTATATTGCATTGTCGCAACATATTTCTATGTTTTTCGTTTACATTAAAAATAAAAAATAAATAAAAAACATAGTTTTCATGCTTCTATTGTAAATCAATATGAATGAAAACTCAACCGAAATATGTATTTACATACAAAGCTGAAACTTTTTCATAAAAAATATTGGCACATTTGCTCAATTTGTGATATAATATCGTAAAATAACATTTGTTACGGAGGTCGTTATGGCGGTTGAAGAAAAGATACTAACTAAGATAGCATACTACTATTATAAACAAGAATTGACTCAAAGTGAGATTGCACAAAGGTTACATATGTCAAGGCAAAGAGTTAACAGGCTCCTAAAAAAGAGCAGAGAACTTGGAATCGTTGACATAAATATCAAAGGTTATGAAGAATATCTGATAAACTTAGAATCAGAAATCGAAAAAAAGTTTTCATTAAAAAGAGTTATGGTCGCACAGCCTCAGGAAGATGAGGACATTTTTCATTCTTTAGGCAGAGCAGGAGTCGAACTTGTAATGGATTTACTAGAGGACAATCTTACTATAGGTATATCTTGGGGAAGGACCATTTATAACACCGTTAATTATTTTCCGGTATTAAAAGGAAAGTATAAGAACATAAAAGCCCTTCAGCTTGTAGGAAGCCTGAATAACCTCGGAGATACAAGACTTACAAATGATATCACAAAAAACTTCGCCGAAAAAATAGACGCAAAAGCTTATTATATGTTCGCACCTACTTTCGTATCGAGCAAAGAAACAAAAGATACTTTGATGCAGGAAGAAAGTCTTAAAAAACTATTTTCTTTATTTAACTACTGCGATATAATTCTCGGAAGTGTGGGACTTATGGCAAATTCAACTTCTTCTTTGAAAGAACAGCAGCAATTTTTAAATCCCAGAGATTATAGCGAATTAAAAGAAAAAGGTGCTGTGGGAAATATATGCCTAAATTACTTTGATAAAGAAGGAAATAAAATAGACTGCGACTTTAACAACAGAGTAATGGCAATAGATATCGATTCAATAAAAAGAAGCAAAAATGTAGTATGTATTACAGGAGGAGAAGATAAGCACGAAGCTATCTTAGCTGCTCTCAAAGGTAAATATATAGATACACTGGTAATAGATAAAGACACCGCAGATTATATAATGACACATTAAAATATCAAATAAAAAACGCCTATAAGGCGTTTTTTATTTACTTAATTGACAATATAACCCCAATATACTATAATCACTTTATATTATAAATTCGGAGAAGAAAAATGAAACTTTGCATAAGCAATGCTTCGTATAGAGTAAGTTTGGATAAAACATTATACGAAGCCGAAAAGATAAGTTAATATTTTGACGTTCTTTCATAATTATTATGAAATACTTATTTTAATATAAATAAAAAATCAAAGGCTATGGATAATGTTTTATCTATGGCCTTTTGTATTATTAAAAACAAAAGGTCTGTTTTTTACAGATCTTTTTTATATCAAAATAAGGAGAATAATAATGAGCGAAGATTTAACAAAAGGAAATATAAATAAAACACTTATAAAATTTGCCTTTCCAATTTTTATAGCAAATATGCTCCAATCCGTTTACGGAATAGTGGATATGATATTTGTGGGTAGATTTGTGGGAGGAAAAGGTATTGCAGCTTTAAATAGTGCAGTGATGATAACTTTTATAATTACTTCCATTTGTATGGGAATAACCATGGGAGGAAGCGTTCTGGTTTCTAAATATAAAGGTGAAAACAATGGAAATAAAATAAAAGATACTATATCTACACTATTTTCTATTTCAATGATATTCGCTTTAATCGTAACTTTAATAAGTTTAATTATATATAAAAAAATATTTATTTTCATGAACCTGCCATCAGGTTCTTTACAATATGCAAACAGTTATATGAAAATAATATCTTTTGGAATTATTTTCATATTTGGATATAATGCTGCTACCTCTGTAATAAAGGGACTTGGTGACTCTAAAAGCCCTCTTACATTTGTTTTTATAGCCTCAATAGTAAATATAATCCTGGATTATATATTAATAGGATTACTGCATATTGGCGTAAACGGAGCAGCATATGCTACAATAATATCGCAAGCAGTATCTTTTATAATTTCCATTATTTATCTTAATAAACACGACTTTATATATAAATTAAAAATAACTAACTTATACATAAAGAAAGATAAAGCAATAAAAATAATAAAGATAGGTTTTCCATGTGCCGTTCAAATGACAATATTAAATGTATCATATTTAATAATTACAAAAATACTCAACGGTTACGGACTTGAAATCACTTCTGCTGCGGGAATAGGACTTAAAATAAATTCTTTTGCAGCAATGCCGTGCTGGGCTATCGGTCAAAGTGTAACTACCATTGTTTCACAAAATATTGGAGCAGAAAAAATAATAAATGTAAAAAAAACGGTCAAAGCAGGAATAATTTATACGCTTATAAGTTCCTTTTTACTCATAGTATTGATACAAATATTTTCATATGAAATAATAGAACTATTTAACAAAGATATAAATATAATAAAGGAAGGTATAATATACCTTAGGATATGCTGTTCCATAAACTTTGTGGCTTATGGGATAATGTATACATTAGACTCTTTTATGACCGGGCTTGGAGATTCTTTTATTGCAATGCTTAATTCGATTCTGCAGTCTGTTATAATAAGGATACTTTTCAGCATTATATTGATACACTATTTTAATCTAGGATATATAGGTATATATATAGCAGAATTTCTCTCTCCAATATTACCGGGAATATTTGGAATAATTTATTATCTGCATTTTATAAAGTTAAATAAAGCAAAAGAAAAAGAGATAGAATGACCTATCTCTTTTTTTATTAATCATCAATTATTTTTAAATCTTCATCTCTTATGACACTTATATCTTTTTTATTAAAAATATCATATAGCACAGGAATTACATAAAGAGTCATAAATGTAGCATATATAAGTCCTCCGACACACACTATTGCTACCGGCTGCATCATTTCAGAACCTGTTCCTATCCCGAGAGCCATTGCAGAAAGCCCCAAAATAGTAGTAAGAGCCGTCATTAATATAGGTCTCATCCTGGTCATACCGCCGTCTATAATAGCGTCTCTTTTTTTCATCCCGTCCGCTCTTGTTTGATTTATATAATCTATCAGCACTATACCGTTATTAACTATAATACCCGCAAGCATTACAAATCCTACCATGGATATTACGCTTATTTCCATTCCCGCTATAAATAATGCGAGTGCGCCTCCCGTAAAAGCAAGAGGTATCGTAAACATTACGATAAAAGGAGATAAAAGAGATTGGAACTGAGCAACCATTATCAAATAAATGATTATGATAGCAAGTAACATCATCTTGACAAGCTGCCCCAAAGATTCCATGATCGTCTCATTTTCACCGCTGTATTCTATACTGCTTCCTCCAGGAAGATCATAATCTTTCAATGCACTTTTTACATCATTCGTAACAAGGCTTACATTATATCCGTCTTTTAATGTTGCGGATACGGTTATATACCTTTTTTGATTATCTCTGCTGATAGCATTAAGACTGGTAGCGGAATCTACTGCGGCTATCTTTTCAAGCTTAACACTTGACTCGCTTCCGTCTGATTTAGAATAAGGTATCTTATAACTTTCTACATATTTTCTGTTTATTTTATCCTGATTGTTATTTTTAATTATTACATCATAATCTTCTCCGTTAAGTGTGAGAGAAGTAGAAATCTTCTGTTTTGTAAGAAGCGTAGATAATTTTTCATAAACCTGAGCTACAGTCAAATTATATTTCATTGCTTTGGCTTTGTCTACCGTTACCTTTATTTCAGGAGTGGTTTCCATAACTCCATTATCTACTTCATCTATCCCTTCAACGCCTTTAATTTTACTTCCTACGGATTTTGCGGTTGTCTGGAGGGTATCCAAATCGTCGGCATATATTTTAAGGCTTACACCGCTACCGCCGAGAGCAGAAGTGGCTTCACTCATGGATGAAGAACCGGAGGCAGTAAGGTCACAGTTTAAACTGTCAGATAATTTTTCTATATTGTCAGCAACTTCTTTACCTGTTACATTAGCTTCTTCATCAACAAGAACATATATAGAAACCTTATTTGAACTGTTCGAATTTATACCTGCCATACCGGACATACTGGTAGCATCTCCGGAAGCAAGCATAGCTCCCACAGTTTTTACACCTTTGATTTTTTGAATGGCACTTATTGCTTTATCGGAGGTCTTTATTGTATCTTCCAACACAGCGTCTTTAGGCATTTCCATTTCTACCGATATCTGAGCGCTGTCGACTTCAGGCATAAAACTAAATCCTCTGAAACCTATGAGTACAAAACTGAGGACAAGAGTTCCCACAGCCGCACCGATAACTATTATCTTATGATCCAACGCCCAATTGATCGTAGTTTTATACTTATTCAACATCTTATCGAAGAAAGGATGTTCTACATCTTTTGTCTTTTTAAACATCTTAGAGGACATTGCAGGAACCAAGGTAAGTGCAACTATCAAACTGGCCATTAGTGAATATCCTATTGTAAGAGCCATATCGGTAAATAACTGCTTTGTTATCCCCTTAACGAACACTATAGGAAGGAACACGCAAATAGTTGTAAGGGTTGAAGAAGTTATAGCTCCCGCAACCTGAACGGCTCCCGACACCGAAGATTTTATTACACTGTAACCTTTGCTTCTGAGCCTATATATATTTTCAATTACTACTACCGAGTTATCAACCAGCATACCTACCCCGACGGCAAGTCCCGATAATGAAATAACATTTAAGGTTATTCCGGAGAAGTACATCAGTACTATTGCAAAAAGGACACTCAAAGGAATGGATACCGCAATGATAGCGGTAGGTTTTATATCCTTTAAGAAGAATATAAGAATAAGAATAGCCAAAATCGAACCTACTACCAAGTTATTCAGAACGGAATTAACTATTATATGGATATAATCTCCCTGATCCATCAAAGGAACAAACTCAAGTTTCGGATTATCCTTTGATAATTGTTCAAACTTTTTGTTTATATTATCCGCTACATCTGTTGTCGAATAGTCCGACTGTTTTGAGAAAGATAATAAAACGCCGTCCTGACCATTGATTTTGGCATAAGTAGCATCGGAATTATCGCTTATCATAACATCTGCGACGTCACTTAATTTTATAGGCTTCAATCCATCTATACCCATATCCATTATGGTCACATTCTTAAGTTCGTTCACACTCTTGAACTTATCCCCTACTCTTACCAGATAATCAACACCGTCTTCAGTGACATATCCCGCAGGCATTGAAAAGTTCTGAGCCGTAAGGATACCCGAAATCATATCCTTAGTCAGCGTCTTGGACATATCGATTTTATCCAAAGCACTTTTTTTAGCAGCCTGAAGTTCACTTTCTCCGCTTGCTATCTCTTTCTTTCCACTTTGAATCGATAGAAGCTGCGCCGATAACTGTGGAAGAGCTGCATTTATGGAATTTATGCCATTATCTATTTCTTTTATCTTACTTGATAAATTGCTTCTGGTCGCTCCGCCCTTCTTTAAATTTTTATCTATTTTATTTAAAGCTTGATCTATCTGTTTTTGTCCGGCTTTTGCCTGTGCAAGACTGTTTGAAACATCACTTCTCTTAAGCCCCATGGATGCGAGCTGTTTATCTATTGCCGCTAAACTTGCAACGATAGTCTTATATTCTTCGCTGTTAGGGTCTGCGGTTTTAAGCGAATTTTCCAGTTCTTTTATACTTCTGTCTATTGCACTTAAAGTCGTAACGGTTAAATCAAGTTCGGACTTTTTATCTTCAAGTTCCGTTACAGTATCCTGTAGTTTCTCCAATTGAGTTTTAGAAGATTTTAATATCTTAAGATTTTTGTTAAGCTCTTTGATTTGAGCATTTATGGCTTTTTCACCGCTGGCGATCTTAGTTTTACCGCTTGCAAGCTGGCTTTCGCCTGAAGCAAACTGAGAGCCCACGGCATCTGTAATCTTCTTATTTACGTCTTTTATCTTCTTATCACTTAAAACTACGCTTATACTGTCTTCAAGCATACCATTCGTAGATACACTTGCTACACCGTCAGTACCCTCAAGAGCAGGTATGACCTTTTCCTCAAGGAGCAACGACAATGCTTTTGTGTCTTCCCCTTTCATGCTTACAGTGCTTACCATAACAGGCATCATATTAGGGTTCATTTTCAATATATAAGGAGTACTGACTTCGTCGGGCCAGTATCCTTCGACCATAGATATCTTGTCTCTCAAATCTACAACAGTAGAATCCATATTTACATCATCATTGAATTCAAGCATTACAAGTGAGTAATTTTCATTTGAAGTTGATGTTATATTTTTAAGACCTTCAGTTGTTGCGATGCCTTTTTCCAAAGGCTTTGTAACGACACTTTCAACCGTTTCCGGACTGGCTCCCGCATATGAAGTCATTACAACAGCATAAGGCATGTTTATATTCGGAAGTAAATCAGGAGTCATCTCGGTAAAAGAGACAATACCCAATATTATGATCCCGATAACTGCAACAAAAATCGTTAAAGGCTTTTTTACGCTAAATTTTGACATAATTTTCTCCCAAGCTAAATAGCTGATATAGCCGAAAAATTAACTATATTGGCTATCATTATAAAGCATTTTGATAATCAAAACAATAATAAAAAATGCTATTTTAATATTTAATGTTTTAATGTACCCCGTAACGTCCATAGTTGCCAAATGTTTATTATCCTGATTATAAATATCGACTTTATAAAAACAAATCTTATTTCCTTTTGAAACAACTCTCGCCACGGCAGTAAGTATATCCCCCATTTCTCCCGGTCTTAAATATGAAATAGTATTACTTACGGAAACTTGGGGATAGCCTTTAGAATCCGCAAGGACGCCGAAGGCAAAGTCCGCAAGGGTAAATAAAGCACCGCCTTGTACTATCCCCGAACCATTTATATGTTTATGTTCGACTTTCATCGCACATTCAGCTTCATCTTCCGAAATACTTACTATATATGCACCCGCAGTATCTACGGCAAATACATCCTTTTCAAAGAATAATCTCACTTTATCCTCATGGGACATATTTTCTATTTCTTTTAAAAAATCCTCTTTGGTCAGTTCCGATGAACAAATTATATCAACTCCGAAATTAAAATATTTCAAAGCTTCTGCAGGTTCATTTATCGGATATGTTATATAAACGATCCCAAGTTTATGGACTTTTCTTATTATATCTACTTTTACATTTTTTTTGTGAGAACTTACACTCACAAAATGTCCGTCATTTTTTATATATTCAAGAATTTCATCTACTCTTTCTTCATTTATATCTTTTCCGGTCAAATAAAAATGCTTATTGGGAAAATCAAATATAGAGTTTATGGCTTCAAACATTTCTATACTCCCGCCTTCGATAACAACTCTATCAAGCAATTTTTTATTCTCTTCAAATCCTTTTATGATCAACTCATATATCTTTTTTGTATCTTCCTCATCCAAATCTTTCGTCACGTCAAGCATTATATATAGATCTTCATATTTCTTTAAATAATCTATAATCATATCTAAATCCATAGTGGAATAATTGTCATAATATTTGGACTTCATAAATTCATCATAACTTAAACCTTCTGTGCGATAAGCTATACCAAGTCTTTCAAAAGTATTTTTATCCCATTTATGCACACAAACTACTCTTTCATCTTTGGTAAGTGACAAATCCACTTCAATATATCTTCCGCCCTTTTTTATCGCCATATCTAATGCATCAACGGAATTCGTATATTCGTATCCGTCTATTTTTCCGCAGGCGTGTACCATTACTTCATTTTTTGAAAGTACTGTATTTACTAAATCTCCGCCTAAATATTTTCCGTAAGTTTCTAAAAGTAAATCTCTTATCAAAACATTGACCTCTTTTTATATCTTTTTTATTAATCATATATAAAAATAATTTATAAATTAATGACTTTTTATAAAATCAAGTATATCACTTAATTTATTATTTTTACAGTTTTTATATATTAGCTATAAAATAACTTTTAAAATATAAAATATAAGTACAAATATTTAACCTATATTTTATTAATCAAATTATATTTAAATAAAATACAAATAATAAAAAAGACAGCATAAAGCTGTCATTTTAATCTTCGTAAATATCAAATTTTTCAAGCCCTTCAAACTGCATATTATAATATTTTGCATACAGACCGTTCTTAGCTATCAAATCCTTATGATTACCTCTCTCGGTAGTCCTTCCGTTTACTATTACTATGATTTCATCAGCATTTTTTATAGTACTTAATCTATGTGCAATAACTATAGTAGTCCTATCCTTTGATAATTTTTCAAGAGATAACTGAATATGTCTTTCGCTTTCATTATCAAGTGCGGAAGTCGCTTCATCAAGTATTAGTATCTCGGGATTTTTAAGGAATACTCTGGCAATGGAGATCCTTTGCTTTTGTCCTCCGGAAAGTCTTGTTCCTCTCTCCCCTACGTAAGTATCATATCCGTCTTCGAGTTCCATTATAAAATCATGGATATTTGCATTTTTAGCGGCTTCAATTATTTCTTCATCGGTAGCTCCCGGTTTACCGTAAGCGATATTATCCTTTATACTCCCGCCGAACATATATACATCCTGCTGAACGACACCGATAGAGTTTCTAAGGGATTTAAGAGTTACGTCTTTTATGTTTTGTCCGTCTATTAATATATCGCCTTTATCCACATCATAAAATCTCGGTATCAAAGAACATAAAGTCGTTTTCCCTCCGCCTGAAGGTCCGACCAAAGCAACTGTTTTACCCTTTTTGATATGAATATTAATATTACTGAGGACTTTACTCCCCTCTTCATAAGAAAATGAAACATTATTAAAATCAATATTTCCGCCTACGTTTTTAAGCTCGTCTGCCTCATTTTTATCAACAATATCCGGATTTAATTCTATAACATCCAAGAAACGCTTAAATCCCGCATATCCCTTTTGGAACTGCTCGGTAAAATTAATAAGGACTTCTACGGGAGTAATAAATATACCTATATATAGAGCATAAACTGCAAGGTCAGCAACATTCATTTTTCCGTAAGCTACAAAAAGCCCTCCGCATACTATTATCGCCAGGTACAAAAGCCCTTTGAAGAACGATGTACCTGCATGATATTTACCCATCATCTTGTACTGAGCAGTCTTTGAATTTAAAAACATCCTATTGCTGTAATCAAATTTTTCATGTTCTATATCTTCGTTAGCAAACGATTTTACTACCCTTATCCCCGACAAACTATCCTGCACCGCAGAGTTCACCCCCGCAATTTTCTTTCTGTTATCGGTAAAGGTAGCCTGCATTTTCCTGTTTAAAATCAAACAGAAAACAAGCATTGCTATGGTTATAACAACTAATATCATCGTTAGAGGAACGCTTATGAACGCCAGGAATATAAACGAACCTACGATTTTAAATGTGGAAATAAATATATTCTCCGGACCGTGATGTGCAAGCTCGGAAATATCGAATAGGTCGGAAACAAGTTTCGACATCATATCCCCTGTATTATTTTGGTCATAATAAGAAAATGAAAGTCTCTGATACTGGTCAAATAGGTCCTGACGCATATTGCTTTCCATATTTGCACCCATAATGTGTCCCCATGAAGTGATAAAATACTCACAGTAAGTCCTTATTATATACATAACAAACATCAGTATTGCCACTATACCTATATACTTAACTATAACGCTTGTACCCTTCGTAAAAAGACCGTTGGTCAAATATTTTAGTATCTGAGGAAAAGCCAAATCAACTATCGAAACTATAATCGCACAAAACATATCGAAGTAAAATAACTTTTTATATGGTTTATAATAATTTATAAATTTTTTAAATATCGACATTTTGTCCTCCTTTCTTGTTAGTCTTAAGTAATAAATCTACATCATTATACATTAATTCACTTTTATTATCAATCAAGTATAAACGTAAACTCAAATAAAAAAATAAAAGCACCGTCGGTACTTTTATTATAAGCAAGTTCATAAGCCGAGTTCTGTTTTAATGATCATCTATCTAGACTTATTGTTGCCAATAAGTTCAAGCGACCTACCACGAACCGTCAGCGGGCAGCCGACCGGCAAAAGCCTAGTTCTTTTTTGGTCTTGCTCCTAGTGGGGTTTACACGTCTAGATAGTTACCTACCTAACTGTGAGCTCTTACCTCACCCTTTCACCCTTACCCTTACGGGCGGTTTCCTTTCTGTTGCACTTTCCTTTAGGTTACCCTAACCGGCCGTTAGCCGGCACTATTGCCCTATGGAGCTCGGACTTTCCTCTTTATATAAAGCGATCAAACGACTTGCTTTTCGGCTAATTATATCATCTTTAAATACTTTTTTCAACAAAATATTACATTGTTAAAATACTGTCATCAGCCTCTACGACCTTTAAAATATTTTCTTCATCACCTGTTTTTGCGTTTATATAAATAATAAATGTTTCTTTATCTTTTGTTCCTTTAAATTCGTAACATAACTTTTCGCTGTTCGTTTCCGTTGGTATCAGAGCAAGTCTTTCTTTTGTTATTTTAAAGTCTTTACTAACTTTATTTCTTGCATTTTTTAATTTTAATATTTTTTTATCTATATTTCTTGTTTTATGGTTTGTATAGTAATTTGTAGCTTCCATACCCACTACTTTTTTATTTACCAAACTTATTTTAACTTTTACCAAATCGGGATAACAAGTAACCCCGTCTTGATTATAAGCATAATTTACGGTAACTACATTTGAATCCGTTTCATAGTAGTTTTCTTCCATGTTTTTAATTCCCATATTTTCAAGATGCTTTTTACCTATGGATATAGCCTCTTTGATATCAATGGTTCTGTTTGAATTTTCGGCCGCAAGGTAGTTACTGTTGACGGTGATTATTTTTCCACCGCTCTTACTTACATAAACATAATAAGAAGTATTATTTAAATTATACTTATAAACATAACATTCGATATTACTGTTATCAAAAGAATCATAACTTACTTCGGCTTTACCGCCTATATATTTTCTTACAGTTTCAAGCCCTTCTTCTTTGGTAATATCTTTACTTCCTACTTTTATCTTTTCATCAGTCTTTATAGAATCCGAGAAAGGTCCGTCGAATATCAGTGTAGGATATTCATTGATCTCTTCATTGGTAGCTTTGAAGCTGTTATCTATTTTTGTACTTGTATCGGCCATGAATACATTACTGTTTTCCACCCAGTTATATCCGTCTTTACTGTATCTTATTTCATTATTCATCTCATCTAATCTTTTGAATATTTTATCGCTTGCGGTATATATATTCTTGATATCAGCTTTATTTTTGGATGTTATTTTTTTATTTGCTGTTATCAAAGAATAATAATAATTTGTAGTCTTATTTAAAAATTTGCTGGCTTCAACCACTGCAGAATGGTTTATGGGAAGTGAGTTGATATTTTCATTTATTGATAGATTTAATCCATACAAATTGACTAATTCTTTTTTTATAAACTTATCATCATTACTTACAGAAAGCTTGGATAGTCTGGAATTCATCTGTTCAAAGCTTTCTAAAAGCGAAGACAGGCTCTTTTCATAATTGTTGGTAACAGCAGTCTCCAAACTTCCGCTTGCTTTAGTCCCGGTATAAGAAAATACGCCTAAAGTAACGACAACTACAAGTAAAAATCCGATTAATATATTTTTCTTCATTCCTTCACCTACTTACAAAATACATGATTACCTATCGTTCTGATAATAGGTCTCGTTCTTATCCATTTATTGGTTGCGGTCTTGGGATTATAATAATAAATCGCTCCGCCCGACGGATCCCAGCCGTTCATCGCATCTTTCGCTGCTTTTACACAAGAAGCATTCGGCGATAGATTTACTTGTCCGTCTGCAACGGCATCAAAGGCACCGTTTTGATAAACAACACCGCTTACACTGTTTGGAAAAGACGATGACTTAACACGATTTAATATAACTGCGGCAACGGCGACCTGACCTTCATAAGGTTCTCCTCTGGCTTCACCGTTAACAGCTCTCGCAATCAAATTTACATCATTAGAATTAGTGGATGACGAAGACGAACCTGCGGAAGTACTTCCCGAAGATGAAAGTAAATTATATAATCCCATCTTTTCTAAAGTACTCTTTCCTGCTTTGCCGTCTTGTGTAAGTCCGTTTTTCCTTTGAAAATACTTAACGGCTTTTTCCGTTGCGGCACCGAACTTCCCGTCCACGCTTCCGTCATAATATCCCCATCTTTTTAATTTCTCCTGTACAGGTTTGACGTGTGCAGCAGGCGAACCGTAATAAACATAGTTCGCAGCATAAATATTGACTAAAATAATACTTGCACTGAAAACCGCACATACCAAAAATAAAATAATCTTACTTTTCTTTTTCATATTTTCTCCTTACTCAGCATAATTTTGTAAAACTGTATATAATTTATCTTTTCCTTCGACAACAATACCCTCTTTTATTTCTTTAATGGTATCACTGTCAAGAAGTTCTAGAGGTGTCTCCGTTACTTCCAGCAGTTTCTCTTTACCGTCATTATCATATTCATACACAGCTATGAATTCATCTCCGTTATCCTTAAGAGCGGTAATCTTATAATATCCCTTTGGATAAGAATCTATATCTTTTATAAGAACCACGTTATCTGCAGAAAAACTTTCGATTGTATAACTTTCATATTCCGCTCCGAATGCTTCTTCTCCGAGTCCGACTTTATCCGAGTCTATCATCGAGGTTTCTTCTTTTATACTCTGAGTTTTCGTATAGTACCTCTTAAAAGTAACTTTAGTATTTTCTGTTGTTTTTGCTTCCTGAACGGAACTTTTTACATCGTCGTATTCATTGCTTTTAGTCTCCGCTTTTGGGTCGCTGTCATGCTCCATAGAACAGGCTGCCAATGTAACACTTAACCCTATACACATAACGCATATAAGTATAGGTATATTTTTTTTATTAAAAATCTTCTTTTGCAAATCTTTTAAATTTAAATTATTCATAATCCCATTACTTCCTTTGTGGATATTTGATTATTTCATATTTTAACCATATAGGGAAATTTTATACACATAGATATCTTGAATGAAAAAACCGTATTTTAAATCATTAAATTATTGACTTTATATAGAGAATTAAACAAAAAGAAAAAATTTATCAAATAATTATTTGAAAATAAAAAAGAGCCTTTAATAAGACTCTTTGATTTTATAATATATATTTTAATTATCCTTCGTAATCATCTGGAAATTCAGCATTGTGATAAACATCCTGAACATCATCATTATCTTCAAACATCTCAAGCATTTTTTCAAACTTCTTGATTTGCGCTTCATCTTCAAGCTTTGTATAGTTGCTTGGAACCATTTCAACACTGGCAGAAGCTGTTTTTATTACATTTTCCTCCAATGCATCACATACTTTAGAAAAAGTTTCAGGTGTAGTCGTTATCTCAAATCCATCATCGCTCACATCAAAGTCTTCAGCACCGCTGTCTAAAGCAATCATCATAAGCTCTTCTTCATCTACGTTTCCGTCATTATCTACGAGTATAGTACCTTTCTTTTCAAACATGAATGAAACGCATCCGCTGGTTCCCAAGTTCCCGCCGTTTTTATCAAAGTAATATCTAACATCTCCGGCAGTTCTGTTTTTATTATCTGTAAGAGCTTCGACTATGACAGCAACACCGCCGATACCATAACCTTCGTAAGTGATTTCTTCGAAGACACTGTTACCAAGTTCTCCCGCACCCTTTTTAATAGCTCTTTCGATGTTATCGTTAGGCATATTGTTAGACTTAGCCTTTGCGATAGCGTCTTTAAGTTTAGCATTCAGATCAG
Source organism: Anaerofustis stercorihominis DSM 17244 (assembly GCF_000154825.1). NCBI lineage: Bacteria > Bacillati > Bacillota > Clostridia > Eubacteriales > Eubacteriaceae > Anaerofustis > Anaerofustis stercorihominis. The sequence goes on along the minus strand of NZ_DS560015.1, from coordinate 64,968 downwards.
GGTCTGCTCCGCCTTCTCTCGCTGCTACGGCGATAAGTTTCGCCATCTTTGTATATATTTTACCTTTTTGAGCGTCTGTTTTCGCTTTTTTATGTTTAATTGTTGACCATTTTGAATGTCCTGACATATTATCCCTCCGTAAATTTACTGCCATATATTATATCATAAAGTATTATTTTATTCAATAAATTAGGATACAGTTATATCAATTTATAGCATTTTATCAGTAATTTTTTAGTTTCGTTAAACCTTTAAAGAAAATAAATTCCTCTAAATAAGTCAATAACTATTAGTATTATATCATTTTTATCATCTCAACTAAATTTAGGAATACACATCTAAAGATTTCTTAGTTAATTTTCAGTCTGATTTTATTATAATATTATTAGAAATAATTTCCGATATATCATTATATTCTTTTTTAAGTCCAAAATTAAAGACGTAATAATAAATCCTTAATATCAAGATAACTTTTACTTTTTCTAAAAATCATATAATATATTCGATCATTATTCATATTATAAGTTTACACTTTTAACGATTTAGATGTAAATTCCATTATTATATAAGGATTAAAATATTTGGGATTTAAAAATAGTACATTCAAAAAAATCATTATATTTAATTTTGTTTTTCTATATATTTTATATGTTCCAATTAAAAAACAAAAGGAATAAGCTAAGCTTATTCCTTATTATTTAAAATATCAAGTTCAAACCAGAAAGTACTTCCTTCTCCGATTTTACTATTAACTCCGAATTCAGCAGAGTGTCTTAAAAGTATCGTCTTAACAATGGAAAGACCTAACCCGCTTCCGACAATGGACCTCTTATGGGTCTTATCTATCTTATAGTATCTCTGCCAAATATCGGGAAGTTTATCTTCCGCAATACCCTCACCGGTATCGATTATTTCGATCTTTACTTTTCCCTCATTAACTATTTGATTTATAGTTATTAGTTTATCATCACCGGTATAGTTGATTGCATTTGTAAGGAGATTGTATATGACTTGAGATATTTGAAGCTCATCCGCATTTACCATAATATCTTCATCATGATTGAATACAATATTATAATCGGTAAATGTTGAAAATCTTTCTATGATATCTCCGATTTCCTTGGTCAAGCTAAAATCTTTCTTATTCAGTTCAATAGCTCCGGATTCATACTTGGCAAAGTCCAATGTGTCATTGACCAAACTACTTAATCTTTTGGCTTCATCTATAATAGTCTGGATGTTATCTGCTTCAGCCTGTTCCGGATAATCCCTTATCATTTCACTATATCCGATTATCATTGTAAGCGGTGTTCTAAGGTCGTGAGATACATTTGCTATAAGTTCTCTTCTGTATTCTTCATTCTTATCTATTTCAACCGCCGCATAATTTAGAGTATTAACAAGCTGGTTGATTTCTTTATAGCCTCCGTCAAAATCTTCGGGTTCATATTCTCCCTTTGCCAGCTTTTTCGCCTTTTTTGTTACCTTCTCTATAGGAGAAGCAATCTTCTTGGAAATAGCAAAAGCAAGAAGCCCCGCAAGTATAACAAGAAGCAATGTGATCCATATAAGCTGTTCTCTGAGAGTGCTTACCGTTGCATCTATAGGAGAAATATTGGAATCCAGCATCATTACGTAAAAGCTGTCTCCTACATTTACTATCCTGGTATACACTATACTCTCAGGCTTTGAAAAAATAATATTACCAAATCTGTATTCCTTATCATCTCTTCTTAAAGCCGATTTTTCCAAATATTCTCCGCCGTTTTTCATCGCCCTGTTTACATAATAATTTATACCTTCGGCAGATAATCTATGGATAGTACATCTTGGTGTAGTCTTAATAGAAAAAATATTATTTCCTGTGCTGTCCATGATTAAAATACAAAAATCTTTGGACATAGCAATTTGTTCAATATAATCCTCGTTAAAATTTTGAACGATCTTATTTGCTGAGAATTTGATTTCTCTGGTCTTAATCAATTTATAAGAGGTGCCCAAAAATACTATCTGAAACAGCCATAGTAGTATAAGTGCTACGGCTATAAAGATAGCAAAGAATTTAAACATCTCCCATTTAAGACTTAAATCAGTCTTCTTTTTCAAATCTATAACCTACTCCTCTTAGAGTAACGATCCTATTTGAATAAGGACCTAAATTTTTTCTGAGTAGTTTGATATGAGTATCCAATGTTCTGTCATCTCCGTAATAATCATATCCCCAAACTGTTGAAATAATTTTTTCTCTGGATAAGGCTATCCCCTGATTTTCTATTAAAAATGTCAGCAAGTCATATTCTTTTGGAGTTAAACTTACAACCTTACCATCTATTCTTAAAATCCTTGCGGCAAGATCTATATTAATCCCATCGATATTTATTATATTTTCTTTTTCTTTATCCGATTTATTTTGAGTCCTTTTAAGTATTGCCTCTACTCTCATCATAAGCTCTTTAGGAGAAAAAGGTTTTACAACATAATCATCGGCACCTACTTCAAATCCATGTATCCTGTCATATTCTTCTCCTCTTGCGGATAACATAATAACAGGAGTATCTTTAGTCTTTCTTATTTCTCTTACAGCGGAAAATCCGTCTAATTCCGGCATCATAATATCCATGACTATAATATCGAAATCTTCGACCTTACATATTTCAATGGCTTTCATCCCGTCATTGACTTCCACTGTATCATAACCTTCAAAAGTAGCATATTTATTTATAAGTTCTGCAATTTTAGGTTCATCATCAACTATTAATATTCTTGGCATAATTACCTCCTATTTTTATATATTATACCACAAATTTATCCCATATACTAATATTACCGGTGCCTTGGCACCGGTAATATTAGATTACATATTTTTAAAAGAGGGAATTGTTCGTTGTACAAGTACAACTCACTATCCATAAGCATTTTGCTTACAACGTAATATTACCAAAAGTTTGTGTATTTTGTGTGAAACACTTTTGAATTGTTCCTGTTTTATTATACTACTTTTTTTCACTTAATTTGTATTCAACACTACCTTCACTCATACCGTTCGATACAGTTACTTTTATTTTATCTCCGACTTTTAATTTTTTAATCACTGCTTTAAAGTCGCTTGCACTTTCAACTTTAGTCCCGTTTACGGATTTAACGATATAGCCTGATTTTAAACCTGCTTTTTCGGCATTTGAACCTTCAGCTACACTGTAAATATAAACCCCAAGTTCGTTTACACTATATTGTCTTGCAGTATTTTCATCTAAAATATCTATAAGTGTAAGTCCGCTTGTAACTCTTCCTTTTACATATCCATAATCCATTATCTGTTCAATTACATTTTTAGCAGTATCGATAGGAATTGCAAAACCGATACCCTCTACATTATTTCCCGCAGCTTTCGCATTTACAACCCCAACTAACAATCCGTTCTTATCGAATAGTCCTCCACCTGAGTTTCCTGCATTAATAGAAGCATTTGTTTGAATAAGATTCATCGTTTCGTTTTCAATTGTTACTTCCCTGCTAAGTGCAGAAACGATACCATTTGTTACTGTACCGGAAAGCTCACCCAAAGGATTACCTATTGCAACAATTTCATCGCCTACTTCAAGTGTTGATGATTTTCCGAAAGAAGCACTCTTAAGACCTTTGGCTTCGATCTTTATTACAGCTATATCTGTTTCGCTGTCAACACCTACGAGTTTTGCGGTGTAGCTTTTTTCATCGGCAGTCTTAACGGTTATCTTATCTGCTCCGTCAACAACGTGATTATTTGTAACTATATATCCGTCTGTCGTAACTATAACGCCGCTTCCTGCCGATTTGGAAGTTGAACTTCCGCTATCGTATAAAGGATTTATTTGAGCCTGACTTTGGCTTTCACACTCTATGGAAACAACGCTGTTTTTAACGGATTTAACTACATTTGAAACATTCATATTCCCGCTTTCCGATGAAGTTGTTGAAGCTACGGGGATACTTGTGGATGTAACTCCATCGGCTTTATTGGATCCTAAAAATTTATTTGCCGCAAATCCTCCTACAAAGCCGAGCACTGTGGAAGTTATCATCATAGCCGCTACTATCAAAGCAAAAATCGCGGTCCTTCTCTTTTTATCTGATTTATTTACATTATCTATATTATTATCCATTATTATGTCCTCCTCGTTTCTTTAAATAAAGTATATGCTTGATATGTGAAAAACCTATGAAGGAGGTATGAATTGGCATTAAACCTTTATGAACTAATTTTTGAAAAGTAAACAATAAAAAAGCTTAAAAATCTTCACTGTATTATCACATAAAAAAAGAACAAATAAAAATTTGTCCTTTTTTTCATTTTTAAGATATATAAAAATCCATTATCAACATAACTATAAATCCAACGAGCAGAGAATAAGTAGCATATTTTTCAAATCCATGAGAATGTGTTTCCGGTATCATTTCATCACTGATTATATAAAGCATTGTTCCGCCAGCAAATGCAAGCAAAAACGGAAGAACCGTACCTGATATATCGGCAAGGAAATAGCCTATAAAAGTTCCAACAACTTCTATGACTCCCGTCAAAGATGCAATAACAAGCGTTCTTTTTTTACTAACACCACTTAATAACATCGGAGATATTATGACCATACCCTCGGGTATATTTTGAAGAGCTATACCAATAGCAACTATCATCGCACTGCTTATATTATCACTTCCGAAACCAACTCCCGCAGCCATTCCTTCGGGAAGATTATGAATGGCAATGGCAAGCACGAATAACATTACTTTATTTATCTTTGCATTCGAACTATGTTTTTCTCTGTCCATTCCGGTGAGCCTATGCAGATGAGGTGTTATTTTATCTGCAAAATCCAAAAATAATGCGCCGATAAGAATCCCGAGTACACTTATCCATATGCCATGTTTTCCGCCGCTTTCTATAGAAGGAATAATAAGTCCTATCATACTTGCCGCAAGCATTATCCCTGCGGCAAAACCGAGAACGACATCACTGAATTTATGTGAAATAACTTTAAATAAAAATCCTATTAAAGCTCCGACTACTGTCGCACCGCCGACACCAATAGCGGTTATAATGACAAGGTTCATAATATCTCCCTAAAAAAATATTTAGTTATGCGTGAGGTATGTTTGTGAATTCAGAGATTTCTCTGTTTATGGTACATAAATCATCTACGTTCATATCATGAATATCATCATGTCCCGTTATCCTTGAAAAAGTCTTTATTTCTTCCAAAGAACAGTTTAAGAAATTAGCAACTCTCTTGCTGCTTTTATCTATTTTAAGTCTTTTTCTAAGCTCAGGGTCTTGGGTAGCAATACCGAGAGGACAATTTCCGCTTCCGCATATCCTATACTGCTGACATGCAGCAGCCATTAATCCCGCAGAAGCAATGGCAACCGCATCCGCACCCATTGCAATAGCTTTTGCAAAATCGGATGATACTCTAAGTCCTCCGGTAATGACAAGCTCCATATCGGACTTAACGCTGTCAAGATATTTTCTTGCCCTATATAAAGCATAGACAGTAGGAACACTTGTAGAATCTCTTATTATTCTGGGACTTGCGCCTGTTGCACCGCCTCTTCCGTCAATAGTGACAAAATCTGCTCCCGCATAAACTATGTACTCCAAATCTCTTTCAATTCTTCCCGCTGCAATTTTTATACCTATAGGTCTTCCGTCAGACCTTTCTCTAAGTTCATCAACAAGATTTTTCAAATCTTCTTTTGTGTTTATCCCTTCAAGTTTGGAAGGGCTTATTATATCTTTACCGAGAGGTTTGTTTCTTACCTTGGCAATTTCTGGAGTTACTTTTCCTCCCGGAAGATGACCTCCCATTCCGGGTTTTGTTCCCTGTCCTATTTTTATTTCGATCGCATCTGCATTTTTTAAATTTTCATCGGTCACACTATATTTATTTGGAACATATTCAAAAATATACTTATTTGCCGCTTCCATTTCTTCTTTTAAAATCCCGCCTTCGCCGGAACACATCGCACTTCCCGCCATTGCACTTCCTTTGGAAAGAGAAACTTTGATTTCCTTTGACAGTGCTCCAAAGGACATATGAGATATATACACAGGATTATTCAAAATCATAGGTCTCTTTGCATTTTTACCTATTACAGTAGTAGTTCTGACAAACGCATGTTCATCCAAAGGCATGGGATTAAGCTGAGCACCCAAAAACAAAATATCATCAAAGCCCGGCATACTCATTTTCGTTCCCATAGCTTCGATAATAGGTTTACCGCTCACTGCCATTTCGTGAATTTGAGTCATATAACGACAAGTTTCGTCAATTCTTCTATAGTCACTTTCGTATTCAAGAGAGTCACTTTTTACATTATCTTGTTTTTTATTTTCTTCTTTTACTTCTTTTTTATTTAACTTTTCTTCGACCTTAACAAATACGCTTGCAGGATGTTTACAAACAGGACATTCCTTTAATTCACTAAAGGGTTTACCTTCTTTTTCTTCATCGTAAATATAACCGCAAACACTGCATTTATAAACCATGATAAGCCTCCTCTATTATTTTTTATCCATATCTTTTTGACAAGTTGGGCAAATACCCTCGAATACAAGATTATGATTTAATATTTTATACCCGCTGTCATTTTCGACTTCTTTATCTATATCATTTAGAAACTCCACTTCCACATTTTTTATATCATTGCATTCTCTGCATTTAATATGATAATGCCCGGTCGTTTTATAATCGTACAAATCGGGCATATCAGGCATTCTAAGACGATTTAAATGCCCTAAAGAGGCTAGATTATTCAACACCCTGAACACGGTTGCTCTGCTTATTGTAGAATGTTTTTCATGAACCTTTTCATATACTTCCTGTGCGGAAGGATGTTCCTTCATAGATTTTAATGTATTAAATATTATTTTTTTCTGAATCGTATTTCTTGTATTTTCCATTATTCTGTACTCCCATTATATTGTAAAACGTTTAAAATAGCAATCATTCTTATTATTAAAAAAAGAGGAAGATCATTTCTTCCTCTTTATGATATTATATTAAAGTGTTTTATTCAATTGATTTAGTTGAAATAAATCATAGTATTTTTAATAATTTAAACAATACTATCATATGAATACTTATTTATATTTGTTATTTTATTTTACTAAAATATATTTTTTAACGGTGTATAAAGACATAAAATACATACTGCATAATTTATAACATATCAGAGAATGAAAAAATAAATATAAACACCTTAAAATTAATCAACTTTATTTAAAGGCAATATTATTAATTGTAAATATAATATTAAAAACGAAAAACAAGACCTACATATAAAAATCTGTAACCATTCAGTTCATATCATTTAAATTTCAAATATTTATATCCTCTGATTTTTTACTGACTTCAATTATCTCATCAAACAAAAATATAAAATCAAGAAACATATACTTATAAACTATCTAAGGGCTTATAATAAAGTCAAATCCCCATTTACGGAAAAATTTGCATCGTTTAGTTTATACAACTTATAACCTTATATATTTTAAATTTTTTATTTTGCTCTCCTAAAACAAGAAAACAGACTGATTATCAGAACAGTCTGTTTTCATTTAATTATTTTTTATCTTGTATACCCGCACAATGTCCGCAGTGACTGCAGTCATTTCCGCAGCCGATACTGCTTCCGTTCTTATGACTCTTAAACAACGATTTTACAGCAACATATCCAAACGCTAAAAGTATCAATGTTATTATTATAGTTGCTATATTATTTATAATAAAGTTAAGCATTTAAAAGCGCCTCTTTTCCGGATAAATCATATTTTTCTTTGTATGGTCTGACAAGGAGATAAATAAAACCAATCACAACCAAGAAAGCTACTGCGGTAAGTATCGTAAATCCATGACCAGTCACGAACATACCTATTTGATATATTGATAAAGATGTACAGTAAGCAAGCAAACATTGATAAGCGACAGCAAATAATGTCCATTTTCCGTTACCGAACTCTCTGTGCATTGCACCTATTGCGGCAAAGCAAGGAGCTGATAATAGATTGAATGCTAAGAATGCATATGCTGCAAGTGGTGTAAATGCAGCGGCAACATTAGCCCAAATTTCCGCTCCGTCCTCTGCTACTTCGGCAAATCCGTATAGTATACCGAAAGTACCAACGACATTTTCTTTTGCAATCAAACCCGTTACTGTAGCAACTGCAGCTTTCCAGTCTCCAAATCCGAGAGGAGCAAATAAAGGAGCTATCAAACTTCCGATGGATTTAAGTAAACTGTTGTCCATTTCGACCATACCGAACGATCCGTTTTCAAAGCCGAAACTTTGAAGGAACCAAATAAGTGCACAAGCAAGGAAAATGATCGTTCCTGCTTTTTTAACGAAAGATTTAGCTCTGTCCCACATATGGATAAGTACACTTTTTGCACCCGGTATATGATATGCGGGAAGTTCCATTACAAACGGAGCCGGGTCGCCCGCAAAACGTCTCGTCTTTTTAAGGATGATACCTGAACATACTATTGCGGCAATACCAAGGAAATAAGCCGAAGGACCTACCCAAGTCGCTCCCGGGAATAATGCCCCTGCAATCAAAGCGATGATAGGAAGTTTTGCAGAACAAGGTACGAAAGTAGTAGTCATTATGGTAATTTTTCTGTCTCTTTCGTTTTCAATGGTCCTGCTTGCCATAACTCCGGGAACTCCGCAGCCTGTTCCGATAAGCATAGGAATGAAAGATTTTCCCGAAAGCCCGAACTTTCTAAATATCCTATCCATAATAAATGCTACACGAGCCATATATCCGCAGTCTTCCAAAATTGCCAGACATAGGAACAATACCAACATTTGAGGAAGGAAACCGAGTACTGCCCCTACTCCGGCTACTATACCGTCAAGTATCAGCGATTGTAGCCACTCCGCAGCTCCTACACTGACAAGGAAACTGCCTATTACGCCGGGGATACCGTTTTCTCCGAACAGTACATCATTTACCCAGTCAGTTGCGGCTGTACCTATTGTTGAAATAGAAATGTAGTAAACCAAATACATAACTATCGCAAATATAGGAATAGCTAAAATCCTGTTTGTAACTATCCTGTCGATTTTATCAGAGGTACTCATGAGAGATTTATTTCTCTTTTTGAAACAACTGTCGATTATGCTTGTGATATATGTATATCTTTCGTTTGTTATGATGCTTTCACTGTCATCATCAAATTCTTTTTCGGATTTTTCTATAATTGTTTCAATACTCTTTTTATCTTCTCTATTTAAAGAAATCTTTTCTAAAACTTTTTCATCTCTTTCGTAAAGCTTTATGCTGTACCAATGAAGTAAATCTTCTTTTACTTTACCCTTTATAATTTCTTCGATTTCAATCAATGATTTCTCTACTTTTGAATCAAAAGTATGTTTAATATCTATCTTTTTCTTTTCACAGCTAACTTTTTTAGCCTCTGAAATAAGATTTTTTGTTCCTTCTCCTTTTAGAGCCGAAATCTCAACAACTTTACATCCTATTTGTTCTTCAAGCTTTTTAGTATTTATTATTTCGCCCTTTTTCTTGATGATATCCATCATATTAAGAGCAATAATAACTGGAATACCAAGTTCAACAAGCTGTGTTGTCAAATACAAGTTTCTTTCCAAATTTGTAGCATCAACGATATTTATTATTGCGTCAGGCTTTTCATTTAGTAAAAAATTTCTTGATACAACTTCCTCAAGAGTATACGGAGAAAGAGAATATATACCCGGCAAATCCACCAAATGAATTTCCCTATCTCCTTTAACTCTGCCTTCTTTTTTTTCTACCGTTACACCCGGCCAGTTGCCTACATATTGGCTGGCTCCGGTCAAATCATTAAATAACGTGGTTTTCCCCGAGTTAGGGTTCCCTGCAAGTGCTAATTTTATCATAACCTAATTTCTCCTTAATCGATATTGTTAGTCATAGCTAACCAATAGCTTGAAAATTAACAGAGATTGACTCTGCTTAAATAACCTTATTCTACTTCTATCATCTTAGCATCAGCTTTTCTGAGACTAAGTTCATAACCTCTTACCTTAACTTCTATAGGATCTCCCAAAGGAGCTACTTTTCTAATAAAGATTTCACTGCCTTTTGTAATTCCCATATCCATCATTCTTCTTTTTACCGCACCCTCACCGTGCAGCTTTTTTACTTTAACGGTAGAACCGCATTTTGAAGTATTTAATGCTTGCATATTAAATTTCCTTTCTTACGTATAAATTATAAATAAATATAAAGACGTCTAAACCAATCAACAATGTCTGGTTTAAATATATAATAAAAGCATTTTTATTAAAAAGCATTTATTAACAGAATCAACATGTTTGTAACAATTAAATTATCACAAACTTTAAAACAAATTTATTAAAAAATTACCATAACTATATTCAATGATTAATTTTATATCCTAATTTAATTATATTAAAAGAGTTTAACATTAACTCTATGCAAAAGACTGACAATCATACAGCTTACGAGGTTCTTAATCCCAGTACATACTCGTGAAGTCTTCGACTTCCCTCATAGGGACTGTCGCCCTATAAAACCGCAAACATTTGTATTTTTGTAAACTGGTTTAAAAATTAACGATTTATTTCGCATTATTTACTCGCAGTGCCTATTCGTGAAGTCTTTGACTTCCCTCATAGGGGCTGTCGCCCTATAAATCTAAAAATATTTACAATAATGTATACAAGTTTACATTATCTAATATTTTTATCTTTGCACTGCTCGTAGCAGGCTATATCATTACCCTTGCGGCCATCTCTTTGCTTATCGCAACTCTGGAATCTTTAACATTAACAATGATATTACCGTTATTTTTAGATACTACCATAACTTTTCCGCCGACAACAAAACCCAACTTTTCAAGAAAATTCTTAGTTTCATCTTTACCTTTTATCCTTTTGATGTAACTTTCTTCTCCGACACCGGCCATAACTAAAGGCATACCGCCACCTCTTTCATTACTCATTGTTAGTCACTCCTAACTTATACATATAAGTTAGCACTAACTAACGTAATTGTCAAGTATTTTTCATGAAAAAAGGAATTTTTTTACATTCATGATTTATTTTATAAATACAGCACTCATTGATTTTATTTTAAAGCTGTGGTATATTAAATAAAACTTAAAAAAGATAGTTTTCGAGGTAATAAAATGAAAATTTCTACAAAAGGAAGATATGCCCTAAGGCTTATGATAGATTTAGCTAAAAATTATGACGGTAAATATATAACATTAAAAGAAGTTTCCAAAAGACAGGATATATCCATTAAATATTTAGAGCAAATAACAACTCAATTATGTAAAGTAGGATATTTAAACAGTGTAAGAGGTCCAAAAGGCGGATATAAACTAGCAAAGGAACCCAGAGAATATACTGCCGGTGATATATTAAGAGTAACGGAAGGAAGCCTTGCCCCCATTGCTTGTTTAGAAGCGGAAGAAAACGCATGCACAAGGAGCGGCTCGTGTGCAACGCTGCCTTTTTGGAAAGGACTTTATAATGTAATTGAAAATTACGTCAATAATGTAACTTTGGAAGATTTGCTTGACGATGAAAAAGATACGATAGACTATATAATATAATTTACTTTAAGTGGAAATAGATAATATTTCCACTTTTTTTATTTTTTTCTTGACATTTATTAAATTTAATATTATAGTTATTTCATACTATTCATATAGGAAATATATAAAATATTAAAAGAGAGGTCAAAACTATGTTCATTATCAGAAAACGACAAAAAGAAAATTATCATAACGGACGAATGTATATGTGTTGTATCTATATAAATAAAACACAATAATTCGAAAGAAAGGATAATCAATAAAATGAACGATAGGAATTATAAATTTGAAACGTTACAATTACACGTAGGTCAAGAAGAAGCGGATCCGACAACAGGAGCAAGGGCTGTTCCTATATATCAAACAACATCTTATGTTTTTGATAATTCACAGCATGCAAAAGATAGGTTTGGTTTAAAAGACACAGGAAATATCTACGGTAGACTCACTAATCCAACGCAGGATGTCTTTGAAAAAAGAGTTGCCGCACTTGAAGGCGGAAAAGCGGGACTTGCAACTGCTTCTGGAGCAGCCGCAATAACTTATGCGGTACTTAACATAACAAGAGCCGGAGATCATATAGTAAGTTCATCGGAAATTTACGGCGGTTCATACAATCTTTTTGCTCATACATTAAAAGATTATGGAATTGAAACAACTTTTTTATCCGGAGCTGATCCCGATAACTTTAAAAAAGCAATAAAAGAAAATACTAAAGCTATATTTATAGAAACTCTCGGAAATCCAAATTCTACCATTATTGATATAGAAACAATAGCAAATATTGCTCATGAGAATGATATACCATTAATCGTGGATAATACATTCGCCACTCCTTATTTATTTAGACCTATAAAATACGGAGCGGACATCATAGTCCATTCTGCAACTAAGTTTATAGGAGGACACGGAACAAGCCTGGGTGGTGTAATAGTGGACAGCGGAAATTTTGACTGGAAGAAATCAGGTAAATTTCCTATGCTAACAGAACCTACCGACAGTTATCACGGAATAAAATTCAGTGAAGCCGCAAACGAACTTGCATATATTACAAGAATCAGAGCTATACTACTTAGAGATACCGGAGCTTCTTTATCCCCTTTCAACGCTTTTATTCTTTTGCAGGGTTTGGAAACACTATCCCTAAGAGTAGAAAGGCATGTTGAAAATGCATTGAAAGTAGTTGAATTCTTAAAAAATCATCCTAAAGTTGAAAAAGTAAATCATCCGTCATTGAACGGCGGGAAACAAAAAGAATTATATGACAGATACTTTACGAACGGAGCAGGTTCAATATTTACTTTTGAAATAAAAGGAACAGAAAAAGATGCAAAAGAATTTATCGATAGACTCAAAGTATTCTCTTTACTTGCAAATGTAGCTGATGTAAAATCATTAGTGATACATCCCGCTTCGACGACTCATTCACAAATGAACGAGGAAGAACTTTTAAAAAGCGGTATAAAACCAAATACGATACGATTATCTATCGGAACGGAACATATTGACGATATAATTTATGATTTAGAAAATGCCTTTAAAGGAGGAAAATAAAATGGCTATTTATAAACAAATTACTGAACTGGTGGGAAACACCCCGCTAATGGAACTCACTAATTACGAAAAGGAAAATAATTTAGACGCTACAATATTAGCAAAAATAGAATTCTTTAATCCTGCGGGAAGCGTCAAAGACAGGATTGCAAAGGCAATGATTGAAAGTGCGGAGGAAAAAGGGATTTTAAAAGAAGGAAGCACAATAATCGAACCTACCAGCGGAAACACAGGGATAGGACTTGCAAGCATTGCGGCGGCAAAAGGATATAAAGCTATACTTACAATGCCTGAGACAATGAGTATAGAAAGAAGAAAACTTCTAAAAGCTTACGGAGCAGAAATAGTACTTACCGACGGAGCCAAAGGTATGAAAGGTGCTATTGCAAAAGCGGAAGAGCTTCAAAAAGAAATAAAAGACAGCTTCATACCAAGTCAGTTTGAAAACGGAGAAAATCCTAAAATGCACTATAATACCACCGGACCTGAAATATATAAAGATGCCGAGGGTAAAGTTGATTATTTTGTGGCAGGTGTAGGAACAGGAGGAACTCTGTCAGGAGTCGGAAAATATTTGAAAGAAAAAAATCCTGCTGTAAAAATAATTGCAGTTGAACCTACCGCATCTGCGGTGATTTCGGGAGGCAATCCGGGACCTCATAAAATCCAAGGTATAGGAGCGGGATTTATTCCGGGGACTTTAGACACCGATATTTATGATAAAATAATCAAAATAGAAAATGAAGACGCATTTGAAGCTGCGAGAAGAGTAGCTAAAAGCGACGGGATATTGGTAGGTATATCTTCGGGAGCAGCATTAAAAGCAGCTACCATCATCGCACAAAGAGAAGAAAACAAGGATAAAAACATCGTTGTGCTTCTGCCTGATACGGGAGAAAGATATCTTTCCACGGAACTATTCGACTAATAAAAAAGACCTCTCAAGTGAGGTCTTTTTTATATTCCATTAAATATTCATAATGGTTTGTGTCTTCATTGATTTCTTTACTGATGATTTTAAATCCATGTTTAAGATAGAAATTTAAAGCATTGTTATTTTCCTTAAATACGTGAAGTGACAGTTTCTCATATTTGTCTTTTGCAAAACCAATGAGATTACTTCCAATACCTTTTCTTTTGTATTTATCGCTTACAAATAATCCCGCAATATATCCGTTATCAATACCGATAAAGCCAATAACATTTTTATTTTCTTTACAAATATAAACCTCGGCTTTTGGAAGCATTTCTCTTACAATATCATAATTTTTTATAAAATAATCCTTATCAATAAAATCATGAGCATTCAAATTTTCATTAAGCCATATTTTAATAACATCATCAATATATTTATCAGTCAACCTTTGGATCATTATTTACTTCTCCTATATTTGATATATTCTATATCATCATAATTTTCACTTATCATATCTCTTAGAGTTTCAAGCTCCTTAACGTAATCAATATCTTTATCATCTTCCTTATGCTCAAGTTCTTCTATTATCTCTATTGTCATATTTTCAAAGCCAAAGTTTTTGTAATCATTTTGAAGATTTCTATTTCTAAAAGAACCTAACTTTAATTGAAAGTTGACTGAATTTATAGTTCCTTTTAAATCCTCACTTAAACCGAGATAAACCTTATCACTATTTTTAAATGATATTTTATAAACTCCCATATTAGGTTTTGATTTTTTATATTCATCTTTTAATGCTTTTTTTCTATCCATATTCTATATTCTTCCTCTACTTAGTATAAGCTTTTATTGCTTTACTCATAAATTCGGCAGTCCCTTCACCGAATTTATCGATATTATTTCTAAATCTATCATCGCAAACATACATATCTGCAAGTCCGGATAATATTTCATCGGTACAAGGATAAAAATTATCACTTATAAAATTCTGCCAAGTTTTAACCAATTTTTTCACTTCATCTGAATTTACATCTTTATCCTTACTTAAATAAAATAAAGTAAAGATTTCTTCTTGTTTTTTATTAATTTTTTCCCAGTCATCTTTACTGTAAGAATCGGTTCTTTTTTCGCTTTCTTTATAAGCTTCACTGCTTCCCCATCTAGCAATCACTTCTTGTTTATACTCTTTTTTTACTCTTTCAATTTCATTCATATCAAAAGTACTCATATCAATATTCTCTCCCTTCAAAGTATTATCCACTAATTTTATAAGACTGTCAATTTTTTCTTTTTCAAGCAATAATAAGTTTTTATGTTTACTTAAAATTTCTTCTCTCTCATAATCAGTCTTAGATAAAATCAGCTTGATTTCTTTTAGAGGTATCAAAAGCTTTTTATAGAACATTATTTCCTGAAGCTGTTCTAAATCATCTTTGTCATAATATCTGTATCCGGATATTTCATCTGTCTCTCTAGGTCTTAAAAGATCGATCTCATCATAATAATGAAGTGTGCGCACACTTATACCAAATAGTTTTGAAACATCTCCTACTTTTAACTTCATATCCTACCTCCAAGATTAATCTACACCATTACGTTACGTTAGAGTCAAGTACTTTTTTATATAATATAATTTTATAAACTATAATTATATTGTCTATTATTCCATTATATAAAAAAACGAATAAGTTTTAATATTATCTTATCCGTTTTATATAATTTGCCACTAACAATTTTACTTATCATATTTTTTTACAAATCCATGACCGAGAGCATACGGCCCGGTATGAACCCCTGTAGTAGCTCCGATTTGTATTACTTTTATATCTTCAATATTATCTATATTTGAATACTCTTTTAATGAACTGAAAAGCTTCTCTCTGTATTCATATCCCTCTGCTTCATCATAACCATATCCGACAACAAAGGAATAATTATCCGGAGTGTCCCCTATATCTTCAAAATGTTTCTTGGTAACTTTCATAAGCTGTGAGATACTTTTCTTTCTGCTCCTTGCAACACCTCCGGGGAAAATATCTCCGTTTTCCAATACTATAAGAGGCTTCAAGCCTAAAGCTCCTGCCGCAAATCCCGCAAGTCTACCGATACGTCCACCGTGTTTTAGATATTCGACATTACCGACGGTAAAATGAATTCTGCCTGTAGACTTTATTTCTTCCAATTTATTATAAGCTTCTTCAAAACTTAAATTATCATTTCTCATTCTCACCGCTTCCATGACATATACTCCCTGAGCGGCAGTTAAAACAGTTGAGTCTATAACTTTGATTTCAGCATTTTTATATTTATCTTCCAAAAGTGATTTCGCCATACTTGCACTGTTGAACGAACCGCTTATTTTTAAATCTATACATATACAAATAACAGGGATATTTTTCTTGATATATGGCTCCAAAACTTCAATATAATCATTCACACTCGGAAGAGAAGTCTTTGGAAACACATCCGGATTATTGACCATTCTCTTATAAAAGTCTTTTACGCTCATACTGCTTGCCTCTTTTTGAAGTTCTTCTTCACCGAACGAAACATAAAAAGGTACAGTGCTGATACTATTTTCTTCTAAAACTTCTACAGGTAAATCAGAGGCACCGTCACTAACGATTTGAAAGTTCATATTTTCTCCTTTATTAACACAGATTTACAATTACATTAGAACATATTATACTACCAAAAAATTTAAATATCAATGAAAGTGTTATTAATTAAGGGAAATAAAAAAGCCCCAATATTATCGAGACCTTTTAATATTAACTTATTAGGTATTAATCTATTTTTTGTACTCCCACACCTATTAACCCCGGTCCTGTATGAACCGCAAGTGTCGGAGATATTGAACCTATAAATACATTTTCTACATTAGGAAATTCTTTTTTTATACTATTTTCGATTTCTTTCGCTTCATCTTCGGCCTGAACGTTTACTACGGCTACATTATATTTATTGTACTTTTTAGAATAATCTATAGCTTCGCTTAAAGCCTTTTTAAGAGATTTTTTCCTGCCTCTGGCTTTTGATACGACATAATACACTCCGTCTTCATTACAGGACATTACAGGCTTTAAATCAAGAGCCGTACCGACAACAGAAGCAACCAATCCTATTCTTCCGCCTTTTCTAAGGTATTCAAGGGTCTTTACACAAAAATAAACTTTTGTATTTTTTATGGCGTCATCAAGCTTTTCTTTGATTTCTTTAAATGAACAGCCCTGTTCAATAAGCTCTCCAGCCCTAATGGCACTAAATCCGGCTCCTATATCTATATTCTTTGTATCAATTAACATAGTTTCGAGTCTTCCTTCAAAGGACTCGCTTGCAATCCTCATTGCATTGTAAGTTCCGCTCAGACCGCTTGAAATAGTTATAACGATAGCCTTATCGTAACCGTCGCTAATTACTTTTTCAAAAGTTTCCATAATATCATCAATAGACGGAAGTGAAGTTGTAGGAATTTCCTCCTTTAATCTATCACATATTGTATCTATATCGATATCAATCACATCTTTATAACTTTTATTATTATAATTTACTATCAACGGAACGACATACATATTATATTTATCAACATATTTCTTTGGTACATCTGTACCTGAATCCGTAATTATAGCTAATTTTTTCTTTTATATCCTATTTTTATTATTCCCTTACTATTATATTATTTTAATATTATCTAGTATTTAATATTATCTTATATAATGTATAATACTTTGTCAAGAGGTTTTATGAACTATTGACATGATAAAATTTGAATGATATACTTTTCATCAAGGAGAAGTATTGATTATGACTATTTTTGAAAATTCAAAATATACCAAAGAAATTTTAGAATTCCATTTTCCCCGTTATGAGGAACTTCCAAATATAGAATTATATATGGATCAAGTAATAAGTTTGATAGAAAATACATTAAAAGTATTTAATTCCAGTGAAAAAGAAAAAATTATAACTTCTTCAATGGTCAATAATTATGTTAAGCAGGGGCTCGTATCTCCGCCCGTTAAGAAAAAATATACCAAAAATCACATTGCATATATCATTGTAGTATGTGTACTTAAGCAAATTTTATCAATATCTGAAATATGTGATTTAATAAAAATACAAATCGACACATATCCGATTGAAGAAGCATATGATTATTTCGCACAATGGATCGAAAAAGCTCTTGAAATCGCATTTACGGATGAAAAAGATAAACTTAAAGAAAATGACAGTACCAAATACGAAGCAAGGATAGTAAGACTTGCAACTAAGTCTTTTGCCAATAAAATATATCTTCAAAAATATCTTGCATATACGACTTCAAAAGAAAGCTAAATGCTTTCTTTTTTATTGCTGTCTTAATTATTAAACAAAAAAAGGACAATAAATATTTGTCCTTTTTTATTTATTATTTAATTTTTAGTCTTCAAATTCAAATTCGCTGAAAATATCTAAATCATCATCTTTTTTAAATGTGACATCATTTTTAACCGACTCAAAAACTTCACTGTTTTTTTCTTCCTTAAAGACATCAGCAAAAATGTCGCCTTCATTATCTGCTACTCTTTCAAACTTTTCAGCATCTTTAGGATTTTCTTCTTCCATAGGAATAAATTCTTCAACTACAGCTTTTTTAGGCTGCACGACTTCAGATATATTTTTATTAACAGGTTCTGTAATTCCTTCATCAGGAATGACACTTTGTGTTTCTTCTATAACTTGAGTCTGAATTGGGATAACTTCTTCATCTTCATATGCTATATCTAAATTATTTTCCTTTTCTTCTTGAGGAAATACTTCTGTTTCATCTTGAATTTCTGTTTTATGCTCAGACTCGTCTGCTACTTCAATATTTTTTTCATCCAAAGTTTCTTTTAATTCCTCAGGAACTTCTTGTATGCTTTCATTTTCTTTAACTTCTAATTCCTCAGGTTCAGATACTATTTGCTCGTCGGCTTTTTGAGCTTCCAGTTCTTTTAATAATTTTTCTTTCGCAAAAGTAAGTTTAGCTAAATCCTTTATAAACTCATCAACCATTTTTTCACTCGTTGCAAAAGAAGTACAAAGTCGTATCACGCTTTGTTCCTCATTCAACTTTTCCCAAAGGGCAAATGAATATTTTTTTGATAATACTTTTAATATATCGTTTGGAAGTATAGGGAAAATTTGATTTGTTGAAGACAAGGAATTAAATCCATATCCCAAATTACCTACACCTAAAGCAAGCCTGTTTGCAAGTTTATTCTCATGTTTTCCGATTTCAAAATACAAATTATCTTTAAAAAGTTCAACAAACTGAACACCTATCAATCTGCCTTTTGCAAGCATGCCCCCATTTTGTTTGATATGATATCTGAAATCCACATTTAAATCTTTATTATTGATAACAAGAGCTTCACCGAACAGCGCGCCCATTTTTGTTCCGCCTATGTAAAATGCATCGGTCAAACTTCCCAAGTCTTTTAAAGTTAAATCATTATCCACACTCGTAAGTGCAGAACCTAATCTTGCACCGTCAACATATAAGAACATATCATACTTATCACATACTTCTCTTAATTTAATAAGTTCATCTTTATAATAAATCGTACCTTCTTCGGTAGGATTTGAAATATATACCATCTTAGGCTTTACCGTATGTTCTTTTTCCTCATCTTCATAGTGAGCCTTTGCGATTTCTTCAACCTGCCCAGCGGTTAATTTCCCATTAGTCTCTTCCACTTGGATTATTTTATGTCCGACTGCTTCGATAGCTCCGCTTTCATGCACATTTATATGACCGCTCTTTGGAGCGATAATCCCCTCATGAGCTCTTAAAAAAGCTGAGATAGCGGCAGTATTAGTACCTGTACCTCCGGCTAAAAAATGTACACTGCTGTCTTCATTACCAACAAGTCCTTTTATCATATTTGCTGCTTCTTCACAGAAATGATCTGTACCGTATCCGCTTGCTTGTTCAAAATTTGTTTTTATAAGTGCCGCTAAAATATTTTTGTGAGCACCTTCGCTATAATCATTTGTAAAACTATACATATCTAACCCTCAATCTTTCGTCATTTTACACTCTTTATATCATATAAAAAAAGTAACATTTTTACAAGTAAAATAGTGAAAAAAGGCAAAATAAAACCAATTACTCATAAATATTAAGTATTATTTAAAGAAAAAATATGCCCACCCAAATGAGCATATTTTAAATAATCTATTTAATAAATTCAATTGCTGTTTTAAGTCTTGAAATTACTTCATCTTTGCCAAGTATGCTCAATATATAAGTTAAATCAGCACCGTGCATAATACCGCTGATTGCGATCCTTGTAGGCATATACAAAGCCTTTCCCTTTATCTTAAATTCTTTTTGAATGGATTTTAAACTCTTTCCCACTATTTCAGGCGTCAAACTATCTTCCTTTTCAAACAAAGATACAAGGTTTGAAAACAACGTTTCATTCGTTTCCATATCCATAATTTCTTTTGCATTATCATCAAGAGCATTCAAATCCGCTTTTAAAAATAGTTCTTTTGTAAGTTCTATACTTTCTTCAAAGTAATTCAATTTATCTTTTATAGCTTCAACAATATATATAAGTATTTCTTCGGAAGTACTGTCATCTATAAGCTTTTCATTTAACAGATAAGGCTTGATTAAGGCAATCAATTCTTCATTGGATTTTTCTTTTATATAATGTGCATTTACCCAGTTTAGCTTTTCCGTATCGAATACTGCACCGGCTTTTGTTACTCTTGAAATATCGAAGTCCTTAATAAGTTCTTCCATAGATAATATTTCTCTGTCGTTAGGATCCGACCATCCAAGCAAAGCTATATAATTTATTAAAGCTTCAGGTAAATATCCCTTTTGTATAAAATCTTCCACTGCAACTGAATCGTGTCTCTTACTCAGTTTTTTCTTGTTTTTGTTTAAAACCGTTGGAAGATGAGCAAATTTAGGAGGTTCCCAGCCAAGGTAATTATATAAAATAATATGTTTTGGAGTTGAGACAAGCCATTCTTCCCCTCTTATCACATAATTGACATCCATTAAATGATCATCTACAACTACCGCAAAATGATAAGTAGGGAAACCGTCTGTTTTTATAAGGACTTGTTCATCGACATCTTTTGTATTGATGGTAACTTTTCCTCTTACTTCATCTTCAAAAGTGATATCCTCATCTTCGGGAAGAGCCATTCTTATTACGTAACTCTCACCGTTCTTGATTTTTTCTTCCGCTTCTTCTCTGGATAGATTTTTACATTTACCGTCATACTTCGGAGTCTGTTTATTTTTTATCTGTTCTTCTCTTAATGTTTCGAGTCTGTCTTTATCGCAGAAACAATAATAAGCTTTTCCCTCATCAAGCAGCTTGTTGATATACTTTTTATAAATATCAAGTCTGTCCGACTGGAAATATGGTCCTTTTTCTCCGACTTCCACTACTTTACCATCTTTAAGCATGGGGCCTTCATCGTGCTTTACTCCGCAGAAATTAAGTGCATTTATAAGATTTTCGACAGAACCCTCTACATACCTCGTTCTATCTGTATCTTCTATCCTAAGTAGATAATCTCCGTCATTATGTTTTGCCCATAAATAACAGTATAATGCTGTCCTAAGCCCTCCTATATGCAAAAATCCCGTTGGGCTCGGTGCAAATCTGGTTCTTATATTCATTCAAATTACTCCTTAATAATTTTTCCGTCTTGCCAAAGTCTTTCAAGATTATAAAAATCTCTCTCATCTTTTAAGAATATATGGATCACGATATCACCATAGTCCAAAAGTATCCATTTGGAAAGCTCGACACCTTCTTTTCCCGATGTATATAAACCTTCTTCTTCGGCTTTTTCTTCTATAAATTCACAAACTGACTTTGCCTGTCTGTCACTACCCGCAGTCGCTATGATAAAAGTATTTGCTTCTGCCGTTAAATCAGTAACGTCTACTGCATATATATTTGTTAATTTTTTTTCTTCAAGCAAGTCTATAAAAAATTGTGTTTTTTCTTTATAATTCATTATTTCACCTAACTTTTTATTTTTATTATACCTTTAATGTAACATCATATCCGATCAAATCTTTATTTTTTTCTAAAATAGGTTTTACATCTTCTTCAATGAATTCCGTTACTTGGTTTATTGCCCTTCCTACATATTTTTCCGGTTTTAAGATATCATGGATTTCACTTAATTCCAAGTTGAATGCAGGGTCAGCGGCAATCCTTTCTAGTAAATCATTTGATTTACCTTCCTGTTTAACTCTCTTGCTTGCTTCCATAGAATATACTCTGATTTTTTCGTGAAGTTCCTGTCTGTCTCCGCCTCTCTTAACAGCTTCCATCAAAATATTTTCCGTTGTCATGAAAGGAAGTTCAGCCATGATATCCTTATGGATAACTTTATCGTTAACGACAAATCCGCTTGCAATGTTAATTGCTATTTGTAAAATCGCATCACAGCACATAAAGCTTTCAGGTATGGAGATCCTTCTGTTTGCAGAGTCATCGAGAGTTCTTTCAAACCACTGAACACTTGCCGTCATCGCAGGATTTACTTGATTTGCGATTATGTGTCTGGCTAGAGAACAAATCCTTTCACTTCTCATAGGATTACGTTTATAAGCCATTGCAGACGAACCGATTTGGTTCTTTTCAAAAGGCTCTTCGATTTCTTTTAAGTTCTGAAGAAGTCTTACATCAGTAGCAAATTTATGAAGACTTTGTGCGATACCCGCAAGAGAATTTACTACTCTGCTGTCGAATTTTCTTGGATAAGTCTGACCTGTTACGGTAAAGTCGGTATCAAAACCCATTTCTTTACAAACAAATTGATTTAATTTCTTGATTTTTTCTTCATCATTATTGAACAAACTCATAAAGCTTGCCTGAGTACCTGTCGTTCCTTTTACTCCTCTCATTCTGAAAGTGGAAAGAACAAAATCCACTTCTTCGTAATCAAGGATCAAATCCTGTATCCAAAGAGTAGCTCTTTTGCCTACAGTGGTAAGCTGTGCAGGCTGAAAATGAGTAAATCCTAAAGTAGGCATATCTTTATATTTAAGTGCAAAATCACTCATTACCTTGATTAGGTTTACAAGCTGTTTTTTGATAAGCTCCAATGCTTCTTTAAACACTATCAAATCGGTATTATCACCTACGTAAGCACTGGTTGCTCCCAAGTGAATGATACCTTTGGCTTCGGGAACTTTATCCCCGTAAGTATGAACATGAGCCATTACATCATGTCTGAATTTGTTTTCGTACTCTCTTGCTTTATCATAGTCGATATCAAAAATATTTTCTTCCAAAGCTTTTATTTGTTCATCGGTGATTTCAATACCTAATTCTTTTTCACCTTTTGCCAAAGCCACCCAAAGTTTTCTCCATGTAGAAAATTTCTTATCGGATGAAAAAATATGAAGCATTTCCTTACTCGAATATCTTTCTATTAACGGATTGGTATAAATATCTTTACTCATTTCTTTTCTCCTATTTTATTTCATTTATAAATTCTTTAAATAATTTTAAACCTTTTTTTATATCATCCATACCGGTCGCATATGAAAATCTTATGAAGTCATCTGCTCCAAAGCCTATACCCGGAATGACTGCAACGTATTTACTGCTTAAAAGCGCATCGGCAAATTCTATTGAACCGTTGATTGTTTTACCGTTATATTCTTTTCCATAAAAAGCGGAAACATCAGCAAACACATAGAATGCACCGTCCGGCTCTATAGGGTTTACTCCCTCTATTCCCTTTAGCTCCTCAAGCATATATTTTCTTCTTTTGTCGTACTCTTTTACCATATCGCTTACAATACTTTGATCGGCTTTTAAAGCCGCTACAGTGGCATACTGAGAAATACTGCTCGGATGAGATACACACTGTCCCTGAATTGTATTCATGGCTTTTATTATATCCTTGTTTGCAAGGGCATAACCGACTCTCCATCCAGTCATTGCATAAGATTTACTTGCTCCGTTTATGGTAATTGTAATATCTTTTATTTCCTCCGATAAAGAAGCAACGGGAGTAAATTCTCTATTATTATAAAGAAGCATTTCATATATTTCATCACTTAAAATATAAATTCCTTCTTCTAAACAAACTTCAGCGATTTCTTTAAGCTGTTCCTTTGTATAAACTACTCCTGTCGGATTTGAAGGATTATTAAGCATTATTACTTTTGATTTTGGAGTTATAACAGACTTTAATTCTTCTTTTGTAAGTATAAAGTTATTTTCTTTTTTGGGATATACGAATATCGGCTCTCCCCCAGCGACCTTTACCATTTCGGAATAGCTTACCCAGTAAGGTACCGGGATTATGACTTCATCTCCGTCGCTTATCAAAGCCTGCAGAGTGGTGAATAAAGAATGTTTTGCTCCGGAAGATACTATGATTTCCGTTTCAGGGTCATAACTTAAATCAAATTCCTTTTTATATTTATCACTTATAGCCTGTCTTAAATCAATAAGACCTTTTACATCGGTATATCTTGTAATGCCTTTTTTCATTGCTTCATTTGCAGCCTCGATTATCAGGCTCGGCGTATCGAAATCAGGCTCTCCTGTACCGAAAGAATAAACTTTTGTACCCTCTCTTTTTATTTTGTTTGCTTTTGAAGTTATTGCAAGTGTCATTGACGGTGATATTTTATCTAGTTTGTTTGATAATGGCTTTTTCATAAATTCCTCCTATAGTATTAGCATTGCATCGCCGAAACTGAAAAATCTATATCTTTCTTTTATTGCTTCCTTGTATGCTTTAAGTATATCATCTTTATTGTAAAAAGCACTTATTAACATGAGTAATGTAGATTTAGGCAGATGAAAATTTGTTATAAGATGATCAATGGCTTTGAATTCAAAACCAGGATATATGAATATATTAGTATCCATATTAGTGGCTCTTATATCTCCGTATTTCTGATAACAGCTTTCCAGTGTCCTTACCGTGGTAGTTCCCACCGCATATATGTCTTTGCCGTTTTTCTTAGTCTCATTTATCATTTTAGCGGTATCATTACTTATTATAAAAAATTCACTATGCATTTTATGATTAGTTATTTCATCTTCTTTAACGGGTCTGAAAGTACCTAGCCCCACATGAAGAGTGACATAGCAAATATTTATACCTTTTTGTTTTATCTTTTCGAGAAGCTCATTTGTAAAATGAAGTCCTGCGGTTGGCGCCGCGGCAGAGCCTTTGTCTTTTGAATAGACAGTCTGATATCTCTCATCGTCATCAAGTTTTTCCTTGATATAAGGAGGAAGAGGTACGGTTCCTATTTTATCTATATAAGAAAATACGTCGCTGCATCCAAAAAATCTGACTTTAGCCAAACCTTCTTCATACTTTTCCAAAACTTCCATGGATAAATTTTCATCAAACTTAACAACAGAGCCTACCTTAAGTCTCTTTGCGGGTTTTATCATTACTTCAAACATATTATCCGCTAAAGGCTTCAAAACAAAAGTTTCTATCTTTGCTCCGGTTTCTTCCTTAACACCATAAAGCCTTGCATGAAATACCTTTGAATCATTTAAAACCAAGGTATCACCTTCATTTAAGTATTCAATCAAATCATAAAAATGTTTATGTTTGATTTTTTTTGTATCCCTGTCAACCACCATAAGCCTTGAAGTATCTCTCTTTTCTATGGGAGTCTGTGCTATAAGTTCTTCCGGCAGATTATAATCAAAATCACTAGTCTTCATTAATTTTCTTCTTCCATTTCAAATATAGATTTTGTCAGCATTTCTTCGTTTGTAAAAGGAACACCCAAATAATCATATGCAAGTTTGGTTGCTACTCTTCCCCTCGGAGTTCTGTTTATAAAACCAAGCTGAAGAAGATATGGCTCGTACACATCAAGTATAGTATCTTCTTCCTCTCCTATTATTGCAGAAAGAGTATTAAGCCCGACAGGTCCTCCGTCAAACTTATTTATAATGGCATCCAATATACCGATATCACTACTGTCAAGACCATTCTCATCAACATCCAGTAATTTAAGAGCCTCTACGGCAATCTTACCGTTTATCATATCGGAGTTTTTTACCTGAGCATAGTCTCTTACCCTCTTTAAAAAT
Source organism: Anaerofustis stercorihominis DSM 17244 (assembly GCF_000154825.1). Classification (NCBI taxonomy): domain Bacteria; kingdom Bacillati; phylum Bacillota; class Clostridia; order Eubacteriales; family Eubacteriaceae; genus Anaerofustis; species Anaerofustis stercorihominis. Next base: position 38,794 of record NZ_DS560015.1, on the reverse strand, counting down.
CTGTTTGCAATTCTTGGAGTTTGTCTTGAACGAATAGCAATTTCCTTTGCCCCCTCATCATCTATATCTATATCGAGTATCCCCGAACTTCTTTTTATGATTTCCATAAGCTCTTCTATTTTATACATCTCAAGCTTATTCAAGACACCAAACCTATCTCTTAAAGGAGATGAAAGAAGTCCTGTCCTTGTTGTTGCACCGATCAATGTAAAAGGTGCTATCGGTATCCTTACGGATTTAGCATTAGGTCCTTTACCCATAACTATATCGAAAGCATAATCTTCCATTGCGGGATATAAAACTTCTTCTATAGTCCTGTTGAGTCTATGTATCTCGTCTATGAAAAGCACATCATTCTTTTTAAGCCCAGACAATATAGCCGCTAAATCTCCCGGCTTTTCTATTGCAGGTCCGGAAGTTACTTTAATGGATACTCCGAGTTCGTTTGCTATTATATTCGATAAGGTGGTCTTACCAAGCCCGGGAGGTCCGTACAACAAAACATGATCAAGAGCTTCACCTCTTTGTTTTGCCGCAGAAATAAAGACCCTCATCCTCTCTTTAACGGTTTCCTGACCTATATACTCTCCAAGAGTAGAAGGACGAAGAGACTTATCCTTTTCAATATCCAATTCAGTTTTTTTGCTTGTAACAATTCTTGTAGCCATATATCTCCTTATTCATTTACCTTTTGAAGGGCAAGGCTTAAAATATCTTCTATAGTCAAATCATCGTCTACTGAAATTTCTCTTACTATCTTTGCGGCATAAGCTCTGTCAAACCCCAGAGAAGTAAGTCCTAAAATAGCTTCATCTTTTAAATCATTATTTATATTCATATCATTTACAGTAATTTCTTCTATCTCAGGTAAATCTCCGAACTTATCCTGTAAGGTAACAACGATTTGTTCCGCAGCCTTCTTTCCTACTCCGTTCGCGGTACATAAAGATTTATAATCCTTATTCATGATTGCCGCAACTATCATATTCGGAGAAAGTGCACTGAGTATGCTAAGAGCAATCTTTGGTCCTATTTTGGGAACAGTTAAAAGTTTAAAAAATATTTCTCTTTCAAATAAAGTAGAAAATCCAAATAGGCTAACATCATTCTCTCTAACTGCCATATAAGTATATACTTTAACATCTTCTCTGTCATTTATTAAATCAGTAGCGGTATTTTCAGATACATTAAGAAGAAACCCAACGCCGCTTTTGTTTTCTATTGTAAGATATCCTTCTCTGATATCAGTCACATCACCTTTTATATAATCAAACATTATTTCCTCTACTTATCCGCTTCATGTCTCTCATAGTAGCCGATCATCTTTTTATTATCATCTCGTACTGCCACTATATAATTTGTTTCCTTATGTTTATCATTATGACCTATGCAAATTTCATTCAAATCATCATTATTTATAAGTTTATCAATATATTCAAGAGTAAGTTTCTTGGAATTCTCATTGTGACAATTAAATAAAGACTGTCCTATAAGCTTTTCCCCACCTCTGTGAGCATAACGTTTCATTGCACTTTTATTCAAATATGTAATAATATGCTCCATGTTGACAAAACATACAGGATTGTCCAAGTCTTCTACTATTCCTTTAAAAACTACATTTAAATCCATTTTCTATACCTCATTTATCTAAATATTCATCTATATAAATATTATCTTCTTCATTAATATTTATCTTCGCATTTGTTAAAGCTATCAAATCTTCTTTAAATTTTTCTTTATCTTCAATAGGTACATATACCTTATATTCGACCTTGTCCGTAAATTCCGCGTTATCCAATTTATATCCCAAACTTCTTAGAAAAGTTTCTATCTTACCGTGAAGAGAATAATCATAAGATATTTTAATTTTTGTGGTATAAACTTTCTTAACCAGCTCAGCACACTTAATCACTTCGCCGGCTGAGGAAGAATAAGCTCTAATAAGTCCACTGGCACCTAATTTTATCCCTCCGAAATATCTGGTAACGACTATCAATGCATTTGTAAGATCATTCTTTTCCATAGCATTTAGTATAGGTCTACCCGCAGTCATGGAAGGTTCACCGTCATCACTTGATTTTTTGATTTCCATGTTTGTCCCAATGATATAAGCATAGCAATTATGATTTGCTTTATAATGCTCTTTTCTGATTTCCTCTAAATAAACGTTAACTTCATCTACAGAAGTTACAGAAAATAAATGCGTAATAAAATTAGATTTCTTTATCTCTATACTATTTTCAAAATTATCATTTATTGTGATATAATTCATAAAAATTTACCTAATTCTGATTTTTTACGATTAAATATTATACCATAATAAAGATATATCTTCAATCTATTTACCGTTTTTACCTTAATATAATAATCATCAGCACACTAAAATCAACTTTTCTTATGTGCGGTTATTATCGTATAACTGTTCCTATTTACCGTTATTTCACAATCCCCCAACTTAGCATACCAGTTCTTTCCCTTTTTAGTAACAATGCAGTCTTTATCTTTAATTATTTTAATACAATATTCTACTGCATCTTCATTTTTTAAACTTAAATTTTTCTTTATACGCTCTATACCCATTTCTGTGGTATGTACCCTATCCAAGTTATTTAAAAGAACGTCCTTTTCATTCATGATTATAATTCCTTTTATTTATCTATTTAAAATATCAATACCTTTAATATGTTTAAAATAATCCTGTAGCCTATCCATAGAAGAATTTACGATCAACTCTTCAGGATAACCTGCTTTTTCTATTACGGCTATAGCATCTTCAAAATGACCTATACTGGAAGATATATGAGCATCGGAATTGACCATGATGGGAACTTCATACTTCTTACAAAGTTTGATTATCTCCAAACAATTCACATCGCTTCCGGGACGCTGAACAAAAGAATGATTATTTACTTCCACCACTTTATCATACTTATTGCATTTTGAAATTATATCTTCATAATCAAATTTAAATATTTCATTGCCAAGATGACCGAATACATTTATATTCTTATTCGTTATTGCCTCATTTAACATATCATTTACATGATTTTTATCTTTAGGATAAAAAACTTCCTGATGAAAAGAAGCAATTACCAAATCCAAATTACTTAGATATTCTTCCTCTAAATCAATACTGCCGTCCTGCATTATATTAAGTTCTATACCACTTATCAAATAAACTCCATGCATTTTACCCGGATTGTTTTTCCCTAAGCTCTTAAAATGCCAATGACTGGCACCATCTTCCAATGCAGGTCCGTGATTTGTAATACCTACCGCGTCAAGTCCTATTTTATTTCCAGCAATACAATTTTCCTCAAGCGTAGAAAATGCATGCTCGCTAATATTTGTATGAGTATGTAAGTCCGCTATAATGTTCATTTTGCACCTCTTATTTATTGATATTTTTTATTATAACATAAATATAAAAACTAAATATAAAAACATTATAAAACACTAAATAAGATCTATTACTGAAATAATAAAATTCAAAAATATATTTTAATCTGATATATTATAAAACAACAATATTTTATATGTAGAAATCATTAAAAAAACATAAAATAATATTATTAAATTTGCATAAAATATTATAATATGTTAATATGAAATCATTAATAAGTAAAATTTTAAAAGCATAATATTTAAATTATTCGGAGGAAAGTATGACCAATATTCAACGCCATTTATATACTTTAATAAAAGAAATTGATGAGATATGCAAAAAAAATGATATAGTTTATTACTTAGCCGGAGGATCTGCATTAGGAGCATTAAGACACCGTGGATATATTCCATGGGACGATGATATGGACATAGTAATGACCAGAGATAATTATCATAAATTTATTGAAGTTTGCAAGACTCAATTGCCTCCCAATAGAAGCATAGAATGTCAAGAAGTTGACAGAGGCTATCACAATAATTTAGCAAGATATATAGATCTCGACACCACAGCAATTCATACAAACCAGTTAGTGCATAACGATGATGCAGGAATTGTTATAGATATATTTGTTCTTGATCCGATTCCAGATGACAAAAAGGCTCAAAATGATTATATTAAAAATTTTGAATTATATGCCGATTTAATAAATCCGTCAAGTGTATACAGTTTCAGATGGAGAACAAATCTAATTAATTATTTTAAATATAGACATAAAATAAAAAAATATGGCAAAGACAAAGTACTTTCCGAATTAGAAAAAAAAATGTTTTGTTACAATGAAGAAGATTGTAATAAATATATTTTTAGATGGGGAGGTATTCCATTTGTTTTTAACAAAGATATGTATGGACAAGGGAAGAGATATGCTTTTGAAGAGGTAAGTTTAATATGCCCCGACAAATCTGCAGACTATCTTTCATGGCACTATGGAGACGATTGGATGTTTTTACCTCCACATAGTGAACGTAGCAGTCATAAAGCTGTTTATTGTTTTGATACACCGTATACTGTTATTAAAGAAGAAGCATATAAATATTACGATGTAAATGAAATATATAATAAATTTTTAAAAAGAAAAGTCTTATTGTTTTTGGGTATGTATCCATGGCAATTCTTTAAAGACTGCCGTGCCCAATTAAGTGGAATAATACTATCACTAAAAAATAACAGGATACTTAAAAAGCTCGATTCCGAAATTTTAGCTGCATATGAAGCAAGACATTATAATGCTCTTTTAATAATTTTTACATCTTTCATTAATGACCAAAACAAAAGAAATTTAATTGGACGTGAAGATTATTTCGGAATTAATAGATTTAGAAAACCAATATATTTAAAAATAAGTAACAAAAACTTTTATATTTGCGTTAAATTATTAACAACAATCGGTAAAACATCGCAAGCACTAAGATTTATACAAATAAAAGAACAAAAAAAAGGTATAAACGAACAAGAACAAATACTAAAAAAATATATTTTAGACTTACAAAAAGCAATTTCATTATATGCATCTGATAATTTTGATGAAGCTACTGTAATCGTTGATGATCTGTTAAAACAAAATCCAGATTGCTTGAGTGCAATAAAACTTAAAATATATATTTTAAGTAAATTAAACTCAAATGGAATTCAAAATGATAATATACTAAAATTTATTAGGAAAGGTGAGGACATCAATCATACCATTTATACTTCTGAAAATTCTGATAATTATAATTTATCAATACTTAATAACGAGAATGAATATAATGAATCAGAAATCGCAGGACTTGAATATGATAATGACAATTTAGATGATGAAGATTATTATATAACATCAATATCTCTCAAAACAGATCAAAACATAAAACAAGAAGTAATTGATGGTGAATTTATAAAATTCAAAGCAGATTTAAAATTAAAAACAAATAAGGATGATGCTATATTGATGTATATGCAAGCATATAAAAATACATCTAATGGTATTATTCAATTAGAGATTAAAGATTATGTAGAAAAAGAATATAATTTTATTATAAAGAAAATAGAATTTTTATATGATGAAAAAAATCCTTTAAGTTTTGAATACGCAGATGGCTTGTTTAATATACTTAAAACAGATGATAAAGCATGCTCTTTATATTCTAAATGTAAATACTTATTCAGAAAATCAAATGAAGATATATTTTCTCTTATTTATGAACTGAAAAAATTTATTAAAGAAAATAAAAGTCATGAACTTACTTTATTAGAACTTAAACATGTTTACAAACAAATTTCAAAATCCTCTGATTTTGGAGAAATATATATCAACATTTCGTTTTCAAAAGAAATTAATAATTTTAAAAATATAAAAGACATGATTGATAATTCAAATATGAATAATGAATGGAAAATGTATTTAAATTCTGTATTATTATATAAAGCCGGATTTCATGATGAATCAATAGAAAACAGTATAAAACTTTATAATATTACTGATAACTTATATATATTAAATTTTTTAAGTTTAGTTTTTAAATTAGATCTTATTATGTTTACTCAACAAATAATAAATAAACAATCTAATGGCATAAATAAAAAAATTAATCATATAAACATTCAAAAGATTATAAGCAGATGGAACAATATTTATACTGATTACGATAAATGTTTAGATATATATGAAAAGCTGGAAGTTATTTCAACGGAACTATTTAATAAATCAGAATTTAAAGAGTTATCATCGAATAATAAATTTAATTTTGATTTCTTTAACAACATTTCAAAAATAATTATTCAGAACAAAATAAAATCTACTATTATATCAATGACAAAATTAATCTATGATTTAGATTTTTCTTATGACAGGAACGATTAAATCAAATAAGAATGGAGACAATAAATGCTTAAAATTAAAAAAATTTATAACTATCCAAAAGTAAAAAGTTGGGCTATATTAAGCAGATCAGGAGACAGAGCTGAACTTTATTATTATTATAAACCAAGAATGAATACCATAAGAAAATATTATCACATGGAAGATTATATAATGCTTGATTTATGTTTAGAAACATTAAAAAATAAATCAATTTACTATGCTAAACGTAAAATGGGATTTGCAGTAACTGAGGAATTATTTGAAATGGTAATTAAATTATTGCGCTTTCAAGGGTATATTAAGTATGCAAATATACTTGAACAAAATACAACATCGGAACTTATGAAACCAATAATAAAAAAAGAAAGTGAGTAATAAATCAATGAAAGTTAGTGATTATATCGTAAATTTCATAGTGAATCAAGGAATACATGATATATTTGGTTACCAAGGAACAATGATTGCTCATCTAGTTGATTCCATTTATAAAAATACCAAAATCAAAAATCATACTTGTTACAATGAGCAAGGTGCTGCATTTGCCGCAGTAGGATACTCAAAAGCATCAAATAAAACAGGTGTAGCATACGCAACAAGTGGACCAGGTGCAATGAACTTGATGTCAGGAATTGCAGATGCTTTTTTTGATAGTTCACCAACAGTTTTTATAACAGGACAGTTAAATTTATATGAGTATACAGATATTCCTACATTAAGGCAACAAGGGTTTCAACAAATGGATGTTATTTCATCGGTAAAAAATTATACAAAATATTGTACGCAAATTATGGATAAAAACGATATCCGATACGAATTAGAAAAAGCTTTTTATATTGCACAAGATGGAAGAAAAGGTCCTGTTGTATTGGATATTCCAATGAATATCCAGCGTGAGGAAATAGAGATTAATAAATTAAAGTCTTTTCAACCTAAAATTAAAAATATTAACAATAAACAATATGATATAATAGCAGATAAAATTTTAGAAAACATAAGAAATGCCGAAAGACCTCTACTTCTAATTGGAAACGGTGTAAAGAAAAACAGCAATGAACATAAATTAATAAAAGAATTAATAGAAAAATTAAATATACCTACAATAACAAGTCTTCCAGCAAGGCACCTTTTTGATATAAATGATAATTTATTTTTTGGATATGTTGGTGCAGCATACGGATTTAGAGAGGCAAATGTAATTTCTTATAAAAAATGTGATTTAATAGTTTCTTTTGGATGCAGTATGTGTAGACGTCAAACCGGTGCAAACAGTGAAAATTTTGCTAAAAATGCAAAAATAATAAGAGTTGATTTTGATAAGGAAGAATTAAAAAGAAAAGTTCATAAAGATGAATTGTCATTTTGTATTGATTTTCAAGGTATAATAAGAAGTATGATCGAAAAAATTGATTTTAATGTTTCAAAAAATTGGCTCAATACATGTATTTCAATTAAAAATGAAATGCGAAACTTTGATAATAAATTAAAAGAAAGAAATGTAAATAAGATTGTTAGCCAAATAAGTAATTATTTTAATGAAGATTTATCTGTATTTGTTGATGTTGGTCAACATCAAATGTGGGCAGCACAATCATATGAAACAAGAGAAAATCAACAAATGTTATTTTCAGGTGGACACGGAGCAATGGGTTTTTCAATCCCTGCAGCAATTGGTGGATATTATGCAACAGGCAATAGGTGTATAGCTTTATGTGGTGATGGATCTATTCAAATGAATATACAAGAACTACAATGGATATTTAGAGAACAAATACCAATATTTATATTTGTTTTTAATAATAGATCTTTAGGTTTGATAAGACAACAGCAAAATGACTTTTTTAATAAACTACATTATGGTTCTAGTAGAGAAAACGGATACACAGTACCTTCTTTCTATAAAATAGCAAAAGCATATTCATTGCAATCTTATGAAATACGTAATGAAAAAGAATTGAATAATGCAATAACTACTGTTGATTCTAGTAAACCTTGTTTATTTGAAATATTGATAGATTCAAACTCCGAAGCATTTCCAAAAACATACTTTGGAGAAGAAATGTATAATCAAAAACCATATTTACCAAAAGAAATAATGGAAAAAATTCTTACAATATAAAAGGATATAAAAAAATGAAAAAAATTTTGTTAACTTCAGGAACAAGCGGCATAGGAAAAGCTATACTTTATCATTTATTATCTGATAATGACAAAAATCAAATTATAGTAAACTACGGACATAATTCAGATACGGCAAATCAAATATATAACTCCTTATCAGAAATAAATAAAAAAAGAGTTACATTTATAAAAGCTGATCTTTCAAAATACAGTGAAGCAAAAAATTTTACTGATTTTGTAATTAAAAAATTTAATAATATCGATTGGATAATTTTAAACACAGGAATTGACGCTAAGAAAAATGGTAAAAGAGTTGTATTTGGAGATTATGATATAGAAACATGGGAAAAAGTAATACGAACAAATTTATCAATTCCAACATTTATTATACAAGATCTTCAAAAAAATATAAATGAAAATGGAAAAATATTATTTATGTCATCATATGCAGGTATAGAGCCATATTCAGGTTCACTTGTATATAGTGTATCCAAAGCAGGTATAATTAATTTAACTAAAAGTTTACTTAAATTTTTTGATCATAAAAATATCGCTATAAATGCTATAGCTCCTGGCTTTATAGAAACACCATGGCAAAAAAAACGCACAAAAGAAAGCTATGATAGAATTAACAAAAAAATCGCATGTCACAGATTTGGTAAATCAGAAGAAGTAGCAAAGCTATGTATAGACACTTTAAATAATGATTATATTAACGGCTCTATTATTGAAATTCATGGCGGATATGGATACTTTTAAATTTTAATTTTAATATAAGACTTTCTAAATATAGAAAGTCTTATATTAGTTATAACAAATTTAACACTTTATAAAATATTTAAAATGTATTATAATGTATATAAATCATATATTTAACAATATTCTGCAAAGTATTTTAATAAATTTAATATAAGGAGAAACAAATGAGGAAAGTAATCACATATGGAACCTTTGATCTTTTTCATAAAGGACATTATAACATTTTAAAAAGAGCAAAAGAGGAAGGCGATTATTTAATTGTTGGAGTAACAGGAGAAAACTATGATAGCGAACGTGGAAAATTATCTGTTCAAGACAGCTTAACAACTCGAATAGAAAATGTTAGAAAAACAGGGTTTGCAGATTTAATTATAGTAGAAGAATATCTAGGACAAAAAATTCAAGATATTATAAAATACGACGTAGATGTACTAGTTATTGGATCTGATTGGAAAGGCAAATTTGATCATCTTTCAAAATATTGTGAAGTAAAATACTTAGAAAGAACTAAAAACATATCTAGTACAAAAATTCGTGAAGAAGAAATGACAAATTATAAATTTGGAATAGTCACTGATACTGTATACGATGGAGAGGCTGTAATGGAGCCTAAACATGTTAGTGGTATACATTTAGAAAGTGTGTATTCAAACGATGCAAAAATAGCAAAGGATTTTTGCAATAAATATGAATTAGATTCAGGATATAATAATTATAATGATTTTTTAAATAGTATTGATATAGTTTACGTTAAAACTAAAAGAGAAGATAGGTATAAATATGTAAAAAAAGCTTTAAATAATAAAAAACATGTCATTTGTGATGCACCCTATTCATTAGAAAAAAAAGAAATCAAAGAACTAACTGAATTAGCGGAAAAAAATAATGTTGTTCTTTATAACAATATTACACTCTTATACTTACAAGCATTTGGACAATTATTATGGCATGCTAGGAGCAATTTAATTGGTGATTTAATTAGCATTAAATGTAGTATTTCAAAAAATGAATTTGATAAAGAAAGAATTATGGACTTTACAGATCTTGCTATATATCCAATTTGTACAATTATCAAATTATTAGGAACAAACTATAAAGAGACAAGTTGTAAATTAGTAAAAGATGATATAAATAATGTGATATATAGCATGTTGATGTTTAAATATGATAATGCAGTAGCAATAGCAGAAATAGGCTATGATATTGAATTGGAAGGCGTAATGGAAATCATTGGTACTAACGGAAGTATTTTAATACCTCATGAATGGTGGAAAGTTGGATATTTCAAGAGAAAAAGTTTAAATGAAAAAAATTATAAAAGATATACCTATAATTTAGAGGGAAATGGATTTAGATATTTAGTACAAGATATGATGGATTTAATTAGAAACAGCAGAAATAAATCTCAAAGATTAAAGGAAAATGAATTAGAAACAACTGTTGAAATTTTATCAAATATACAAAATGAAATATTAGAATGTAATAAATAGTAAACAAAAAAGAATCATAATTATATATTATGATTCTTTTTTGCTATACAAGAAAAAGAAAAACTTAAAAAAGCATAAAAAAAACCCCGCGACTACCCGCTCTCCCAGTCCGTCTCCAGACAAGTACCATAGGCGTGGACGGGCTTAACTTCTGTGTTCGGTATGTTTACAGGTGTTACACCGTCGCTATCATCACGAGGATTTAAACTATTTTATTTTTAACTCTTCATTAAGAGATAATTATAAATTGCATAAGATTCTAAACCACAAGTACCTATATCTTTAGATCAAGTCCTCGAGCAATTAGTATCGCTCAGCTGAGTACATTACTGCACTTACACATGCGACCTATCAACCTGATAGTCTATCAGGGCTCTTACTTCATAAAGAAAGGGATACCTAATCTTGAGGGGGGCTTCGCACTTAGATGCCTTCAGTGCTTATCCCGTCCCGACTTAGCTACCCGGCTATGCCACTGGCGTGACAACCGGTGCACCAGAGGTCAGTCCGCCCCGGTCCTCTCGTACTAGGGGTAGCTCCTCTCAAGTATCCTACGCCCACGACGGATAGGGACCGAACTGTCTCACGACGTTCTGAACCCAGCTCGCGTGCCGCTTTAATGGGCGAACAGCCCAACCCTTGGAACCTGCTTCAGCTCCAGGATGCGACGAGCCGACATCGAGGTGCCAAACCTCCCCGTCGATGTGGACTCTTGGGGGAGATAAGCCTGTTATCCCCGAGGTAACTTTTATCCGTTAAGCGACGGCCCTTCCACTCGGAACCGCCGGATCACTAAGCCCTACTTTCGTACCTGCTCGACGTGTATGTCTCGCAGTCAAGCTCCCTTCTGCCTTTACACTCTAATAAATGGTTTCCAACCATTTTGAGGGAACCTTTGGGCGCCTCCGCTACTCTTTAGGAGGCGACCGCCCCAGTCAAACTACCCACCTGACAGTGTCCCTATACCGGATTACGGTATCAGGTTAGAATTCCAGCATTATAAGGGTGGTATCCAAAGGACGACTCCACCAAGACTGGCGTCCTAGTTTCTAAGTCTCCCACCTATCCTGTACATACAATACCGAAATTCAGTGCCAAGCTATAGTAAAGCTCTACGGGGTCTTTCCGTCCGGTCGCGGGTAACCGGCATCTTTACCGGTACTACAATTTCACCGAGTGTGTTGTCGAGACAGTGTCCAGATCGTTACGCCTTTCGTGCGGGTCAGAACTTACCTGACGAGGAATTTCGCTACCTTAGGACCGTTATAGTTACGGCCGCCGTTTACTGGGGCTTAAGTTCACTGCTTCGCTTGCGCTAACAGATCCCCTTAACCTTCCAGCACCGGGCAGGCGTCAGCCCATATACTTCATCTTTCGATTTTGCATAGACCTGTGTTTTTGGTAAACAGTCGCCTGGACCTTTTCACTGCGCCCTGCTCTCACAGGGACCCCTTCTCGCGAACTTACGGGGTTATTTTGCCGAGTTCCTTAACAACACTTCTCTCGCTCATCTTAGGATTCTCTCCTCACCTACCTGTGTCGGTTTACGGTACGGGCGAACATGTTCTCGATAGAAGCTTTTCTTGCCAGCGTGAAATCAGTTACTTCCCTACTGAAATTTCGGTACTCATCACAGCTCAGGCTTATGCACGGCGGATTTGCCTACCGTACACCCTCACTACTTGACCCAGCATATCCAACAGCTGGGATAACTTATCCTTCTGTGTCACTCCATCTCTCAAACAAACATATTCGGTACTGGAATATCAACCAGTTGTCCATCGACTACGCCTTTCGGCCTCGCCTTAGGTCCCGACTAACCCCGGGGGGACGAACCTTGCCCGGGAAACCTTAGGTTTTCGATGGTATAGATTCTCACTATACTCTCGCTACTCATGCCAGCATTCTCTCTTGTGTAACGTCCACCGGATACTTACGTTTCGGCTTCACCCTTTACACAATGCTCCCCTACCACTAGTAAAACTAATCCTTAGCTTCGGTATCTGATTTTAGCCCCGGTTATTTTCGGCGCATAATCACTCGACCAGTGAGCTATTACGCACTCTTTAAATGAGTGGCTGCTTCTAAGCCAACGTCCTGGCTGTCTTAGCAATTATACATCCTTTCCCACTTAATCAGAATTTTGGGACCTTAGCTGAAGGTCTGGGCTGTTTCCCTTTCGACCATGGAACTTATCTTTCACAGTCTGACTGCATGACTAAAATATATGGCATTCGGAGTTTGATATGGTTCAGTAAGCAAGACGCCCCCTAGCCAATTCAGTGCTCTACCTCCATTATTCATCGTCACACGCTAGCCCTAAAGCTATTTCGGGGAGAACCAGCTATCTCCGTGTTCGATTGGAATTTCTCCCCTACCCACACCTCATCCGAGCCTTTTTCACAGACACCGGTTCGAGCCTCCACGAAGTTTTACCTTCGCTTCACTCTGGACATGGGTAGATCACACGGTTTCGGGTCTACAGCATGCAACTTTCGCCCTATTCAGACTCGGTTTCCCTACGGCTTCGCTGCTTAACAGCTTAACCTCGCTACACACCGTAACTCGCTGGCTCGTTCTACAAAAAGCACACCATCACTTGCGCTCTGGTTGCTTGTAGGCATAAGGTTTCAGGTTCTATTTCACTCCCCTCCCGGGGTACTTTTCACCTTTCCCTCACGGTACTATTCTCTATCGGTCATCCAGTAGTATTTAGCCTTGGGAGGTGGGCCTCCCAAATTCCCACAGGGTTTCACGTGTCCCGTGGTACTCGCAAGGCGTATCAACTATATAATGCTTTTCGCTTACAGGACTATAACCTTCTTTGGTGTGCCTTCCCATACACTTCTGCTAAACACTATATATCTTAATACGCGGGCTGTTCCCCGTTCGCTCGCCGCTACTAGGAGAATCGATTTTTCTTTCTCTTCCTCCGGTTACTTAGATGGTTCAGTTCGCCGGGTTCCCTCCTACCATGCTATATATTCACATGGTGGTACTATGTCTTCACATAGTGGGTTGCCCCATTCGGAAATCTGCGCTTCAAAGTTCATTTGCAACTAAACGCAGCTTATCGCAGCTTATCACGT